>CADCBB010000013.1:0-50742 GCA_902799555.1 uncultured Bacteroidales bacterium
GTACCTCATCGGTACTCACCGCACCGCTGCAACCACCAATCCGAATTGCACGAGTCTTTATGTGCGCGAGGCAGATACGTACAAGCGTACGTCTCAGCCGACCAGCTTGGAGCTCGCTAACCGCGCTCGCTTCACCGCTGTATCGGCGGCAATCAAGACCCGTAAAGCGGACTTGATGAAGGTCACCGAGGACGAAGCTGCGTTCATGGCGCAGAAGAATCTGCCGGGCGGCAAGAAGACCCTCAAGGCTTACTACTGGATGGTCTGCGGCGCAGAGTACGACCAGGAGCACGCCTAAGCTGGCCTCTCTCAAAGGAAAAATCGCTCATTTCGGGCGATTTTTCTGTTTTTATTTCTTTTTTTGGAAAAATTCCTTGCATATCTCAAATATTTGTTGTAAATTTGCAGCCGATTTTGTAGCATTGCGTCTATAAACGAAAATTAAATACCTAAAAAATACACATTATGGCTAAAGTTTATCAAGCAAATGAGATCAAGAACGTCGCTATGTTGGGCGGCTCAGGATCCGGTAAGACGACTCTCATGGAGTCTATGTTGTTCGAGTGCGGGGTGATCAAACGCCGCGGATCGATTGAAGCGCAATCGACTGTCTGCGACTATTTCCCGGTTGAGAAAGAGTACGGCTATTCCGTTTTTTCCACGGTTTGTAACATCGAGTTTGAGGGTAAGAAACTCAATATTATTGACTGCGCAGGTTCTGATGACTTCTGCGGCGGTACGGTTTCTTCCCTTCAGATGTGTGGATCCGCCCTCGTGGTGCTCAGCGCCAACGGCGGTGTAGAGGTAGGTACCCAGAATAACTTCCGCCTCGTCGAGCATGCCAAGAAGCCGCTCGCTTTCGTGATCAATAAATGCGACCATGAGAATGCCGATTTTGAGCGTACCTTCAATCAGCTCAAGGACGTTTTCGGAAATAAATGTACCTTGATCCAATTCCCGGTCAATGCCGGCGCAGGCTTCAATGCCGTGATCGATGTGCTCAAGGGCAAGATGCTCGTTTGGAAAGCAGAGGGCGGTGCTCCGGAACTCAAGGACATCCCGGCGGAGTACGCAGATCGCGTAGAAGAGATGCGTTCCCAGCTCTCTGAGGCTGCTGCCGAGGCAGATGAGACGCTCCTCGATAAGTTCCTGGGCGAGGGTCTGACCGACGAAGAGATTATGCAGGGCCTGAAGTCCGTTTATGCGGACGGTTCGATGTATCCGGTGCTCTGCTGCTCCGCTCTCAAGGATATGGGTGTTCGCCGCTTGATGGACTTCCTCAACGGCATGGCTCCGAGTCCTGCTAATTTCAGCTATCCGACCGTAGACGGCAAGAAGATCAGCCCGGACGCTAAGGCGCCGACCAGTGTATATGTCTTCAAGACTTCCGTTGAGCCGCATATCGGTGAGGTCAACTACTTCCGCGTAATGCAGGGTACGATCCATAACGGTGACGACCTGGAGAACATGGAGCGTGGCTCGAAAGAGCGTATCTCGCAGCTCTATCAGGTAGCCGGTTCGATCCGTGTGCCGGTAGATGAGCTGGCAGCAGGCGACATCGGAGCGACCGTGAAACTCAAAGATACCCGTACGGGCAATACCCTCAATGTCAAGGGTTGTGATCTCCAATATGCGCCGATCAGCTATCCGCAGCCGCGTTACCGCCGCGCTATCAAGCCGGTAACGGAGTCCGATGCTGAGAAGCTCGCTGCGCTCCTGACGCGTTATCACGAGGAGGATCCGACATGGATCGTAGAGCAGAGTAAAGAGCTCCGTCAGATGATCGTTTCCGGTCAGGGTGAGTTCCACCTCCGTACCCTCAAATGGCGTCTGGAGAACAACGATAAGATGCCGATCGAGTTCCTCGAACCGAAGATCCCGTATCGTGAGACGATCACCAAGGCTGCACGTGCCGACTATCGTCATAAGAAGCAGTCCGGTGGTGCCGGTCAGTTCGGTGAGGTGCACCTCATCGTTGAGCCGTACGAGGAGGGTCAGCCCGTTAAGGAGACCTATAAGTTCGGCAACCAGGAGTATAAGATCTCTGTCAAAGACCAGCAGGAGATCAACCTCGAGTGGGGCGGTAAGCTCATCATTATCAACTCCATCGTCGGTGGTGCCATCGACGCACGCTTCATCCCGGCTATCGTAAAGGGTATCATGGATCGTATGGAGCAAGGTCCGTTGACCGGTTCGTATGCACGCGACGTACGCGTCATTATTTATGATGGTAAGATGCACCCGGTTGATTCGAACGAAATCTCCTTCCGTCTCGCAGGACGTAATGCCTTTGCAACCGCCTTCAAGGAGGCTAACCCGAAGGTATTGGAGCCGGTTTATGACCTCGAGGTATTCGTTCCGAGTGAGATCATGGGTGACGTCATGTCTGACATCAACGGCCGTCGCGGTATGGTAATGGGTATGGAGACGGAGAAATCCTTCACCCGCCTCAAAGCGCAAGTGCCTTTGAAAGAACTCAGCAGCTATTCTACTACGCTGTCTTCGCTCACCGGCGGTCGTGCTACCTTCACCATGAGCTTCAACAGCTATCAGCTCGTTCCGGCAGATGTTCAGGAGAAGTTGCTGGCTGCTTATGCTGCTTCGCAGACGGAAGAAGAGTAACAATAACAATGAGTAATACACTCGATATTTATTCACTAAAACAAAAACATTATGAAAAAATCATTATTTTTCGCAATCGCGCTCATGAGCGCTGCTATCCTTTCTTCTTGTGGCGGTGACACCCTCACTCCGGAAGGTGACACGACCCAACTCTGGCCTGCAGGCAAGAACAACTCCGAGAGAATGGGTTACATCAACAAGAGCGGTGATTTCAAAATCGACCCGAAATTCGATGATTGCTCCCTCTTCTCCTGCGGTTATGCCTTGGCTGAAAATGACGGTGATATCATGTTCATCGACAAGAGCGGTAAGAAAGTAAAATCCGTTGATAAAGCTGATCTCTATGACGACTATTTCTACTACAACCTCATCCGCTTCAAAGACGGAGACTATAAAGGTATGTGGAATACGAAGTTCGAAGTAGCTATCCCGGCTGACTACAAGTACCTCGGTGAGGCTACCAAGGACGGTTTGATCGCTTGCTCGGAGGATAACAAAGAGTACAAGTACATCGACACCAAGGGTAAAACCGCTATCACCGGTGACTTCTATCGCATTTATCCGTTCGTGGACGGTATGGCTGTTGTGGTCGAGAAGAACGATGACAACTATCGTTATGGTGTGATCGACAAGAAAGGTAAATACATCATCGAGCCGCAAAAGAACGGCCTGCAGAGCATTGGCGAAGGTCTGCTTGGTATGCAGAAGACCAATGGTAAACTCGTTATGATCGACAAAGCCATGAACGAGATCGGTAGCGCCTATGACGGCAGCCACGGTGTATTCTCCTGCGGCTTGATCGGCGTTTACAAATCCGAAAAGGGTTATGGTTTCATCAACAAGAAGGGTGACGAGATCGTTCCTTGCAAATACGCGAATGTTTGGAACTATACCGATAATGTTACTTGGGTAAAGAAAGAATCTGACTCGAACTGGGAAGCAATCGACACCAAAGGTGAGAGCCTCTTTAAAATCAAAGATGATGAAATGCCGAAAACCGGTTTCCACAACGGCTTGGCGCTCGTTAGTCGCTCTGAGTGGGACAAAGAGAGCTATAAGTTCATCTACTCCTACCGTTATGTAGACAAAACCGGAGAGACCGTTTACAAATGGACTCCGGGTGAGGACGAAGATGAAAAGGCTCCGAAGAGCTGGGAAGAGCTCGACCGTGAGAACATTATGCGTACCGAGGTGGGCGCTATCGTTCGTGAGATCGAAGAGATGAACGCTTTGATGGTTCGCTAATGGCTGAACTCGCAGCCGCAGAACAGTTGGTTATAGAATCCGTATTCTTTGAGTAGCTCGTTTCTGCGCTCCTGCAATCCCTCTTTGCGCCAGTTCTGCGCCCAGAAGGATATTCCATATTTCAATGCTGCCGCATTTCCGGCAGCATTGATTTGTTCTAAGCGTTTCCATCGGGACGAAGCCAACGTAGTTGCAAAAAACGCAATCCCTAACTCCTGCGCTTTCTTCGCCGTCGCTTCCAGCCGGTGATAGAAACACATCTCGCACCGCTTGCCCCGCTCCGGCTCGTTCTCCAAACCCGTCACCGCACATCGCCAAGCGGCATGGTTATAGTCATCATCAATCCACGTGATACCCAGACTCTCGGCATGCCGCTTACTCTCGTTCTTACGGATCTCATATTCCTCCAAGGGGTAGATATTCGGATTGAAATAATAGATCACCGGTTCGATCCCGTGACCCAACATCCATTCCACAATCGCACTCGAGCATGGCGCACAGCACGCATGTAAAAGTACCTTCTTGCACCCCTCCGGAACTACTATAGCACTCTGTTTTTTCATAATCGGCGACAAAAGTACAAAAAAATTTTGATATGTCAAAATATTTTAGTAATTTTGCAGCGCAAAATACTAAATACAATGAAAACAAATTTTGGATTTGTACGTGTGGCGGCCGCAGTGCCGACGATCAAAGTGGCCGATTGCCGCTATAACGCCGAGCAGATTCGCGCGCAGATAGACGAAGCGATCGCGGAAGGCGTAGAGGTGATCTGTTTTCCGGAGTTGAGCCTTACCGGCTATACCTGTGCCGACCTCTTCTTCACCCAAGCTCTCCAGCAGAGCAGTATGCGTGAGCTCGAGGCCCTCTGTGATTATACTCGCGGCAAAGCGATCATCGTCCTCGTAGGCGCTCCGCTCCAAGTGGATAATGACCTCTTTAACTGCGCCTTCGTCATGACCGACGGTGAGGTGCTGGGCGTGGTGCCGAAGATCAACCTGCCCAACACCGGTGAGTTCTACGAGAAGCGTTGGTTCACTTCCGGCCGTGCCGCACGCGAGTACACACCCGGTGGCGTCGCGCCGCGTATCCCGAAGATTGAGATATGGAGCGGCGAAGTGCCCTTCGGTACCGACCTGCTCTTCTGCACGCGTAACTACACCTTTGGTATCGAGATATGTGAGGACCTCTGGTCTCCGCTGCCGCCTTCAACCCAGCTGGCGATTCAGGGTGCAGAGATCATCTTTAACCTCTCGTCCTCCAACTGTATCATCGGTAAGCATATCTTCCGCCGCCAGATGATCAAGCAGCAGAGCGCACGTGTACACTGCGGATATGTCTATACCTCTTCCGGCGTAGGTGAGTCCACGACAGACGTGGTCTTTTCGGGCAGTACGTACATTGCCGAGAACGGCGACATCCTCACCGCCGGCGAGCGTTTCCAACGGGAGAGCACCATGATCATTCAGGAGATCGATATCGAACGCCTGCGTACCGATCGGCAGCGGAATACGAACTTCACCAAAGATAAGACCGGCCACTACCGTCATATCAATGTGGCGCCGATCGAGCGGGAAGAAGACATGACCGAGCCGATCCATCGTACCTTCTCGCCGACGCCTTTCCTGCCCAAAAAAGGCAAGGAAGATCAATACTGCTTGGATGTCTTCTCAATCCAGACCTCCGCTTTGGCACGTCGTTGGGAACATACGCATGCTGAGACGGTTGTGATCGGTATATCCGGTGGTTTGGATAGTACCCTCGCTTTGCTCGTCTGCGTGCAGACGGCCGACCTGCTGGGCTATGACCGCAGTCGGGTAGTAGGCGTGACGATGCCGGGATTCGGAACGAGTGACCGGACGTACCAGAACGCTTTGCAGTTAATGGAAGAACTGGGTATCACGCACCGCGAGATATCGATCTGCGAAGTCACGACCCAACATCTCAACGATATCGCCCATAATATGGATATCCATGACGCGACCTACGAGAACGCCCAGGCGCGTGTCCGTACGATGATCCTCATGGATCTGGCCAACGAACTCAACGGCCTCGTCGTCGGTACGGGAGACCTGAGCGAGCTTGCGCTCGGTTGGTGTACCTATAACGGCGACCAGATGTCGATGTACTCCGTCAATGCCGGTATTCCTAAGACCCTCGTCAAGTACCTCGTTCGTTATGCGGCAGAGAACCTCTATGGTGAGCCGCTCCGTTCGATCTTACTCGATGTGGTAGAGACACCTGTTTCGCCGGAGCTGCTGCCGACCGATGAGAACGGACAGATAGCCCAGAAGACCGAAGATAAAGTGGGACCGTACGACCTGCACGATTTCTTCCTCTATTATTTCCTCCGTTTCGGTTTTACCCGCGAGAAGATCAAATACATGGCCTGCCAGGCTTTCGAAGAGCAGTATGACGAAGCCACGATCGATAAATGGCTGGCGGTCTTTATGCGCCGTTTCTGCACCCAGCAGTTCAAGCGCTCCGCCATGCCGGACGGACCCAAAGTAGTTAGTGTTTCATTATCTCCCCGCGGAGACTGGAGAATGCCGTCAGATGCCTGCTGCATATAATCTTTCGTAATCCCGAAATAACGTAATAACGTCATGACGATAAAAGAAAATATTTCCTTATTACCCTATAACACCTTCGGTATCGATGTCAAAGCCCGCCTCTTCATTGAGTACTACTCGCTGGATGAGTTGCGTCAGGTGCTCCGTGAGCATAAAGGAGAGCCCATCCTCCATATAGGCCAGGGATCGAACCTCCTTTTCACGCAGGACTTCGACGGTGTCATCCTCCATTCGGGTATGGCGCGGGCGAAATTCCTCGATGACAACACCGTAGAAGCGCAAAACGGCTTGCGGCTCGACGATATGATTGCTCAGCTGACCGATATGGGGTACTGCGGTTTGGAGAAACTCAGCCTCATCCCGGGTGAAGTAGGTGCATCGGCCGTGCAGAACGTCGGCGCCTACGGCGTAGAAGCCAAGGATGTCATCGATCGTGTCTATACCCTCGACGTCGAGACCCTCGAAGAGCGTGTCTTCACCAATGCCGAGTGTAAGTTTGGTTATAGGGATAGTATTTTCAAGCATGAGCTCAAAGGCAAATATATCGTCACGTCGGTCGTCTATAAAGTAAAACCCGGTGATGCATCCAAGACCCGCGAAGAGATCATCGCTACCCGTAATGGCAAGTTGCCGAAAGTAGGCGAAGTAGGTTCAGCCGGTTCGTTCTTCATGAATCCCTTTGTGCCCGAAGAGCAAGCCAACGCGCTCCTCGCCCAATATCCCGACATGCCGCATTACCCCACACCGCAAGGTGTCAAGATCCCGGCCGCATGGCTCATCGAACAATGCGGTTGGAAGGGCAAGACCCTCGGCGGCGCACAGGTATGGCCCAAACAGCCGCTCGTCATCGTCAACGCCAGCCACGCGTCCGCACAAGACATCATCGACCTCGCCGCTCAAGTCAGCGCCAGCGTCAAAGAGAAATTTAATATAGCTATTCACCCCGAAGTAAACTATATCTGATATGGCTTCATTTATCGTAGAAGGAGGACATAAACTGCATGGTTCAATCACCCCGCAAGGTGCCAAGAACGAGGCGCTGCAAGTGCTATGTGCCGTGCTGCTCACCAAGGAAACGGTAGTCATCAACAACCTGCCGAACATCCTCGATGTCAATAACCTCATCGACCTGCTCGCGTCCATCGGTGTGCGTGTCGAGAAGCTCGCCAAAGGCACCTATGCCTTCACGGCCCGCGAACTCGACACAGCCTATCTCCGCTCTGCCGACTTCCTCAAGAAGTGTAACAAACTCCGTGGGTCGGTCACTCCGTGGGTCGGTCATGCTCATCGGCCCGCTATTGGCGCGTTTGGGTGAAGTGACCTACGCGAAGCCCGGCGGAGACAAGATCGGTCGCCGTCGTCTCGATACGCATTTCCAAGGCATGGTGAACCTTGGCGCAACCTTTCAATATGACCAAGAATTGTTAGCCTATCGTTTCAGCGGCAAGCATCTGAAGGGCTGTTACATGCTCCTGGACGAGGCCTCCGTCACCGGTACGGCGAATATCATCATGGCCTCTGTCCTTGCTGAAGGCACGACAACGATCTACAATGCCGCCTGCGAGCCTTATCTGCAGCAGCTCTGCAAACTCCTCAATAATATGGGCGCCAAGATCAGCGGCGTAGGCTCGAATCTCCTGACCATCGAAGGTGTCAAAGAGCTCCACGGTGCGCAACACACGCTCCTTCCGGATATGATTGAGGTCGGTTCGTTCATTGGTATGGCCGCTATCACCGGCTCGGAGTTACGCATCAAGAACGTAGGCTATCGTGACCTCGGTATCATCCCTGATGCCTTCCGTCGTCTCGGAATTCGTATCGATGTGGACGGCGATGATATCATCATCCCGGCGCAGGAGCACTACCAGATAGAGTCCTTCCTGGATGGCTCGATCCTTACGATTGCGGATGCCCCCTGGCCGGGTCTTACGCCGGACTTGCTCTCCGTCCTGTTGGTTGTAGCAACCCAAGCGAAAGGTACGGTCCTCATTCACCAGAAGATGTTCGAGTCCCGCCTCTTCTTCGTCGATAAACTGATTGATATGGGCGCACAGATCATCCTCTGCGACCCGCACCGTGCAGTAGTAGTAGGCCACGACCATCAACGCCAGCTCAAGCCTAACAACATGACCTCGCCCGATATCCGTGCCGGCATCGCCATGCTCATTGCTGCCATGAGTGCTGAAGGCACCAGCAAGATCGACCATATCGACCAAATCGACCGCGGCTATGAAGACATCGAGCATCGCCTCAACGCCATCGGCGCTAAAATACGAAGAGAAGAATGAAAAAGTTTTTTACAATATTAGTTTGTTTATTGCCGCTTTGCGTGTCGGCTCAGATTGTGCAGCCTGTGAAGGCTGCTATCGAGCCCGGCTGGCATATGAATATCATCGAGTTCGGTGAACGTGAGTTTGACGAAGAGTTTGCGGACTCGTTTGTGATTACCCTTGCCCAAACGGACCTCACCCCGATCCGTTATAACGCCTGCGACGATAAGATGTGTACGGCGCCGGAGGTATGGGAGTATGCATCATTAAGCGCAGAAAGCGCGTCACCATTAAGCGAAGCGTCATCATTGAGTTCGGGCACCGAACGCTCATTATTACTTATCTTCCTTTTGGGCTTCCTTGGCGGTCTCCTCGCTATCTTCACCCCTTGCGTATGGCCGATCATCCCGATGACCGTCTCGTTCTTCCTCAAGAAAGGCGGCGGACGCAAAGATGCCATCCTCTACGGCTTGAGTATTATCGTCCTCTATGTCGGTCTCGGCCTCTTGGTCACGCTCCTCTTTGGTGCGTCTGCCCTCAATGATCTCAGTACCAACGCGGTAGTGAATATCTTCTTCTTCCTGTTGCTTGTCGTTTTTGCCTTGTCTTTCTTCGGGCTCTTTGAGATAACACTCCCGGATTCTTGGTCCACGGCCCTCGATAACAAAGCCCGCAGTACCGGCGGATTCCTGAGCATCTTGCTCATGGCCTTCACGCTGGTCATTGTATCCTTCTCCTGCACAGGTCCTATCATCGGTACGCTGCTCGTCGAAGCCGCCGGCAAATCGCTCTTAGCGCCCACCTTAGGCATGCTCGGTTTTGCGATTGCATTAGCCTTACCATTCTCGCTCTTTGCGATGTTCCCCGAATGGATGAAGCAAGCGCCGAAGTCCGGCGACTGGATGACCTCCTTCAAGGTAACCCTGGCTTTCCTTGAATTGGCCCTCTCCCTTAAGTTCCTCTCCGTCGCCGACATGGCGTACGGTTGGGGTATCCTGCCGCGTTGGCTCTTCATCGCGATATGGATAGGCTGCTTTGCAGGCATCGGCATCTATCTGATCCGCAAGAGTTGGGTAGGGAAGATCATCGCTATAATCTCCTTTGCTTTTGCGGCTTACCTCGTGCCCGGTCTATGGGGCGCGCCGGTCAAAGCCATCTCTGCCTTTGCTCCGCCCATGGAGATTCAAGGCCGTGAAGTCTTCAATGACTATGAAGAAGGTATGGCTTATGCCCGCCAGACAGGCAAACCCGTTATCATTGACTTCACCGGCTACGGCTGTGTTAACTGCCGTAAGATGGAAGCATACGTCCTCGACGACGATAGCGTCAAGACTCGTCTGCAGAACTATGTCTTCATCGAGCTGTTCGTCGATGACAAACGCGACGGAATAGGGGATCGCAATTCCGCCATACAGCGTGAGCAATTCGGCTCCAATGCCCAACCGTTCTACGTGCAACTAGATCCCTACGGGCAACAGGTAGCAGACCCGATGGCCTTTACGACCGATCCGATTGAATTTATTAACTGGCTAAAATATTAATTAAGATGAAAGTTGAAAGGAAACAATACGAAACGCGCCGACCCAAAGAGAAAGAGATGATCTTTGGTGTGCGCGCTGTGATGGAAGCTATCGATGCCGGTAAGGTACTCGATAAAGTGTTGGTACGCCGCGATATGAGTTCTGCTATCGGCAGAGAGTTGCTGATTAAGTTAGAAGGAACCGGCACGCAGATCCAACGGGTACCCCTCGAGAAACTCAACCAATTCACGGACAAGAACCATCAAGGTGTCATTGCCTTCTTGAGCCCGATTGAGTTTACGCCCCTCGACAGCCTCGTGCAATCGCTTTACGACGAAGGCAAGACGCCGTTGCTGATGATGCTGGACGGTGTGACCGATGTGCGCAATTTCGGAGCTATCGCTCGTACGTGTGTGTGCGCAGGTGTTCACGCGCTTATTATCGGTACGCGCGGGAGTGCGGCTATCAACGGCGATGCCGTAAAAGCCTCTGCCGGTGCGCTGCATAGTCTGCCGATCTGCAAAGTGGAGAACCTGCAGAACGCGCTGCAATACCTGCAAGAAAGTGGCCTTCGCATCGTGGCGGCAACGGAACACACCGACCGTAACTACACCGAAGTCGATATGACCGTTCCGACCTGTATCGTTATGGGGTCCGAAGAGAAAGGTATCTACGAGGAGAACCTCAAGCTATGTACCGACCAGGTGCGTCTGCCTATGACCGGCACCATTGAATCGCTCAACGTCAGTGTGGCCGCCGGTGTATTCATCTACGAAGCTATCCGCCAAAGAGGATTATGACCGTACTCTACGAAGATAGCCATATCATTGCGGTCAATAAGACCTGCAACGAGATCGTGCAAGGAGACAAGACCGGCGATACGCCCCTTTCGGAGATCGTTAAGGACTATATCAAGGTCAAGTACAACAAGCCAGGCGCGGTCTTTCTTGGTGTACCCCATCGGCTCGATCGACCGACGAGTGGCGTAGTGCTCTTTGCCCGTACCTCCAAAGCCCTCACGCGTCTCAACGAGATGTTCAAGAGTCACGAGCAGATCAAAAAGACCTACTGGGCGATTGTGCAAGGCTGTCCGAAAGTGCCCGAAGCAAGGTTGGAAAACTACCTTACTCGCAATGAGACGCTCAATAAGAGTTTTATCGCCAAACCTAACGCCAAGGAAGCTAAACTGGCGATCCTGACCTATAAGACACTCGTTCGCGGCGAACACTACAGCCTCTTGGAAATCAACCTTGAGACCGGACGGCATCACCAGATCCGTTGCCAATTAGCCGCGATCGGCTGTCCCGTCAAGGGAGACCTTAAGTACGGCGCCAAGCGCTCGAATCCCGACGGAGGCATCTCGCTTCATGCCCGCCAAATAGCATTTATTCATCCTGTAAAAAAAGAACCCATATGCATCACAGCTCCTGTACCAAACGACTCGCTCTGGCAGCAATTGGCTGCCTCTGTGCAATAACTACTTTTGCCCAACTACTCGCTTTCCCCGGCGCAGAAGGTTTTGGTAAATACACCTCCGGCGGACGCGGCGGTAAGGTCGTTTATGTCACTACGCTGGCGGACGATGCGAACGGAGAAACCGAAGGTTCCCTCCGTTGGGCCATGAAACAGTACCCCGATGAACCCATCACTGTTTGTTTTGCGGTAACCGGAGAGATCCGGTTGGTCAAGGACTTGCGTATCAACCGCAAGAACTACACGATCGCCGGTCAGACGGCACCGGGTATAGGTATTGTTATTACGCATAATAAGGTTAATTGCGGCGGATCGGAGAACTTCATTATCCGTAATATCCGTTTTCGTATCGGAAACGAGACTGCAAGCGGAGAATTCTGCAAGGAGAACGCTTTTGGTGCGGAGAATAGTTCGAACTTTATTTTGGATCATTGTGACTTCGGGTGGTCTGCTGAAGAGAATATCAATACTTTTGACAGCCATTTCTTCACGGTTCAATATTGTATTGTGCACGAAGGCTTGTATAACTCCGGTCACCCCAAGGGAGCACGTGGATACGGCTGTCAGTGGGGCGGTTCACCGGCCACCTATCACCATAACCTGTTAGCCCATAATAATGGTCGTTCATGTCGTTTTAACGGTGCACGCAACAATGACCGTGTGGTATATCTGGACTACATTAACAATGTGAACTTCAATTACTTCGGAGGAAGTAGTGGCTGTCATGGCGGCGAGAATACCTGCGACGATAATAAATACAACGGCAAGAACTCCGGCCACGAAGTGAACTTTGTCAACAACTACTATATCAAGGGCCCGAACACCACCAATACACGCCTTTTCTTTGTGGCGGACGAGAAACGTAGCGGAGCTACCAGTCATGGTCCGAGCCAATGGTACGTCAATGGTAATGTGTATGAGGGTGAACCAGGTGCAACGACCGACAATTGGTCGGCTGTGACCATCAAGACCTATACCCAGGCCCAAGCGCGCGTAGATACATTGATCCGCACGAAGACACCGTATTGGGACTGTAATGCGGACTCTACAGAGTTTTCCGGTTTGTATGATTTTGATGATTTAGCCTATGCTGCAGGCACCTTTGAATCCGCAGAAGAGGCGCGTCAGAGCGTCTTGGATACTGTAGGTGCTTTCCCGCGCGATCATGTGGAGAATCGTATAGTGGCGGAGACACGCGACAATACCTACACCTATACCGGTAGCAAGTCCAACAAGAAAGGTATCATCGACACGCCTTCTGACGCCGAGGGATTCTATGACTATCCTTATGTAGCGCCGCTCACGGATACCGATCTCGATGGCATGCCGGACGAGTGGGAGAGTGCCAATGGTTGTGATCCTGCCGTGCCGGACCAGAACACTTTGCACTCCAGCGGCTATACGATGCTCGAAATGTATCTGGACTATGCCATAACCCATAAAGAACCCATGGATGACGGCTACCAATTACTGGGTGTCGAAAGTCCAAAGTCAAAAGTGGAAAGCAAAAAAATACTCCGCGGCGGACAATTGTTCATCCAGCGCGGAGCAAAAACATACACCCTTCAAGGGCAAGTTATAGAGGCAGGTAAATAACCTGTTTAGTGGTAAACCACTCGCCTTTAAACCATTCACTGCAGGGGGTAACCTCTGCAGTTTTAATATAGGGCGCAATCTCGTCCTTCAGGTCGCCGCCTTTGAGTACGACCAGCCCGTTCGGTACCGCATTACGGTGCTTATTGGAGATGTTCTTCTGAATCAGTTTAACCAAATCGGGTAGGGGCATTACGGCCCGGGAAACCACAAAGTCAAACTTTTGCTTCTCTTCCTCCACACGTTCCTGCTTGCATACGACATTCGTCAGCCCTAAGGCCTTGGCTACCTCACACGCTACCTTGATCTTCTTTCCGATCGAATCAATCAGCAAGAATTGGCACTCCGGAAACAGAATCGCCAGAGGTATCCCCGGGAAACCGCCGCCGGTACCGACATCCATAATACTCGTGCCGGGTTGGAAGGGTAGGAGTTTTGCAATCGCTAACGAGTGCAGCACATGATGCTCGTACAAATTATCTATATCCTTTCGCGAGATGACATTGATCTTGCTGTTCCAGTCGCGGTAAAGCGCGTCAAGCTGAGCAAATTGCTCAGCCTGACGTTCGCTTAATCTAAAGTAATCTTCGATGATCATTCTGCCATGTTGGTGAATACGTTCTGTACATCTTCATCCTCTTCGATCTTATCGATGAGTTTCTGTACAGACTCGCGTTGCTCCTCGGTTAACTCCTTGGTGTCGTTCGGGATACGAACAAACTCGATGGATTGAATCTCAAATCCGTTATCCTCGAGGTATTTCTGCATGTTGATGGCCTCGTTGAAGTCGGAGTAGATGACGATGGTGTTCTCTTCCTCGTCTACGCCGAGTTCCTCTACACCGAAGTCAATGAGCTCGAGTTCGAGTTCGTCCAGATCGATACCGTCCTTCATCGTCACGGTGAAGCATGCCTTGCGGTCAAAGAGGAATTGCAAACTACCCTGCGTACCCAGCGTACCGCCGAACTTGGTGAAGTACGAACGGATATTGGCTACCGTACGCATGTGGTTGTCCGTTGCGGTCTCCACGAAGATAGCGATACCATGTGGTCCGTATCCTTCGTAGTTGATCTCCTTATAACCCTCCGATGACTTATCGGTCGCTTTCTTAATAGCGCGGTCGATATTATCCTTCGGCATGTTCTCACGCTTACACTGTTGGATCAGGGCACGCAGACGCGGGTTGGAGTCCGGATCCGGACCGCCCTCGCGGGCTGCAATCGTGATTTCTTTACCTAACTTGGTGAATGTACGGGACATATGTCCCCATCTTTTCAGTTTTGTCGCTTTGCGATATTCAAACGCTCTTCCCATAATATATAAATTTTAAAATCTTCAATATTAAATCTTAAATCTTCAATCTTCAATATCATTCCTCCTCGGTAGCCGGATCGGCGTGGTCGAGGATCGTCTCATAGTGTACTTCCTCGAAGCTGATCTTGAATTCTACACGACGGTTCTTCTGACGACCGGCTTTGGTCTTGTTATCTGCAATAGGCTGCTCTGAACCGTATCCGACAGCTGTCAGGCGTTGGAAGTCGACACCCTTTGCAATCATATAGTCACGAACCGCATCGGCACGTTTCTGCGAAAGGGCTTTGTTAACCTCTGCCTTACCGGTGTTATCCGTATGACCTTGCACCTCAATGATGTAGTTACTATTCTCAACGAAGATAGCCGCAATCTGGTCAAGCAACGGGAAGGACTTCGACTTGATCGTTGCCTTGCCGGACTCGAACTCAATACCTTGCATCGCCTTTTGCAGTAATTGACGTACCTCGCGTTTTACTTCCGGACAGCCTTTGTTCTCTTTCAAACCGGCTACACCCGGACATTCATCTTTATAATCTGGTACATCGTCGCCGTCGCTATCCAGCTCACAACCCTTGGCATCTACGAAGCCGATGGCTTTCTCCGGCGTATCCGGACACTCGTCCAGATAGTCAGGCACACCGTCGCCGTCGCTATCCATCGGACAGCCTTTGGCATCGATACGTCCATAGGCCGCCTCCGGCGTACCGGGACATTCATCCATATAGTCAGGCACTCCGTCGCCGTCAGAGTCTATCGGACATCCCTTGGCATTGATACGTCCATAGGCTGCCTCCGGCGTACCCGGACACTCATCCATATAGTCTGCCACACCGTCGCCGTCTGTATCCAGCGGACAGCCTACGCTATCTACCTTACCCCATGCTTCACGCGGCGTATTCGGACAAAGGTCTTTGTAATCCTCTACACCGTCGCCGTCGCTATCCATGTCGCAACCATACGTATCCACATATCTTCTTGCTTCCGGTAGGGTACCCAAGCAATGATCCAGATAGTCAGGTACTCCGTCGTGGTCTTCATCCAGCGGACAGCCTACGCTATCCACAGCCACGCCGCGCGGCGTATCCGGACACATATCGATCTTATCCCATACGCCGTCTTTGTCTTTGTCGCGACGGTTCGAGCCCCAGCAGATCGAAACACCCATACTGATGTTGAACATCTTCGTCTGATCAGGAATGCAGTACATAGGAGCTTTACCCGGTGCAGTGAGCGCGGACGGTTCTTTCGCATAACTTGTAGGGATATAGTCCAACGCCAACAAAAAGTTCAAACCATCGTACGGCATAAAACTGATACCGGCACCGAAATTACTGTACTTACCGTTGTTCAGCAGCGAGTAAGTAGCAGCGATATTGAACCAATTGACCGGACGGAATGCGAAACCGAACGTTACCTCTTCATACAAACGTGCGTTGTACAGGCGGGTTGCGGATACGACACCAAGACCTATACGGTTCTCCCAAAAATTAGCATCCAGACCTACATTCAAACGCGCCGAAGTCATACGGGCAAAACCCTTGGCTGAACCGGTGCTCATCCGGAAGCCCGAAAGCAGTCCCATCATGTTGTTGGTCACAGAATCTGTCAGCATCTGAGTAGAGAACTTTCCGTTCTCATCCAGATAGTCGCTATACTCGAGGTTACCGACACCATTAAAGAAGGTATCAACCGTGCATTTGTACTGCGAAGCATTCGTCCAATAGATGAAACCGAGGTCGGTCAGACCCAAACTTACTTGTAATTGCTCAATAGGCTTCCATGCGAAACCGAAATCCAAGGCAGCTCCATAACCGGCAGGCTTGATAGCGTTCAGTATCAAGGCACGCGGATCTGAGGTATCAATGAGTTGAGATGCGTCAAACGCACCGCTCTTGATACCATCGATGATTTGGCTCGCATCCTTGTCACTAATATAACCGGCCAAGTAGGCATTGTCAAGAATCGGCGCAGATGCCATCGTGATACCGAGATCACCTTGCAAGCGCCATTCTTCGGTGCTGGCATTGATATCCAGTTTTTTACTGTTGATGCCTACATAGGCTGTTCCTAATAGCACCTTGAGCTTACCACCGATCGTCCAATGCTCGTTTATTTTGTGGCTGTAACCTCCGCTGATCTCTGTATAGAGGGTTGCGCCTGTACTCAAACCGGAGAGGCTGAATAAGTTATTGCCTCCGTTGAGCTCTTTCATACCTCCGCCGATAGTGAAATCAAAGATGGACTTAGGCAGCGTCACACCCGCCTCCATTTTTTCATTGATACCGATGGTGAGATAGCCGTTATCCTTGATTCGTACACCTATGTTCAATATACCGAGTGTAGCATCAGTATTAAAATAGGTCATGCTACGAATCTGATTAAGGAACTTGGTCCTATCTGCCTCCGGGTGTAAGATGGTAATCGTAGAACCCACATTCTTATCATAGTATATGAAATCACTGAGTGTCAACGAGTTGTTACCTGCGCTATAGTTCATCCATCCAAGCGGACTGAAGTTGATATAGCCGTTACTTACCGGCTGGAAGGCTGGGTTGATTGTATGACGCATAGGGGTGTTCTCCAAGAAATAGAGTGTCGTCACCTGTTGTGCGCTGATACTGAGTGTTGCCAATGCCACAAGGGCTGTCAAAATATACTTTTTCATCGTTTAGCCCTCCTTATTTATTGTCGTCTTTACCAAAATTTAGGATAGCATTGACCTCTCCGCTCAAACCGATCTTAAGCGTCAAGCCTTGGTCATTCGTGATTCGGATATTGCTCAGACCTTTTTGGTATGCCTCTTCCAATGAATCGTCGTCGATGTAAGCGGAATAAACCAACTTCTTGATTTTCGGGAACAAGTTCGCCTCCGCTTTCGTCAGATGCGCAGCGATCGTTGTCTCGCCCGGCTTAGTCGCCTGCCATGTACCGCTTATCTTCTCATATTGCGGTGCCTTGAGCATAATGGTATCTTGCTGGAAGATAGTGAACGGTTTCGTCGGGTCTTTCGGATCCATTACGATATTGCCATTCTCATCCAAGCATAGCATCGTTGCCTTGATATCCAATGGTATTTCGTTCTTAGCATGCAGTAAGATCTGCACATTCGTCGTTTTGAGCGTATCGATCACTTCTACATTAGCAATCAACGAATCAATACTGTACTGACTGATATCGAGATCTACTGTGTCTTTATATTCCATATGTAAGCCTTCGTTGAAAATCAACGGTAAGGTACATGTCGCATGGATACGGATAGCCGTATTAGGCGTGATACGGATCTGCGGCGTCTCCTGATAATTGAAGTTGACGTTGAACTTATAAGCCAACAACTGCGGCATATTCTGGAACAAACGATCGATACGACCTTCTGCATCTGCTTTGCTGAACGGGATATGGATATTCTCTGTCGAATCACCGATTGCACTCGTCAACGGAAGGTACTGACCCTCTACAATAGTCGGTTTGAAGTTGTGCTGACGGTTTGCGTAGAATTCAGCATAAGATTTGTTTTGGTTCGCATCTTCTGCATAGAGGTAGTCTCCATTCAGTACCAGCGCGCCTGCGATATGCGTGATCACCTGCATATCTATCTTCGGATCATTGAAAGGCAAGTTCCATTTGGAGATAAAATCCAAATCCTTGATGTACTCGCTGATGAGAATCGTATCTTCATCGTGCATGTCAGACGAAGGAACGAACTTACCCCAGATAGCCGAATAACGGATAAACTCCACGTTGAGATTATAATCAAAGCCTGCATTCTTAGGCACGGTAATCTTTGTTCCGTTAGGAATGGTGAACTTGAACGTAATAAAGAACTCACAGGAGTCTACCACATTATTCAGATCGTATAAACTCCACTGTGTCTTCGGATCCAAATTGCGGTTCTTCATCAAGCAGATTGTGAATGCATCAATATCCGTGTTGATATGTTGACCATAACCTCCTGCCTCACCTTTCTGATATACCGTCATGATATTACCGTTCGGACGATTGATCTGCGGACCCATCTCCAGCGTTACTTCATCAATCCAACTCCACTCCAAAGGAAGACCGTTGTGAAGATTGATCTGGGATGTGAAACGCGCCATCTCAATCAACGCGCTATCCAGACGATCACCGCCTAACTCTTTGTTGATACCTTTCAGGTTCACCGGCATATCAAATCGCAAGGCAATTTGAGATCCATCACCTATGACTACCTTGTCTGTCGTACCCGGTGCATAGTATTCCGGCAATTTCTCATACACATCCAAAGAAAGTTGCTTACTGGAAACCATGTTCGTCAAATCCAGAGAATCGGCATGGAAATTACGCTCAATGTCAAACGGCTTCTTCCAGGTAATGACACCTTTGTGTCCGCCATCTTTTTCTTCAATCGTGTCCACGTAGAAATCGCCGATACGTGTGCCGAAGAAGTCGCCGATCGTTGCATGCATACTACCAACAGGCAGCGCGATACCCATTTCTACTTCTGCTTTTGCGTCGATGTTGTCCAGGTCCATCTTAGAACGACAGCCTGTCATCGCGCTGATAGCGAGAATCGCCATAAGGGCATAAAAGTACTTAAATCGCATATTATAAATAGATTTTGTTTGTATTATCCAATTTTGCGTGCAAAATTACAAAATATTTTGCATATATGCAAATATTTGTCACTTTTTTTAGCGTAAGAGGTATATTTTTTCGGTAGCACGCGTCACCGCTGTGTACAGCCATCGTAGGTATTCCTGTTTTTCGGTCTCCGTGAGTCCGTTGATCCATTCTTCGGAAAAACCCGAATCAATATACACATGCTTCCATTGTCCACCTTGCGCCTTATGGCAAGTTACACAATAAGCAAAACGTATCTGTAGCGCATTGTAATAGGGGGATTCGTAGATCTTCTTAATGAGTTCTTTCTTGTTGCGTATCTCCGGATAGTCTTCCGCAATGCGGCTGAAGAGCTCCCTTTGCAGCGTATAATTGGCTTCCGGACTATCGGTCATTAGCGTATCGATCCAAACCAATGCTTCGATCTCCCAGTTATAATCGACCGAACGCAACGAGGCCGTTGCAAATTGAAATCCGTATAACTCATGGCGGTTGGTAAGGCGTTGAATTTCAAACATATCGCCGTTGGCGATAAACTCCAAGTCCTCATACTCCTTCGCCCAGAAATAGTTGTTCTTCGTTACCATGATCCGGTCGCCGTTAGACAGATCCTCTTCCTTATACAACACCCGCGCACGCACGCCGCCGTTATACAGATTTGTCATCTTGTTGCTCCGTGCAATAATCAGTGTCTCTTCCGGACCCACTTCTCGCCAACTATTCTCCAAACTCTCAATTACCTCTTCTCCCTTAAGCCGAATAATATCTCGATTGTTACTATGTACTGGTTGCGTACTATCAATCCTAGACCATTGTCGTACTTTTGTAATACGCTCCCTGATTCGTGTTGCTTCGGAAAGAACACCGCTATCCAGCGCCTGGCGGGCTACTTGTGTTAACTGAAAACTGACGACTGACAACTGATAACTATGCTGCATATATTCCGCATCCAAGGCCGGACTTTCCGTACTGCCTACCGGCGGTAATTGGGCATCGTCACCCAACAAGAGTAGGGAACAGCCCTTTTCGTTATACACATAGCGCACCAAATCATCTAACAAACACCCGCTACCAAAGGTGGTGTTGTCCCTGTTAGCAGAAAGCATGGACGCTTCATCTACGATAAAAAGAGTGTTCCTATGCAAGTTGTCCGATAACGAGAAGGCTTCAACGCCTAACTGGTTTTGCCGATAGATCTGCTTATGGATCGTATAGGCTTGTTCACCCGAATAACGGCTCAATACTTTGGCGGCTCGACCGGTCGGCGCGAGGAGAATACAAGGCTGATTTAACTTCTTTAAGGCTCGAATGACCGCACTCATCACACTTGTCTTACCTGTACCGGCATAGCCACGCAAGATAAACGCTTTGCGTGGATCACGGCTGATGATAAACGCACCAAGGGCGGTGAATAAACCGTCCTTTTCTGCATTCGGTTCGAAGGGTATCTCAGCCCGAATTCGATCAATTATGAAGTTTTGTAGCACTTTTTTTGAAAAAAACTTGTGTATTCCAAAAAAATGTTGTACCTTTGCACCCGCTTTTAAGAGTTATAGGTAGGTACTATACGACCAGCTCCCTCTGAACTCCCCCAGGTCTTGACCGAAGCAAGGGTAGGAGGTTGTAGCGGTGCGATATAGTTAGCCTACCTTTTTTTGATGCCTGTAATCGTATAAGTCTCCCCGTTTCGGATAATATAAATCTGTCCGTTTTGAAGGATCTTTTGACTTTCAATAGTGGTAGATTTCACCTGCTCAACTCCGCTATGAATATCCATTTGATAGGCTGCCCATGCATTCGGAATACCATATCCCATTTGGTTTCCGGCATCGTAGTTCGGGTATAAATGCGCCGAACGGATAATACGTTCACGTATCTGCATCGCGTTATCGTTCGGCAAAGCCGACCATAGACATGCCGCCATTCCTGCCAACAGAGGCGTCGCAAAACTGGTTCCGTTACCGGTATAGATAACTCCTCCGGGATTGATCAGCGTCGCTTGTACACCTACGGCGCACACTTCCGGTTTGACACGACCGTCGGACGAAGGACCATAACTGGAGAATGTTCCCATGATACTATCTGTCGTTACGGCGCCTACGGTCAGGATACTATCGGCATCAGCAGGGGCACTAATCGTACGCCATGTATTATTTCCATCATTGCCTGCCGCTACACATACCAACATACCTTTGCGGGCAGCTATCGTGGCGGCGCGACTCACGCGCGTTGTCTTACCGTCCAAATCAGTATATTTATTGAGCGACCAAGACTCGTTGTCAAAATTGGCATACCCCAACGATACAGAGAAGATATTCACGCCTAAGGAATCGGATTTCTCCAAAGCCGCTACTAAGTTATCCATCTCTTTTGGGGACTCCGGTTCACTCTCTTCGGAACGCATCAAGTAGTAATTGGCACGAGTTGCCGCACCATGAAACCCTTCCTGTATACCGGAAATAGAACTCAGACATGCTGTTCCATGCGCACCTGTACTACCATAGAAATCATCGGTGTCGTCCGTGAAATCAAAATGTCCCAACTCCTGCGTTTGCCGGAAACAAGACAAAGTGTTCGCATTGTAAAAACCTCCGTCACATACCGTCATCAGGATTCCTTGTCCTTCGTATCCTGCGTTATGCAGCGGTAGTAAGTTATACAACGCTAATTGATCAGTGGTATAACTGATCGTACCATGGTGAGGAATCACGCGTTTACGCTTGCTGTAAATGGGCGCACTGTTATCGCGTGTCATCTCTACGTCCGCTACAAAACTCATAGCTTCCACTTGAATTGCTTGCTGTGCGCTCATCTCCACCGTCGCTCCGTTGAACCAACGGCTGCAATGATGAATCTTCACGCCCATTCGCTTGAGGCTATCCAGATAGACAGCATTCACCGGATAGTCCAACTCGTCCGTCGGGATATTCCATTTGGCGCGTTGTGCTACCGCGCGTTCCGACAGACACGGAGTGCCTGTCTGCGGTTTATCCGTGAAGGATACGAAATATATAAAGAGTATGATTAACGTAAGCATAGTTGTACTACATTTTCTACATGTTGGGTGTGCGGGAACATATCCACGGGTTGCACTTTCGTTACTTTGTATTTGGCATCCAGCAATGCCAAATCTCTTGCCTGCGTCGCCGGGTTACAACTCACATACACGATACGTTTGGGCGCGGCATTGAGAATCACATTCACCACATCTTCGTGCATTCCCGCGCGTGGCGGATCGGTGATAATAACGTCCGGTCTACCGTATTGGGCTACAAACGCATCATTCAAAATATCCTTCATGTCACCTGCGAAGAAACGTGTGTTCTCAATATTATTTATCTTCGAATTGACTTTTGCGTCTTCGATTGCTTCCGGCACATACTCGATACCAATGACTTCTTTGGCCTTGCGGGATACGAAATTGGCAATCGTTCCGGTACCTGTATAAAGGTCATAAACCAACTCATCTCCGGTCAGTTCGGCAAACTCTCTCGCTACTTTATACAACTCATATGCCTGCTCCGTATTCGTCTGATAGAAGGACTTAGGACCTACCTTGAACTGCAAGCCCTCCATCTCTTCCAGGATATATTCCTGTCCGAAATAGGTCTTCACCTCGAGGTCTCCGATCGTATCGTTGAACTTCAGATTCTCTACGTACAGCAGCGAAATAATCTCCGGGAACTCGTTATGCAGATATTCTAAGAGTTGCATACATGCCTCTGTCACCTTTTCGCCAAACGATACAATCAGCATCAACTCGCCTTTGTGGTTATTGCGTAGAATAAGCGTCCTGACTTGTCCCTCGTGCGTGTGTTCATTATAGAACGTCAACCCGTGTGTGCGAGCGTACTCGCGTACGCCATTCCGTATTCTATTGTTGATATCCGGCATCAAATGGCATTCCTCGATATCCAATACCTTATCAAAGCAGTTCGGGATATGAAAACCGAGACCGTACGTGCTGTCGATCTTATCCAAACCACCGGCCGCCTCGATTTCCTCCCAAGGCAGCCATTTACGGTCCGCGCAGGTAAACTCTAACTTATTGCGGTACGCATAGATATGCTTCGAACCTAAAATAGGACTGATCTCCGGCAATTCGATCTTACCGATACGGGTTAAATTATCCACGATCTGTTGCTGCTTGTATTTGAGTTGCTCCGCATAGGGTAGAATCTGCCATTTGCAACCTCCACACACGCCGAAATGCTTACATCTCGCTTCACAACGCACCTTACTCGGCTCCACGATCCGCAGTACTTTCGCTTCCATGAAGGAGTGTTTCTTCTTCGTGATCTGCAAGTCCACGATATCGCCCGGTACGCAGTTCGGTACAAAGCAGACAATATCATTGATCCGCACCAATGCCTTGCCTTCTGCAGCAACGCCGGTGATCTCTATGTTCTCAAAAACAGGTAAGTTCTTTTTCTTAGTCATTGTTCAATATCCATTCTATGGATTGTTGGTATAATTTTTCATATGCTCGTACGGCCTCTATGGGGAAACCGAACACGATGCTTTTCTTTGGCGTTCCTATAGCCGCCGGTACACGCATGTCTTCATATGTTGCAATCTTGACCGCTCCCTCTTCGGCTTTGAGGCCTTCGGGATGACAAGAGAATAGTTGCTCTTCGTTGGGCTGCATCACCAGTTGGAAGGCTCGTTTCCCATCCATTCGGATACGTCCGCTTCGGGTCGCATGCGAAGCATAGGAAGAGGCATGCAGGTAGCGTTTTGCCCATATCGGGTCAATCGCATTGAAATGATCCGTACTAATTAAAAGACGTCCGCCATTATCCATATACATGGCGATAAACGCTTGGCTGTTAGCAGTGAGCGGTTGTTTTTGTCTGCCGCATATATAGTCAACGAGTCTGAATCCTGAAAGCTGATCACTAAAAACGTCCATCATACCTGCTGTGCAGCTGACATATGAGATCCCCATCTGCTGCAGGACGCGGCCATGAAGGGCGGTATAGTCGTGGGTGTTACCGATGGTGAATTGTCCGGCATGATCCCGATAACACGATCCCCAGCCGCAATTATCATCGTTCTTCCATTCGTCCGAACGGGTGTAGTTCCATACCTCACCGATATAGGCGCAACTAAAGCGGTCCTCGCAGGCATAACTACCCGGCACAATACCGGCGTAGGTACTATCGGCAAACCATTCGGGACCATACACATCGTTGAACCCGTCCACAATGAGTACTGCGTCGTTGTTCGTCAAACAAGCACTCACAATAGGGCTGGGGAACGAAAGTCCTCCGTCATTGCCGGCCACTACATAATAGTTATACCGAATGCCGGGAGTTAGCTCGAGTTGTAGTTCGGTGGTATTCTCTACTTGCTGTACATTCCATTCTCCGTCATTGGCTTGGATATAAACCATGTAGTAAGAAGGCGTAGCGGACGGCTCAATACTATCCGTCACGGCTTTCCAACGCAGAACACCATCTGTTCCGATACCCAATTCTTGTACAGGTAGCGGTTGGACGGTCGCATCCCGACCATTCAGATAGTGCAACACACCTTTGTACACCGCACGCGCGGCCGTAAAACGGAACTTCGGATCAAGACCGTAACGCATATCGGCCATGTTCTTGTGGCTCAGCAACTCAAGGATAACACTCGGTACGACCGGCACGCGTGTCTCGCAGTAATTGGCTTCTTTGAGTTGACGTCGTGTCCATTCGGGAGCGATATGTTTTAGGTCTTCTGTCACCTGCGTCTGGATCCAGTCTGCAACGTTACGGTTCGTCTTCTCTCTGTTGCGTCCGTCGCGCAGCACATACTGACCGTCATCGTCCTTGGCGGTATAGATAACGAGGGTCCCTATAATAGTGCTGTCATTGCCGCTATCATTGCCGTCCGTATGGAAAGCAAGGCAAAGGTCTATTGGTGTCTCCTGTGCATTGATCCACATCGCCCGACATTTCATGTCGTCTTTGTATTCATTACCTTCGTATAGGTCCCAAAGGGTAGAGTCTACACCTTCGTTCATCATCCAGTAGCGTGCTCCTTCCGTCCAGCGTGGCATGCCGGAGAAACCCGGTTCTTGTTGGTCCAAACCGGCACGAGGCATCAAAACCGTTCCTCCGGCATTCTCCAACATACGTTTGATAAGTCGCACATACTCTTGGCTGTACAGGTCTTCCACGGTCGTCCATAACGTCGCCCGCTGCCATATCCATTCGTTTCGATCCCGATTGAAATAGAGGCCATGACTTGGATACAGCGCAATCGTCTTGTCTGTCAAATCGCAAAATCGATCTGGAGAGAATTTACATCGTCCGATAGGTTCATTAGCCCTCGCACATGCAGTGATGAGCGTCTCGATGTCCGTGTTGGCACTGTATATCGTCACCTGACCATTGGTATGACCCAAAGTCCAAAGGCTGACCTTACGCTTAACGTCCGCGATATTATCAGGCGTCCAACGATAGTCACGCAGCGTACCGTTGGTGTAAATCACCACTTTATTGCCGCTGATACGCATGTTCTTTACCCTCACCGGCGCGCTCCATACACGGGAGAAACCGGTGTAAGCAAAGAGTGAATCACTCAGTTCAGACATACTGATCTGGGCTTGGCAAAGTGAATGGTGAAAAGTGAAAAGTGAAAGGAAGAAAAGAATGAGAATCCCTTTTACGTTTAACCTTTCAATTTTCAATTTATTAGAAATCGTCGTCACTGAGGTCTCCGTTTGCTTTCTTGTTATTCAATGCTGCGTCCTGATAGGATTTGAGCAGGTCAGCCGACATCTTCTCCTGATAGCCTTCTGCGATATCATAGTCCTTCGCATCATTGGCCATGAACACGATACGTACTTTGATGATTTTACCGCCTTTCTCAAGTTCTTCGATCACCTCCGGAGCTACTTCATACTGCGTTACGGTCTCATAATACGAAATTGTAGCCGTACCGTTTTTCTTACTGTACTTACGGGTTGTAACGCCGGAACCCGCTACACGGTTCAAACGAACGGCGATACCGTCGTCAAAACGTAGCAGAACACGTGAGTCATCGGTAAACTCATTGAATTGGTTGACATTAACCGTCTGGACCAGCAGTGAAGTAATGTCCAGACCGTCCTTGCGGTCTTGCACAAAAGCCAGTTGGGGCTTCAGGTTCTTGTTCACCGAAGCGTCTACATGAATAAACTTGCCGCGTTCAGCAGCATTCATACTCAGCGCCATAAAAAGCGCAAAACATACAGAAAATACCTTTTTCATTTTATTATCTATTAACTATTATCTATTAGCTATTTTACTCTTCCTCTATTAACGGGCCGTACCCTATAACCTGCTGCGCGTAATTGTTGAAGCAGTCCTTTATCTCCGCCCAGATAGACAGCATCTAAGGTGATAAACGCACCGCCTTCCGCCAGATAGTCTTTGAGTCGCTTGACCCATTCGATATTCCGTTGACAATATACTTTGTAATCCGAAAACGAGATACTGGTCGTATTGTCCGGACCTTCCACTTGGTATGCCATATCGGTAAGCCGTCCGTCTAAATACATTTCGCGAAGCGTACGTTCCTGCTTCACCTCATTCTCCGGATATTCCAGCACTTTCAATAACTCTTTGCATTGCCAATGAAAAGGCTCGCGGTCAAAGAGCATGTACATCGTCTCGCCGATATGGTCTAAGCCCCAGATGGGAATATTCCGTTCCGCGGCTACCGACTCAAAGAACCCTTCCATGGATCGTTGTTCGTTATAGCCCAACCATTGTTTCATCAACTCGGTCCGTACCATCTCGGTCAGGTAGGCCGGTTTCATGCGGCATAACTTATCCAACCCCATTCCCAGTTGTGCCCTCAGTGCATTGTCAATATAGGTGTATTCGCTTTCGGAGTAGAAATTGCTTAACTTGACCGAGTCGGGTAGGAGCGCCGCTTGCCGCAAGGCTGCTATCGCCTCGTAGTCCTGCATGGCAAACTCCGTAATGACCTTATTGCATCGGGAGAAACATTTGAATACATTCGGGATCGTATCCAAAAAGGTCATATCCACGAACTTATTCGTCGCCAAAACATACGACTTACTCTTGACCCCTTTGCCGCTGATCTCATAGAGCAGTTGAGCTCGGACAGGAACAAGCACAAAGGCCAAAAGACCAAGGACTACTATGTATCTTACATGTTTCATTTAAACCGTGTTATCAAATTATATGCCTGATAGATTCCTAACTCACCGGCTTTGCTCAGATCTGCCAAACCTTTCTCATTCTCGCCGATATAGATATAAGTCAGACCTCTATTAAAATACGCCTCCGCAAAATCCTGATCTACACTAATCGCGCGCGAATAATACTGAATCGCCTCCAAGTATTCTTTCTTGGAGCATAGCAGGTTCGCTTTATTATAGAGCGCAAAC
This sequence comes from uncultured Bacteroidales bacterium, assembly GCA_902799555.1. GTDB lineage: Bacteria > Bacteroidota > Bacteroidia > Bacteroidales > Paludibacteraceae > Colicola. The sequence goes on from CADCBB010000013.1 coordinate 27,593, forward strand.
GTAAAATCGGGTTGCAGGCGCAGTACCTGATCATAGTCCCGCATCATTAGTTCATAGTCTGCTTCCTCCATACGATACCGCCATGTAGCACGGCAGAAACAGATGATAGGTTCAAGTTCTTTATCTGCCAACACGATTGCTTTTGTGCAGTCATCTACGGCACTGGTGTAATCCTTAATGATGGCAAACTCGATCGCGCGTGCCAAATAACCTTCCGCATTATCGAAGTCTCCTACTAACCGATTGATCTGCGCAAAATGATAGTCTACCATCTCTGCCGTAAGGGCGATCTCTTGGTTCGTAAACCGCAAAGCAGCCGGCAGTACTTCACGACGGTTGAGTTGATCAACCAACACATGGTAGTAGTTCGTGCCCCTTAGACTCAAATCCTGACTGTAATAACTTAGTACGATATTAGGTTCGTTCACAACATCTTGGTAACGTTTCTGTACTGTTCCTCGGGTTTGCGAATCGTATTTCTGTTCTTCTTCGGGCAGGTCGTTCTGACTCTGTGCGGTAGAAGCCGAGAACTCTTTGCGATGATCTTTCTTCTGCGGCTGGGCGTTTGCAATAAGCATGTCCGTCTTCGGCTGCGCTGCCTGTTGGGCTTGTATCTCTTCCTTGCGGGACTCCAAATCCTGCGCCGTCTGACGATACCGATACGCAGACTTGGTATCTCCTTGTTGTGTCTTCGCTTGGGCTGCCATGTAATAAGCCGGTAAGAAATACGGATAGCGGGCAATGAGCGAATCCATATCCTCTACTACCGCTTTCCATCGTTTGAGTTGCATCTCTACCAAAGCCCGTTGATACCGCATCTCGGTGCGTTCTGGGGCTAAGGAAATGGCCGTATTCAAGTCTTCCAACGCTCGGTTATAATCTCCTACTTCTTGCCGCATTACGCCGCGATTATAATAACAATCAGCATCGCGTGGAGCGATCTTGACCGCTTGGTCATAGTCACTCAGCGCTCCGCGGTAGTTATGCCGTCTGTAATGGATAATACCTCGGTTGATATAGTCGCCCGCCCATTTAGAACCCAAGTTAATAGCCTGTGTCAATTGAACATACGCATCGTCCTCCCGCTCAAGCATCAGGTTCGTAACACCCAAAGCTGACCAAACGGCAGGGTTGTTCTTATCGAACGAAGCCGCTTGTTCAAAGGCCTCTAACGCGAGTAATGTATCTTTCTTGAGGATACACACATGGCCTTTCTCGCTCCATACGGACGCGGACTGAGGTTCGCGTTTGAGCATCGCTTCGATGTCCTCCAGCGATCCGTCGTAGTTCTTGCGCTGGGCACGTGTATCCGCCCGCAAGAGCATATACGTGCGGTTCTCCGGAGAGAATTGCAAAGCCTGCGTATAGTCCGCCTCGGCTTCTTCTAACCGGTTGAGTTGGCGGTAGATATATCCTCGTGTGTAGTAACAACCCGGAGAGAAAGGATTGCGCTCTATTGCATCGTTGCAGTCTTTCAATGCCCCCTGATAGTCCTCCAACTGGATCTTCGCGATTGAACGGTAGAAATAGGGTTCGGCCAAATAGGGTTTCAGACGAATGACCTGGTTGAAATACTGAATCGACAGCACATAGTCCTCAAAATACAACGCATTCCGCCCGATCGCAGTAATGCGGTCGGTGTTGAGTTGCGCAAAAAGAGGAGTACAGAGTACAGAATACAGAGTACAGACTAATAATGCTATGTATCTAAAACCTTTCAACTCTCAACTTTCATCTTTACTTACATCCTTCATTCGGATCAAACCATGCCGGTACATCGAACTGCTCCTCGGGATTATAACCCAATTCCTGATCTGCGAGTACTTTTTGCATATAGAGTGCACAGATAGGCAGGGCCATTGACGCACCCTGTCCTTCTGCCATGTTATCGAAATGGATGGCACGGTCTTCGCCGCCTACCCATGTTCCGCTGACCAGCGAAGGAGTAAAGCACATGAACCAACCGTCGGAGTTGTTGTTCGTCGTACCGGTCTTACCTCCCATCGGCGCCGAGATCCCGTATCTGTACCGCATGCGAACACCCGTTCCGTGATCAATCACTTGACGAAGCATGTAAATCATCTTATAAGCCGTCGTCTCGCTGATGATCTCGTGGGTACGCGGGGTGAAACTACCGATCACATTGCCGTTCGCGTCTTCAATACGGGTGACGTAAAGCGGTTCGGTTCGGATACCTTTGTTAGCAAAGGCAGTATAGGCATCTACCATCTCAGCCACCGTCACTTCACACGGTCCGAGACAAAGCGAAACGACCGGATCGAGTTGACCCTGAATACCGAATGAACGCATCATCTTCACTAACTGTTCCGGTGTGAAGAGAGACATCAAATACGCTGACATCCAGTTAGACGACTCTTTGAGTCCCCAGGTGAGTGTGACGGTATCTCCTTGGTACTTGTCGTGCGTATCACGCGGTACGTAACGGGTGCCGTCGGGTAAGATGAAGACCACGGAGTCATATACCCAGGTCTCACAAGGCCACATGCCTTCATCCATGGCTAAGGTGTAGAGGTAGGGCTTCACGGTCGAACCTACCTGCCGACGACCTTTGGTCGTCATGTCGTATTGGAAATAACTGAAGTTAGGTCCGCCTACATATGCTTTGACATGACCGCTATGCGGATCCATGGACATGAAGCCGCAACGCAGGAAACTCTTCTGCCATTTGATGGAGTCGTACGGACTCATGACGGTGTCAATGATGCCGTCGTAGGTGAAGACTTGCATCTCGCGTGGGGTCATGAAGGCCGCCATGATCGAGTCGTGACTGTATCCGGCACGTTTCATAATACGATAACGGTCTGTCTGACGCATGGAGCGGTTCATGATACCATCTACCTCTTCCTGCGTCAATTGTTTGGAGAAAGGCGCGTTCTTCTTGCGTTTGAGTTCACGGAAGAAGGCTTTCTGTTGTGCCTGCATATGTTCGCTTACCGCCTCTTCGGCGTACCGCTGCATACGAGAATCGATGGTCGTGTAGATCTTCAAACCATCCTGATAGATGTCGTAATGGGTACCATCGGGTTTCTTGTTCTTCTCACAAAAACCGTACAAGGGGTTATTCTCCCACTGCCATTTATCCAACTCATATTGTTGTTTGTTCCATTCAGCGTACTCACTCTCGCGGGGCTCTTTGGCGGTCAATACAACACGCAGGTACTCCCGGAAATAGGGCGCCGTACCTTGCTTGTGATCTACCGAACGGTAATGCAACTCCAGCGGTAACGCCATGACGGAATCACGGGTAGCCTCGTCGATATAATGGTATTTCTCCATTTGACTCAACACCGTGTTACGACGTCGCGTGGCACGTTCAGGATGACGAACGGGGTTGTATAAAGAGGGGTTCTTACACATACCTACCAGCATCGCTGCTTCTTCCATCTTCAGTTTAGCCGGGGTAGTAGAGAAATAGACCTGCGATGCAGACTGAATTCCTACGGCGTTATAGAGAAAATCGAACTGGTTGAGGTACATAAGCAAGATCTCGTCCTTCGAGTAGAGGCGCTCTAACTTCGTGGCAATGATCCACTCGATGGGTTTCTGCATCGCACGCTCGAAGATATTATTGGCGCGAGGCGACCATAACTGCTTGGCTAACTGCTGGGTGAGGGTAGAACCGCCGCCGGCACGACCCAGTTTAAGGATGGCGCGGAAGAGAGACTTGAAATCTACACCCGTATGTTGGTAGAAACGGGCGTCCTCGGTAGCGATCAACGCGTTGATGATATTCGGCGACAAATCGGTATATTGCACACCGATGCGGTTCTCGTAGCGGTAATAACGACCCAAGGACTGCATGTCGGACGAGATGATCTCGCTGGCGAAGTTGTTCTTCGGGTTTTGTAACTCCTCCAAAGGAGGCAGATAGCCCAGTACACCGCGGGTGATCAACCACATCACAAACCAAATCACCAAGAGCCCTCCAATGAAAAGCCCCCAAAACCATGCTAAAAACGGTTTATACCAACTCTTTGTGTTCATATCATCAAATCTTCAATTATTCTGTTTAATATATGTATCCCTTCTTGCGTAGCCACAACTCGTCCGTCATCGGTCTTGCGCAACAAGCCTTTTCGGATATAATCGGTCGTTATCTTACGAGAATGGACCGATAATGGATCGACAATGCCTCGATTTGTCCTCAATCCCAACATAATCCGTTCGTTGTACAGATCGGTCTCGTTTAACAGCTCACTTTCACGTACCTCTTCGCCTTTTAGATATCCCTCCAAGTCATCCTTGTTCCAACTCCGAACAGGGGGAATATACGTGTGCGCGCCTGCGCCTACACCTATATAAGGTGTGTGATCCCAGTACCGACTGTTATGCTTTGCTTCGTAGCCCGGTAAGGCAAAATTACTCACCTCATAATGCACGAATCCTGCTTGTTTCAATCGTTCACATAACGCATCGTACATTGCATTCTCCGTCTCTTCGTCAATCGCTTCTAATGCTCCGTTCTCTACCGCTTGGGTCAAGGCAGTGCCCTCTTCGTAAATCAACCCATAACTCGATATATGTTGTACGCTCAAACTTATCGCCGTCTCAATATCTGCCTTCCAAGCGGCCATTGTCTGCGTCGGTAAGGCGTACATCAAATCAATCGATATATTCCCAAATCCGGCCTCTTGCGCCATGCGAACGGCGTCTATTGCTTGTTGCGCATTATGTCTTCGGCCTATCAGCGTCAGCAACTCGTCCTGAAAGGACTGAATACCGATCGACAGACGGTTGATGCCTATGTTGCGCAAAGCCTGCATGTACGTCGGTGTAGCATCGCCCGGGTTGAGTTCCATCGTGACCTCTTCCGTTTGATCGATACCTATGGCACCTAGAATACGCGCTATGTCTTGCGGCACTAAAGTGCTTGGCGTACCGCCGCCGATATACACCGTTCGGATAGGCTCACCTGCCTCATCCTTTCGTGCCGCTATCTCTTTGACCAAGGCTGCTACATACGCTTCCTGCCGCTCCAAGCGAGTCGTAGAGAAGAAATCGCAGTACTTACATCGCCTCTTGCAAAACGGAATATGTACGTACAAGCCTGCCATTAATCTTTTTTCCAAAATACTATGCCTTGTAGTTCGTCCGGCAAGTACTGTTGAGCAATCCAGTGTCCCGGATAGTCATGCGGGTACAAGTAGCCGTCCGCGTAGCCTAACTCTTTCATCAAGCTCGTCGGAGCGTTGCGTAAGTGCAACGGAACGGGTAGATTTCCGGTCTCTCTTACTTTTGCCAAGGCCTCGTCGATTGCCAGATAGGCAGAGTTATCTTTCTTACAAGTCGCCAAGTATATCGTCGTTTCTGCCAAAGGAATACGTCCTTCCGGCCAACCGATCTTATTCACTACATCAAAGCAGGTGTTGGCAAGTAACATCGCGTTCGGGTTCGCAAGCCCGATATCTTCGCTTGCCAATATCACCAACCGACGCGCAATGAATTTCGGGTCTTCGCCTCCTTCGATCATACGTGCCAACCAATAGATCGCCGCTTGCGGATCACTGCCGCGTACCGACTTGATGAACGCCGAGATAATATCATAATGCATCTCACCGTCTTTGTCGTATGCCACAGGATTCTGCTGTAGTTGCTTGGTCACCGTCTCGTTGTCAATAACCTTGACACCACTGTTGCTTACCAGTTCGATGATATTGAGTAATTTACGCGCGTCTCCTCCGCTATAACGGAGTAGGGCTTCGGTATCTTTAACTTGCAATCCAAGCGAATGGATATACGCATCTTGGGTCAGTACACGGTTGAGCAATTCGAGCAGGTCGCTCTTGTCCAAGGACTTGAGCACATACACCTGACAGCGACTCAGCAGCGGAGTAATAACCTCAAAGGATGGGTTCTCGGTCGTAGCACCTACCAATGTGATCGTACCTTCTTCTACGGCACCCAACAAGCTGTCCTGCTGACTCTTGCTGAAACGGTGGATCTCATCAATAAACAAGATCGGACTGCGACTATCGGCAGGAGCAAAGAGTCCGCTATTGAGACTCGCATTGCGTTTGGCTTTATCAATCACGTCCCGCACCTCCTTCACACCGCTTGTCACGGCACTCAAGGTGTAGAACGGACGTTGTAACTGGTGCGCAATGATACGTGCAAGAGTCGTCTTACCTACGCCCGGAGGACCCCACAGAATGAAGCTGGCAATGTTCCCGCTTTCAATCATCTGTCGCAGGATCGCTCCTTCACCTACCAGATGTTTCTGTCCTATGTATTCGTCCAAGGTCTTTGGACGCATGCGTTCTGCTAATGGCAACATAGTAGTTCTTTGGCTGTTTTAAGTGCTGCTTCGGTGACGTTCTTGCCGCTTACCATCGAAGCAATCTCCGTGATGCGTTCTTCGTCATTCAGAAGACGTATATGGGTCTCGGTACGTTTGTCCGTGTCGGCTTTATAAACCTTGTAATGGTGCGTACCTTTGGCGGCTATCTGCGGCAAATGCGTAATGGCGATGATCTGTCTGTGCCCCGCCATCTCGTTCATGATAGCAGCCATTTGTGTAGCAATATCTCCGCTGACACCGGTATCTATCTCATCAAAGATGATAGTCGGTAGCCCTTTAGTGCTGGCGATTAAGGCTTTTACGCAAAGCATTAATCGACTAATCTCACCGCCGGAGGCTACTTCACTCACGTTTCTCAGACTCTGGTTGAGGTTAGCGGCAAACAACAACTGCACCTCGTCGCAGCCGGTTGGCGTAAAGTCTTCCGTCGGAGTGATTGGGATCTCCACTTTTGCATGTGCTACGCCCAAGCGCGTGAGACCGCTAATGAGCATCTCGCATATATGTGGGATAATGTTCTTACGACTCTCCGTAAGGGCTTTGGCAGACTTGGTCAAAGTTGCGCGTTGGGTACCAACCTCCTTCTGTGCCTTAGCGATATCAAAGTCAAATGAGTCCAAACGGTTCACTTGTTCCGCCAACTCATCCCGCATCGCAATCAATTCTTCGATCGTTTCGGCACTAAACTTACGTTTCAGTTCTTCCAACGCTCCTATACGCTCTTCTACCCATTCCAAGCGTTGCGGATCCATCTCCACGCGGTTTGCCATGCGTTCCGCTTCCTCGGCTATGTCCTGCAACTCGATCCGCGCACTCTCGATACGTTCTTGCAACTCCGGTGCGGCATCGTCCAGCCGGCATGCCCGCAAGGCTTCGATAGCGCTACCTTGCTCGCCGTTTAAGGCGGCGACTGCGATCTCCAAAGCCGTACGGATCTCCTCCGCATGACTCAAGCGGTACTGCTCTTGCTCCAACTCTTCCAACTCTCCTTCCTGCAGGTTCGCTTCGTCCAATAGTTGATAACGATACTGGATATAGTCGGCGTCCTGTTGACTTTTCTTAGCCAAAGCCTGTAACTTATGCAAGGCCTCCAAGGCTGCGATATAAGCGGTATAGTCGGTGCTGTATTGGTCTTTCAACGCTTCGTTCTGAGCGACCGCATCAATGACCTCCAACTGAAAATCCGCATTCTCGATGAGTAGGTTTGCATGTTGCGAATGAATATCAATGAGTCGGTTTGCCAGCACTTTCAGTTCTTGCAGCGTCACCACACTGTCGTCCACGAACGAACGACTCTTCCCGTTGGCGTATAGTTCCCGACGAATGATATAATCTGAGAACTCCGCCTCGATGATACATTTGTCTTCGCCGTCCGTGATGGCTTTGCTGTCTGCACGAGCGCCCAGTACCAAAGCTAACGCTCCTAAGATAATGGTCTTACCCGAACCCGTCTCACCGGTCATGACCGAGAAACCGTCCGCAAAATCCATGTCCAGATGACTGATCAGCGCGTAATTCTGTATATGTAAATGCTTAAGCATTAGTTGTTAATTTGATCGTATGTGGTTGATCTCGTCGGATCGATGTCCGTCAAGATCTCATAAACCGTTTTCTTCTCTTTGTCCGTTCCCTTACGGAAGATATCTACCAGTTCTTGCGATTTGGCGTCCAGGAAGGTATTGATGACATATGTTGCAGGACGGGCACGGTAGGCTTCTTTCAAAACCGGCATGCCTTCCGCGATACGGGCTCTACCGTTTGTTACATTAGCGCTCATCTCGTCCAGCCCCAGACGATGATACTCGTAGTAATAGTTGCGGTATTTCTTGAAGGACTCGTCTAATAGATTGCTGATCAACGCATAACGGTTTCGGTTACTGTCAAAAGCCAACCATCCTTTTTGTTCAGACTGATCCATGCTGGCACTCTGACATACATTGACGATCTCCGAACAAGCCTCAAAGAAAGGCGTACCGCCCAAGCGCTGAAAACTGTCTTGATCGTGACCGATGATAAGGTAACAGTAATACGCCAACATCGCCGTCAGGTTCGTGGTGAAGGTGTTTTGTTGCCACTCGATACGGTCAAACTCCTGGTAGGTGAAGTTAAAACTCTTATCCACAAAGTTCAACAGCGGCGTAGAGTAGGTCGTACCGTACACAGGACGACGACTCTGCAAGGTCATCTCGCATTTGTACATGTTGTCCGCTACCTCATTGACCACAATGAGCATGCTGCACTCGATCTTCTCGTGTTCGGCATAGGTCATGTTGGTCCATCGGTTTTGACTGATATAGTCCTGAATACCGGCCTTCAGCGTCTCGAAGACCTGCTTGTTCGAACCTTCTATCTGATCGGAGTTGATGGTTACCGTACAGTTGATCTCTTGCGCACTCGCTATGCTTACGGCACACAGCATGCATGCTATGTAAAAATACTTTCTCATTTGCTGATGGAAACGATATTTCCGGTTTTATCGCTAAAAATAATCTTCGGCAGTTCGGCGCCGGTGAACATGCTCTTCGGAAGAGCCACGTCGATACCTAACTGCGCTACTTGTACGGTGCGGTCAGCCAGGCTGTGGTTTTTATACAGCACACTTACCTGACAACTTCCAGGGATGTTATATTCAATCTGCGTCAACTCGTTCTCGCCTTTCTTCTTACCCTTTTTCTCCTCAACTACAGCAGGTTTGCGCGTCTGTTGTTTACAAAACATACGCACTTCAATCGTGTCTGCATCGATATTGTCACCGTTAGTGAATCCGTTCTCGTCGGAGAAGAAAAGCAGTTGTCCGTTGTTGGTCGGTTCAACACGAATGGTCTTATGCTCGCGGCGGGTCTTTTTCTCGCCCACGAATAACTGAATCAGGGCCTGCTCCTGGCGGTTCAACTCGTCCAGCACCAACTCCATCGCCTTTCCATCTGCCGGAGCATGTTCTACCTCACCGTTGATGAGGTACATGCGCGTCTCACGCAAATGGAAGATCTGCTTGGCTACTTCAAATGCCTGTGCCTCCGGAGTCGCAGCTTTCAGAACCTCTTCCGGATAGGGAGGAGCCTGAAGCGTTGCATCTTTGGGTTGCACCTTGCGATCCTTCTCATGGGAATTGAAAGGCGCTTTCTTCTCCAGCAGCGGTACGTTATAACCCGTCAACAGACCACGGTCGTTGATGGTAAGCAGCACCGGAAAACCCGCATCGGTCTTCACTTTATGCGGACGGGTATAGTCCGCCGAAGTCGCCGTACCGATCCGTACATCCTTAATTTCATAACGCGTGCTCGTCTCCTTCACCGCGTCATGGATATCCAACATGGACTCTGCATATTCCGCGAACTGACCGCGCACTTGCGTTTCGACCGTGTACGTGAAATCCAAAGTCACACTCGTCTTCGGACTGTAATACACCAGTGCCGATTCGTTCTCTTCCAATACCTGCGCACTCAGCGCAGCACTCATAATCGCTCCTAAGAGCAAAAAAACTATCTTTTTCATATATTCCAAATTTTCCATGCAGCTTTCGCTTGACCGTATAACATCTCTATACCATTTTGTGTTTTGGCTCCTTGTGCGCGTCCTTTGCGCAGGAAGACCGTTTCTTCGGGGTTGTAGATACAATCAAACAACAAATGTTGTGCCGAAATCAGTTCGTAGGGTATCGGCGGATAACTCTCCGTGTCCGGCACCATGCCTAAAGGCGTACAATTGACAATAATCGTGTGCTCCGCCATCAAGCCCTCCGTCAAGTCGCTATAACCGATCATTCCGTCTTTCGGCGTTCGGCTGACCAGAGTAGTGGCTATGCCTAATTGCTTGAGTCCATAACAAACCGCTTTCGAGGCACCGCCGGTACCGAGCACCAATGCTTTCCTGTCAGAGTCTCGCAACAAAGGTTTGATCGACTCCATAAATCCGATACAGTCGGTGTTATAGCCCACGCGCTTATGCACCACGTTCACTGCGCCTACTGCTTCGGCTGTCTCATCCAACCGATCCAGATACGGAATGATCGTCTGTTTATACGGCATCGTCACATTCATCCCGTCCAAACGATGGAATAAATCTTCAATCTTCAATCTCAAATCTTCCATGTCGATAGGGTACAATGAGTACTCCGCCTCGATGCCTTCCTGCTCAAACTTCTCCGAGAAATACTTCGCGGAGAACGAGTGGTGTAATGGATAGCCTATGATACCGTAGTGACGCATAATTTTCCTTTTTTTATCTTTGCCTGATGGGTCTTGGAAGTAAAAACTTTCCCTCCTTCACCCTTCTCTAAGGCATCGTATATCTTCTCTATTTCTGCAAATCCGTACATGCGAAGTTCTTCATATAGCTTAACAACTCCTGCTTCGCGCGTGTTTTTGTCTCCCAATATATCTATATAGCCCTGCATATATTCTGCCGTTTGGGCGATGTGTTCGATCTCCGCTTTGGTGTACGTCCGCAGTTGTTCACGGATGGCATTGCGGGTGATAGAGGTGTCACTGTTCGTGCTGTCCGTCACCCAGTTTAGATGCCGTTTGTCCCGCAGATAATGCTCAATATAATCGCGGGTCGTGCAGAGTAGGGGACGAATGACAGGGACACCCTCCAGCGCCATCGGGTTCGTGCTTTTCGGACGCATACCTGCCAAGCCTCGGATACCTGTTCCGCGTTTGAGGTTCAATAGTACTGTTTCCGCCTGATCGTTCTGATGATGGGCTACGCAAATCGCTTGACAGTTATGTTGCTGTGCTACCTGTTCGAACCATGTGTACCGTAACTCCCGTGCTGCCACTTCGATACTCGCATTGTGTGTGTGCGCGTATGATAAGGTGTCAAAAGACGCTACTTCCAGCGGCACGTTCATCGTCGCGCATAGTTCCCGCACAAATGCTTCGTCGCGGTCACTCTCTGCGCCCCGCAGATGAAAGTTACAATGCGCGGCAACGCATCGATAGCCCGCCTGCAGCAGTACATCCAGCAACGATACGCTGTCCGCACCTCCGCTCACCGCGACCAACACCGGTTTCTCCTTCTCTAGCAACCTGTGTTTACGAATATATGTCGTAACACGCCTAAGCACCTAAACCTCTATATTTAACGCGTTTGGGTTGACATGCTTCTTCGCCCAACCGCATTTTTTTATTCTCTTCGTATTCCGAGTAACTGCCTTCGAACCAGAACACTTTTCCGTCGCCTTCATATGCGAGGATATGCGTGCAGATACGGTTGAGGAACCAACGGTCATGCGAGATCACTACGGCGCAACCGGCGAAGTTCTCCAGACCTTCCTCCAAGGCACGTAAGGTATTCACATCGATATCGTTGGTAGGCTCGTCCAGCAGTAACACGTTCGCTTCGGATTTGAGGGTCAGCGCCAAGTGCAGACGATTTCGTTCACCACCGGACAGTACACCGCATTTTTTTTCTTGGTCTGCGCCTGTGAAATTGAAGCGACTCAAATACGCACGTGCGTTGATCTCACGACCTGCCACACGGATAAACTCCGTACCGCCGCTGATCTGCTCAAACACACTCTTATTTGGATCGATGTCCGTATGTTGCTGATCCACATAGCCGATCTTCACGGTCTCACCCACACTGAACGTTCCCTTATCGGCTTTCTCGGTACCGATGATCATTCTAAAGAGCGTTGTTTTACCGGCGCCATTCGGACCGATCACACCGACGATGCCGTTGGGCGGTAACATAAAGTTCAGGTCCTCGAACAAGAGACGGTCCCCAAAGGACTTGGCAACGCCCTCAGCGTTGATGACCTTATTGCCCAAACGCGGACCGTTCGGGATGAAGATTTCGAGTTTCTCTTCGCGCTCCTTTTGTTCCTCATTCAACATGCGGTCGTACGACTCCAAACGCGCTTTCTGCTTTGCGTGACGGGCTTTGGGTGCCATACGGATCCATTCTAACTCACGCTCCAAGGTCTTGCGACGCTTAGATGCCTGTTTTTCTTCCTGCGCCATGCGGTTCGTTTTCTGCTCCAACCAAGAGGAGTAGTTGCCCTTCCATGGAATACCTTCTCCTCGGTCGAGTTCCAGGATCCAACCGGCTACATTATCGAGGAAGTAACGGTCGTGGGTGATACAGATCACCGTTCCTGCATATTGTTGCAGGTGCTGCTCCAACCAGTCGATACTCTCCGCGTCCAAGTGGTTCGTAGGCTCGTCTAACAACAATACGTCCGGTTGTTGCAACAACAGACGGCAAAGAGCTACTCGACGACGTTCACCTCCCGAAAGGGTAGTGACGTTTGCATCATCGGGCGGACAACGGAGCGCGTCCATCGCGCGATCGAGTTTCTGATCGATATTCCATGCGTCGGCTGCGTCGAGTTTGTCTTGCAATTCAGCCTGACGAGCCAATAACTTATCGAAATCGGCATCGGGCTCTGCAAAGGCCATATTGATCTCGTCGTACTCTTTGAGCATATCCATGATCGGCTGCACACCTTCCTGCACCACTTCCCGAACGGTCTTGTTCGGGTCCAGTTTCGGGTCTTGTTCGAGATAGCCCACGCTATAACCGGGGCTCCAAACGACTTCGCCCTGGTACTCTTTTTCGATACCGGCGATGATCTTTAAGAGGGTTGATTTACCGACACCGTTAAGACCGATGATACCGATCTTAGCACCATAGAAAAAACTCAGGTAGATATTCTTCAATACCTGTTTTTGGGGACCGAAACTCTTGTTCAGTCCTACCATCGAAAAAATAATCTTCTTATCGTCTGCCATATTCTGCAAAGGTATAATCGTAAGGGTTATTCTCGTCTGCGCTGTGTCGCTCTGCGCTGAGTTGTTTCCACACTTTCGGATCGATCTCCGGGAAGAAGGTATCGGCATCGGGCCAAGAATGATGGATATGCGTGATATATAACTTATCCGCCCGTTCCATCATCTGGCGATACACCATACCTCCGCCAATAACGAAGGCTTCTTCATCGGGATTCACTTGAGCGACCATCTCATCCAAGGAATAAACGGTCTCTGCGCCCTCAAAAGTCTTGCCTTTTACATCGGTCAGCACAATATTCCGCCGATTCGGCAGCGGGTGTTTTGGTAAGGATAGGAACGTTCGCTCGCCCATCATGACGGTATGCCCGCTTGTGATCGTCTTGAAATGCTTCAAGTCCGCCGGCATGTGACACAGCAGGTCACCTTTCTTACCGATCGCATAGTTCTCTGCGACCGCAACTATAATCGAAATCATACGCTTACAACACCTGCGATATGAGGGTGAGGATCATAGCCTTCCAGCGTGAAATCTTCAAATTGGAAGCTAAAGAGATCCTTCACCTCGGGGTTAATAATCATCTTTGGCAGCGGTCTTGGCTCACGGGTCAACTGCAGTTTCACCTGCTCCAAATGGTTTAGGTAGATATGTGCGTCACCGAGTGTGTGTACGAAATCACCGCATTGCAAGCCCGTCACCTGTGCCATCATCTGCAGGAGTAGGGCATAAGATGCGATATTAAACGGTACGCCCAAGAAGATATCGGCACTCCGCTGATAGAGCTGCAGACTCAGCTTACCGTCTGCTACATAGAACTGGAACAGACAATGACAGGGCGGCAACGCCATCTTCTCCACTTCCGCTACATTCCATGCACTCACCATCAAGCGTCGGCTGTCAGGATTATTCTTGATCTGCTCAACGAGATTCTTGATCTGGTCGATATGACCGCCGTTATAGTCCGGCCAAGAACGCCATTGATGCCCATAGACGGGACCCAACTCTCCGTTCTCGTCTGCCCATTCGTTCCAGATACGAACGCCATGATCTTGCAGGTATTTCACGTTCGTGTCGCCCTGTAAGAACCACAACAATTCATAGATGATGGACTTGAGGTGCAGCTTCTTCGTGGTCAGGAGCGGAAAACCGTCCTCCATCTTAAACCGCATCTGGTGACCGAAAACCGACATAGTTCCCGTGCCTGTCCGGTCATGTTTGACGGTGCCTTCTTCCAGCACACGCTTGCATAAATCCAAATATTGTTGCATGTTAATACAATTTATACGTTGTTTTTACCACTTTAAACTCCGTTCGACGGTTGATCTGATTGCAGATCTCCTGTTTGTCGTCGGGTAGGGCGGTAATGAATACCTCATTTAATTCTTGCTCTACCGGAATCCACGGGTATTTCTTATTGAGTGCCTTGTCGCAGATCACCGGCTTCGTCTTGCCGTATCCCACCGGCGTCAGGCGTTCGCGTTCGATGCCGTGCTTGATGAGGAAATCGCAACAACTCTGTGCACGTTTCTGACTCAAGTCGTTGTTGAACTCGTCCGTTCCTTTCATATCCGTGTGGGCACTCAACTCAATCGTGATATTGGGGTTGTCTTCGAGTAACTTCACCAAGTGCAGCAACTCGGTCTCAGACGCTTGCGTCAACTCCCATCTACCAAACTCATAGAAGATATTCTCCATCTTCACCGGTCGGCTAATCGGACTCAACGCGATATTCATTGAGTAGGTCTTGCTGTCCTTGAGGTTGAGCGTATTCCATTGTTCCTTGGCGTTCAGGTGTCCTCGGCAAGTCGCTAACATGACGTACTTCACTTCGCGGTTCAACTTGATCTTATACGTTCCGTCGCGGCGCACGTTCAGTTTACTGTTCGTGCCGTCCGAACCTACGATACGCAGTTGGGCATCACTCAGCGGGTTGCCTTGTTCATCGGTCACGAGACCTTCGGCGATAAACTCCATCTCCGGCAGCCAGAAACGGTAAATCTTGTCATAGCCCTTCTTCTCGCCTTTGTTCGAAGAGAAGAATCCGTTCTGCGTCTCGCCTTCGAACGTAATACCGAAATCGTCGCCGACACCGTTAAACGACGGCCCCATGTTGTAGAGCACCCAGACGGTTGAGTCCTTAAATGTCGTGTCTCTGGTGGCTTTATAGAGGTCCAAGCCTCCGTATCCGGGATGACCGTTCGATGCGAAATAGAGCGTACCATCGGCATGCACGTACGGATACATCTCGTCCGCGGCTGTGTTAATACCTTTACCCAACGGCTGGGCATTTAACCAGTTCTCGCCGTCCAACTCCGCCATCCAGATATCTTTACCGCCTTCACCGCCTGGCGCGTCACTTACGAAATAGAGCGTATCACCCGTCACGTTCAAAGCAGGGTGACCCACCGTGATCGAACTGTCCAGGAATAATTTCACTTCCTGCGGCTCTCCCCATTCACCACTCGCGCGGTCGGAACGATAGATCTTAGCGCCTAAGTCCTGCCCGTTGATAGGCTTTGAGTAGGTAAAGAGCATCGTACGGCCGTCACGGGTGAACGTACAAACGCCCATCTCCGCTGTTCCGCCTTTGGTGTCTGCTGAGTCTTTGCTTTGCTCCGACTCTCCGCCGTCGTACAGACCTTCCGCCAACTCGATCTCTTCCCATTCACCGGCAGCGTTCTTGCGCGTCTGGTATATCTGGAAAAGTTGCTGACCCGTTACGTTACTCGGCCGTTGCAGCTTTTTTGAACCGCCTTTGGGTTTCTCCTGACGGTTAGAGGCAAAGACCAACGCATCGGTATTGTCACCAATGAACATCGGCGCGAAATTACTTGTACGGCGTTGATTGAACTCCTTGGCTTCGGAGATCTTGTACCGCGAACCTTCTTTCTTCCACTCGTCGATCTTCGAACAAGCGTACTTACCCGCTTGTGCTACATAATTATCCGGGTGAGCTTCCAAATAGAGTTCATAACTCTTGGCTGCGTCTTTGTATTTACCCTGATATTGCAGCACTTGACCGGCATGCAAGAAAATCGTTGAGTCCTGTAACTGGTACTTGCAGCGCAACGCACTCTGATACGCGTTTGCCGCACGCGGATTATTGATCAGACGGTAACACTCGCCCTGCCGATAGGCCACGTAGCCTTTCAACTCGCGGTCTTTCTTAGCGCTCAACTGACCGTAACAAGACTTGTAGATATCCGCTGCGGTGTAATACTCACCGATAGCGAACTTCTTATCCGCCCGCTTGATCTTCCGCTGCACACTACATCCCGTCAGACATAGGATCGCTAATAATATATAGAATAGCTTATGCCAATTCATGTATCACGAGTCCGCTTCTTAGTTTGGGTTCAAACCACGTCGTCTTCGGCGGCATAATATTTCCGCTGTCGGCAATGTCGATGATCTGCTGCATGGTAACAGGGTAGAGTGCCAGCGCGACCTTCATCTCGCCGCTATCCACTCTCCGCTGCAACTCGCCCAGACCACGGATACCGCCTACGAAATCAATTCGTTTGTCGGTACGCAAGTCCTTGATGCCGAGAATCTTATCCAGTATCAGGTTACTCGAGATCGTCACGTCCAGTACCCCGATCGGGTCTGCGTCGTTGTACCGACCTTCTTTGGCCGTCAACGAGTACCATTTGCCGCCCAGATAGAGGCTGAAGTTATGCAAGCGCTGAGGCTTGTAGATCTCGGTGCCTTTCTCTTCTACATCGAAGTCTGCCTTGAGAGCCTCTAAGAACGCTTCTTCGCTGAGGCCGTTCAGGTCGCGAACGACACGGTTATAGTCAATGATATTCAACTGGTTCTCCGGGAAACAAACGGCCAGGAAATAATTGAACTCGGCTTTCTTGTCTCCGGTGGCTTTCTGCTTCTCTGCACCTACGCCAGCCGCTGCTGCCGACCGGTGGTGTCCGTCTGCGATATACATCGCCGGGATCTCTGCGAAGATCTCCGTGATACGCTCGATCGTCTTTTTATCGTCGATCACCCAGAATGTGTGGCGGAAGCCTTCCGGTGCTGCCACAAAATCATACTCCGGCGCACCCTTAACCACCTCGGCTACGATCGCATCGAGGTCTTCACGGTGCGGATAGGCAAAGAATACCGGCTCCATGTTGGCGTTCAACGTACGCACATGCTTCATGCGGTCTTCCTCTTTGTCCTTACGCGTCAACTCGTGTTTCTTGATCCGGCCCTCCAAGTAGTCATCTACCCAAGCGCCGACCACGAGACCATATTGCGTCTTGTCCTTACCGCCGGAAAGCGGGTTGTTCGCCAAGATCGTCTGCGCATAGACATAATATTTCTCCTCCTGGTCTTGTTCCAGCCATCCTTTGACGCGAAAACGCTTGTATTGGGACAGCGCCTCTTGGTACACACGCGGGTCGTGCTCATCGGTGCCCGGCTCAAAATTGATCTCCGGCTTGATGATATGGTACAGACTCATCTCGTTGCCTTCCGCTTCCTGACGTGCCTCTTCGCTGTTCAGCACGTCGTACGGCCGGCTACTCACCTTGGTCACCAATTCCTTCGGTGGCCGAATTCCCTTAAAAGGTTTTATCTTCATAAAACGTTAATCGGTTAAAATGTTTTTTTATTCAAAAAACGTTAATCGGTTAAGATGGTCTCACTGCGTTCGACGTTATTCATGGTGCTGCATAGTAACGTGCGAAGCACCATTTTAACTGTTTAACGTGACGCAGTCACCATTTTAACCCTTTAACGGAGCGGATTTTTCCGCTCCCATACTGCATGTTCCGTTAAACAGCGCACCCGGCTCTACGATCAGCGTCTTGGTATGTACATCGCCGACGATCTTTCCGTTAGCGCGCAAACTCAACTGCTGATTGCAGGTGATCTTGCCTTCCATCAGACCTAATATCTCTGCGTTCGCGCAGGTCACCGTGCCTTTGATGCGACCTGCCTCACCAATTACCACTTTGCCCGTACAGTTCAGATCACCTTCGATCATTCCGTCGATACGGAAATCGCTGTCTGCCGTGATGTTTCCCACGATCTTACTCCCAGCGGTCAATGCGTTGAACATCATGCCGCTCTGTTGTTTGTCATTTGCCATAATTCCTATATATTTTTAATAATTTTCTCACACTCGTGCGTGTATGCACATAAATCGGCTGCAAAATTACAAAAAAAAAATGACATATGCAAGCATATGCCATATTTTTATGAAAAAAAGTGTTCTATTCGTTGCAAAATGTACTGGTCGTAGTCCGGTTCGAGCGTTAAAAGACGGCTGATCGTGGTTTCATTGGCGGTGTTGGTAACGACGCGGGCATAGGCAATGACATGACCTTTTCGGAAGATGGCAAAATGGGTCGCGACATAGTCGAGATCGTCCAGATCGGGAGTGGAAACATGCTGATCCAAATAGAACATTTTGAAGCGAACTTTGAGGATCTCGTATAGTTCGGTCGTGGAGAGTTCTGAGAAGGTTTTGATATGCAGCTTGTCGCCTTTCGGTAGGGCTTTCAAAATGGGTTTACGGCGCCGTTTAATAGATTGAGTGTTAGCCAGTTGTTCGCTAAGTACAGCATGTGCATAAGAGCGGACGGTCTTGTAACGTTTAGCCGTCGGATCAAGGGCAATACTATGGTTGTAGGCAACGCGCTTGGTTTCCCATAATTCATACTTTTGAGGATCGGAAACGATGGCATTGACAAGGGCCGTGATTTTGCCGAAAAACTTACGATGAGCCTTCTGCGCCGGAGAGGCTGGAGCGGCACTTGGATCAGCGGTGTAGACCTGCTGTTTTCCATAACTGATACGGTAAATGACCTTGTCTTTTTTGTTGAGTTTACCGCGTCTGACCGAGTAGTCTTGATTGCTTGTTTTTGCCATAGTTTCATCAAAAAGTATATATATACTATGTATATATATAGTATATGTTACAAAATTGCATTTTCAGGCCTTCTATCCTATGGGAATCCTATGGGAATGGTATGGGAATCCTATGGGACGGATAGGTAATTGATAGCTAAATGCGAGTGCAAAGGTACTACAAAAAATCGAGATGTGCAAATATTTACGTGAGAAAAATGAAGATTTTGTTATTTTGACCCAGAATGAAATTTCTGGAAACGAAGGTGGGCGCCATGCGGATGGAACGAAAGCAAGCAACCTCGCGGCTGCTTGCTAAATGTATAAAGATGGTATGCGTATTTATTTATCAACGATTATATACTCCAAATAATAAAGCGAAAAATTTTCCCTGTCTAAACCGTTGATTTCACAACTTGCTCCATATACTTTTATTTCCCGTATCTTTATATCCACACTCAATGTATTAGCCTTGTAATCATTATGGTTTGCTATATAACTTTGCACATTACTTGTCAGTTCTGGTGCAATAGTTGCTGTTGGCAAAGAAAATACTATTGATATTCTGTTCAAGTCCAGATTCTTTTCATTTAGTTCCGGTACCGAAACAATCCATTTGTTAGCCTTCTTGTCGAATTTGGTCTTTACATTTATATATTTACCCTTCTCTTTTAAGCAAGAACCAAGATTAGCTTTATTTATTTTAATGGTGTGTTTTGTAACAATAGGTAAACTTTTGTTAATGGCCTTGTATTCTCTCCTTAAAGGAACTATTTTAGTGAATGAAATAAGCTCAAATAATCTCGCACTTTCAATATTGTTCCCCTCGTCTAAATTGACATGTCCTGTTGTGTCAATTTTGCAATAAATAGTATATTCATATTCCTTGCTTTCTTTTATGTATTTAAAAAGAGCACTTGTGTCCACAAACAATTGTGAAGCATTTCCAACTTCCGTTATGCCCGAGATACTATCTGATTTGTATTGTTTTAACTCTTTGAGATTTTTCTTCATTATTTTGTATGAACCAACCTCAAATACATTCAATAAACTTATAGAAAAGCCATCCCCTCTTAAATTAAAATCGGCGTATTCTTCACCACTCTTATGCGCTTCTAATGTCGCTTCGTTTGTGAATCGTACTCCATCGTACATCATACCAAAATATGTATCTAACGTTTCGGTACGAACAATGTGCTCATTTTGAGCAAAGAAAATAGGAATATTATCAAACCCTTTACCTTTCATAACAAATGCCCATCCTGCAGTTCCTCCTAATACACATGGAGAAAAAGAAGCTTGGCAAACAACCGTATCTGATTCTATTGAATGTTCTTGTACCCGAGGATATCCGCCTTTGTACACTTCTAATGTCTTAAAAACATGATATTCTTCCGCACTCATAGAAAGCGCGAGGATAGAAAATATGAACAGGATACTTTTTTTCATAACTAAATATTATTTTACTTTAGTCCATTTTGTGCATTCGCTTTTATAACCTTTGATGTTCATAGAAACGACCTTAACCCCCTTAGAAAGACCCAGCTCGGTGCACCACGAAGAAATCCGTTTGGCGATTTGTCCATCTGCTGTGCGAGCGTCACCATTGTACTTCCATAAGACATCCAAATATGAGAGCGTATAAGCACAAGCATATACCAAGATAAAATCGTGTGAATCAAATTCATCTTTCATCATAGATGTAATGTGTCGAGCTTCTTTGAGGGTAATCATAGGGGATAATTGTTTACATCAATATTACTCTTTCCAATATGGAAAGACGCTGCAAAATTACAAAAATATTTTGATATGAGCAAATATTTTTAATGAAAAAAGCGTGCGAGCTTGCGTATGTCAAAAAAATGTAGTAATTTTGCAAGCGGAAAGATGGGGTGTTGGTCCAGAATGAAATTTCTGGAAACGGACGAAGGTGGGCGCCATGCGGATGGGGGATATTGATCCAGAATGAAATTTCTGGAAATGGACGAAGGTGGGTGTCATGCGGAGGGGAGCATGGAAAATAAATCATAGGAAATAAAAATCATAAGGGACTAAAAATCAATAGTATATGGGATGCGATAAATGGCATTGGCAGGAGATAGGGAAGGCATGGAAGGGTGTAGGGATTTATCATGTGACATTGACAACGCCGAAGAGAGAGCACTTGTTTGGAGAGTTGGAGATTCCTGATAATGATCCTGCGAAAGCTATTGTGAAGCGTACGAAGTATGGCAATGCCGTTGTGGAAGCGTTGCTGCGTATACACGATTTTTATCCGGAGACACGGGTGCTGCAATTTTGTTTGATGCCTGATCATTTGCACGCTATTATACAAGTGACACGAGAGATGTCAAAGGGCTTTCTGTCGGTAACTCGTGGATATTGGCAGGGTGTCAAGCGTATAGGGCGAGAGATGATGCCGGAGAAATTTGCGGAAGAGGGATTCACATGGGAGAAACCCTTTGTTCGGCCGATGTCACGTAGAGGACAGTTGAATACTATGATTCATTATGTGCAGATGAACCCGATTCGTTTGGCGACTAAGATGCTAAAGCCCGGATTTTTCTATGTTCAAAGGGATGTTGAGGTGAACGGGCATTGTCTTAATGCAGTAGGCGATATTTCTATTTTGCAAGCTAAGCGATTTGTGACTGTTCATGTGCGGCACAAGATGGAAGAGATGGCCAGAAATGGTGAGGACCATGCCTTGAGAGATTATATGAACGGATGTGTTTTGGATGCAAGGCAAGGGGCCGTAATGGTGTCTCCGTTTATCAGTAAAAACGAACAGAGAGTGCTTGAGGTGCTATTGAAAGAAAAGAGAACGATCATCTATATAGCCAGTAACGGATTTAGAGAGTATTACAAGCCATCTGATTTGTTGTTCGATGCTGTAGCAGAGGGGCGCGCTTTGATTCTAGCGCCTAAATCTTATGATCCGGAAAAGCGTTTTCTTTCTCGCGAGGATTGTATAGCGCTGAATAAAATTGCAGAAGAAATCTGCGTTCGATAAGAAATCCAACCTTCGTTTGTTTCCTGAAATTGTATTCTGGACGATTTTTTTATGCTTTTATTTGCATATATGCAAAAAAAGTAGTATCTTTGCGCTCGATTTTATATGCGCGTGTATATTAGGTAAGGAATTATGAAGGAATTATTGATTGTGTTGGGGCTTATTGGGGCGGCGGTTTTGCTGCTGAGTGTGGGCGTGATTCTGAGGAAAGATCATAGCTTTCGGTCGCAACATATACATCAGAATAAGCGGATGAAGCAAGATGGGATACATTGTGCTCTTTCGGAAGACAAGCTTGCCCGAAAGGAGCACAAATTGAAAATTGAAGAATTATCTTAGGTCCAAAAAGACCAAAAATGATCCCAAAAATAATTAATAAGCCATGCGGCGAGTGGCGACAAGAATGTCGCCAAAATGCAAAATAGGAATTAAAAATTATATATCAAAATGAACAAGATTAGTATTATTGTTGAGTCGATTTTAGGTGCAGCGGTGATTGCGCTGTTTGTGTTGTTTTTTACAGTAAACCCGTGGGCGAAGAAGCCGGCAGACGGTGAGGTTGAGGCGCAGGGTGAGTTGCTTCCGATCGCGGTAGTGAACACCGATTCGATCTTGGCGCACTACACGCTGGCGGTAGAGGCGAATGACAAGTTGCAATCGAAGTACGAGGAGTCGATGGTGAAGATGGACGGTAAAGCAAAAGCCTTCCAAAAGGAATACGAGACCTTCCAGAAAGACGTTATGGATTTTCAGCGTAAGGTGGAGGCTAACGCTTTCCTGAGCCGTGAGCGTGCGGAGAGTGAGCAACGTAAGTTGCAGAACAAAGAGCAGCAGTTGTTGGCTAAGCAGCAGGAGTTGGAGAACCTGCGTCAGGAGTTGAGTAATGACTTCATGAACCAGCAGGCAGCGCTGACCCAACAGTTGTCGGATTCGGTACAGAGTTATCTGAATGAGATCAACGCAGATGGTCATTATCATCTGATCCTCAATAGCGCCGTACTGATGAATAAAGTAGCCGGTTATGATATCACGAATGAAGTGATTGAAGGACTAAATGCTCGCTATGCGAAGTAATGAATAATGAATATCTCGTTATGACGTTATGACGACATTACGACAGATAGGATTTATTTTTGCGGCGAGTCTTTCGTTAAGCCTAAGCGCGCAAAGGATTCCCGAGATGATTGAGTACACGGAGGTGTATGACTTCATCGAGGAGTTGACGACGGACGG
>CADCBB010000013.1:50785-79006 GCA_902799555.1 uncultured Bacteroidales bacterium
AAGAGGCACAGGGCAAGGACTCGTTGCTCAACAAGCGGCAACGCGAGGACCTGCAGTTCTATCTGCAGGACTATGCTTTGGAACTCGACACGCTGCCGACGTATTCTTCTTATGGATATCGGCATGTGACGCAGTGGAAGACGAACGTGTCGAACCTCAATCTGGCGGATCCGAGTCTGCATATCCTGACGAAAGACAAGATCTTCAAAATGCGTCTGCGGCCGATCTTAGGCATGGACCTTGATTATAACAAGAAAGGTCTGCTTATGCATCGTGTCTATGGCGCAGAGATCCAGATGGATATCGCGAAGCATGTGTCGATATGGGGTTCGCTTCGCGATAACTCGTGGTCAGGACAGGGCATCGAGGGTTCGCGTGTTACGCAGCCGGGATTCCTGAATAATCTCGCGGGCGTGCAATATAAGGAGGCGAATTACGGCGGTGATTTCTCGGATTCACGCGGCGGTATTAGTCTCTATGCATGGTGGGGAAGTATCGGTGTGCAACGCGAACGGGTCGCATGGGGCGACGCGCAACATTGTTCGAATATTCTCTCGGCGCATAATCCGGCAGTGCCGATGGTGACGCTGCAGTTAACGCCATGTAAGTGGTTTCAGTTCGATTATTTCCATGCGTGGTTAGTGTCAAACGTGATCGATTCGACCTATTGGTACAACGAGCAGCAGACGGCTACCAGCACCCAACGGGAATATCGACCTGCCAATAAATTCATGGCGGCGAATATGTTCACGTTCATGCCGTGTAAGTACGTGCAGTTCGGTTTCGGTAACTCGATCGTCTATGCGGAGCGGAACGTGCAAGCGGCGTATTTCATTCCGATCGCGTTCTATAAGTCGCTGGATCACCTGCTGACGAAAGGGCTGCACACGGAGAACCAGAACAGTCAGGCTTTTGCAACGATCACCGTTCGTCCGACCGATCATCTAAGGTTGTACGGTTCATTCTTCCTGGACGAGTTCAAGTTAGCACGTCTGAAAAAAGACAACCCGCAGAAGAACCCCGTTTCCTACCTCGTGGGCTTCAACTGGAGCGGCTGGCCGGTGAAGGGCTTGGCGCTGCGAGGCGAGTTTATGCGCAGTTATATCGCGACGTATGTGCATTCGATTGAGGTGCTTGATTTTACTTCGAACAGTTATCAGATGGGCCATTATATGGGTGCCAACGCCCAGAGTATATGGTTGCAGTTGAGTTACCGTCCGACGCGGAGCTTGCGGTTGACCCTCGATTACACCTGCGACACCAAATATACGGCGTACGATTATATCCGCGGCGATATCAAGAATATCATCTCGCAAGAACCGTTCAAGAACACGATCTGGCGGAATGACGAGATCAAGTTCCGTGCGGTATATGAGGTGTTTAACAACTGCTACGCGCATGTCGATGCATCGTATAACCATGCACGAGCAGGGGAACAGGCGAACCTCGACCAATATAGTCCGGTTTATCTGCAAGGCAAGAACCTGACGTTCTCTTGCGGATTGAGCTTCGGATTTTAAATCGTCATGACGTCATGACGTAATAATGACATAACGAAATAATCTATTATATGAAAAAAGAAATTCAATTCTCCCTTGTCTATCGTGACATGTGGCAGAGTAGCGGTAAATACGTGCCGCGTAAGGACCAGTTAGCGCGTATCGCGCCGGTGATCATCGACATGGGTTGTTTTGACCGTGTGGAGACCAACGGCGGTGCGAGTGAGCAAGTGAACCTGCTGTACGGAGAGAACCCGAACCAAGCCGTTCGTACGTTCTGTAAGCCGTTCAACGAGGCAGGTATCAAGACCCATATGTTGGATCGTGGTCTGAACGCATTGCGCATGAACCCTGTGCCGGCAGATGTGCGCCAACTCATGTACAAAGTGAAACATGCGCAGGGTACGGATATCACCCGTATTTTCTGCGGTCTCAATGATCCGCGTAACATCATCCCGTCTATCAAATGGGCGAAAGAGGCAGGTATGACCGCGCAGGCAACGATGTGTATCACCTATTCGAAAGTACACACGGCGGAGTATTATATCAATCTTGCCGAGCAGTTGATCGAAGGCGGTGCGCAGGAGATCTGTCTGAAGGATATGGCCGGTATCGGTCGTCCGCATATGCTGGGCGTGATCGTAGCGGCTATCAAAGAGAAACATCCCGATATCATCATTCAATACCACGGTCATACAGGTCCGGGCTTTAGTGTAGCATCTATGTTAGAAGTAGCCAAAGCCGGCGGCGATGTGCTGGACGTAGCGATGGAGCCGCTCAGCTGGGGTAAGGTTCATCCGGACGTGATCACTATTCAAGCCATGCTCAAGGATGCCGGTTTCCGTGTGAAAGATATCAATATGAAAGCGTACATGGAGGCGCGCAGCCTGACGCAGGAGTTCATCGATGATTTCTTGGGTTACTGGATCGATCCGAAGAACGCCCTCATGACGTCCTTGCTTGTAGGCTGTGGTCTGCCGGGAGGAATGATGGGAAGTCTGATGGCTGACCTCAAAGGCATGCACGCGGCTATCAACGCGAACCTCAAGAAGAAAGGCGAGAAAGAGTTGTCGGAAGATGAGCTGCTTGTTCAACTCTTCGACGAGGTACAACGTATCTGGCCGATGCTCGGTACGCCGTGTCTGGTAACGCCGTTCAGCCAGTATGTGAAGAACGCGGCGCTGATGAACCTCTTCAGCCGTTCGATGGGTGAGAAAGACTTCACCCGTATGGATCCCGCTATGTGGGGTATGATCCTTGGTAAGAGCGGTAAGTTGCCGGGTGAACTGGCACCGGAGATCATCGAACTCGCCAAAGAGAAAGGCTTTGAGTTCTACACCGACGATCCGCAGAAACTCTATCCGAATGTCCTGCCGCAGTACATCAAAGAGATGGAGGAACTCGGTTGGGATCGCGGACAGGACGACGAAGAGTTGTTCGAGTTCGCTATGCACGACAAGCAGTACCGCGAGTACAAGTCGGGTCTGGCAAAAGAGCAGTTCTTGAAGGACCTCGAAGAACGTCGCGCGAAAGCAGGACATGCCGCTGCTCCTGTAGCTCCGACCGCTAAACCCGCTGCTAAATCGGAGGATGAGTTGGCTGCAGTAGCGTACGCGCTCTATCTCGCAGGTAAGAAACCGAAAGAGGGTATTATCACTTTGCCGGAGATTCATCATTCAGCATGGAACCATAAATATTATACACTTAAATAACATGAAAAAGTACAATTTTAACGCAGGACCGAGTATCCTGCCGCAAGAAGTGATCAAACAGACAGCAGAAGCTGTGATTGATTTTCAGGGAGAGGGTCTGTCGGTTTTGGAGATTTCGCACCGTGCGAAATATTTCCAGCCCATTATGGACGAGGCAGAAGCATTGGTGAAAGAGTTGCTCAACGTGCCGGAAGGATACCGCGTACTGTTCCTCGGCGGCGGTGCAAGTCTGCAGTTCTGCATGGTGCCGTTCAATATGTTGGAGCACAAAGCGGCCTACCTGAATACGGGTGTTTGGAGTAAGAAAGCCCTGAAGGAAGCCAAAGGTTTCGGTGAGGCGGTTGAAGTGGCAGCCAGCACGGACTCTATTCCGACGGAATACGAGATCCCGCAGGACGCAGATTACTTCCATATCACGACCAACAACACCATCTTCGGTACCGAGATCAATGACGACAAACTCGCGGAGATCTACCGCAAGAAAGGTAAAGTGGCTTTGGTAGCCGATATGAGTTCGGATATCCTGAGTCGTCCGATCGACGTGAGCCAGTACGATATCATCTACGGCGGTGCGCAGAAGAATTTGGCACCGGCAGGTGTGACGTTTGTGATCATCAAAGAGAGTTGTTTAGGTAAGGTGAGCCGTTATATCCCGACGATGCTGAATTATCAGACCCATATCGACGGCGGTTCGATGTTCAATACGCCTCCTGTACTGCCGGTTTATACCGCGGTGCTGACGCTCCGTTGGCTCAAAGCGAATGGTGGTGTCAAGTGGATCGAGGCACGCAACAAAGCGAAAGCTGAGTTGTTGTATAACTGCTTGGATAACTCGAAGTTGTTCATGCCGACGATCTCGAAAAAAGAGGATCGCAGCCGCATGAATATCTGCTTCGTTCTGAAACCGGAATA
The DNA here is from genome assembly GCA_902799555.1 of uncultured Bacteroidales bacterium. Taxonomy (GTDB): domain Bacteria; phylum Bacteroidota; class Bacteroidia; order Bacteroidales; family Paludibacteraceae; genus Colicola. The sequence goes on from CADCBB010000013.1 coordinate 54,909, forward strand.
TGCTGAACTGCAGGATGATTTCTTTAAGTTCGCTACCGAGCGTGGCATGGTAGGTATCAAGGGTCACCGTCTCGTAGGCGGTTTCCGTGCAAGCTGCTATAACGCCATGGACCTTGAAGGCGTTCAGGCGCTGGTTGATTGCATTAAAGAATATGAGAAACTTCATTAAATTGAAAATTGAAGATTTATGAAAGTATTAGTAGCAACAGAGAAACCGTTCGCGAAAGTAGCCGTAGACGGCATTCGTGAAGTGGTCGAGGGTGCAGGCTATGAGTTGGCACTACTTGAAAAATATACGGACAAAGCACAACTATTGGAGGCTGTGGCTGATGCCGACGCGCTTATTATCCGTTCGGATCAAGTAGACGCCGAAGTATTGGACGCTGCCAAAGCGTTGAAGATCGTCGTTCGTGCCGGTGCCGGATACGATAATATCGATTTGGAGGCGGCTACGGCGCATAAGGTGGTAGCGATGAATACTCCGGGTCAGAACAGTAACGCCGTTGCCGAGTTGGCGCTTGGTTTGATGGTGTATGCCGTACGTAACTTATACAACGGCACATCGGGCACGGAGTTGAAGGGCAAGAAACTCGGTATCCACGCGTTCGGTAACGTAGGTCGTAACGTAGCGCGTATTGCACAGGGCTTCGGTATGGACGTTTATGCGTACGACGCGTACTGCCCGGACGAGGCAATGATCGCGGCGAACGTGAAGCCGGTTCATAGTGCTGAAGAACTGTACAAGATTTGCGACATCGTGAGTCTCCATATCCCGGCTACGGCAGAGACGAAGAACAGTATTAACCATGATCTGGTAGGCTTGATGCCGAAGGGTGGTATCTTGGTTAACACCGCTCGCAAAGAAGTGATTGACGAGGAAGGTCTGATTGCATTGATGCAAGAACGTGCTGACCTCAAGTACATGACCGATATCATGCCGGTGGCAGACGCGAAGTTCCGTACGCTCTTCGAGGGTCGCTACTTCGCAACACCGAAGAAGATGGGCGCACAGACCTCAGAGGCGAATATCAATGCCGGTATCGCTGCTGCCAAGCAGATCGTGGACTTTATCCAAAACGGTAATACACGTTTTCAGGTGAATAAATGATCAAACGACTATTGACCATATTTTTGACGCTTGTGGCCGCTGTTTCCTACGCGGCGGATATCGTGTGCGTAGGAAAGGCGACGCAAGTGGTAAACGGGAAGGACACGACCTTTGTCTTCCGCGATGAGATCCATCTGCGTTCTATGCGTGGGGCGGTGAACTGGTACAAAGCGGATGGTTCGCTCTATGCCTCCGGAACGACGGATATCTATCCGGACGATGGGGTTTTTCGGGTGAACGGTCATCGTATCATCGCGATGCGATATGAGGAAGCCGACTCGGTTTCTTTCCGACCGGAACTCAGTTGTACCGGTACGACTTTGCATATCGAAGGCGACAGCGCTTATCGTACGCGCACGCACACGTATTCCTTATCATATAATACGTTGGCTTGGAACGGGCAGGAGTGGGCTGATTCGCTAATCATCGATTCGGCGAAGAACACCAACGCCCTTTTCCTGCAACCGCTCTATGACTCCACGACCGTGTCTATCTGCATCGATTCGGCGGTACGTGCAGCCCTCGACATGCCGCCCGCTTGTGTGGACCTCATTATCCCGATTGACAGTATCAAGGCCGTGAAGATGCAGTTGACTTCGCTTGCTACGACGCGCGGCAAAGAGGGAGAAAAATCCAATGAACGCAATCGACCGACGAGTCAGGAGTTGATCACGGGTTCGGAGTATAGCGGTCCGTTGGAGGTGGCTTTCTATTCGAATCCGACGCCTGCGGCGATGTATTACAGTTGGGCAATCTACAAAGGGGCGGAGCGAATCGTGGTGCGTAGTGACCGCGATATACGGTATACGTTTAGTGTTCCCGGTTCGTATCGCGTGATCTGCAAGGTCAATAACCCGATATGCGCCTCCGATTCGATGGAGATGACGGTTGCCGTCTCGGAGTCCTATCTGGCGGTGCCGAACGTATTCACGCCCAACGGCGACGGCAAGAACGATGAGTTCCGTGTGGCGTACCGTTCGCTCAAGGAGTTCCATTGTTGGGTGTATAACCGTTGGGGCAAGTTGGTCTATGAATGGGACGATCCGGCTAAAGGATGGGATGGTACGATCAACGGTCGTCCTGCAGCCGAAGGAGCCTATTTCTATGTGATCCGGGCACTCGGTACAGACGCGGCTAAGGACGCCCAATATACTATGAAGGCGGTCTATAACAAGAAAAAACTGAACGCAGATGAATCGGTCATTGGCGTATATCAGATGAGTGGAGATATTAATCTTTTGCGGGGCAAAAGGAATTAAGAATTAAAAATTAAGAATTAAGAATGAGGAAAGCGATTTTTACTATGGTACTTGCAAGTACAGTATTGGCAGCAACGGCTGCTACGAATCCGTTCTTTGACTACAAGAACTGGAAGACACCGCACGGTACGTATCCGTTCAATGAGATTCATGCGGAGCACTATATGCCGGCATTTGAAGAGGCTATGAAACAGGGCTTGAAGGATATTGATGATATCGTCAATAATCCCGCGGCGCCTACTTTTGCCAACACCATCGAGGCCTACGAGAAATCGGGCGAGATGTTAAGCATCGTGGCCGGTTGTTTCTATAACCTGACGAGCGCAGAGACCAACGATACCCTGCAGCAGATCGAGATGGAGTTGAGTCCGAAGATGTCAGAGTACTCTTCGACCATTCGTCTGAACGAGGGTCTTTTTGCACGTATTAAAGCGGTCTATGAGCAGCGCGACAAACTCAAATTGGACAAGGCACAACGTAAGTTGCTCGAGGATATCTATGAGAGTTTTGCCAATAATGGTGCGAACCTGAGTCCGGAAGACAAAGAGGTTTATCGTCAATTGTCTGCTAAGTTGAGTCAACTGACCCTCCAATATGGTCAGAACGTGCTCAAGGCGACCAATGCGTGGACGATGCAGATCAACGACGAGGCGCTGTTGGCAGGTCTGAACGAGGACACGAAGAGTGTGTTGCGTAGCAACGCCGAGAAGAAAGGACTCGACGGATGGTTGTTGAACCTCAAGCCGACGACCACTATTCCCGTGATGCAAGATCTGGATAACCGCGATATCCGTCGTGAGCTCTACATGGCCAACGCATCCAAATGTGTAGGCGGTGAGTTCGACAACACGGCTATCATCGTTGAGATCGTCAATACGCGTCTGGCGCTTGCGAACCTGTTCGGCAAGAAGACGTACGCCGAGAAATCGCTCTATAAGACCATGGCCGAGACACCGGAGAACGTGTATAAATTGCTGGATCAACTGCGTGATGCCTATATGCCGGCAGCCCTTGCAGAGGTGCAGGAGGTTGAGGAATACGCTCATGCGCATGGATTCTATGCCGCTCATCTGCAACCTTGGGATTTCAGCTATTACAGCAAGAAACTCAAAAAAGAGAAATTTGCTATCTCTGACGATGATCTGCGTCCGTACTTTGAACTGGAGAGCGTGAAGAAGGGTGTCTTTGGTTTGGCTGAGAAACTCTATGGTATCAAATTCAAAGAGAACAAGAACATTCAGGTTTATCACCCCGAAGTTACCGCTTACGAGGTGTTTGACGAGAAGGGTAAGTTCCTCGCTGTATATTATGCCGATTTCCATCCGCGGGATGGTAAACGCGGCGGTGCGTGGATGAATGATTTCCAACCGCAGTACCGTGAGGGCAAGAAAGATCATCGTCCGCATATCGTGAACGTGATGAATTTCACCCGTCCGACGGCTGAGAAACCGGCGCTGTTCACCTACGACGAGGTAAGAACCTTCCTGCATGAGTTCGGTCATGGTCTGCATGGTATGTTAACCCGCTGCCAGTACGCAGCCCAAAGCGGTACGAACGTACCGCGTGACTTCGTGGAGTTGCCGAGTCAGTTCAATGAGAACTTCATCGACGAGAAAGAGTTCCTCGATACGTTCGCCAAACATTACAAGACCGGTGAGAGTCTGCCGCAGGAGTTATTGGATAAGATGCACGCGAGCCAGACCTATATGGCCGCATATGCTTGTGCGCGTCAGCTGAGTTTCGGCTATCTGGATATGGCTTGGCACACGCTGGAGACGCCGTTTGAGGTCAACGAAACCATCGGCACGGTAGAGTCCGTAACGCGTTTCAGCGACGCGGCGATGGAGCAGGTGAAAGTGCTGCCGACCGTACCGGGTACGCAGATGTGCTGTGCCTTCACGCATATCTTCTCCGGCGGCTACGCGGCAGGTTACTACAGCTATAAATGGTCGGAGTTGTTAGACGCCGATGCTTTTGCGGTCTTCAAAGAGGCTAAAAAGAAGAACGGTTCGATCTTCGACAAGAAAGCAGCCAAGCGTTTCCGCGAGAATATTCTGGAGCGCGGAGGTACAGAGCGTGCGATGGATCTGTATGTCCGTTTCCGTGGCGGCGAACCGACCGTTAACGCGCTGTTAGAGCGTGATGGCATCAAAGTGCAGGAGATTAAGTAGGCCGTCCAGAAAACCTAGGATTCCTAGCAAATTTAAATCCCGCCCCTCGAAAGAGTAGGCGGGATTTATATAGTTAAGAGGTCCTTTTAAAAGTGAAAACAGCCGTCATCGCGACGTCTGTTTTTCTAAGGTATTAGTCTGTTTATTTAAGGTACAAAAAAGATTGGTCTGTTTTGTAGGATTTTGCAAAGTGTACTTTACATTTTCAAATCCGCTGCAAAGGTACTGCTTTTTTTCCATATAACCAAATTTTTTTATATGTTTTATAACATATTGTGCATTTTTTAGTGCCTTTCGAGCTCAATTACTTCCAAATTGTCAATTTTAGGTCCCTCAATCGTAAATCGCAAAAGCGTTTGGCAGGGTTGCCATCCTTGCTTACCGGCTGCACCGGGATTCATGGTGAGGAACTTAAACTGGGAGTCATATTGCACCTTTAAGATGTGGCTGTGACCGCAGACAAAAAGGTCAATACGATGGTTCGGATCGTCGTAGTTCTCCAGTGCTTTGCGGAACATCGGAATGAGCCAGGGGTTATAATGACCCGGATAGCCGCCTATGTGGGTCATGAGCACATTGACATCTTCCACCCGAAAACGATAGAACTCATCCAACGTGTACCGCACATCGCCGCTATCCATGTTGCCATACACCGCACGCGTAGGTTTGAACTCCCGCAGACGCTGCAGCACCATGTCGCTACCGATATCGCCGGCATGCCAGATCTCATCGACATCTTTAAAATGCTCAAAGATCCGTTTGTCCAGCAATCCATGTGTATCCGATAAGACTCCGATGCGTGTCATTTGCGGGTCAGTTTATCGATGGTGAAGATAGAAGCCACGATGGCTACGACCGCTACAGAAAAGAAGATCGCTACGTCGCGCAGGTCGATCACGCCGCGGGAAAGGGCGGAGTAGTGATCTTGCAGTAAGATCCAGTAGAGCACAAAACAAACGAGTGCTCCGCTGATGAAGCAGACGATCTGACTCTTGCTGAAAGTAGCACAAAATAGGCCTATCGCCATGAACGTACCGGACAGCAGGATCAAGCCTAAGAACGAACCCATGAACGCACCGCTGTCCAGGTTTCCCATCGGTTCCGCCATATAGGCTACCACGAAATAGTGCACGAAGCATGGCAGCAGACCGATCAATACGAGTGTCCATGCTGCGAAATACTTACCGAGCATGATTCGGCTGAGCGAGACCGGTTTGGTACGAATCAGATCCCATATACCGCTTTGCCGCTCTTCCGATAAAAGCCGCATGGTCAGGGCAGGGCAGAGCAGCATGAAGAGCCAAGGACTCAATTGAAAGAGCCCGTCCACTTGGGCGTATCCCGAGTCAATGATATTCCATTGCCCCGGGATCACCCAAAGGAAAAGACTTATCGCTAATTGGTATAAACCAATAACGATATACGCTATCGGCGTTGAGAAATAATATCGAAGTTCTTTCTTGAACATCAGTGTTTTACCTCGATATTCTTATTCACCGGCGTCTTCGGGAAGAAGATCCAGAAGGCAATAGCTACAACGAGGGCAAAGCCTGCGAAGATATACCATGCTTCTTTCCAACCGTCCCAGATAGCCAACGGACCTTGTGCCGTTACGCTTTCCGCCATGACTAGTTTATTGACGATCGCTTGTGCGGAGAGTGTTCCGATAGTAGCACCCAGACCGTTGGTCATCATCATAAACAGACCCTGCGCGGACGAACGTTGTGCGGGTTCGGTCTCTTGATCCACGTATAGCGCACCGGAGATATTGAAGAAATCGAAGGCGAAGCCATACACGATACAACTGAGTACGAATAGGATCACGCCCGGGAAGCCAGGGTTGCCGGCTCCGAAGAATCCGAAACGGAACACCCAAGCGAACATCGCCATCAGCATGACATTCTTGATTCCGAAACGTTTGAGGAAGAACGGGATTGCAAGGATACAGAGTGCCTCGCAGATCTGCGAGATGGAGATGAGGATGTTAGCGTGCTGTACACCGAAAGTATTGGCAAACTCTTCGATTGCGCCGAACGAAGTGATAAACGGATTCGCGTACGAGTTGGTCACTTGCAGACACATACCGAGCATCATCGAGAAGATGAAGAACAGCGCCATCTTCTTCTGTTTGAAGAGTTTAAAGGCCTTCAGACCCAGCGCCTCTACCAGATCCACATTGCCTTCTGCCGCTTTGATCTCGCAGGCCGGAAGGGTGAGCGAATAAGCCGCTAAGATCAGACTCAGACCGCCGCTGACAACGAATTGCCAAGGTGTCGATTGGAAGCCCAACAGGTCAATACACCACATCGTCGCGATGAAGCCCACCGTACCGAATACACGAATCGGCGGGAAATCTTTGACTGTATCCATATTGGCTTTTACCAGCGCATTGAACGCCACCGAGTTCGTCAACGCGATCGTTGGCATGAAGAATGCTACGGAGAAGGTGTAGAGCGTAAAGAGCGTACCGAACTCCACGTCTGCTGCCGTATAGGCATAGAGACCGGCGGCACACATGAAAAGACCGGCTAAGGCATGACAGAGACTCAAGGTCTTCTGCGCCTGAATCCAACGGTCTGCTACGATACCCATCAAAGCCGGCATGAAAAGGCTAACTACACCTTGAATCGAATAGAACCATCCGATATGCTGGCCCATGCCCTGCTTGAACAGGTAAGTACCCATAGAGGTTAAGTACGCACCCCAAACGGCGAACTCTAGGAAGTTCATCACAATGAGGCGAATCTGAAGTGATCTGTTTTTCATAATTATTTGATTTTTTCGTTATTTCGTTATGACGTCATGACGTTATGACGATTAAAATTCACTTGTAAAGTGAAATTTAATATGCTTATAATCTTGTTGAGCCATGTTGAGGACGTAGGCGCTATCGGCCATGAAGACGTCCCGACCTTCCTTGTCTTTCGCCATATACTGCGCCTTGCGTTTGAGGAAAGTGTCCAGTTCGGCATCGTCGTCGGACTCGATCCAGCAAGCTTTGTACATCGGCAGCGTCTGCCATTTGCATTTGGCTTGGTACTCGTGTTCAAGGCGGTATTGGATGACTTCGAACTGCAGTTGTCCTACCGTACCGATGATCTTACGGCCGTTGAGTTGGCTGATAAACAACTGTGCTACACCTTCGTCCATCAATTGGTTAACGCCTTTCTCGAGCTGTTTCTGCTTCATGGGATCGGCATTGTCGATGTATTTGAACATCTCAGGGGAGAAAGAGGGTAAGCCCTTGAAATGCAAGTGCTCTCCGGCTGTGAGTGTATCGCCGATCTTGAAGTTACCCGTATCGGGCAGACCCACTACATCGCCGGCAAAGGCCTCATCGACGGTCTCTTTCTTCTGCGCCATGAAGCAGGTAGGCGCCGCAAAACGCATCTGTTGGTCCTTACGCACATGGTAGTAATAGGTGTTGCGCAGGAACTTACCGGAACAGATCTTAAAGAAGGCAATACAACTGCGGTGATTTGGGTCCATGTTCGCATGGATCTTAAAGCAGAACGCCGTGAACTTATCTTCCATGGGTTCCACCGTGCGCTCTTCGGCTGTCACGGGGAGAGGGGAAGGGGCATTGGTTACCAGGAAGTCCAACAACTCCTGTACACCTACCGTTTTATAAGCTGAACCGAAGAACACCGGCGCCAAGTCGCCTCGCAGGTAGGCCTCGCGGTCGAAGGTAGGATACACCTCATCGATGATCTCCATATCTTCCTGTATCTTCTCGCTCAGTTCGGCAGGGCGATTATTGATGGCAAAGACGGACTCGAATTTCAAACCCTGTCCGTTCGCCCATGTTACCGGCGTGCAATGAATACCGAGTTCTTTCTCCGCTTCGTCGATCAGATCGAAAGGATCTTTACCCTCACGGTCCATCTTATTCATGAACACCATGACGGGCGTCTTACGCATTCGACATACTTCCATCAGGCGACGCGTCTGTGTCTCCACGCCTTTCGCAGAGTCGATGACTACGATCGCACTATCTACGGCCGTCAGGGTACGGAACGTATCTTCCGCAAAGTCTTGGTGTCCCGGGGTATCAAGGATGTTGATATGATAACCCGAATAATCGAATCCCATGACGGAAGTCGCTACCGATATACCACGTTGCTTCTCGATCTCCATCCAATCGGAGGTAGCGGTCTTGCGAATCTTGTTACTCTTAACCGCACCGGCTACGTGGATCGCACCGCCGTAAAGCAGCAACTTCTCGGTCAGCGTCGTCTTACCGGCATCAGGGTGCGAGATGATCGCAAACGTGCGGCGACGTAATATCTCGTTTTGATCAGCGGAGGGTAGCATGGAATTTCTCTTCAAAGGTTGCTTTCAGTTTATTCATTACCGCCTCGATCTGCGTATCTTTCAGCGTGTTGTCCGGATCTTGGAGGATGAACGAGAGGGCATAGGATTTCTTACCTTCCTCGAGGTTCTTTCCTTCATAAACATCGAACAGGAATACATGCTTGAGCAGTTTCTTCTCCGCGCCAAAAGCAGCACGGGCGAGGTCAGCGAACTCAACCGTCTTATCCACGAGCAACGCGAAGTCACGTTTCACTTCCGGATATTTGGGCAGGTCGTTGATAACCGCTTTGTATTGCTTGTTCAGTTTGAGGATCTGGTTCCACTCCAGGTCGGCATAGAACACCTCTTGGTCGATATCGAACGCTTTGAGCACCTTACGGTTCACGATACCAATGAAACCGGTCGCCTTACCGTTGGCGGCTTTGAGAACTAAACCGTCCGAGAACAGTTCGTTGTCCAAACGCTCCAGGATGAGTGTGTTGATATCAATGCCCAAGCGCGTGAGAATATTGTTCACATACGCATGAAGCTGATAGAAACTGGTCTTCTCTTCTTTACGCACCCAACTCTGCGCAGCCTTGTTACCGGTGAGCCAGAGACCTAAGTGGGCCTCCTCGGAGTACGCACGAAGCGGGTTCTCATCGTTCCCTTCCCGTACGGCAGCGTTATAATGATAGCAGTTACCGAACTCGTAGAACTTCAGGTCGCTGTTCTTACGGTTCGCATTGCGTGCGATGGACTCAAGACCGCCGAAGAGCAAGGTCTGACGCATAACGCCCAGATCCTGACTCAACGGGTTCATGATCTTCACGCACGAAGCCAACGGCATCTGTTGCAGCGGTTCGTAATAGCTGATTTTGGTCAGCGAGTTATTGAGAATCTCATTGAAGCCTTGTGCGGTCAATTGTTCCGCAATCTTACGGCGCAGTTTCTCCGGATCGGGTTTGACGCCGTAGGCCAGACTTGTATTCAGTTTCTCAGGGAACTCTACATTGTCATATCCGTAGATACGGAGAATATCTTCCACTACGTCGCACTCGCGCTGTACATCTACGCGATAACGCGGTACGGCGAGTTGCCAGATCGTGCCGTTCTTGCTGAGGATCTCGATCTCCAGCGCCTTGAGAATGGTCTCGATGGTATCCTCGCCGATGGCTTTACCGATAAGGGCGTTTACACGATTGATATCGATCGTTACGTCAAAGGGTTTGAAATCACCGTTTATGGTATCCGTTACCTCCATAGCAACCTCTCCTCCGGCTACTTCTTGGATGAGTAGGGCTGCGCGTTTGAGAACGTACGGTGTATTGTTCGGATCGCAGCCACGCTCATAACGGAAAGAAGCATCGGTCTGCAGAGTATGACGACGGCTGGTCTTACGAATCGTCACGGGATCGAAATAAGCGCTCTCGAGGAACACATTCGTTGTGTGTTCGGTCACACCGCTCTCCAAACCACCGAAGACACCGGCAATACACATCGCTTCGTCCTTATTGGCGATCATGAGGTCACGGCTGTCCATCTCACGCTCTACACCATCGAGGGTGGTGAATTTCTCTCCCTGCGCCGCATAACGCACATGGATCTCATGTCCCTTGATCTTATCGGCATCGAAGGCATGCAAAGCCTGACCGCACTCGTGCAGCACGAAGTTCGTCACGTCCACAACATTGTTAATCGGACGCAGACCAATAGCCAGCAGGCTGTTCTTCAACCATTCCGGGGAATCCTTGATGGTGATACCTTGGATGCTTACGCCCGTATAACGCGGACATGCATCGGGTGCGTCCACGAAGACTTTAACCGGCATCGCATGGCTGTCGATCTTGAAGGCCTCGACAGAAGGTTTATTCAGAGTAATCTGATTATTCTGATGACTCCGATAGTACGCGTACAGATCGCGTGCAACACCATAGTGCGAAGCGGCATCAGAACGGTTCGGCGTGATATCCACCTCGATGATCGTGTCGTTCTCCACGTGGTAGTAATCGGCAGCTTTCATACCCACCGGCGTATCGGCCGGCAGTACGATGATACCGGCATGGTCGGTACCTACACCGATCTCATCCTCGGCGCAGATCATACCCCAACTCTCCTCGCCACGCAGTTTGCCTTTCTTGATCGTGAAACTCTCGTCGCCGTCATAGAGCACGGTACCGATCGTTGCTACAATCACTTTCTGTCCGGCAGCTACGTTTGGCGCACCGCACACGATCGGCAGCGGTTCGCCTTCGCCGATGTTCACCCTTGTCACATGCAAATGGTCGGAATTAGGATGGGCTTCACAACTCAGCACTTCACCCACTACCAGACCTTTCAAGCCGCCACGAATCGTCTCTACTGTCTCTACCGTACCTACTTCCAAACCGATCGAAGTAAGAATCTTCGCTACCGTCTCTGCATCGTCCTGCAGGGCGATATAGCGCTTTAACCAATTGTACGAAATATTCATATAAGTATCATTAATCCAATTTGGGCGCAAAGGTACAAAAAAAAATCCATATACGCAAGCCCGCGCGCGTATTTTTTTCAGATAGGCTTTTTTTTACCAAAAAATTTGCTCATTTCATAAAAAAGCAGTAATTTTGTAGCCGTTTTAGTTAGAAACTAAAAATAGACACTAATACTTAATAAAAACACACATCTATGAGTGATTTAACGATTCTTATGTATGTCGTTTTGGCGGCATCTGTTTTAGCGCTCAGTTTCGCGTATTATTTCTATCGCTCCATGTTGGGCAAGGACGAGGGAACTGAGCTCATGAAAAAAATCGCTTCGCATGTCCGTAAGGGGGCAATGGCGTATCTGAAGCAGCAGTATAAGGTAGTTACCATCGTGTTCGTGATCCTAGCTGCTGTATTTGCCGTCATGGCGTATTTCAAATTGCAGAACGGTATCGTCTGGTTCGCCTTCCTGACCGGTGGTTTCTTCTCCGGTCTGGCGGGTTTCTTTGGAATGAAGACCGCTACTTATGCTTCAGCGCGTACCGCCAATGCTGCACGTCAGAGTTTGAACGCAGGTCTGCAAGTCGCTTTCCGTTCGGGTGCCGTGATGGGCCTGACGGTCGTTGGTCTGGCGCTGCTGGATATCGCAGGATGGTTCTTGGTCCTCAAGTACACGGGGCTTCTGGCGCTGGTAGGTGCAGATGCGGATCTTATTACGATTACCACGACCATGCTGACCTTCGGTATGGGTGCTTCGACTCAGGCTTTGTTTGCCCGTGTCGGCGGAGGTATATACACCAAAGCCGCTGACGTAGGTGCAGATCTCGTCGGTAAGACCGAGTATAACATCCCGGAGGATGATCCGCGCAATCCTGCTACGATAGCCGACAACGTAGGCGATAACGTAGGTGACGTAGCCGGTATGGGTGCAGACTTGTATGAGTCCTACGCCGGTTCGATCCTCGCTACGATGGCTTTAGGCGCTTCGGCATTTGCATTCTGCGAACAGATGCAGTTGAAAGCCGTTTTGGCTCCTTCGCTCATTGCTGCTTGCGGTGTATTGCTCTCTATTATAGGTATTTACATGGTGAAGACCAAAGAAGGGGCAGGGATGAAGGAGCTGCTCCGTGCATTGGCTATCGGTACCAACACTGCGGCTGTGCTCATTGCGGTTGTTACCTTCGGAATCTTCGCTTGGCTCTTTGGTACGGAGACGAACCAATGGTGGCAAGTGAGCCTGTCGGTAGTTGTAGGTCTCGCAGCCGGTGTCATCATTGGTCAATCGACCGAATATTACACCTCGCAGAGTTATAAACCGACGCAGAAAGTGTCTGAGAGTTCGCAGACCGGTCCGGCTACCGTCATCATCAGTGGTCTGGGTCTCGGTATGTTATCGACCGCTATCCCTGTTATCACCGTAGGTGTAGCCATCATCTTAGCGTATCTCTGCGCAAACGGTTTCCATGTCGAGTTCAGCGCCGCTAACCTCTCGATGGGTCTCTACGGAATCGGTATCGCGGCGGTCGGCATGCTCTCTACTTTAGGTATCACACTCGCTACCGACGCCTACGGTCCTATCGCGGACAACGCCGGCGGTAACGCCGAGATGGCAGGTCTGCCGGCAGAGGTTCGTCAACGTACCGATGCCCTCGATGCACTTGGAAACACGACCGCGGCTACCGGTAAGGGCTTTGCTATCGGTTCGGCTGCCCTCACGGCGCTCGCACTCTTGGCTTCCTATGTAGAGGAGATCAAGATTGCCTTGATCCGTACCGGCGAAGCATTGCCGAATGGGGTAGAGGCTACTAAAGCAACGCTCGTGGACTTCATGGACGCATATAATGTGAACCTCATGAACCCGATTGTACTCGTCGGTATCTTTATCGGTTCGATGATGGCCTTTTTGTTCTGCGGTCTAACGATGAACGCCGTAGGTCGTGCAGCTCAGAAGATGGTAGAAGAGGTGCGTCGTCAGTTCCAGACGATCAAAGGTATCCTCGAAGGCAAAGCGGATCCCGATTATGCTCGTTGCGTGGCGATCTCTACCAAGGGAGCGCAACACGAGATGTTGCTGCCGTCGATCTTAGCCATCATCGTTCCGATCATTACGGGTCTCGTACTCGGCGTAGCCGGTGTGTTGGGCTTGCTGATCGGTGGTCTGGCAACTGGCTTCGTGCTGGCGGTCTTCATGGCCAATGCCGGTGGTGCGTGGGATAACGCCAAGAAATACGTCGAGGAAGGTCATTTCGGCGGTAAGGGCTCCGATTGCCATAAGGCAACGGTAGTGGGTGACACCGTAGGTGATCCGTTCAAGGATACGTCGGGTCCGTCCCTCAATATCCTCATCAAACTGATGTCGATGGTATCCATCGTCATGGCAGGACTTACAGTTAGTTTTCACCTGCTTTAGGTGAAAACTAACGTTAAATTGTTAAGATGGTCACTTCGTGACGTTAATGAGTTAAATGGTGGCAATGCCACGTTACTATGCAGCGAGAAAATTAACGTCGAAGACCATTTTAACTGTTTAACGTGCGAAGCACCATTTTAACCCTTTAACGTAAAAAAAGCGCTCACGGCGCTTTTTTTACTTGTATAGGAATCTCTTTATCGATCGCTTCGGGGTTTTCTCGAAGGGTTTGTCCTGTACCTCGATATTAGCCACGCGGCTGTACGAAGGAATCAAACTGTTGAGTTTCTCCAAGTTGCGTCGCATGATGGCTTGTATCTCCTCGAGGCTCATGCGTTTAGTCTGGGTCTCGTCCGGGAAGACAAGCGCTACCAGCTTTCCTTCGCGCTCCACGATGAGCGATTCGCCGACAGCCTCTTGGTTATTGAGTTTGTCTTCGATCTCCTCGGGGTAGATATTCTGTCCCGACGCACCAAGGAACATGGTCTTGCAGCGACCCTTGATATAGATATTCTTCTTTCTGTCGAGTCGTCCCAGATCACCCGTACGCAGCCAGCCGTCTTCGGTAAATGCTGCTTGGGTCGCTTCCTCGTTCTTGTAATAGCCCATCATGACGTTCTCGCCTTTGACGAGAATCTCTCCGATACCGGCAGCGTTCGGTTCGTCGATCTTAACGTCCATATTCATTACGGGTACACCGCCGGTACGGGCCTTGAAATACTTAGGCGGGTTTCCACCGATCAGCGGACCGCATTCGGTCATGCCGTAGCCTATCGAAAGCGGGAAATGGATATCCATCAGACATTTCTCTACCACGGGGTTCATCGCTGCACCGCCGCAGATGAAATAGCGTAACTTACCGCCGAAAGCGTTCCGCAAACCGCTCTTCACGCGGCTTTTGAGAAAATCACCGATACCCGGTACATGCCAGAAGGTACGGATCGCCCATTTGCTCAGCGTCGGGTCGAGTTTCTGCTTGTAGATCTTCTCGATGACCAACGGCACGGTCACGACCAGGTACGGTTGCACCTCGTTCATGGCCTTAAGCAGGATCGAAGGCGTCGGACTCTTGGTTAGGAAATAGATATGTGTTCCGCAACAAAGCGGGTAGAGTAGTTCGCACACTTGACCGAACATATGGGCTAACGGTAACATCGAAACGAGGCGTTGCCCCGGATCGACAGGCAGCATCTTCATGCCTACTTCCACGTTGTTACTCAACGATTTACCGTTCAGCATCACGCCTTTCGGATGACCGGTTGAACCGCTTGTATAGTTGATCAGACTTAACTTCTCCGGATCGGCTGCGAAATAGATATCCTCCGGTTCAATACCATGCGGATATTTTTTAGCGTACGCGGCATCGATGTCCTCTTTAGTCGGCGCTTGGATACCTTCCTTAACGTATAAGGTGGACCAATCCACCAACGAAACGGCGGCTTTTAACTTAGCCGGCATCGTCTGATGCTGCAAATCTTTCCACACATAAGGTCCGACGAATAGCATTTCGCAGTCGGAGTGCTCCAAGAGATGGGCGATATCTTCGGCCGTGAAATCTTGTAATATACTAACGCACACCCCTTCGTACGCCGCGATAGCCAGATAAGCCACCGCCCAGTTGGCGCAGTTACGACCTGCCAGGGCAATCTTATCGCCGGGCTTGATACCCAGTTGCTCAAAGAGCAGATGCAGACGAAGCATCTCTGTGGCTAACTCACCGAAGGTGTATTCGTGATCTTCGTTATAATCGGTCAATGCAGGGTCATTCCATTGGTGGTTCATGACCTCTGCCAGGTATTGTAGATAATGTTTAACCATGTCACACAAATTTTGCGCTGCAAAATTACTGTTTTTTTTTCATATATGCAAGGTTTTTTTAGAAAAATCGTAAAAAAAACATGCGCATGGCTTCACAGCTGTGCGCATGTTCGAATCCCCGAAGGGATTCCTACTTACTCACTCTTAATACACTATAGGCACCACCCCATAGTGCGGGTTGTTACTTTGGTACGTTTGTACCTAAGCGCGTCTTTATGCGAGTGCTCGCTTGGAGACTCACTTATACAAGTAACGTTTGATAGAACGCTTAGGAGTCTTCTCAAACTCGGAAGCGACTAATTCGATAGCACTAATCTGGCTATATAGCGGCAGATCTTTGTTCACCAATACACGGTTCTCTTCCATCAGCTGTGTCAGCGTCTTAGTGCCTAAGGCTTTCTGACCATCTTTGGACGTGTCCGGATATACGAGAGCTACCAGCTTGCCTTCACGCTCTACGACGATACTCTCTACCACGCACGGCATCGAGTTCAGCTTGTCCTCCAGCTCCTCCGGGTAGATATTCTGTCCACTCGGACCAAGGATCATGTTCTTCGAACGACCGTGGATATAGATGTTGCCGGCTTTGTCCAGGATACCGAGATCGCCGGTCCTCATCCAGCCGTCTTCTGTGAAGACCGCCTTCGTTGCTTCCTCGTTCTTGTAATATCCTTTCATTACGTTGATACCTTTTACTTGGATCTCACCGTCTTTGCCGGTCGGATCCTCAGAGTCGATACGTACGTGACATTGCGGTAACTCCTTTCCACAACTGTGGAACGCATATGCCCACCAATCTTCATAACTGATCAGCGGACCGCACTCGGTCATACCATAGCCTACGCAGTATTGGAATTTGATATCGTGCAGTACTTGCTCCACTTCGCCGTTCAGCGCCGCACCACCGATAATGAGGTATCGTAACTGACCGCCGAATGTCTTGTCCAGACCTTCTTTTACCTTACCGCGAATCACATTCTTGAGGAACGGCGTCTTCCACATGATCTTAGCCGCCGGGCTGCTGATCTTCGGCAGTACACCTTTCTTCACGATCTTCTCGATCACCAGAGGTACGGTCAGGATCATGAACGGCTTCACTTGTGCAAACGCCTTCATTAGTACCGTCGGGGTAGGAGCCTGTGTGAGGAAATACACCTCTGCGCCATCACATACCTGATACAGGAATTCGAACATCAAACCGAACATGTGTGCGATCGGAAGCATCGACAGCACTTTGTCACCCGGTTTGTGAGGAATACGCTGACATGCGAACTCTACGTTACCGCTCAGGTTCAAGTGCGTCAGCATCACACCCTTTGGGTTGCCGGTCGAACCGCTCGTGTAATTTATCACTGCTACCTCGTCCAGGTTATCGGTCGGGAATTGAACATCTCCTGCTTTCACTCCCTCCGGATAGGCTTTCGCAAAGGCTGCATCTGCACCTTCGAACGCCTTGCGGAACTTGTCGTCAGCCTCTACAATCGTCATGTTATCCATGAAAATCGTAGCCTTCAGACCCTTCATCTGCGTCGGATCAATCTTCTTCTTTACGTTCGGACCTACGTACAGCAGTACTGCCTCCGAGTGGTCCACTAAACTATAAATGCCTTCTGCCGTGAAGTCCGGAAGAATAGACACTACAACTGCTTTATAACTCTCAACCGCCAAAAATAGCAAACCCCAGTTCGCACAGTTACGACCGCACAACGCAATCTTATCGCCCTCTTTGATACCGCACGCTTTCCATGTCGTGTGCAGTTTGGCTATAGCAGCCGCCAATTCGGCGTAGGTGTACGAGTTCTCACCGTCAAGGTCTTTCATCGCAAGACGATCCCAATGCGTCTGCATGGTACCTTGTAAGTAAGCGAGATAATGTTTTGTTGCCATAATAATGGTAATTTTATATTCTAATTTTCTTGTTTCAATTCCAAATTCGGTGCAAAAATACTACTATTTTTTCGAATAATCGTTCGAAAGCAGTATTTTTTTTTATATTTTCAGTAATTTATGCAATTCTGAATATGTTTTTTCCAATAATGAAAAGTCCATTTGCGTTTGACCGAGTCCTGGATCAAAACTGTCTTTGATATGCGCAAACATGAGTGCCACCTGCTCGCGATCGATGTCGCGGCGTATCAATCCTGCCCGTTGATCGTGGTAAATTGCCTTGCGCCAAAGATCCAATTCTTTGAGGGCTAGACGCCGCGCTTTCTTATGCATCGACGGGAAACGACTATAGGCGGTGAACATCAAGTTATTTACGTTACTCGTGTTCACCGTCTTGATATCAAACGTCATCAGCGCTTCTTTCAAACTGTTCAGATAGGTGCCTATCGCGGCAATCATCTGCTCAATACCGGCATCTTCCGGTACATCGCTCAATACCTGTTGCTTGGGCTCCAGAAAATAGCGCTCCATGCAGGTGAGAAACAACTCGTCCTGGTCCTTGAAATAGTAATAGACCGAACCTCGCCCCATGTCCAAGGCGTTCTGGAGGTCGGTGATGGTCACGTTCTGATAGCCCTGCAACGCGTACAGTTCCATCGCCTTCCGAATAATATATTCTTTTCTATCCTTCACCTTTCATCTCATACCGGTCCAGCGCCTCATTCATAATCCGATAGCCATCGGCGATGATCTGTTCCGCTTTGTCAAAATCAAAGGTGTTGTACGCGTATTGACGCATGACCGCGTATACGTCCGGGGGCGTTAGTTTTAAGGAGAGTAGGGTGTTTTGCTGAATCTGCATATCGCTCATGCGGTCCAGAAGCCCGAAGAAATTAACATTCCGTCCCAGATCAGCCGCACGGCGACGGCGGATATCATCCACTTTCTTGCCTAACGCCCGTAGCTGTTTCTCTAATCCATCGGGCACATCCCATCCGCGCGCCTCTATGGCTGCAATCCTTCCTTCCACATCGATCGGGTCCGGCATCTCCATCTCCATCGGCATGGCGTCCTTTCCGCTGATATCCATCGCCACCAGGATATCGCCTTCTGTGCGCTCTACGATATGCAAAGGTAAGGGATTGAGCACCCCACCATCAATCAGCAAGCGGTTATCGATCTGTACAGGCTTGAAGAACAACGGAATACTGATCGAGGCGCGCACCGCTTCAAACAAACTTCCCGTACGGAAAACCACCTCCTCCGTATTCATCATGTCCGAAGCGACCAGAGTGCACGGGATGTTCAATTCTTCCAACGGACGGTCCGGCACCACTTTCTCCAGTTCTTGGATGATACGCTCTCCCTTCACCAGCGAGTTTCCACTCAGCAGGTTCACGTCCATCATCCTCAGAATCAACTGCTTATCTACCCGTAGAAACCACTCCTTGGCTTCTTTCAGTTGACCTGCGGCGTACATACCGGCGATGATCGCCCCCATCGAACAACCGGCTATACTCGATATCGTATAACCCCGCTCTTCCAGCGCCTCGATAGCCCCTATATGAGCCAAACCTCGTGCGCCTCCGGATCCCAGAACCAATGCTACGTTCTTTCCCATTGCTTTCGACTTTCGACTAAACCTGCTTTGCAGGTACCAGTTTCTCGCGGATCTTGATATAGATGATTTGACCTTTCTTGGCGTACTCGGTCTTTACATAACCCATACCGATACCTACCTTCGTGTTCGGCAGCATGATACCGGAGGTTACATTTCCGATCGTCTCACCTGCTTCGTTGCAGATCTCATAGCCGTTCCGCGGAATAGCACGCTCCAAGCACTCGAAATGCACCAGTTTGCGCTTTACGCCTTCGGCTTTCTGCTGTTTCAAGAAGTCGCGGTCAATGAAATCCTTGGCATCGAGCTTCGTGATCCAGCCCAGGCCGGCCTCCAGAGGCGAAGTGGTATCGTCGATATCATGACCGTACAGGCAGTACCATTTCTCCAGACGCAACGAATCACGTGCACCCAGACCGATAGGCGCCAGACCAAACGGTTTACCTACCTCGAACAACGCGTCCCAGATCTGTTTACCGTACTCAGCCGGGAAATAGAGTTCGAAACCGCCTGCACCTGTATAACCCGTGTTACTCAGGATTACACCCGGTACGCCTGCAAAACTCCACTCGCGGAAAGCGTAGTAGTCAATCGACTTCAAGTCCGCGTCGGTCAACAGCTGCAACATCTCCGTTGCTTTCGGACCCTGCACCGCCAACTGTCCGTAACGATTGGAAGCGTTCTCGAGTCTGACGTCTTCGTCAGACCATCCTTTCACCTTTAACCTTTCACCTTTCACCTTTACTACCCACTCCCAATCCTTGTCGATATTGCCGGCATTGACTACCATGAGATACTTGGTCGTCGAGTACTTGTAGATGATCAAATCATCAACGATACCGCCTTTTCCGTTCGGCATGCAGGTGTACTGCGCCTTACCGGCTGCGATCGTACTCAGGTCATTGGTCGTGATATACTGCAGAAAATCCAAGGCTTTCTCACCTTTCACCCAAAACTCGCCCATATGGCTCACGTCGAATACACCTACGCCCTCACGAACGATCATGTGCTCCTGGTTGATACCCGTCGGGTACTGAATAGGCATGTTGAAGCCTGCAAACTCAGCCATCTTTGCGCCTAACGCAATGTGGATGTCTGTAAACGGTGTTGTTTTTAACATATGCTTGCTTTTTTTATGATTTCTAAAATGACGTCTTTTGCTTTTTCCATCGATGGAATCGGCAGATACTCATACCGGCTATGGAAATTCTCTCCGCCGGCAAAGATGTTCGGACAGGGTAGGCCTTCGAACGACAGACGAGCACCATCTGTACCGCCACGAATCGGCTTCACGACAGGTGTCACTCCTGCCGATTCCATCGCACTTTTTGCGAGGTCGATGATATGCATCACCGGCTCAATCTTCTCGCGCATGTTATAATACTGATCGCGAATCTCGATCTCTGCCGTACCGGCACCGTACTCCGCGTTGATCTTATTTACCAAGTGCTCCAACTCGCGCTTGCGGTATTCGAACTGCGTGCGGTCATGGTCGCGGATGATATAACTCAAGGTCGTCTCTTCTACGGTGCCGTTCATGCCAATCAAATGGTAAAATCCCTCATAGCCCTGCGTGTGTTCCGGCGTCTGGAAGCGCGGCAGCATCACGGCTATCTGGTACGCGATACGCATCGAGTTACGCATCTTATGGTACGCCGTACCCGGGTGCACATTCAGACCGTGCACATGGATCTTGGCACTTGCGGCATTGAAGTTCTCAAACTCCAACTCACCGATCGCTCCACCATCCATCGTATAAGCGAAATCAGCACCGAATTGCTGAACATCAAAATGATCCGCTCCGCAGCCGATCTCTTCGTCAGGCGTGAAACCGATACGCACTTTACCATGCTTGATCTCCGGGTGTTGGAGGAGGTATTCCATCGCCGTCACGATCTCGGCGATACCGGCTTTGTCGTCTGCGCCCAAAAGGGTAGTGGTGTCCGTCACGATCACGTCCTGACCCGCATAACGTGGATCAATATAATCGCGCTCTTCGGCCTTCACGATGCTCGCCTTCACATGCTTTCCGCTTGCGTCCGGACTCGTATCCATATGAGCAATAAAACCGATCACGGGGATCCGTTCACTCGTTAATTCGTTCATTCGTTCAACGTTACCCGGAAGGGTAGCCATAATATAGCCATTTTCATCGAGAGAAACCTCGGTGAGACCGATAGATCTCAACTCTTCGGCCAAATATTGCGCAAACTCCATCTGCCCGGGAGTAGAAGGCGTCATGCCGGTATTCTCGTCACTCGTCGTGCAGAACGACACATACTTCAAAAAACGTTCAACTATATTCATAAATATATTTTTGGATCATTTTGGGTCATTTTGGACCTATAAAACAATATTCATTTTTTCAAAGTCATTTTCGACGAAAGCAAGAATATTGTCCGTCACATTCTCGCACATCGCGATGCGTCCTTCCCATGTTCCGGTGCCGGTGTGCGGCGATAAAACGACATTAGGAAGCGTCAAAAGTTCCGATGACACCGCAGGTTCGTGCTCATATACATCCAATGCCGCACCCGCGATGATACCGCTCTTGAGTGCCTCGATGAGTGCCGCCTCGTCTACATGCGCACCGCGCGCTGTGTTGATCAGGTACGCACTTCGTTTCATCATCCCCAATTCCGGTTTACCGATGATATGATGCACTTCCGGCGTGTAGGGTAGGTTCAAACTCATATAATCGCTATCCTGTAGCAAGGTCTGAAAATCGACGTACTTAGCCTCGTACTTTTGCTCGATTTCATCGGACAATTTATGCCTATTATGGTAGATGATTTGCATGCCGGACGCTTTCGCTCTACGTGCCAATGCCTGACCGATTCGACCCATCCCTAAGATACCTAATGTCTTACCGTAGAGCGAATGACTCAGGTTGTTCATCACGCCGAATACCGCTTGACCGGCTCGAACCTTTCTGTCGAACTCCGAGACCCTTCTTGCAATATCAATCATCAGCGCAAAAGCCAACTCTGCCGTCGGTTCAATCACCGGTTGAGGGGTGTTCGTCACGCGTATCCCGCGCACCTTGCATGCCTCCAGATCGATGTTGTTGTATCCCGCTCCGAAATTGGCAATCAATTTCAGATTCGGCATCGCTGCAATCAGCTCGCCCGACACCTTGGCATCGAACGTACTCACCAATATATCCGCCTCTTCAAACGGGGCGTATAACGTGTGTCCGCCTAAGCGCCGAAAGCCTTCACGCGGCAATTCTGTAGTAAATGCGATCTTCATACACAAATTTGGGTGCAAAGATACACAAAAAAATGCACATGTGCAAATTTATTTATCAAAATTCACTTTTTTCTTAAAAATATGCGCGCGTACTTGCGTATATCAAATTTTATTTGTAATTTTGCAGCCGCTTTTTATGGATGTCGTCATAACGTCATAACGACATAACGTCATAACAAAAAAAATAACAATTAATATTAACAATTTTATGCAAACAATCAAACTGAAACGTGGATTGGACATTCCGTTTGAGGGACAGGCGGCTGAGACGCTCGGTAGCGTACGGAGGCCGGAGGTCTTTCACGTAGTGCCCGACCAGTTCGCCGGCATCACACCCAAGCTGGATGTCAAAGTCGGCGATCGCGTGAAAGCGGGTAGCCCGCTGTTTCACGACAAGGCGTTTGAGAGCTTGTTCTTTACCTCGCCGGTGAGCGGCGAAGTCAAAGAGATCGTACGTGGAGACCGTCGTAAGATCCTCTCCATTGATATCCTTGCCGACGCTCGCATCGAATATGCGACCTTCGAGGTAAAGAGTGAAGGTTTAACGAGTGAAGGAGTGAAAGATCTCTTACTTCGTTCAGGCCTCTGGGCATTGATGAAGCAACGTCCGTACGATTGCATCGCTATGCCGAACAAGCAACCACGCGCTATTTTTATTTCGAGTTTTGACAGTGCGCCTTGTGCCCCGAACTACGAGTGGGTGCTGAAGGGACAGTTGCCCACTTTGCAGGCAGCCGTTACGGCTCTCGGTAAGTTGGCTCCGGTCTTCATCGGTATCCAAGGCGGCGCACGTGCCACGGAGTTCCGTGAGTTGAAGGATTGCACCTTGTATGAGGTGTTTGGTCCTCACCCTGCCGGCAACGTTGGTGTGCAGCTGAACAACCTCGCGCCGCTGGCGAAAGGTGAGACGGTCTTCACGCTCAACATCCAGGACCTTGCGCTTATCGGTCGGCTCTTCCAGAAGGGCATCGTCGATATGCAGAAGAAGGTGGCGCTGACCGGTCCGCTCGCGTACGGACGTCAGTATTACAACGTGCTGCCGGGAATGCCGGTGAGCGCTGTGCTGACGAGCAACGTACACACGGAAGTGCCCTGCCGTTACATCGCAGGCAACGTCCTTAGTGGCCGTCAGATCACGCTCGATGACATGATTTCGATTTACGACAACCAACTGACCGTGCTCGACGAGGGCAGCGAGAACCATGAGTTCATGGGCTGGCTGTTGCCGCGGTTCAAGGCCTTCAACGCAGGTTGCACAGACCCCGCGAAGATGCTTACCGATAACGCGTTCACGCGTTGGTTGTTCGGACCGAAGAAGTACCAGTGGGATGCCCGTCTGAAGGGTGGTCGCCGTGCGATCATCGTCAGCAACGAGTACGACCGCGTCTTCCCGATGGATATCTACCCCGAGTACCTGATCAAGGCTATGATCGCGGGTAATATCGACCGCATGGAGGCACTCGGCGCGTACGAGGTGGCACCCGAAGATTTTGCGCTGTGCGAGTATGTCTGCACGTCGAAAATGCCGCTGCAGGCCATCGTACGCGAGGCGTTGGACAATTTAAAGAAGGAGATTGAGTAATGGAAAAGCTTTATCAGATATGGAAGAAGTTCGGTAAGAACTTCGAAGAAGGCGGAAAGCTGAGTTGGTTGAGCTCGTTCTATGACGCTTTTGACACCTTCCTGTTTACGCCCCAGACGACCGCTAAACGCAACGGCACGCATATCCACGACGGCAGCGACAGCAAACGTACGATGATCCTCGTGGTCATGGCGCTTGTTCCGGCGATGCTGTTTGGTATGTTCAACGTCGGCTA
>CADCBB010000014.1 GCA_902799555.1 uncultured Bacteroidales bacterium
CACCGAGTCGAAAGACTGTAACCGTCTGTACCTCCGCAAGAAAGTAGAGCGCAGTACGCAGCCGACCAGCAAGGAGCTCGCAGTTCGCGCACGCTTCACAGCAGTAGCCGCTGCGATCAAGGTCCGTAAAGCGGATCTGATGCGCGTCACCGAGGATGAGGCTGCGTTCATGGCGCAGAAGAATCTGCCGGGTGGCAAGAAGAGCCTGAAGGCTTGGTACTGGATGGTTGAAGGCAACGCTTACGACCAAGAGCACGGCAACTAAGCCGGTAAAAAGCGACAAAAATCGCAAAAAATGGCATACACTCTTGTGTATGTCATTATTTTTTTGTAATTTCGGTCCTCCCAGAGGGTTCCCACCGAGATTACAGTAAAAAAATCCTGCAAATGACAAAATAAAATTAATTTTATTTGTGCATTCGGATTTTTTTTTGTAATTTTGCAGCGCAAAATATGCTACCTGTCGATTTCATAGAGAGTATGCGGCAGCAGTTGGGCAATGAGGCAGAGCTGCTGATCCGGGCGCTGGAGACGGAGCCGGTCACGTCGATTCGTTTGAATACGAAGCTCGATGTGCTCACTTTTCCGTGCGACACGGACGAGGTGCCTTGGCATATCGACGGGTATTATCTGAGTGAGCGTCCGCAGTTCACGCTGGACCCTCTTTTCCATGCCGGATGTTACTATGTGCAGGAGGCTTCTTCGATGTTCCTGCAGCAGATCTTGGAGCAGTATGTCGATAGTTCGTCGATCGTGCTGGACCTGTGCGCCGCGCCTGGAGGCAAATCAACCCTTATCAGCGAATATCTCGGTCGGGATGGCCTCTTGCTGAGCAATGAGGTCGTGCGTCAGCGGGTGTTTATCTTATCGGAGAACATCCAGAAATGGGGTAACGGCAACACCGTCGTGACGCATAACACCGCCGAGGAGTACGGCGAGCGGTGCAAGAATCTGTTCGACTGCATCCTGGTCGATGCACCCTGTTCAGGCGAAGGCATGTTCCGCAAGGACGAGCAGGCCCGTAACGAATGGAGCCTGAAAGTCGTCAAGCAGTGTGCCGAGCGCCAACGCGCCATCCTGATGGATGTATGGGATGCCCTCAAACCCGGCGGTATACTCATCTATTCGACCTGCACCTTCAATGAGGAGGAGAACGAGAAGAACGTGGAGTGGATCGCCGATACCTTGGGCGCCGAAGTGTTGCCCGTCGATTATGACCCGGCATGGGGTATTACGGAAAGTACGATGGGCTATCATTTCTACCCGCATAAGACCAAAGGCGAAGGCCTCTATATGTGCGCCTTGCAGAAGACCGAGACGCGGAGCGGCGGAGCGGAGCTGAAGATCAAAGCGCCAAAGAAAGAGGCGCCGATGCAGCATCCGGAGTATCTGCCGGTGATGCGGAGTTGGCTGCAGCATCCGGACGAGTGGGCCATTCGCTATTCGGATCGTTTTGCAACGGCTTATCCCTTCAAGTTCAAAGAGATCATCGACTGGATCGCTACCCAACTCACTTGTATCTCCACCGGTTTCGGGCTGGGTGAGGAACGCGGCAAAGGTATCGCTCCGCAGCATAGCCTAAGTATGGCGAAAGACTTCCGTAAGGAAGCCTTCCCGAATATAGCGCTGACGCGCGAACAAGCTTTAGCCTATCTCAGGACCGAGGCTTTGAACCTGCCTGATGCCCCCCTCGGCCTCGTCCTTTTGACCTATGAGGGTGTCCCCCTCGGTTTCGCGAAGAATGTCGGGAACCGCCTGAATAACCTTTACCCGAACGAGTGGCGGATCCGTCATCTGTAAGAAAACGCTCTATCCGTTTCCAATAATGCATATCGTCCGGTGATACCAGTGTCATCGCTTCTCCGCTGTTCTCTGCCCGTGCCGTTCGACCGATACGATGGACATAGTCCTCCGGATCATGCGGCACATCGTAGTTGATCACCAACGGCACATCCGTCACATCGATGCCGCGGGACACCACGTCGGTCGCTACCAGCACATCTATCTTTCCGTTCCGGAAATCGAGCATCACCTGATCGCGCTCGTGTTGCTCCAAGTCCGAATGCATGGCATGCGCGTCGATTTTCAGGCTGCGCAGCGTGCGCGTCAGATCTTTGACCCGCTGTTTCTTGCCGGCGAAGATGATCACTTTCTTTAAAGTTGAAAATTGAAAATTGAAAGTTGAAAGGAGGAACTCCACTTTCTTATTCTCATCCACGAACGCATGCATCTGTTTGATGGTCTCGGGCGGGCGGGAGACGGCTATCTGTACCTCTACGGGATCGTGCATGATGGCTTTGGCCATGCGGCGGATGTTGTCCGGCATGGTGGCAGAGAACATAATGGTCTGGCGGTCTTTGGGCAACTTACGGACGATAGTCATGATATCGTCGTAGAACCCCATATCCAGCATGCGATCGGCCTCATCAAGTATAAAATACTTGACGCCTGAGAAATCGACATCGTAGATATTCATCTGACTGAGCAAGCGTCCCGGTGTCGCGATCACGACATCCGCGCCGCGTTGCAGGCCCGTTACCTGCGTACCCCATGCTCCGTTATCCTTGCCGCCGTAGATAGCCACGGACGAGAACGGCACATAGAACCCGAAACCCTCCATCTGTTGGTCGATCTGCTGCGCCAGTTCGCGGGTCGGCGCCATGATGATCGCATTCAGCTTATCGGGATCGTGGTCATCGAACGCGAGGTTGGTCAGGAGCGGCAAGATATACGCCGCCGTCTTACCCGTTCCCGTCTGGGCACAGGCAATCACGTCATGCCCCGCTAATATCTCAGGGATGGCTTTCTCTTGCACCGGCGTACATACATCGAAATGCATGTCCCACAGTGCATCCAACACTTCGTCCGATAAGGCTAATTCATCAAAATACATACTACTTCAAATCTCCTATCACCATACTTGCCAAGGTTAGACCGAAGACGGCCGTCACCTGCATCAGACTCCCTCGCGTCTCACATTTCTGCGCCTGTTCGGTCGAATAGACGCAACGTATCTTCTTGGACGGATGACGATCCAGCCGTTTCATGCGTGCCCTTACGGCTTTGGCGAGCGCATCGCCTTTGATCGACATCAATTCCCCCGTGGTCACCTGCGTCGGATCGAACCGCAAAGCCGCGCCCATGGAAGAGAAGATCTTCACGCCCTTCAAGCGCGAAGCATACAAAAGCAGATCGGTCTTGTCCGCCACGCTATCGATCGCATCGATGACGTAGTCATATTGCGATAAATCGAATGGACCATCCTTTGTACATTGTTCATTGTACATTGTACATATAGCCTCGATCTCGGCGTCGGGATTGATCTCTAACAACCTCGCTTTGAGCGCCTCTACCTTAGGCATACCCAGCGTCGCTTGCGTAGCGGGTAACTGGCGGTTGAGGTTAGAGGCTTGCACCGTGTCACCATCTACGATGGTCAGATGCGTCAGACCCGTACGAATCAGGCATTCGGCGCACCACGATCCTACACCGCCTATACCAAAAAGTATGACACGTTTGCTTTGCAGCAGTGCCATACTTTCTTTCCCCAATAGGGCTGTACTTCTACTAAACATAGAATTACATGTCGTCGTGAGCGTGCAACGACTGCACATACTTAGCATGCGCCATCTTAACTCGCTTCAACTCACTCGGTTTGTCGAATTGTTGACGACGACGGAGCTCTTTTACGACACCCGTCTTATCGAATTTGCGTTTGAATTTCTTAATCGCGCGCTCGATGTTCTCACCTTCTTTAACAGGAACGGAACCGGCACGGTTTCCCATTGGTGTTTGAGACCAACGCGTCTACCAATTCCGCCACCTGGGCGCACTTCATCACTCCTTTCGGAGCGAAAAAGCGTGCAAAAGTACTGCTTTTTTTTGAATTGGCAAAATTTTTTTGAATTTTTTTTGCAGAAAAAGCGTTTTTTAGCTTATTTCGCTCCAATTCTGCGGCATTTGTGCTCGTTTGAGGTCCAATTGGCGCTTATACATGCGGTTCATCTCATCTTCGAGAAGAGGATCCGCATCGAGTATATCCAGCGCCGCCTGACGTGCCAACGAGAGCAGCTGACCGTCCGTCGAAAGATTCGCTATCTTGAGGTCAAACGGAATACCGGACTGCTGGGTGCCGTCCAGGTCTCCCGCTCCGCGCAGGCGTAGGTCCTCTTCGGCGATGCGGAAACCGTCATTGGTAGCCACCATGATATCCATCCGTTTACGGGTGTCGGTACTCAACTCCATGTCGGTCAGCAAGATACAGAAACTCTGATCGCCGCCTCGCCCTACGCGGCCGCGTAACTGGTGCAGCTGACTCAGGCCGAAACGCTCGGCGTTCTGGATGATCATCACCGTCGCATTCGGTACGTTGACGCCTACCTCGATCACGGTCGTTGCTACCAGTATCTGGGTCTCGCCGTTCGCGAAACGCGTCATCTGCAGGTCCTTATCCGCCGCTTTCATCTGACCGTGAACCATCGAGATCTTGTATTCGGGGAAGGCTTCGCATAGTTCGTTATAGCCGTTCTCCAGGTCCCGCAGGTCGAGTTTCTCATTCTCTTTGATAAGCGGGAAGACGACGTATATCTGCCGGCCTTTCTGAATCTGCTCGCGCACGAACGCGTATACCTGCGCGCGCTTATTTATTGAATAATGTATAGTCTGCACGGGTTTGCGTCCAGGCGGCAACTCATCGATGATCGAGACGCGTAAATCTCCATACACGGTCATGGCCAGCGTACGCGGGATCGGCGTAGCCGACATGACGAGCACATGGGGGGGCATCTGGTTTTTGGTCCATAGTTTGGCGCGTTGGGCTACTCCGAAACGGTGTTGCTCGTCGATCACTACGAAACCGAGGTTCTGCCACTGCACGGTATCTTCAAGTAAGGCATGCGTGCCGACCAGAATATGAATCGTGCCGTTCATCAGCCCGTTATGGATAGGCACGCGGTTCTTCTGCGACGTCGAACCTGTCAGCAGCGCCACATGCACGGCATCGCCAAGCGGTGCCAGGAACGCTTTGAGGGTCTCATAATGTTGGTTCGCCAGAATCTCCGTCGGCGCCATGATACACGCCTGGTACCCGTTATCGACCGCCAAGAGGCAGCAGAAGAGGGCGACGAGCGTCTTACCCGAACCCACATCTCCTTGCAGCAGACGGTTCATCTGATGGCCGGACTTGAGGTCGTCGTGTATCTCGTGGATCACGCGTTTCTGTGCTCCCGTCAGGTCAAATGGCAGGGCTTTGTACAGCGCGTGAAAACGACTACCTACCAGCGGTAAGGCAAAACCCGGATTCTGTTCGCGTCGTTTCATCTGACGCAACAGGTGCAGTTGGATGAAGAAGAGTTCCTCAAACTTCAACCGTGCCCGCGCATTCTGCATGGTAGGCGTGTCTTTGGGAAAATGCACGTTGATCAGCGCGTCCGTCAGACTCATCAGACGGTAACGCTGCAGGATATCCGCTCCGATCGTGTCGGGTACGCCCGCCTTCAGATCGGGTAGCAGACCTGCTATCATCGTGCGCATGGCTTTGGAGTTGATGCCATGCCGTTTCATGGTCTCGGTCGTGTTATAGTACGGCTCCAGACCCTGCGTCATCTCCGGCGTCACTTTCTCCCAAAGAGTTAACTCGGGATGCACGAAATTATAGATGTGGTTGAATCGACTCGGTTTGCCGAAGAGCAGGTACTTCACGCCGCGTTGCAGCTTGACGTACTGCACCCCTTTGAACCACACCAACTCACATTGGTGCGTGCCGTCGAAGAAGGTCGCACTCAATCGTTGTGCCTTACCGATACCTATCGTGTGCCATTCGGTGATCTCACCGATGATCTGCACATAGGTATCTTCATCGTCCAGTTCGGCGATGCGATAGAACCGGCTGCGATCGATATACTTATAGGGATATTGACGAATCAAGTCAAGCGCGGTATTCACGCCTAACTCTTTACGAAGAATGTCGGCACGCTTCGCACCGACATTCTTACAATACGTTATATCTCTATGCGCTAACTCCACTATTGCAGTTTGAAGTTAACAGGCACGGTATATTTCACGCGAACAGGTTTACCACGTTGTTTACCCGGTTTCCATTTCGGCATCGACTTGATGACGCGGATAGCCTCTTTGTCCAACGAAGGATCACCACCCGAACGAACCACCTCAACGTCCACGATCGAACCGTCTTTGTTTACCACGAACTGGCAGATGACACGACCTTGGATACCGTTCTCTTGGGCGATAACCGGATACTTCACGTTCTCGCTCAGGTACTTGAAGAGCGCTTGTTGGCCACCCGGGAACTCAGGCATCGACTCAACGACTACGAAGACAACCTCTTCTTCCTCTTCCTCAACCGGAGCCTCTACCGGCGCAGCGATAACCACTTCTTCGGCCTTGTCATCCTCGGCGTTCACCTCGATAGACTCGGTCTCAACGTTATCCTCTACGACGTTCAGCACCTCAACCTCTTGCACTGCAGGGGGTGGGGGCGGGGGAGGAGTCTCCTGAGTCGTTTGCTGAATCTCTACTTCTTCCTCAAAAAGGAACTCTGTGTCCGTCACCTCGTACTTGGTGACCTCTTCTGTCCACTCCAGCGCCACGTAAACAAGGCTCAAAGTGAAAACCAAACCCATCAATACATAGACGAGTTTGTCCTTCTCTAAACTGGCATTTTCTGACTTTTTAACTTGCATATGCTGTGTTTTTTAGGTCGTAGTTATCAAAACTGGCTGCAAAGATACAACTTTTTTTTTATTTGTGCAAATAAAATGTAAAAAATTTGCCACAAGTACCATAAAATTGCGCGATACCATCGAAAATGGAAGCTATTTGGGTACTTTTGGGCGAGCCAATGCCACATTCGGATACGTTCTTTCTTATAGTGGATCGCTGCTTTCCACGTTTGCGGATTCGATATCGAATCGTGAACGCGCCAAACGGCTGTACAGGTGGGGAGATAACCGAAGGAAGTTTGTTGTGCAAAAAGTCCGTATAAAGGATAATCCAGTACCGGAAAATGTTGCGTCTGCAACTCATCCATGTCCACTTGGTCGAGCATCGCCGTTCGGAAAAGCACCGTGCAGTTCGTTTGCCGTGCTCCTTTCAGATCATAGCACTTACTCAGGTCGCCCTCCGGAATAGACTCTTTTCCTTGTCCTTCTACTGCCGTATGCACGAAACCTACTTCCGGATGAGACCGAAGATAGTCGATTTGTAGCTGCAATTTATGGTCATTGGTCCAGTAGTCATCGCCGTCCAGCATCGCGATAGACTCGCAGCCGTCGGACATGATCCGGCGGTAGAGATCGATTGTGTTGTTTACAAGTCCGAGGTTCTTTGGCTGACGGACATACACGATCCGTTCGTCCTCTGCCGCATAGCGTGTGCAGATAGCTGCCGTACCGTCCGTCGAAGCATCGTCACCGATATAGATGCGGATCGGTTCGTCGCAAACCTGCGCCTGCACGCTCTCTATCGCCTGTGCGATAAAAGCCTCGTGATTATATGTCGCGATGCAAACAGCTATCATAGATGGATACCAGTTTACGTCCGATGGCATCAGCCGTAAACTGATTTGTGATTTTCGATTTCTGATTTGTGATTTTTTCGTTCCAAAGAATACTCTCTATGAACTCTGCGAACGTTCCGGCTTTATGTTGGGCAATCTCTTGCGGTACGATGAGGTCCGCCACTTCTTCGGCGATGCCGACCGGTGTACTCAAGATCGGCAGCCCCGCTGCGGCAGCTTCCGCCAACACGACACCGTAGGTCTCGTACCGACTGCTGAGTACTAAGGCATCGGCGCTATGCATCTCGTCAGACACCTGCTGCGGCGTCAGTTCGCCGGTCCACTCCAGGCATCCTTGCGGGATATCCAGACTGTCTGCGTAGGCACGCACATCCTCGTAATCCACACCCGTTCCGACCAGTTTAAGCCTCCAGTCTTGCCGTTTCTCGCTCAGCATCTTCGCTGCCCGAAGAAGCCCTTTCACATTCTTTGCCCGCTCATCAAAGCAGCTCACATGCAAGAGAGTCTTGACTCTTGACTCTTGACTCTTGACTCTCGGCTCGAAGAAGAAATCATCTACCACATTATCGATCGTTCCCCAATACTCGTTTTCGATGCCGCATGCTTGCATCGCCTTTTGCAGCGGTTCGCTGACGGTCAGAATCCTCTCGGCGTTGTTGGCTATATGCCGATACAGATCGCGTTTGAAACGGGACATCCGGCTGAACTGTCCGTTCTCCGGCAAGTACCCGCTCCAGTGTTCGACAATAATATAAGGTACACCGATCGTTTTAGCCAAGAGTCCCTGCTTCTGAATGACATTCAGTTGTACAAGATCCGGCTTCCATCCTTCGCGTTGAAGCGCCTTCCATTGACGCCATGTATCAAGCCATGTCTCGGAGAAGATCACCCGTACATCCACCCCCTGCGCACGAACGGCCTCCACATGCTTCTGCACGAAGAGACCGGACATAGCGTCCTTTTCGGACGGATACCAAGGGGTGAGAAAAAGGACTTTCATCGATAGTTCCATTCACGAAGTTTCTGGCACCAGATAGCGAGACGGAAGAGCGGTTTGTAGTATTTCTCTACGCTGAAATAGCTAAACGGCGTCGAACCGAACTGCTGATAATGTTTGGCAACACCCTTATCCATTGAACCTTCGAAATCAAACATCACTTGCTTCTCGCGGGCGATCTTCATTGCTTCCAGAACCAGCAACGCCCCTGCACCCGAATCGCCGAAAGCAGGGTTGATTGCCGGAATCAGGTAATACATGTATTTCTTATCCCACACAAGGAAAGCCGCTGCATAGGGTTCGCCGTCCGCATTGCGCACGGTGAGAACGGTACACTGACCGAGCCGACGTGCCTTGCGCTCTAATACCAAGAGGAACTCACGTGTATAACTGATCTTCCGTTTGCGCGACGCCAGACATTGACAGTGGAAACGATAGAAATCTTCGATGTCCATCGTACGATCGGCATGCAGACTCAGGGCTTTCTGTAACTGCCGTTTCTTATTCTTGCTGAACTTATCGATCACGGCATCCAGATCACTCAGATCTTCCACGCGATAGGTCACCCGCTCTTTGGTTTTAAAGCCCAAACCCCGCATCGCTTCCACGCATAGGCTGCCGGGCAGGTACTGCTGGTAGTAATAGGCCAGACCCATACCGTCCAACTGCTCTTTGAGTATGCGGCATACCTCCGCCGTCTTCCATTTGTCACCTGTCACCTGCGGGTCCACCCATATACCGCCTATCTGCGTCTGCTGCGGCATGACGATATACTTGAACCATGCCCGCTTGCGCAGCAGGTACGGCATCGCGCCCAGGATATTTCCTTCCGAATCTTCCGCTAACAGTACGTCCCATTCCTTACCTGCGCACACGGCGTCCATCCACCACGGTTGCATGAAGATCGGTACGTACTCCAGGGATGCTACCCATTCTATGTAGCGTTCTTTATTGGTCATTAGAAAATATTACTAAAGAATCCGCCGTCTTGTGGCTCGGCACTCTCCGGAGCCTGCGCCTCATCGTTGACGTCCTCTGCGGGCTGACTGCTGGCCTGCTGATTTCTATAGATATCCGGACGGTATAAGATCTGGATGTTTTCTGCGATCACTTCGGTCTTACGGCGGATCTGTCCGTCTTTCTCCCAACTGCGCGTTTTGAGTTTACCCTCTACATACACCTTCATACTCTTGCGCAAGTTCTGTTGCGCCCATTCCGCAAGATTTCTCCACAGCACAATGCTGTGCCATTCGGTCACGTCCGGTACTTGCGTACCGTTCTGCATCACATAGCCGCGTTCGGTGGTTGCCAAATTGAAGTTTGCAATTGCTACGCCTCTGTCTAAGTAACGTACTTCGGGATCTGCACCTACGTTACCAATTAAAATCACTTTGTTTACGCTTGACATAATTAGATTTAATTTTGTGTTTTTTTGTGTTTTATAGTGTTATAATCAATTTGCGCTAAATAGCCCTTTTTCTCAGGCATGAAGCCTTCGATTAAAAAGCGCTGCAAATTTACTGCTTTTTTCTGATATATGCAAATAAAAAGGGTATTTTTTTGTTATATGGGTATAAAGACGTAGTCTAATGTTCCGGAGATGATATTAATTATAACCTACTAATCACCTACTAACAACCTACTAATCACCTACTATTTACATACTAATCGCATACTATACTATCTACAGAAGATGAAGAAATGGTTAGATTACAAAAAAAGCGAAGCCCACAGAAGTGAACTTCGCTTGAAAAGGTTATAGGATCGCGTTATTACAGATCTCGCACAAGACGGACGGAGAGACCATAATATGGCAATGCGCTCTTATCAGAAACAATCGTGTGACTATTGGCATTGTCAATATGTGCTCCAAGATAATATGCATCATTATTTAGAGGCGTTGAAGACCAATAATTAATTTGTATAGATGCATACATCACAGCGTCAAATTCTTCCCAGTCCAAACCATAAAACTCTTTAGAGAACCTCATCCTTCTACCTGCAGCAGGTAAGAAAACTGCACCGGCTTCTTCTAATTGTGTCCATTGTTCTAACGTATAACGATTCTTGTTATACATAAATCTGGAATCGTTTTCATCTGCAGGATCTTGCAGTTGTTCGTTATAATCCGGGTAATTATCATAATTGTATGGCGGATTGTCAGTATACGAGAAATAGTTTGTTCCGTCTGTATGACTAAATATATCCTTTGCTGGTGTAAAAGATAGTCCGCTTGGCATATCAAAATCATCTGGAAGAATTATGATTCCTTTTACGTTTCCATAAGGAAGACCATCTATGGAAGCCATCGTAAATAGCTTGTCATAATTCGGTCGATAACAAAATATATACTGCCATTCTGCAATACTTAATGTACGCCATGTATTTGCAGGATACGTATCTCCAGATAATGGGTCATATATTTGATACTCACCCCAATCTTTGAAACCGCCACCAACAAAATCGGTTCGAACTCCACTCATATCTGTGGGATCAGGATTGTCTTTACAAGACCAACTTAAAAGATCGATCCAACTTTCTTGGTTCATCTTTAAATCATCAGTCTCATTGCTGCATTTAACACTATTAAAATATACATTACCTACACTATGTTTATTATTCGGATCATTATTACCAAATGTTAAATATGCGTTATTATCTCCCACATAATCGTACTGATGCTCAGCGATGCGCCATTTCGGAGTGCTCGTTGCTGCTTTATTATACTGCAAGTTACCATGAGCGAACTCAATCTGATGAGTGTCATCGATGGAGAAGCCATAGACTTTAGACTTCATACCAACGGTGATGGCATAGTACTTGCCGTTCTCGAAGGTTTTGGCAGAGGGAGAAGTATAGGTGTACTTCTTACCACTGACGGTAGCGGTTAACTTGATGGTCTGGTCGCTAAAACCGGGGAGTGCGACGAAGATCTCGCTGGTCGCAGGATCCACGTGGATGTTATAAGCGTTATTGTCCACCTCTACCTTTAAATCACTGGCAGCAAGAGCGGCATCTTTCGCCTCGTTCATCAGCGTGAATTTTGCGATAGCCTGCTTGTTCTCAAAGTCGGCAATACCTTCGACAAAAGTGATACTTCCCCATGTAACACTTTCTACATGGATCGTAGCGACAGCATAATCACAATAAGTTGCAATGTCCTCTATCGTACCTCGTTGATTCGTATAGTCAGGAGACAGGAATGTAAGTTGTAGTTCATCGCCGGCATTGATTGTTCCAGTCAGGTCACCGGAGATAATGGTTTGTACCCCGGGCGATTGTGCTTTAAGAGAGCCTCCCAAATCGGCATTTTTTGTCACATTGCGCACACTTACTTGCTCATCTTTTTTCCAACTAGCAGTCAGCGTTGTACCGTTCAGTACAAGCGCTTTGCGTGGACCGTTCTGTTGGTTTGCGTCACCCTTTCCTGCTTGGATACTTACATGATAGGTTTGTACTTTTGCGGGTTGTTCCGGTTCATTCTTGTTGCAACCCGTCATAATAAGGCACAAGGTAATCATGTACAATGTACAATAGAAAAATACGTTCTTTCTCATTTTTCTGTCCTCCTTTTTACCAAACATCAGTTTGTGCTTCTCCGTACCCGTTACGTTGTGCATTGACAGGAGCGCCTGAAGGCCAACTCTGACTTCCAGCTAATAGTTGTGTTTCCATTTTCAGACGAACAACTTCCGTTGTTGGCATTTGATAGTTTTTGTTACTCATTCCCTTATATTTTATCCCTTATATTTTTTATATATATTATGTCTGCATAAATGCTTACAAGCTACAAAGGTACTACAAAATTCGCACGTGTGCAATTCGTTTGAGCAAATTTTTATATATAGTAGAATTTCTTTTACGAATTGTATATAAATTTTACGAATTGTAAAAAAAATCTGCACTTTTGATGCAGATTTTCTTGTTCTTTATACTCTACGCTGGTAGTGATAGTTGTCGAACTTATCGTCTTTGGAGCTGTCGAGGCGTTGGTGGATGCCGAGTTTGGATTTGAACTGCTCCCATAGTTCACCGGGTTCGCGCCAGTTGTTTTTTTTCCAATATAGGATGAGCAGCCAACCGAAGAGCATGCCGCCGAGGTGTGCGAAATGGGCAACGTTATCGGCTGTCAAGCCAGCTACTGAACCGAGACCTGCGAAAAGTTCGATGAGCGCATATATAATAACGAATATGCGCGCACGTATAGGAATAGGGATGAAGAGGATGTACATCGGTACATCGGGATAGAGCCATCCAAAGGCGAACAGGATGCCGAACACCGCACCGGAAGCACCGATGGTATTGAGCATAGAGGAATAATACACGATGCTGGCGGCATCATACGAACCGGCCATGTTGTTGAGCATCATCATCCAAACGAGTTCCTGAATCAATGCCGCTCCAAGACCACAAACGAGGTAATAGAGCGAGAAGCGTTTAGATCCCCATTCCTGTTCGATCATAGGAGCAAACATCCAGACTGCAAACATATTAAAGAAGATGTGGCTGAAGTTCGCATGTAGGAACATATAGGTGAACGGTTGCCACCAATGGAACGATTGCGCGGAGATATAATGCAATCCGCAAACGGTATTTAAGTCAATGCCATAACGCTGCAGGATAGCAGCGAGGAAGAAGACACAAAAATTAGCTATCAGCAGATAGCGTGTAACAGTTGGTAAATTTCTCATAACGGGCACAAAATTACTGCTTTTTTATGGAATAAACACACAAAAACTACACCAAATTGACAAAAAAGTGATTTTTTTTGCCAAAAATGCAATTTTTTTTGCGAAAATGTTTGGTATATAAAGTTTTTTTTGTAATTTTGCAGTCGCTATTCCATTTAAGGAACCAATAGTTCACATTATTAATAACTAAAAAACAAAAATTTATGAACAAATCAGCTCTTATTGAAGCAGTAGCAGCTAAGGCTCAAGTAAGCAAAGCAGATGCAGCTAAAGTTATCGACGCAGCTCTCGAGGCAGCAGTTGAGGCAGTTAAGAAAGGTGAAGGTCTGCAATTGATCGGTTACATCTCTCTCGGTGTAGCTAACCGTTCAGCTCGCGTTTCGAAAAACCCGCGTACCGGCGCTGTTGTTAACGTTCCGGCAAAGAAAGTTGCTAAGGCTAAATTGGGTGCTAAATTCGCTCTCTAATTAGGCAATGTAGCTTCATAAACGAGTTGCCCATAGCGGGCAACTCGTTTTGTCTCTTAAAAGGTATTAGTACAATGTTGAATATTATTTTATGCGGCGCCCCGGGTAGCGGTAAGGGCACACAATCCGCATTTATATCGCAAAAATACGGTGTACAGCATCTCTCTACGGGCGATGTGTTGCGCGCCGAGATTGCTACAGGCAGTGAGTTGGGCAAACAGATCGATGCGATCATCTCGCAAGGTAACCTTGTGCCGGACGAGATGATGCTCGGTGTTATCGAGAACTATATCGCCGATCTTCCTGCCGATTGCAAGGGTACGATCTTCGACGGTTATCCCCGTACGGTTGCCCAAGCTGAGTCCTTGGATAAATTGCTCAAGAAATACAACATGGAGGCCATCATGATCGACTTGCTGGTGGATGAGCAGTTGTTGATCCAGCGTCTGATAGAACGCGGTAAGGTAAGCGGACGCGCGGACGATAACCTCAATACAATCCGTCACCGCATCGCTGTCTATCACAACCAGACGGAGCCTATCGCCCATTATTATCTGCACCACGGCAACTATTGCCCGGTGAACGGAAACCACTCGATGGCAGACGTTTTCCTGCAAATTATGCGTATCCTGGACGGATATGTTAAGACGTTAAATAGTTAAACCGTTAAACTGTTATGACCAATTTTATCGACTACGTCAAGATTTACTGCCGCTCCGGAAAGGGTGGCGCAGGATGTATGCACCTTCATCGCGCGAAGTATTTGCCCAAAGGCGGACCGGACGGCGGTGACGGCGGTAAAGGCGGGTCGATCATTCTGCGCGGTAACCGCAACCTCTGGACCTTGCTGCATCTGAAATATCAGAAGCATATCATGGCCACGGACGGCGGTAAGGGTGGTCAGAGTCGTTCGTTCGGCAAGGACGGCGAGGATAAGATCATCGAGGTGCCGTGCGGAACGGTGGTTTATGACGGCGAGACGGGTGAGTTCATCTGCGAAGTGAAGGAGCATAACGAGCAGGTGGTGCTGCTCAAAGGCGGTCGAGGCGGCTTAGGCAACTGGCATTTCCGTACGGCGACTAATCAGGCACCTCGTTATGCCCAACCCGGTGAACCGGCGCAGGAACGCACGGTCATCATGCAACTCAAAGTGCTGGCCGATGTCGGTCTCGTTGGTTTCCCGAATGCCGGCAAATCGACCTTACTCAGCGTCGTTTCTGCTGCCAAACCCGAGATAGCGGACTATCCGTTCACAACGCTCACGCCGCAACTCGGTATCGTCTCTTATCGCGACGGCCGGTCTTTCTGCATGGCCGACATCCCCGGTATCATTGAGGGAGCGAGCGAAGGACGAGGTCTGGGTCTGCGCTTCTTAAGACATATTGAACGCAATGCCGTGCTGCTCTTTATGGTGCCGGTGACAAGCGACGATATCGTCAAGGAATACAAGATTCTGCTCCATGAATTGGAGCAATACAACCCCGAGTTATTGACCAAAGCACGCATCTTGGCCATCACCAAGATCGATGCCCTGGACGAGAAAGAACTCAAGAAAAAGAAAGCCTCCAAGAAGTTGCAGAAGTTGGACCTGCCTGTCGTCTTCATCTCGTCGGTTGCCGGCGAAGGTATCGACGAACTGAAAGATGCGCTGTGGGTAGAGTTGAATAAAGAACAGAACCAAGTGATCGAGATCTCGCACGCGCCAATAGACGTCCGAATCAATGAGGAAATGAGCGCTTCGCTCAATGATGAAATGATGGATGAAGACGAAGAGGGCACGATCTATCTCAACGAAGTGGAGGAAGAGTGGGACCTCGATAAATACAAAGGTATCGGATGGGATGAGTAGCACCTTTTATGATAGGATGATTGAGTGGCGGGAACGCCACATCAGCGAGAAGCACTTGGTGCTCCTCTTATCCTTCTTCGTAGGTGCTTTCTCGGCCGCTGCAGCTTCGTTGCTCAAGTCCTTCATTCATTTTATCCAGTGGTTTGTAGAGAACCATCTGATTGCCGGTGGCCATACATGGTGGTATCTTATCACTCCGGTCATCGGTATTACCTTGGCGGCGCTGTTCGTCAAGTATGTGGTGCGGGACGATATCTCGCACGGTATCACGAAAATCCTTTACGCGATCTCTCAGCGTAAGTCGATCATCAAAGCACATAACATGTGGAGCTCCATCGTGGGTTCGGGTCTGACGATCGGTTTCGGTGGATCGGTCGGAGCGGAGGCGCCTATCGTCTTAACCGGTGCCGCGATCGGTTCGAACCTTGCCAAAGCCTTCCGTTTGGACCAGAAGACGATGATGCTCATGATCGGTTGTGGTGCGGCCGGTGCGATAGGCGGTATTTTCAAAGCGCCGATAGCCGGACTCGTCTTCACGCTCGAGGTGCTGATGATGGACCTGACGATGACTTCGGTCGCTCCCTTGCTCATCTCCTCTGTCACGGCAACCGCTATCTCGTATATGCTCACCGGAACGGATCCGATGTTCCCCTTGGATGTCACCGAACCTTTCCTCGTGCAGCGTATCCCATGGTATCTGATCTTAGGCGCCGTCTGTGGTTTGGTCAGCCTCTATTTCACCCGCGGCATGAACCGTTTGGAGCAGTGGATGAAGCATAATATCCGCTCCATCGGTATGAAGATCCTCGTAGGTGGTGTGACACTGAGTTTGCTGATCTTCCTCTTCCCGCCGCTCTACGGTGAAGGTTATGACGTGATCCGCCAACTTATCAATGGCGATAGTATCAGCGCCTTTAAGAACAGTCCTCTGGAAACCTATATGCTCTCTTCGGACAATGCCATCCTGCATTCGAAATTCAACACCCAGCTGGTGATCGTGGTCTATTTTGCGGCGATCCTGTTGCTGAAAATCGTAGCAAGTGTTGCGACGAATGGTGGTGGTGGCGTCGGAGGTATCTTCGCTCCTTCGCTCTTCATGGGTGCAATCGTCGGTTTCGTGACAGCGCGTATCATGAATATGGCGGGATTGTTAGTACCGGAGACGAATTTCGCTTTGGTAGGCATGGCAGGTCTGATGTCCGGTGTGATGCATGCACCGCTGACCGGTATCTTCCTTATCGCCGAACTGACCGGCGGCTATCACCTCTTCATGCCGCTGATGATCGTGAGTGTGATCTCTTATCTGACGATCATGCTGTTTGAACCGCACTCGTTGTACGCGATGCGTCTCGCGCAGAAAGGCGAACTGCTCACCCATAACAAAGACCGGAACGTGCTGACGCTCCTCAAGATGGACAGCGTTCTGGAGACGGATTTCATTACGATCTTCCCGGAGATGACTTTGGGCGAATTGGTGAAGGTGATCAGCGAGAGCAAACGTAATATCTTCCCGGTCATTGACCAAAAGGGCCATCTGAAAGGAATCTTATTGCTGGACGAGGTGCGTAACATCATGTTCCAGCCGCGCTTGTACAAGCGCTTCACGGTAGGCCAACTCATGACCTCTCCGCCCGCTATCTTGCGGTTCGACCTGCCGATGGAGAAAGTGATGGAGATTTTTGAAGACACCGGCGCATGGAACTTGCCGGTAGTGGATCAGGAAAGGCGGTACTTAGGCTTTGTGTCCAAATCCAAGATTTTCAACTCCTATCGTCACGTACTCGTGCATTTCAGCGAAGAATAACAATACCTACCACCCTTACTGCATGAACAGAACAATAACCATATGGATTGCCTTAGCTCTGTCTCTTGCTTGTTTTGCGCAGCGGACGTATACCGTCAGCGGCTATGTGACGGATGTCGAATCGGGTGAGCGTCTGATAGGTGCCACCGTCTATGATACGATTTCCCGTCAAGGAACGGTAACCAACACCGCGGGTTTCTATACGCTCACTTTACCGACAGGTAAACCATGTGCATTGGTGGCGAGTTACGTAGGCTTCTTGCCCAGTACGCCGTTTGTGACGGATAGTGCGCAGACACATCCTTTTATGCTCACCGGCGCCACGAAATTGCAAGAGGTAACGGTCCGGGGACATCAATCGGTTTCGGCGCCGGATAATGTACAGATGAGTGCTATTGAGGTGCCTATTCAGCAGATCATTGCTATTCCAGCCTTGGGCGGCGAAGTGGATGTGCTCAAAGCGATCCAACTGCTGCCCGGCGTACAATCCGCCGGCGAAGGAAGCGCCGGTATCTACGTACGGGGTGGAGGACCGGATGAAAACCTCGTCATGTTGGACGGAGCACCGCTGTATAACATCAACCATGCGATGGGGATGTTCTCTGTCTTCAATGCCGACGCTATCAAGAATGTCACGCTATACAAAGGCAATTTCCCGGCACGCTTCGGTTCGCGCCTCAGTTCGGTCATTGATGTAAGGCAGAAAGAAGGAAATAACACGTTCTGGCATGGCGGTTTATCCATCGGCCTTATTGCATCCAAAATCAATGTCGAAGGTCCGATCTTTGGCAAAGCCCAATTAGACAGCCTCAAAGCGGGGTATACACCACGCGCCAAGACGACCTTTAATATCTCTGCCCGTCGTACGTATTTTGATGTGCTGATGGCGCCGATCATCAGTGCCCTCACTTCAACCATGGGGAACGGTGTCAGCCTATCTGCCGGCTATTATTTCTATGACGTGAATGCCAAATTATGCCATACCTTCTCCGAGAAAGATCGTTTGAGTATCGGCTTCTACAATGGTGCGGACGTCGAATACATGCGCATGAAGCAGGAGCAGAACAGCACCAATTCTTTTAACATGAATATGCGCTATTCATGGGGAAATACCTTGGCCGCTATCGATTGGCAGCATTGCATCAACCATCAGCTATTCCTCCATACGCGTGTCCATTATACAGGCTATGACTGCCGTCTGAATCAATCGTTGAACCTTCTGGAGGATAATAAGGAAGGCAAGTCCCGTTTTGACCAGCAGATGGGTTATACCAGTATGATCAATGATGTGGCCGCTTCGTCTTCCTTGGAGTTTACGCCGAACCAGAAACATCATCTCACGGCCGGTATCGAATATACTTATCATCATTTCCAGCCGTCGGTGCAGAACCATTTTATTCTTTCCGAATCCGACTCCGCTGCAGCGCTCTTCCGGATGGATACTACCTTGGGTGGCGAGGTGCTGCACGGCCATGAGGTAGCGGCTTATATAGAAGATACATGGACGCCCTGCT
The DNA here is from genome assembly GCA_902799555.1 of uncultured Bacteroidales bacterium. GTDB lineage: Bacteria > Bacteroidota > Bacteroidia > Bacteroidales > Paludibacteraceae > Colicola. Next base: position 18,860 of record CADCBB010000014.1, read on the forward strand.
CCTGGTTCCGACTCAACTATGGCGCACGATTCAGTATGTACGCCATTGATGGCAAGGTTTATCCTTCCGCTGAACCGCGTCTCGGCGCACGCTTCCTGCTGCATCGGGATGTCGCCTTCAAGATGAGTTACTCCTATATGTCGCAGTATGTGCATCTGTTGAGTAACAGTCAAGTGTCCCTGCCGAGTGACCTATGGGTGCCGGTGACCAAAGACATACCGCCGATGCGCTCCATGCAGGTCGCTGCCGGTTTGAGTTATGATATCTGCCAACAAGTAGAACTGAGTGTGGAGGGCTACTACAAACGCAGTCTGAATCTGCTCGAATACAAAGAAGGTGCTACATTCATGGGCTATACGGACGATTGGCAGAAACAGGTAGAAGTAGGAAACGGCTGGAGCTACGGCGTTGAGGTGTTGCTACAACGCACCGTAGGACCGGTGACCGGTTGGATAGGCTATACCTGGAGCCGTTCCATGCGGCAATTTGAGCATATCAATAACGGCAAACCTTTCCATGCCAAGTATGATCGGGAGCATGACTTGAGTATCACCTTGCAGTATCAAATCACACCGCGCATCGATATCGCCGGAACATGGGTGTACGGTACCGGTACCCGCGGTACGCTCACCACCCAAGTCTATTATGTGGGCAACAGCGCCATCGAGTATTTCAAAGAGCGGAACGGCTATATGATGCCGGACTATCACCGACTCGATCTGGCGGCTAATTTTCATTTCCCGCACAAGCAATTCGATCATATCCTTAATATCAGCTGCTATAACGTCTACTGCCGCATGAACCCCATGTTCGTTGAACCCGATATCTATAGCGGTAAGTTGTATCAGGTAAGTATCTTCCCAATCTTGCCGAGTATCAGTTATCATTTCAAATTCTAAGACGATGCAAAAATACCGGATATATGGTTTATTGATGGTCCTGATGACACTCGTCGGGTGTCGGGATATGTTCATTCGTGAGATCGATTTTGAAGGAGAGACCGAACCGGAGATGCTCGTTTTGACGAGTACGCTGGAGGTCGGTCAAACGCCGGAAATACAGGTGTCGCACTCGTTCTTCTTTAATCGTACCGACAAACGCCCGGATGATTGGATCACGGATGCCCAATTGACCATGCGCATCAATAGCCAAACCTACACGCTCGCTTATCGCGATAGCGGATTCTATACCAATCCTTCCATCCCGCCTTTGGCGCCAAGAGATACCGTGCAGGTGGTGGCAAGCCATCCCAAGTACGCCACAGCGACGGCGCAGCAGATCCTGCCCGGACAGATAAAAGCCCAAGTGGCTTCTTATGAACTTCAGTCCGGCTGGCTCGTCTTTGATCTGGATTTAGATGCCTATCAAGGCAATCCGGATGATGTGATTGCTATCCATGCGGCAGGCCAATTGAAAGCGATGATGTTAGATAATCCGGTGACATGGGATATGAATATCCTCTATTCCAACGACATCGTCTTTGCGCAAGCGCAGAACGCTGAAACGGAAGGGTACTACGGCGTCATGTACGGCGGACTGCTGTATTTCCCGGCTTCGCTCATGCAACAGCCGCGACGAATCCGTCTCTTTTTGGATTCGTACAGGATGCAATATGAATCATTGGATTGGTATAAGGACATTCAGATAGCTTCGCTGGAGGTTTATGTGATGGCCTGTACGCAGGCGGTTTACCGCTTCGATCAGTCTCAGCGCGATGCCTATGAAGCCAAATACCTCCCTGCGCCCAGCGGTTTGCCGACGCAAGATGAAAATGTCATGCAAGAGATCATGGATGAGATCCAAGCGATGTTGGGCGAACAAGAACCCCGATTGGTTTATTCGAATGTGGATGGCGGTTTAGGTATCGTAGCGGGTTGTAGCTCTTCAGTCTGCAGTTACGTATTTCTCTAACTCCGCTTTGCATTGCTTGAGTAAGGCGGTAGCTTCGGCTGCCGCTTTTTTGTATTCCTCCATGCTCAGCGCTTCCGCCGATTCGAGTTGCGCGATGATAGCTTCCGCTTTTTGTATGGCTTCGTCGTAATTCATAACCTTTCACCTTTCACTTTTCACTTCCCTTTCCCGTGGATGATGACACCGATGGTGAAGAACATAATCTTCAGATCGAGTAGTACCGACATATTCTCCACATAGACGATATCGCAATTGAGGCGCTCGATCATTTTCTCGATCGTATCGGTATAGCCTACGCGGATGGGGCCCCAACTGGTCAGACCCGGACGCACTTTATACAAGAGGCAATAATAAGGCGCTTCCGCCATGATCTGTTGAATAAAGAAAGCCCGTTCCGGTCGAGGTCCTACTACCGACATCTCGCCGCACAAGATATTCCATAATTGCGGCAGTTCGTCCAGGCGGTATTTGCGTAGCCATTGTCCGACGGCTGTGATGCGCGGGTCGTGATCGTGGGTAATTTGCGGTATACCGTCTGCCTCCGCCTGGTCGATCATCGTGCGGAACTTATAGATGGTGAACGGTATCCCGTATTTGCCGATACGCTCTTGGCGGTACAGGATAGGCCCTTTGGAACTGCAGCGGATAAGGATGGCGATAACCGCCAATAGAGGCGACAGGATGATTAATCCTGCTGCCGAGACAGCCATATCAAAGGCCCGCTTGATACATAACTCCGCATCGGTCATGTGGTTCTCCGTGATCCGAATGAGCGACGGACGGTCCAATTGACCGATCCGTGCTGCACCGGTGAGCATATCATACACACGCGGTACCATACTGATCTCGCACGAGAGCGGATATAGTTGCGCGATTAGTTCGTATAGCTGTCGGTCGGTATAGTCAGCCGGCAGGTCGATGATCACCTCTTCCTGTTCGCCTGCTACCAGTGCCTTCGCTTCCGCCATCGAGTGCACTGTCTTGGTACGCGATATACCACGCCGACGTGAAAGCAAAGTGATTGTCAAACGGGGAATATAGCTGAGTACGAATTGCAAACCAAAGAGCACCGCCAGCGATATCAGATAGCGGTTATAGGACTCCACTTTATCATCAATGATGATGATAAAGAAGAAGAACATAGAGATGATAATCGCCGAGACGAATGTCCGCATCAGTTCGCGCCAAAGGGGTTTCTGGAACGGACGCAGGTAGTAGCCGGATAGGTAATAGACCAGCAAGCAGATAAACGGATAGACGAGCAACGGCAACCAGAAACTAAAGGCCGGAACCAACACATTGTCCAATATGCCTACGCGCCCTTCGTACGCCATCCATCGGAAGGCAAGAAAACAGAGCCATACCAGTTCGCTACTAATCAGATCGGCGAGAAGGTACCAGAGTTGTTGTTTGCGTCGCAGGGTCATGGACGAAGTATTTTAAAGCTGCCGTCGGCAAGCAATTGGATGATCGAACTGGGTTCAGCCGGGCAGTCATCCTCTCGCCTAAACCGGCAGACATAGTCGGCACCATCGAGAATGGCCTGCTCTATCTCGGCATAGAAATGCGCGGTAGGATGTCCGCTGATATTCGCACTTGTCGATACAATAGGGTGCTTCAACTGGGCGCAGAGCGCTTTGCTGAACGGTTCTTTCGAGATACGGATACCGATACTGCCATCCTCTGCAATCAGGTTCGGCGCCATGTTGCGCGCATGGGGATAGATAAGCGTCAGCGGCTTGGTCTCCGCATCCTCAGAGGCCTCTAGCAATGCCCATGCCGTTTCCGGCACTTCGCCTACATAGTACGGCAGCTTGGACGGACTGTCCAGCAACACCAACATCGACTTGGAGTCCTCGCGTTGCTTGAGTGCATAGATCTTCGCTACCGCCTCCGCATTCGTCGCATCGCATCCTATACCCCAAACGGTATCGGTCGGATAGACGATGATACCGCCGTTACGCAGCACACGCAACGCTTCCTGCAAATCCTCCTTATCGTATCGCAAGTCTGTCATATATGGTCTAATTTCGGCGCAAAGGTACTGCTTTTTTGCGAATTATGCAAATTTTTCTGATTTTATTTGCATATATGTAAAAAAAGCAGTACTTTTGTACCCGTTTTTGATAAGTATGGGACTATTATTATTCTTTTTATTTGGCGCATTGGCCATCAGTTTTCTGTGCTCCGTGCTGGAGTCGGTCCTGATGTCCACGTCGCTCAGTTATATCAATTTACGTGAAGAAGAGGGCTATCGTCCTGCTTCTTTAATGGCGCGTTACAAGGACGATACCGGTCGTCCCTTAGCGGCAATTTTATCGTTGAATACGATTGCCAACACCATCGGAGCTGCCGGTGTCGGCATGCAGGCCACAGAGGTGTTTGGTTCGAAATGGTTCGGCCTTGTTTCGGCATGCGTGACCTTGCTGATCCTGATCTTCGGTGAGATCATCCCGAAAGTGATAGGTACGACTTACTGGCGCGAACTGATGGGCTTCACGGCACGTACCATCCACGCCCTTATCTATATCCTCTATCCGTTTGTGCTCTTGGTCGAACTCATCACGCGCATGTTCCCCGATAATGAGGATGAACCATCCGTTAGTCGTGAAGAAGTACTCTCGATGGTGAACGTCGGCGAAGAGGAAGGCGTAGTGGACGAGGATGAGAATAAAATCTTTAGCAACCTCATGCGCCTCGATTCGATTCACGCCTATGACGTGATGACCCCGCGTGTGGTAGCGAAGATAGCGCCGGAGAATATGACCCTCCGCGCCTACTACGACAATGATGAATACGACCATTTCTCCCGTATTCCGCTCTATAAACCAGAGGCACCGGAGTATATCACCGGCTATGTGCTGCGTAACGATGCCCTGGAAGATCTGACCGAAGACCATTTCCGTAAAACACTCGGTAGCATCAAGCGTTCATTGCCGGCCTTTGACCAAGATCTGACGCTTGGTACGATCTTCGACTCTATGCTCAAGCAGAAGAGCCAGATCGCGCAGATCATCGATGAATACGGCATGTTCGTCGGTATTCTTACGCTGGAGGATATCATCGAGACCATTTTTGGTCTGGAGATCATCGACGAGAACGATACCGTCATCGACATGCAGCAGTATGCCCGCGAGCGTTGGGAGCAGCGCCAGAAGAAGTACAAGAAATTAGCAGTGAATACCGACAGTCAAAGCCAAGATAAGGCTAAGGATGAAGCAGAAGAGTGACATAAAGATCCTGAACAAGAAAGCGAAGTTTGAATACATCATCCTGGACTGCTACACGGCAGGTATTCAACTCTTTGGCACGGAGATCAAATCAATCCGTGAGGGGAAGGCGTCGCTTGTCGACTCCTACTGCGCTGTAGAACACGGGGAAATGTACGTCAAGCAGATGCATATCGCGGAGTACCGCTTCGGTTCGTACGCGAATCATGAGGCGAAGCGGGATCGTAAGTTACTCCTGCAACGCCGCGAGATTCGTAAGATAGAACGCGCTACCAAAGAGACCGGTAAAACCATCATTCCTCTTTGCCTTTTCATCAACGAGAAAGGGCTGGCTAAAATGGAAATTGCCGTTTGCCAAGGTAAACATACCTACGACAAACGACAATCTCTTCGCGAAGCGGACGACAAGCGTCAGATCGCCCAACTCAAAAAGCAGTATCAGCCTACTTGACAACCGTTATGCACCGGTGCGGAAACGGTCGTTACCACTAACTTGCCATCGGCATTGACGGCAGAAAGAATCATTCCCTGACTCTCTATACCCATCATCTTACGCGGTGGGAAATTAGCAATAAACAGCACTTGTTTGCCTACGAGCACCGAAGGATCGGGATAACTCTGTGCGATACCGCTCAGAATTGTTCTGCCTCCCATGCCGTCATCTAACTTAAATTGCAGCAGACGGTCGGATTTCTTGACATTCGTGCATTCCAGCACGGTAGCTACGCGGATATCGGCTTTATCAAAATCATCGATGGTAGTAGCCTCTTTGATCGGCTCCGGACGCCAGTTCTTGAGCGCCTCAGCCTGAGCCGCTGCTTCGTTCTCTTTCTTGATACGCTCCAGACGATCCAATTGCGCTTGAATAGCGTCATCTTCGATCTTCTCAAATAGGAGACTCACTTCGCCCAATGCCTGGCCTTCCGGCAGCAGGTCGATACGACCCAGATCTTCCCATCCGATCTTCTCGTCCAACTGTAGCATCTTCGTCAACTTCTCACTCGAGAACGGCAGGAACGGCTCAAAAGCGATCGCCAAATTCGCTGCAATCTGCAGGGCAAGGTGCAGCACGGTAGCCGTACGGTCCATATCGGTCTTGGCGAGTTTCCACGGTTCGGTATCTGCCAGGTACTTATTGCCGATGCGGGCGAGGTTCATCGCTTCTTTCTGTGCATCGCGGAAACGGAAATTCTCTAACAGCTGCTCCAAGGTCGCTTTGACATTCTTGAATTCCTCAATGGTCGCTTTGTCGTATTCGTTCAATTCTCCGCACGCAGGCACGCGTCCGTTAAAATATTTATTCGTGAGCACGAGTGCGCGATTGATAAAGTTACCATAGATAGCCACCAACTCATTGTTGTTACGCGCTTGGAAATCGGCCCAAGTGAAATCATTATCCTTGGTCTCCGGTGCATTGGCCGTCAGCACATAGCGCAGCACGTCCTGCTTGCCGGGGAAATCATCCAAGTATTCATTCAACCATACAGCCCAGTTGCGACTCGTGGAGATCTTGTCGCCCTCCAGGTTCAGGAACTCATTGCTCGGTACATTATCCGGCAGGTTGTAACCTTGTGCTTTGAGCATAGCAGGGAAAACAATACAGTGGAAAACAATGTTATCTTTTCCGATGAAATGGATCATTCTTGTATCTTCCTGCTTCCACCATTTTTCCCAATTACCGTATTTCTCCGGCGCTTTGGCGCAGAGCTCGATCGTATTGGAGATATAGCCGATCGGCGCATCAAACCATACATAGAGCACTTTTCCTTCCGCTCCTTCTACCGGCACCGGAATACCCCATTCGAGGTCACGCGTCACGGCACGCGGTTTGAGTCCGCCGTCCAACCAACTCTTGCATTGACCGTACACGTTCGGACGCCATTCCTTATGATTATTGAGGATCCAAACTTCGAGCCATGCTTGATACTGATCCAGCGGCAAGTACCAGTGCTTGGTTGCTTTCTTGGCCAGCGCATTGCCTGTTTCGGCATTGTACGGGTTGATCAGTTCGTCCGGCGAGAGGGTAGCACCGCATTTCTCGCATTGGTCGCCATAAGCGCCCATCGAATGACAACGCGGACATTCGCCGCGTATATTACGGTCGGTCAGAAAATGACCTGTCTCCGGATCATAGAACTGCTCGGATGTCTCTTCAACGAATTGTCCTGCATCATACATCTTACGGAAATAATCTGCTGCAAATTGGTGATGCGTCTTAGAGGTGGTACGCGAATAGATATCGAACGATACCCCGAAATCGGCAAACGAACGTTTGATCAATTCATGATAGCGATCGACCACTTGTTGGGTCGTGATACCTTCTTTGCGTGCACGAATGGTAACAGGTACACCATGTTCATCGCTTCCGCAAACGAACAACACTTCCTGACCCTTCAGACGCAGATAGCGGGCATAAATGTCCGCGGGTACATACACTCCGGCGAGGTGACCGATATGCACCGGACCGTTCGCATAAGGGAGCGCTGCTGTGATTAAAGTGCGATTAAATGCCATATTTTGTGTATTTTTTGTACTAAATAGTAAAAAAATGATAATTTTATTTGCGTATGTCAAATATTTTTGCTACTTTTGCAGCCGCAAAAGGCCACATGTACCTTTCTTCGAATACGAAATCGGGTGCAAAGGTACAACAAAAAAATGAAAAATACAAATTATTTGGTGAAAAAACTTCAATCATATTGGGTTTTATTCTTCGCACTGCTTTTCTGCGGTACCATTCAAGCGAAGGTAAATCATTATGTAGGCGGATATGGCCATGTGGGAGAATGGTCGTTGCTTCCCTCTAAAAGTGATTATACTGCCAGTTTTGGTGTGGCCGGCGGTTTGGGCTTCTTGTATGAATTGCAGGCCGGTCCGACCTATCAGCCTACCCGTTTCCTTTTTGATGTGGGTGTCGGTGCGCAGTATGGCTTGACGTCCTTTATGCAGAGCAGTAATGCGGAGGTGCCATTACCTAACCAGACGGACTTGGACGGCATGACCTTTGATTATATCTACGAGATCAAGGATCGTCATGACCAATATACGAACATGTCCGTACAAGTGCCTTTGATGATTGGTGTGCAGCACCGTAAGTTCTATATGTTAGTGGGTGTCAAGGCTACTGCCAGTTTGCTGACCCAAGCCCATACCACGGCGCTTATCAGCACCTATGGACGCTATTATTCGGGGGATAAGAAAGTATTTGATGATTTCCGCAATATGCCGGAGTATCAGTTCTTCACCGATCTGCCGCAGCAGAAATCTGCGCCGGCTTCGCCGCTCAACCTCAACTTGGATGCTTGCTTGGAGATAGGCGGCCGCTTAGGTGTTGTCAATTATGCGGTGGGATATGATGTACCCAAGCGCAAAGTGGAGTATCGTTTGGCCGGATTCCTGGACTATGGTTTGGTAGATATCCATAAGCAGCAAACTTTGGAAAGCATTAAATTGCCGATAGGGTATAATATTGAGAACGACAAAGAAAGCACAGCGCCTGTCTATAAAACGAGGACCATGGTGGAAAAGCTCGAGGTAAACGATATCATGTCCACAAATGGTTTTGCCGCATCAGTGAAAAACCTGATGGTAGGATTGAAGTTTACGATATTATTCCAATTGCCGGAGCCGGGTCAATGTGTGCTCTGCCGCGATGCGTACGGTACCTCAATCAACCCCCGTCATGGCAGTCTGAAGTACGAGGAATAATTCATCTTCTTTTACTTCGCGTATCCGGCCTTCCCGGGCCACAGAGATATGTCCTGATTCTTCCGACACCACAATACAAGTGGCGTCGGATTTTTCTGCTAATCCCAACGCCGCGCGGTGGCGCAGACCGTAATATTGCGGAATCGTCTGATCCTTGCTGACCGGAAGAATACAAGCTGCTGCTACCATCTTGCCGTCACGGATGATAAGGGCTCCGTCGTGCAAAGGCGTATTCTTGAAGAAGATATTCTCGATTAATCGTGCGGACACCTGGGCATCCAGACGCTCACCAGTATCTACAATCTCTTTGAGGCTACCGCCACCGGCCAATACAATCAGCGCGCCGGTTTTGGTACTGGCCATATGCCGACAAGCCTGTGTGATTTCCAATATCTGCTGACGCGAACGGGCATCTTCTTCGCCGGTACGGGCGCGGAAGATTTTCCAAGAGGAGAAACGTGACCCCACTCGATAGAAAAAGAGCCGGATCTCTTCCTGGAAGATGACAATGAGTGCGATCGCTCCGACGGAGATGATACGATCGAAGAGGGCGCCTGTCAGATCCAACTGGAAGACGAAACTGACGAGAAACCATACCACAATAAACGCCAAAATACCCCAGAAGAGGTTCGCTGCGCCGGTCTTACGAAGCAGACGATAGGTGTAGTACAGGATAACAGCTACCAATAGGATGTCGATTACATCTTTGAATCCGAAGTTAAAAGCAAGGAGTTGCATAGTTCTATCGTTTGTTTGGTTTCTTTCACATCGTGTGTGCGAATTATCGTGGCGCCATGCTCAATGGCATAGAGTTGCAGCGCCTGGGTAGGCATCAGGCAGGTATCCGGCGTAAGGCCTAACGGACGCCATACCATCGACTTACGGCTGACACCGACCAAGATCGGCTTTCCGTACGCGCGCAATTCATCTATATGACGCATACACGCGTAATCGCCTTCCGTGCTGCCGATGAAGCCGAAACCCGGATCCAGAATCAGCCCTTCCATCTCGCATAGTTGCGGCATCTTCTTCGGCAACTCTAAATCGCCCCGCAGCGTCCAGATATACGGTGCGCGATATTCTCGAACGACCTCATACATCGCATCGCATCCGCCGGAGATATCGTTGATAATCATCGTGCCGAACTGATTCAGCGCGCGGCGGGCTATCTCCGGCCGAAACGTGTCCAGCGAAAGGGATGCTTCCGGGTAGGCATGACGCAAGGCTTCCAAGGCCGGCGCTACGCGATGCCACTCCTCTTCTTCCGATGCAGGCGTACTGCCCGGACGGGTAGAACAGCCGCCGATATCCAGAATCGAGGCGCCGTCCGCCAAAGCACCCTCGGCCCATGCCAAAACATGCTCTGTATCGGCTAATCGCGACGAGGCATAAAAACTATCCGGCGTCACGTTTCCTATCGCCATAATTTGCACTTTCACGCTGCAAAAGTACAAAAATTTGACGAAATATGCAAAAAAATCGAAAAAAAGTAACAAAAATTTTGCGTATGTGCGAAAAAAGCAGTACATTTGCAGGCTGATTTATGTATGTATGCATAAAAATGCTATAATTAGATTGAAAATTATTACAAAAATATAGTTATGAAAAACGTATTTAAGTATCTGTTGATTGTTTCGGTGGTGATGGTTGCCGCTTCGTGTAACCAGCGCGAGTTGAATACCCGTGTTAGTAATACCACCGGTTGGAATTATTTTGACCAGCGTACCACTAATTTTGAGGCCAATGAGGGCGTAGGAAACGTCAATCCTATTGGTATGGTGCCTATCCAGGGTGGTTCGTTCACAGTAGGTGAGAAGGATGAGTTCATCACCGCTCCGCGTAACAACGACACCCGTACGCTTACCGTCAGTTCGTTCTACATGGATAAGTATGAGGTGACGAACCTCAACTGGAATGAGTATCTCCATTGGTTGGAGTTCGTGTTCGGTGCAGTAGCTCCGGAGTTGGTAGATCAAGCGCGTCCGGACCACAAGGTATGGCGTGAGGATTTGGCGTACAACGACCCGTATGAGGACAACTATTTCGAGCACCCGGCTTTCTCGTTCTATCCGATCGTAGGTGTGACTTGGGAGCAGGCTATGGCATATTGTCAATGGCGTACCGACCGCGTTAACGAGATGGCGCTGATCAATGCCGGCGCAATCGTTATCCCTCCGTTTGCTGACCTGCAGCCGACTGATGACGAGGCATACAAGGATGAGTGGGAGCAAGAGACAGGATACGAGATGTATTCGTACGAGGAGGTTAGCCCGGAGGATCCGGAGCAGACCGTGACGATGTATCGTCCGAGTTACGAGTGGATTCGCGATAAGTTTGTCTTCAATACGGACAAATACCTCATGGATGCTACCTATGTTCCTGAGTATGGTCGTCGTCCGAAATTGGATAGCTATGGTGCAGAGCGTAAGGTGAATATCGCCGACGGTATCTTTGTGACCGGCTATCGTTTGCCGACCGAGGCGGAGTGGGAATTTGCCGCTTATGCCCCTGTAGCCGGAGAGGACGGTTTGACCATTGAGGGTAAGGTTTATCCGTGGAGTGGTTATCATCCGCGTGATATGAGTAAGAAAAACCTCGGTATGATGCAGGCTAACTTCGTTCGTGGTCGTGGTGATATGATGGGTGTCAGCGGTGCGCTGAACGACCGTCGTGTGATCACCAACCCGGTGGATGAGAATGGATGTCTACCGCGAGACCACGTCGCAAGAGGTTAGTGAGTATAACTCCTATCGTGGTAATATCTACAGCCGTCCGGTATTGGATGAAAACGGCAAGTTCCAGATGGACTCCGTAGGTTGCATCAAGATCACTTGGGGTAAAGAGGATGATAAACGTGACGTGCTGGATGGTGACTTCGCCAGCCTGCTCGATACCGATTATCCTTTGGATACCGTTGGTGTTGAGAACCTGATGGAGGTGAAGGTAGATCCGACTGATATCCTCGCTCCGCGTATCACTAAGAAAGCGCGTGTTTACAAGGGCGGTTCATGGGCTGACCGTATATACTGGCTCAATCCGTCTACCCGTCGTTACCTGGATCAGGATAAGTGCTCGTCGAAGATCGGTTTCCGCTGCGCAATGTCTACGCTGGGTGACCAAATCCCGGGTACTCCCATTCAGAAATAAATCACAAATCATAAATCAAAAATCACAAATTGAAATATGAATTTTCCTGCAGATATTCGCTATACAAGCGAGCATGAATGGATTCGCGTAGAGGGTGATGAAGCATACGTTGGTATCACGGACTATGCGCAGAGTGAGTTGGGCGAGATCGTCTTTGTAGATGTACCTACATTAGGCGAGACGGTAGGCCAAGGTGAAGTATTTGGTTCTATCGAGGCAGTGAAGACCGTCAGTGACCTCAATATGCCTGTTACGGGTGAGGTGTTGGAGATCAACGGCGCGCTGGATGCACAGCCCGAGTTGGTAAACAACGATCCGTACGGCGAGGGATGGATTATCCGCATCAGCGTCAAGGATGCAGCTGAGTTGGATAAACTCATGGATGCTACTGCTTACCAGGCTATCCTCTGATAATTCACGCTGAATGATGGAAGGGCGACCCGAAACGGTCGCCCTTTCTTTGTGCGCCATAAAATGCCACATTTAGGTTACAAAAGAAAGAAAATTTGCATTTTTTCTTACAAATTGTTGCATATTTTAAAAAAATATGTTATCTTTGCGCCCTAATATTGTTTATTTGTGACGAATAATCATTTATGCTATTTATTAATATGAAAAAATTTCTCTTGTTTTTGGTAGCCGTGATGGCTATGACCATGACTCTCAACGCACGTACTGTCGTGATCGATGAGGGCTTTGAGAATGGCATTTCCGATGACATCTGGACTCAGGAGTTTGTCGAAGGACAAATGCCTTGGGCGATAGAGTCGGAGGATGATGTCTTATCGCATCCGTCGTCGGTGCATGAGGGTACGCATCGTGCCTATCTGCGTAATCCCGGTAGTGAGACCTTGGGCTATAAGACCCGCTTGGTAAGTAAGGTGATGGACCTTCGTCCTACCAAGGTGTATATGCCGGAGTTGACGTTCTGGTATGCCAATACGAAGTGGGGAGCCGACTGTGATACCCTGCGTGTGCTTTATCGTACGAGTGCGCGTGGCCAATGGAAGCAGTTGGGCGAGTATAGCCGTTCGGTTTCTCAATGGCAACGCGTGAAGATTGCGCTGCCGGAAGTGGGGCAGAACTATCAGATCGCTTTCGAGGGAACGGATAACTTGGGCCATGGTATCGTCTTGGATGAGATCAAGTTGCAGTCGGCGCCGGAGTGTACGGTGCCCTACGACCTGATGGTGCTCAATAAGGGCGCAGGTCGTGTAAACCTCTTCTGGAGCGCCAGCTTTGATGCCGATAACTTTGAGGTGATCATCACACGCGACACCATCGATCCGGACATGGTAGCCGATATCGAGGAGAACGATGCCGACCGCATCGTGTACCACGAATTGGTAAGCGGTGATGTGACGAATGTAGACCTCTTGCTGGAGTCGGGTGAGTTCTATCTGGCCTATGTGCGTTCGATCTGCGAGGATGAGAATAGCGCATGGAGTAGCGAGCAGTCCAAGGATGGTCCGTTCGGTTTCCGCGTACGCGTTGCCAAGCAGATTCCGTTCACGGAAAACTTCAATTATCCGTCCAATAAGAATCGCGATGATGATTGGGCTTGGGGCAATAACCTGACCGGCACTGTCGTATCGCCGTATGTCAACTCGGCGGCTACAGGTAATTCGCGTGCGAACTACTCGCCGGATACGACTTCGGCTGTGATCTTCTCGGGTGCGGTCAATTCGCCCTCTACGTTCATTTCGGCTGACCGCTATGTCTATCTGGCTACGCCGGCATTGTCGGATACGCTGAATGAGAACTTTCATATCAATCAGTGTCAAGTTCATTTCTGGGCTACGGTCTATACCTATACCGGTCGTCAGTACGGCCGCAGTATCATGGTGGGCGTAATGGAGGATCCGGATGATATCACGACCTTCCGCCCGGTGGATACCGTGAGCGTATGGGGCAATAGGACGTTCCAAGAGAACATCGTAGACCTCAGTTCGTATGAAGGCAACGGAACCTATCTTGCTTTTGTGAGTGACTTCGACCGCGACAACCTCTTCTTCTTGGATAACCTGACGGTGGAGTACCGAAAGGCTGTCAACAAGGTGACCAAGATCAGTGTCAACCCGCGCGATACCTATGCTACTATCTCGTGGGAGGGCAATGCCTCCTCGTACAACGTGCTGGTTACCAGCGCGGAGGTTAATCCGGCGAATCCAAATCCGGACGCTATCGTGGATCAGATTACCGTCAATAGCAATAGTTATCTCTGCGAAACGCTGGAGCCGGACCATAGCTGGAATGCTCCGTACTACGTATATGTACAGGCCGAGGGACAGGAGTGGTCGTACCGCTATCCGTTCGTAACGATAGCATCGATGCGTGAGATACCGTATGCCTACGATTTCGAAGCACGTACTACCACGACGCGCAAGATCGGTAACCAGCAGTGCGTCGTAGGTCTGGGTGTGTTCGGTAACGCCGGATCATACCCCGCGGTGAATGTCGGTAATAGCTACGGCGGTTCGAACAGCCTCTTCCTCAGTAAGCGAGGCGGAACGGACGCATGGCTCACGCTTCCGATGGTGGAGAACCTGGATAGCGTGCAGGTGAAGTTCTATCTGAGCAGCGGATCGAATGATATCGGTCAGGCACATGCTACGCTCGGTATCATGTCTAACCCGATGGATATCAATACCTTTATACCGGTATCTGACTTCACCATCAATAGTACCGGTTATACGCGTTGCTATGCGAACTTTGAGAACTACTCCGGTCCGGAGGGTGTGATTGCTATCGTTTGGAATGACGTACGCAACATGACCGCCAATACGATCAACTATATCGATGAGATCACGGTTGATACTTTGTCGGAGTGCGTGCCGCCTACCAATATTGAATTGCAAGTTGAGCCGGATGCGGTCACCGTAAAATGGGAAACATCGGCTTTGTCAAGCGAGTGGGAGCTCTTCCTCTCGCGTACGCCGCTCACAGAGTCGCAGCGTATTTATAAGACCAAGGAGCAAATCGCCGCTATCGGTGGCGTAGTGCTGGATACGACGCTCACCTGGACCGACAATCAGAATCCACCGACCTTCTATTTCGATAATTTGGTGCAGCACTCCAACTATTACCTCTATGTGCGTGCTACCTGTGATATGGAATGGTGGACCGAGATGGCGTTCAGCACGCCGTGTCAGGAAGAGGCCTTCCCGTACAAGGAGACCTTCGAGGACTACAACCCGGGTAGCCAGTCGGCAGGTTGCTGGCAACTGGCCGATTACATGGGTGTGGATTATCCGCGTATCTATCAGGCCGGTACAACCAATAATAGCAACAAGACGCTGGAGCTCTATTCGTCGGGTACGATCCACCGCTCGGTGGCTATCCTGCCGGTTGTGACGGGTATCCTCTCCGATATGTTGCTCACGTTTGATGTGCGCACCTATGCCGGTACGGCTTCGTCCGAAGGTGTAGTGATCGTTGGTACGATGAACGACATCACCGATCAGAACAGCTTCGTGCCCTTTGACACGGTTTATGTCAGCGGATCTTCGTTCCAGAAGGCACGTTTCATCCTCTCTAACTATGATCTGGCTTACGATCAACTGGCGATCACGTCCGGTCTGGGATCCAACTTGGTGATGAGTAGCGATATCATCATCGATAATGTGGAGCTCAAAGATCCGTCGTGTATCGAGCCGTTTGACTTCAAACTCAACCACCCGGCACCGCACTCCATCGACGTGACCTGGAACGGCGTTTCGGACAATGACCAGTGGGTAGTAAAACTGCTGAACAAGTCGGTGACTGTAGCTGCTATCAAGAACGATACCTACGATCATAATTATGATATCGTAGCGGATTCTACCATTACCGGTAAGGCTTTCTATCTGGATGAGTTGGCATCGCAGAAGAACTACTACCTCTATGTACGTCCTACTTGTGACGAGAGTGCATGGGTAGCGTTTGATGTCTATACGACCTGTGAGCTCCTCGATCCGACCAAGGCCAATAAGGAGACCTTCGAATCCTATTCAGAGAATACTGCTCCTGGATGCTGGACGGTAGGTAGTACCAGTTCGAGTTCCACTACGATCCCGTATATCACCAGCCATCTTGGATCGAAAATATTGTATCTCAAGCAGTCTTCCTGTACCTCTTGGGCAGCAACACCGGAGATTAAGTGTGACTCGTTGTCCAGCCTGATGGTGACGTTCTATTCCGGAGCCTCCTTGTCATCGGAATACTGCGTATTCGGTGTGATGACTGATCCGAATGATCTGAACACTTTTGTGGCTTTGGATTCTGTAAAGGGAGAAGGTTCCTCTGCTACGCTTGTGAAGACCTCGTATGATTTAAGTGAATATTCGCATCTCATTCCGGCTACGGCTAAGTATTTAGCATGGCGCGGACGTAAGAAAACGAGCGACTATGTCTATTTGGATGACGTATCTATTGTCTCGATGGCTTGTCCGCTGCCGAAGCCGAGTGTTTCCGAACTGACGACCTCCAGCGTACGTATCAGCGGTGGTCTGCGTACAAGCGACGATTGGGAGTTGTTGCTCACCGACCATTATGTAAGTGAGGAGAATCTGTCCAAAGAGACGTATGTGGTACCGCAAGCATGGATTATCCGTCGCGATACGACCGACAGAGCCAGCATCCGCGTTAGCGGCTTGCAGGGCCAGACCAAGTACTACGTTGCGGCTAAAACGCTTTGTAGCGATTCTGTCTCTTCACAATGGGCGACGATGACCTTCACTACGCCCTGTGAGGCATTAACGCCGGAGCAGATGGGTACGATCTCCTTCGCTGAGGATGATGGCTTTACCGTAGGCTCGGGCGGTGAGATGCCGTGCTGGCTGGTAGGCTCGAAGGCAGAGGATGCGTCATCCTCCTATATCCCGTATGTGGAGGCAAACTCTTCTACGATGCATAACGGCAAGAACTATCTCAAGCTGTATGACTATGTATCCTCTTCGTCCAACTACGTAGGTAGTTATGCGATCATGCCGGAATTGAACGTAGATGATATCACTAAATACCAAGTCAATTTCTGGGGACGCAGTTATAACTCGTCTTCCTATAATAGCCAGGTTATCGTCGGTATCATTACCGACCCGACCGACCTCAGCTCGTTCGTGGCGCTGGATACGCTCAACCTCAGTAAGAATGCTTGGGATCCGTTCAGCGTAGGCTTTGAGAACTACATGGGCGACTACATGGGCGATATGGGTAGCCATATCATGTTCCTCAGTGATTTCGGTGCAACCAACTACGCGTATATCTCTGAAATATCGGTTGATTTGATTCCGCTCTGCCGTCCGATCTCTTCGTTCACGGTAGATAGTGTGGGCGAGAATAGTGCGATTGTCAGCTGGAAGGGTTATCAGAACGAATATCGTTTGCTTTTGGCGAACCGCGAACTGACCGATGCAGAGAAGCCAAAGTATCACTATCTGCTCGATACCATCGTGGATCACTCGGATGAGATCCTCATTACCGGCCTGGAGGCCTCAGCTAACTACTATGTCTATGCGCAGGGTGTCTGCGATAACGGCGATAGTACGGCGATCTCCATGACCTATGCATCCATCCGTACCACTTGTCCTACCGAAGGCGGCGCCGCCCTGCCGTTCTACGATGATTTCGAAAGTTACGAGACGGGAGAGAGTCAGCCCGGCTGCTGGCAACTCTTAGGATATAGCGGACTTAAAGTGGGAACAATCTCTTCGAATGGTTCGAAGGGTGTCAACCTCTGGAGTAACGGCTACATGATCGTGCCGAAAGTGAATGGCGACTTGGCGAACCTCAAACTCTCCTTCGATGCCCGTGCGTACGGTACAAGCAGCACGGCGAAGTTCTACGTGGGTGTCATGGCGGATGTCAATGATATTACCACCTTCCAGTTATTGGAGACCTTCGACCTGCCCGCCGGTACAGCCTTCACGCGTTGCCAGATGGATCTGGGCGAGTATGAATTGCCGTATGATAATCTCGTGCTTACCGCCGGTATCACGAATGTTACGCCTGCTAAATACGATGATTGGTTGGATAATGTCTCCCTCGAATTTGTGGCTACCTGTAATGCACCGAAGTTGAAATCGATCAGTGCTACGTATAACTCCATTGAGATTGGACTTACGCCTGCCAGCAAGGCCGATACGCGTTGGGAGCTTGTTATCATTCCGGAAGCGGAATATACGCTCATTAGCGATGTTACGAGCTATCTGAATAACGCGGAAAGTATCGTGGTGGATTCTACGCATGTGGTATTCCCGAATCTGACAGCTGCTACCCCGTATTGCGTCTTTGCACGCACGCTGTGCAGCGATGAGGATGTCAGTGCTTGGACGCGTAATCCGCTCAAGGTGAATACCCAGTACTACTACGAACAAGAGTACTTCTTCGGATTTGAGAACATGAGCGGCAAGGCACAGGAGCCCTGGGTACGCAGTATGTATTCGGAGAGCGATGATTACTATATGCATCCGGCTTTGACGGTAGGTAGAGACAGCCTTGGTGCTGAGACGCAGTCCTTCATCTACTATCCGCACAGCCGCCAGAATATAGCCGATTCGATTGGCTACAGCCGTACCGAGAACGGCGCTCTGCTCATGTTCTCCGAGGAGGGTTACTACGGCAGTTATGTCGTCTTCCCGAGCATAGGCGTAGCGCACGATCGTTCGTTCGAATTCAAAGTGCGTCCGGGTTATCATAATAAGAAAACGGATCGTATAGCATATGCTACCGAAGGTTTGATTGAGATCGGTACAGTGGAGAACGGTCGTGGCTTCGATACGTATGAGCAATTGGCTTCTGTTCGTATCAGCAAGCCGAGTACGACCGCCAAGCCGAACAGCAAGAACAACTATTTCTACACTGTCTATACCCTCGATCTGGATTCGGCTACGATAGCGGACAAGCAGATCGTGCTCCATATGCCGAAACAGCCGGCGGATAGTGCTTTCCTGCTCTTTGATGACGTGACGTTAGGCGAACCGAAAGGATACAGTCTGGTAGCCCTCAAGAAAATTGTGGCTGACGGCGAGAGTGCACTCGTAGAGTGGGCGAACATCGGCGGTCCGTGGAACTTGTATATCGAGACCGCTGACGGCGGTATGGTACAGCAATTCCTCAACCTGAGCGGTGTGACTTCGCAGGTGGTAGAGCATCTGGAGCCGCAGACCGATTACGTGGCTCGTCTCGAACGTGCTAATGCACCGGCCGGCGCTAAGAACTATGTCACCACCGATCATCTGGCCTTCCGTACGCTCTGCCAGGCGCTTGATGCAAAGGGTAACGGCATGTTCGCTTGGAGCTTTGACGATGAGTCGGAGTACGAACTCAATGATGTATTGGGCGGCGATGTGAACGATGAGTTCTACCTCAAGCCCTCGTGCTTCCAGACCGGTATCACCTATGATAAGGCCGTGAACGGCTATCAGTGGCTCGTTCAACGCAAGGGATATGAGTACTACGGTCCGATGACCGGCTATCAATCCAGCCGCCACTACGAGGCCGGTATGGATGATACCCATTCCTTGCGTGTGCATACCACGGATGCGAACTATAACTCGTACATCGTGCTGCCGGAATTGAACTGCAATCTGGATACGATGATGGTTGAGTTCTACGGACGTTGCTTCGTTAACTACGACCAATCGTTCGGTACGGCTGCTAACCGCGGTAAGATTGTGGACGACACCTATCTGAGGAACGCATACAGCCAATCGATCGTAGTAGGTACGCTGACGGATCCGAAGGATCTGACGACGCTGCACGTAGTCGATACGCTCACTTATTCCTATACCGATCTGACCGTCAACGATAATGTACAGTCCGACCCGACGGGTCTCCACTACTGGGATCTGATGCAGCTTCCGCTGGCAGGTACGCAGGGTAAGTATATCGTGCTCTTCCAGCCGGCTCCGGGTCTGTTCTATCTGGATAACTTGGCCGTTAAGCCTACCGGCAATACGCTCTTCAAGCCTTCGCATACCCAGACCACGGATATCACCGCTACTTCGGCTACGCTCCGCTGGAAGGTATGGAACACGTACGCGCAGTCGGTAGTTGTTGTGCTGAACGGTATGGGCGAGGAGATCCTGCGCGATACCATCCTTGGTACGCAGTACGATTTGACCAACCTGCAGGCATCGCAGATGTATAGCTGGTATGTTTATCAGATCGACGGCGCCAATGTTTCGCCGGCTACCAATCCGCTCAGTTTTGCAACCGAGTGCGTTACCAACGACCCGTCTTATACCTGCGGCTTTGAGCCGGAGGAGGGATCGGTGGCTATCAATGGCCAAAACGCTTACCGCCAGACCCTCTGCTGGACCTATAGCGATGCCATCCAAGGCGAATGGAAATCGGCTACCTATGATCCGTACAACCAGGCGAATACGAATATATTTAAGTACGCGTACGAAGGAGATCACGCTGTTATGTTGCGTGCTTCGTTCAGCTCGCGTGCCACCTCGTCTTATCAGCCGTACATCGCTTTGCCGGCTATGGATGTAGCGGCATACGATACGCTGCAAGTCATGTTCTGGATGCGTCCGGCATATGTATCGGCTGCGAATGACTCGGTCGTAACGACCTACACCGGTTCGAGCTACTCCAAGTCCATCATCGTCGGTACAATGACCGATCCGACCAATGCCGCTACCTTCATGCCGCTCGATACCGTTACCTATGATGGAACGCTGTCGGTAGCAGACCAGGCTACAGCGGCCAATAACTGGCTCTTCCAGCAGATGAAGGTCGAACTCGTAGGCGCTACCGGACCGTACATCGCCCTCATGACTTCGTCGAAAGAGAAGGGCGGTACGACGGACAAGACCGGTGACCAGGTATGGATTGATAATATATCGTTTGAGCATAAGCAGGAGTGTAAAGATCCGGTTGACCTGACCGTACTGCAATTGGGTTCGACGCATGCCGTTCTTACCTGGAATGGTGTGGATTCGGCCGGCAGCTTCCTCGTGCAGGTTTCTACCGATCCGTTCTTCGCCAAGGAGGATGAGATGGTCTTCAACGGTGAGGTCAATACCAATACCTGCACCGTCAAGGGCTTGAAGCCGCAAACGACCTATGTATGGCGCGTGCAGGCGATCTGTGGCGAGCGTTGGGGTGAGAGCAGCTTCTCGCAGAAAGCAACGTTCAAGACCTCGCGCAGCCCGTACTTCCTTGAGACCTTCACTACAACCGTCAGCTCGACCGAATGGACCTTCAGTAAGTCGCATGCCGATAACGTTGTCGATGTGCCGGGTGGTGTGATCACGCGTGGTTCGGATAACAGTAGCTTCGCCCGTACAACGGTCAACTACGGCTTGCAAGGACAGCACTACGTAGCGCCGGGTCACTCCACCGATTATCACTGGATGATCACGCCGAATTTCTATCTGCCGGAGGACGATAGCGTTCACTTCTCAATGGATCTGGCTATGACGGCATGTAACTCTGCCCACCTCGTCACCGGCAATCCTGTGACCGAGAATGATATGATGGACGACTACTACTTCATGGTCATCATCTCGGACGATGGCGGTCAGACATGGGAGAGCAAGAATATCCTGGGCAAATGGCAGAATACCAATCCGGAGGGCTCGCAACTTCGCGATATCCCGTCCGATGGTATGAATGTCCGCTTCAGCTTGGCTTCCTATGCCGGCAAGAATGTCCGTATCGGTCTCTATCGCGAGGCACGTACTACATCTTCGACCGGTATCGCCATCCACGTGGATAACATCCGTTTGGCTTACTTCAAAAAGAATGTCGATTATTCTTCGGGTTGCCAGTATGAGGATATCCAAGTCGGCGATATTATCCTTCCGGGTGAGCAGACCACGCCGGGTATCCATGCGTATCCGACCTGCTTCTTTGCTTCGGATGCCGATGCCAAGGCCGGTGTGAAGGATAGCGTTCAGCAGTTGGAGATCGAGATCTATCCGGCGATGGAGACCTCGTTCCGCGATACCATCTGCGAGGGTGAGACATATCAAAACTATGACTTCTTGCCGAAGGAGAAGGCCGGCGTTTATCGTCGTAAACTGACGACCGTAGAGCATGGCTGCGATAGTATTGTCACGCTTAACCTCTATGTCAAGGAGCGCCGTTATGCCGAGGACGAAGAAGTGGCGATCTGTCCGGGTGAGACCTATATGTGGAATGGAAACCCGTACAACCGTGCCGGTCTGTTCCGTGATACGATTGTATCTTCGATCGGTTGCGATAGTGTCATGACGCTTGTTGTCTCCTACAATGCTTCCGAGGATACGCTCTTCGATGCAACGGAGATAGGACGGGAGCAATTGCCGTTCACTTACGAGAATGCAATGCATCCGTATGTAGCAGGCCAGGCGCCGATCAGTTATCCGGCCGAAACGCCGGCAGGTACCTATGTGGATACCGTACTGGTAGAGGGGGCTAACTGTGCTACCGTACTGGTACATACCCTGACGGTCAATCCGGCTGAGGGTATCGATCAAATCTTCGACGGCATGGGCGAGGCGCATAAGGTAATCTACCGCGACCAGCTCTATATCATCTGCAATGACGAATGGTATAATGCCCTTGGTCAAAAGGTAGCCGATCCCCGCAAATAGGCCAATAGCTAATAGCCAACAAGAAAGCCGCCTTCGGGTGGCTTTTTTGTTATCTAAATCGTACATCGTACATCGTAAATCGTAAATGGATTTATGTTCTATTTCGGAAATGGGTGCGAAACGTATGCATTACCTGAGTAAGTACTATGCAACAAGGGGGTATATAATGTTCAATATGGCATATTCTATCATTTTGCAAACTTAATTTGGCAATTTTGTAACAAAATGACGAAAAAATGAAAAATAATTTGCACATATCGAAATAAATTCGTAACTTTGCCGCCCAAATTGATATATTATACCTATATTGGAATAATAGATAATTATTTTATTGTTTAACTAATTAATTAAAGCTTATGAGAAAAGTATTACTTTGTTTGGTCATGGTGCTCTTTGCTACATGGGCAACGGTACAGGCTCAAGAAGTTATTACCTTAACCGGTAATATGGAAGAAGAGCTGACTCCGGGTAGCACCTACGCCTTTTATGATTCAGGCGGACCAAGTGCCAATTATGCTACAAGTCAGAGCTACACGGCTACGTTCACTTGTACGGGAAGTATTACAATCAACTTCTCGTCGCTGGTAACGGAGTCTTCCTCCAGTTGTAGTAACTGGGACTACATGCTCATCTATGATGGTGATGCTACAGACGGAGAGTTGCTCGGAAGAGCGCAAACCGGATGTTCGTCTGCAACCATCACTACAGATGTAGATTATGTAGCTCAGTCTGGTACGCTCACCATTGAGTGGCATTCGGATGGCTCTACCACGGCTGCCGGTTGGGAAGCTACCATTACAACGGAAGCTTCGGCAGGTCCGACTTGCGACAAACCGGAATCGGTGGAGGCAAACGATGTAACGGCTAACTCCGCTACCATCAACTGGATTGGTTCGGCTGCAGCTTACAACCTGCAGTACAAGGCTTCGTCTGATGCAGATTGGAAATTGGTGAAGAACCTGTCGGGTAACTCCTATTCGCTGACTGGCCTGGTTTCGAACACGGCTTATCAGGTACAGGTACAGTCTATCTGCGGTGAGAACACCAGCGGTTGGAAATCAGCTTCGTTCAACACCTTGATTGGTCTGCCGTACGCAGAGCATTTCAATGGTACGTCTGCTCCGAGCGGTTGGACAATTTGGTCCGGTCAGCTGCAGGCTGATGGTTCTGCTACTCGTTCCAGTAGTTCTCTTTGGTCTTTCGGCTCGAACAATGGTGTCTTTGACAACCATGCTCGCGCAAACATTTATGGAACCAGTTGCTATAGGTGGCTTCAGACCCCGGCTATTCCTATTCCGGAAATGGAAGAGGATGATCCGGGATTCCAGATGTATTTCAGCTTGGCATTGACCAAGTATTCGGGTACATTGGTGGAAGTGGTAAAAGGTAGCCAATCGGATGATCGTTTTGTTGTTTTAGTCTCGATTGACGAAGGCGCTAACTGGACGATTCTTCGTGAGTGGAACAACTCCGGTTCAGAGTATGTCTATGACGACATCGCTACTGCCGGTGAGGAAGTGGATCCTATCGACTTGAGCGCATATGCAGGTCAAACGATTCTTTTGGCATTCTACGGCGAGTCTACTGTTTCCGGTGGTGACAACAACATCCACGTGGATGATGTGATTGTTGAGAAGATCCCGACTTGCTTGAAGCCGACCGGTCTGCACGCATTGGATGCACAGGCTACCAGCACGACGCTGCCGGTAGAATGGACGGCTAATAGCGGTGAGACTGCATGGCGTCTCCAATACAAGCCGACAGCAGATTCTACGGCTGTATGGACCACGCTGGATATCGCGCAGAATCCGTACACGATCACAGGTCTGAGTGCATTCACCGAGTATGAGATTCGCGTAGCTGCAGTATGTACAGAGGAAGATTTTACCGACTATGGTAAGTCGATCATCGCGAAGACCGCAGCGGTTGTTCCGTTCCTCCAGACCTTCGACACCACGTCGATGCCGGGTGAGTGGAAACGCTACGAGGCGCTTCTCGAGGCTGTACAAGAGAGTGGTGCACAGCTGGAGGCTACCAAGAACGGCTGGAACGTTGGCCTGAAGAACGGTGTCTTCAACAATGAGCACCTCTATCTGAATATCAAGGATTCGACCGATTATTGGTTGGTAAGTCCGGTTATTGAGATGCAGGCGGGTTATCAATTGACCTTCGACCTGGCATTGACCACCAACGCCGGTTCTACGCCTACCGCTGTTACCGCAGGTGAGCAGAACGACGATCAGTTCATCGTCTTCATCTCTAATGACGGTGGCGCTAACTGGACAGCACTTGGCACTTGGGGTAACCAAGGTCAAGGTACTTCGTTCGACCAGATCAGCACAGAGGGTCAGACCGTGAAGTTCGACCTGAGCAGCTATGCTGGTCAGAGCATCATGTTGGCATTCTACGGTGAGTCCACCGAGGCTAACGGCAACAACAACCTCCATATCTCGAATGTAGCTATTAACCTGATCCCGGCTTGCGAGCGTCCGCTCAGTATTACAATCGGTGCTATTACCGGTACGACCGCTGAGGTTACTTGGGATGCTGACGAGGACGGAACATGGGAATACGGTTATGTGGCTAATCCGGCAGCTGACTTTGCACCGGCTGAGGCTGATTATACCGGTTCTACCACAGAGAAGATCGCTGATCTTACCGAATTAACTGAGACCACGGATTATATCTTCTTCGTTCGTCACGCTTGTAGCGAGACCGAGAAGAGTGAGCCGCTGATGAAGACCTTCAAGACCATCCAGACTCCGGCTGCTCTGCCGTACGATTGGGACTTTGAAGAGGGTAACGGTTGGTTGTTCTTCAATGGTGAATTGACCAATAAATGGGCCTATGGTACTGCTACCAGCAAGAGTCCGTCGCATGCACTCTATATCTCTAATGATAATGGTTTGAGTTATGCTTACACGCATGCTTATACGACGGTATATGCTACCAAGACCTTCTTCTTCCCTGAGGCAGGTTTGTATTCCTTCTCGTTCGAATGGAAGGCTAATAGCGATGCATACGATTATCTGCGTGTAGCTCTTGCTCCTGCCGCAACAGAAGTGGAGGCAAGTTCTGCATCTACGGCTCCAATTGGTGCCATCTCCTTACCGGATGGTTGGATTGCATTGGATGGCGGTAGCAAATTGTGCGGACAATCTAATTGGCAGCGTCAGTTGAGCGAGGTTGAAGTACCTCAGGCTGGCTACCATAAAGTTATTATCGTATGGAGAAATAACTCGTATACGGGTGACGCTCCGGGTGCAATTGATAACTTCAAGATCAGTCGTTTGACTTGTCGTATGCCGCAAGGTCTGAGCGTTTCGGATATCACGGCTACTACAGCATCCTTCTCTTGGAATGATGACGAGGATGGTATGACTTGGGAGTATGCTTGTGTTCCGGCAGGTCAAGAGCCGACCGAGTTCACGGATGTAGATCAGAACTCGCTCCTCGTTGAGGGTCTTGATGAGAACACCAAGTACACCCTCTATCTGCGTAAGGATTGTGGCGATTCGCAGAGCGAAATCGTATCGCTTTCGTTCAAGACCGTTAACCCGTATCAGATTACGGTGAACGAAGGTACTGCGACAAGTTCGTATGTGCCTTTCTACGCATACTATGCTGATAGTCACGCGGCTGGCCAGTTCATTATTCCGGCTGCACAGTTGGCTGACATTCAATGGGATTCGATTGTAGCGCTGACCTTCCATACCAGCTCTCAGGCTGAACATGACTTCGGCGATGCTCGTTTCGATGTCTATGTAAGCGAGGTGGAGAATACGACGCTGAGCGCGATGGCTAACTTGGCTTCCCTGACGCAAGTGGCTTCTAATAAGGCTTTGGCTGTTGAAGAGAAGATGATGTATGTTCCCTTCGATATCCAGTATCAATATACAGGTGGAAACCTGTTGATTGCTTTCAATCAAACGGTTGCCGGTGAGGATAAATCCTTCACATGGGCCGGTGTTTCTGCGCCGTCCGGTTCGGGACGCTACGAATATGGTACCTCTGGTTCAGCGGGTAGCGTTAGCTTCCTGCCGAAGACTTCGATTGACTTCAAGAAGGGCGTTGTTCCGGCTTGTTCTACTCCGAAGAACTTTATGGCGATTGATTCGCTGACGACCACTACTTCTGTTGAACTCGAGTGGACTCCGGTTAGTCCTGAGACCAATTGGGTAGTTCGTTATCGTCAACAAGGCGCTGAGGAGTGGATTGTAGTACCGGTGGCTCAGACCAGTCTCTTGTTAGAGGGTCTGACTCCTTCGACCGTATATGAAGCGCAAGTGGCAACGCAATGTGATCCTGAGGATGCAACGGCTATCGGTGAGTATTCCCGTTCGATCACTTTCGCTACCCTTTGCGAGATTTACTCGATTGCAGAGAAAGGCGACTTCATCGAAGGTTTCGAGGCTTACCAAGGTGTTGCTTATAATGTACAAGGTGTTGTTCCTGTATGTTGGGAAACGGGTGGTACTACTACCTATGCGGCTCCTCACGTAGTGGAGAGTGGTACGTATGCTTATGTGCATGAGGGTAATAACGCGCTCAATTTCTGTGCGTCCTCCAGCAGCTATGCATACGCCGTATTGCCTCAGTTCGCTGATTCGTTGAAAGATCTGCAAATCAGTTTCTGGGCTAAGATGGAGAATGCTACGAATGGTACCTTGTATTTAGGTTATGTGGATAGTACATCTACCTTCCATGAGCTGATTACGTATTCGAGCAGTACCTCGATGACTTATTATGAGTCGAACTTGAATACAATACCTGAAGAGGCACTTCTTTTGGCGTTCGTATGGGAGAATGCAGGTAGTTCGTACTATTCATGCTGTATCGATGATATCAAGGTTTCGTATATCCCGTCTTGTATCAAGCCGGAGAACGTAGCGGCTATCGACAGCCTTACTACTCCGACCTCTGTTACCCTCACATGGGAGGCACAGGGTACTGAATCGGCTTGGAACGTAGAATACAAGCATGTCAATGATTCCGTTTGGAGTTCGGTGGCTGCGGATAATGATACGATCCTCTTGGAGGGACTCATTCCGTCTTCGTACTATGATGTACGCGTAGCAGCTATTTGTGGTGTTGCCGATACTTCGGATTATTCCGTTCCGGCTAAATTCGTTACCGGATGTGCGATTATCTCCGAGTTCCCGGTTAACGAGAACTTCGATGGTATCGAGGGTGCAACGAATAAACAGGTGTTGCCGCTTTGCTGGAGTGCAATCAATACCTGTACCTATAGCTCGTATATGTACTATCCTACGGTTTACGCTAGTTCTACCTATGCAAACTCCGGATGGAATGCGCTTCGTTTCTATTCGAACTATAGCAGTTATACCGATTACGATCCGCAAGATCAGTATGCTATCCTGCCTCAAATGGAAGGTGTAAGCGGATTGCGTATGAAATTCAACGCGCGTAAATACCAGAGTTCGAATAGAGGTGATTCTGTACTGATTGGTGTAATGACCGATCCGCAGGATACAGCTACATTCGAGCCGATCCAAGTTATCAAACCTGCAGCAGCAACTTATGAGCCGTTTGAGGTACGTTTTGATCACTACACGGGCGCAGGTCAGTATATCGCGATCAAGATGCAAGCTGCTTCTGCTTCACTTACTTCGCGTGGACTCCATATCGATGATATCGTAGTGGAGGAAATCCCGAACTGTCTGGAGCCGGAAGGTCTCTCGGTATTCGATATCGAAGAGCATTCGGCTAAGTTCACTTGGAGCGTTGAAGAGGGAAGCGACTATGTCTATGCGGTAGCTCCTGCTGCGGCGGGTGAACCTGCTGACGAGGCATTTGAAGCAGCTTCCGATTCTATGCTGATCAGTGGTCTGGTCGATAATACCGACTACATCGTTTATCTGCGTAGAAGCTGTGCTGGCAGTTACAGCCCGAGCATCTCTGCTGCCTTCCATACCTTGATGGCACCGGCTACGGCTCCGTTTGCTGATGACTTCGAGGCTGGCAATAACTGGATGTTCATCAACGGCGGTTTGACCAACGCATGGGCTTACGGTGAAGCTGCTCACAACGGTGAGGGTACGCACGCGCTCTATATCTCTAATGATAACGGCGCAAGCAACGCATACTCGACCAGTAATGCTGCTACTGTTTTTGCTATCAAGTCGTTCCATTTCGAGGAAGGTAACTTTATATTCCAATACGACTGGAAAGCAAAAGGCGAGAGCAATTACGACCTGTTGCGTGTAGCGCTTGTTCCGGATTCGATTGAGTTGGAGGCAAGCTCATCAATGCTCCCTGGCTTAAGCAGTACCGCTGGTACAGCGTTGGCAAGTGAGTTGCCGGCTGGCTGGATTGCATTGGACGGTGGTTCTAAACTGAACCTCGTAGATGCTTGGCAGACCTTCCGTACCGATGTTATCGATGTTGCAGAAGGTAACTATAATGTAGTCTTCCTCTGGAGAGATGATACGAGTGGCGGTAGCCAAACTCCGGCTGCGGTAGATAACTTCAGCATCACGAAGATTACATGTAAGGCTGTTTCTGAACTGGCTGTTTCCAACATCACCGCTTCTTCGGCTACGATTGGCTGGACCGCAGGTGACGAGGAGCAGAATGCATGGCAGATTGCTTACTCTTGCAATCCTGAGTTTGACCTCGCTGAGGCTACTCTGTATGATGCAGCAGCAAATACGTATGCATTGACCGGTCTGGAGACCGACACCTTATATACCGTATACGTACGCGCGAACTGTGGTGAGGAAGACGGTGTAAGTGCTTGGGCTTCTACCACCTTCCGTACGGCGAAGGCATGCCAGACTCCGAGTGATGTGGCAGCTGCTGATATCACGACCAACTCCGCTTCGATCAGCTGGAATACCTATGGTCAGACAGGCTTCAACCTCCGTTACATCCACGGTACCGATACCGTTGTGGTGGAGAACGTAGAGAGCCCGTATGCATTGACTGACTTGGAGGATGCTACTGACTATTATGTTCAGGTACAAGTAACTTGCGACGAGGATAACTGGTCTGAGGCGCTCCTCTTTACGACGCTGCAAGCTCCGGCTTCTATCCCGTATGCAAACGATTTCGAAACCAAGAACGGCTGGTCGTTTGTCAATAGTTCTTATGCGAATGCTTGGTCTTACGGCACCGCTGCTCACAATGGTGAGGGTACGCACGCGCTCTATATCTCCAATAATGGAGGTGCTGCGAATGCTTATAGTGTCGGTTCCTCGGCTGCTGTTTACGCAACGAAGTTGTTCCAGTTTGAAGATGGAGTTTATAACTTCAAGTACGATTGGAAAGCATACGGCGAAAGCAACTATGACTTGTTGTGCGTTGCGCTTGTTCCGGATACATTGGAGTTGTCCGCAACGGCTACGGGTATGTTCTCGCTGCCTGCAGGTTGGACTGCCTTGCATAATGGTATCAAGCTGAATTTGTCTTCTTCTTGGACCACGGAATCGTTTGACTTGGCTGTTGAGGCTGGTCTTTACAAAGTGGTTCTTCTTTGGAGAAACGATGGTTCCGGTGGCACTCAGACTCCTGCTGCTGTAGATAACATCAGCATCAGGAAGTTGACTTGTCTGAAACCGATCAACTTGGCTACTTCTGATGTCTATGCACACTCGGCTAAACTGTCGTGGAGTGCAAGCGAGGAAGGTCAGAGCGCATGGCAGATCGCTTTGGATACAATCGCTGCATTCAACCCGGATACCCTCTCTAACCTGATTGATGTAACGGACACTTCGTATATCTTCACGAACCTCCTGCCGACGCATACGTACTATGCATATGTACGTGCTAACTGCGGTGAGGATGGCGAAAGCGACTGGAGTGTAATGAAGTCCTTCCGTACGACAGTAGCTTGTCCTGCTCCGACCGGACTTGAGGCTCAACTCACTCCGGGTAACGGTACGATCGCTACCCTGACCTGGAATGCAGGTGAGGCACAGGCTTGGCAGGTTGAGTACAGTCTCAATAGTGATATGTCTGAGGCTGATACACTGAACGTAACCGAGCCGGTAGCTAACCTGACTGGTCTGACCGCTGAAGCTACCTACTACGCTCGCGTGAAAGCAGATTGCGGTGAGCTGGATGGACAGAGCGCATACAGCGCAATTATCTCCTTCCTGCCGACCGATATCTACTCGATCGTTGTAAACGATGGTACCAATACCAATAGCTACGTACCTATCTACGGTTCTTATGTAGACGAAGGTAATACAGCTAGCCAGTTCATCGTTCCGGCTGAGAGTCTGCAAGAGATCCTCTGGGATTCGATCACCGAGTTGACCTTCTACTCCAGCACCGCTTCTGCAGATTGGGGTGCAGCTGAGTTCGAGGTTTACATGACCACGACCGAGGATGCTACCTTGGCAGCGCTGAACGATTGGGATAACCTCACGCAAGTCATGGTTGCCGGCAACCTGTCGATTGTTAACAACAAGATGGTGGTAACGCTCAGCGAGCCGTTCCAGTACACAGGTGACAACCTGCTCATCGGCTTCAAGCAGACCGTTGCAGGTACGTATGTAGGCTGCAGCTGGTATGGTAAGAATACGACCGGCGCTTCTATCGGTGGTTACGGTACGGGTAATAACATGACCCAGCGTAACTTCCTGCCGAAGATGACGATCAACTACGTTCCGGGTCAAGCTCCGGCATGTATGTGGGCTACTCACCTCAATGTTTCCAACATTACGGCTGAGGGTGCAACCATCGCTTGGGATGCAGTTGAAGGCGCTAACTGGGAGTACGCTCTCGTATTGGCCGGTGAGGAGCCTGTAACATTCGCTGCGGCTACCAACCCGCTCGTACTGGATAACCTCTTCGAGAATACGGCTTATGTATTCTACCTGCGCAACAACTGCGGTGATGAGAATAGCAAGACCGTTTCGATTGCCTTCTCGACCACTGAGAATATCGAGACCATCCCGTATGAGACCCAATTCGCTGACGCTGCTACCTGGAAACTCGCTAACAGCGACAACGCTTGGACCTTCGACGGTAACCTCTTTATCTCCAACGACGGTGTGAACTATGCTTACGACGAGGATGCAGCTTCTGTTTCCTACGCTACCAAGCTGTTCGACTTCGATGTGGCAGGTGAATATACCTTCACTTACTACTGGAAGGCCGTTGGTGAGTACAACGACGAGGACGGTGCAATCGACTTCTTGCGTGTTGCCCTTGTTCCGGCTGCTGTTGAACTGACCGCTGGTGTAGCTCCGGAAGGTCTGACGGCTGAGAACCTGCCTGCAGGCTGGATGGCACTGGATGGCGGTGCTGCTCTTGTAGCAACCAACGTCTTCACGCGTCAAGACGCTAAGATTAACGTTCCTGCCGGTCACTACCGCGTTGCATTCATTTGGATCAACGATGATAGCTTCACCGATGGCGAGCCTGCTGCAATCAACTGCCTCTATGTGAAGCGTGGTGATGCAACCGGTATCGAAGCGGGTGCCGGCATCGAGAACCAGGCAATCAAGTTCATCCGTGACGACCAGGTTTATATCCTCCTCAATGGTACGGTTTACAACGTAACCGGCCAGAAAGTGGAGATGAAATAACCTCCTCGACATCTCGAAATCTCGACATCTCGAAATATCGAGGTATTAGCAAAAAAGGCTGCTTCGGCGGCCTTTTTTGTGGTTATTATCTGTCAAAATGCAAAAAAAAAGACGAAAAAGTATCAAAAATTTGCATATTTCAGAATTTTTTTGTAATTTTGCCGCCCGATTTTGTTATATTGGAGCAAAATGCACAAGAGACGGTATTTATTCATAGTTTGCCTGCTGGCGTGGAGCGCACTCATATGTGCCCATACTCCGCTCGATCCCGAGACACGCCATTTCCTCTCCCTTCATGGGGATGCAGGCTATTCTGCGATACTCCATACCATCCCCGGGCAGAAGCCTTCAACGGGTATGGCCGCTATGCTTGGCTTCGATTATCGGCTCTTCCATAATAACTTTATTTTCTCTGCCGGCGTCGAGGGAATGTATGAGCTCAATGCCAACCAGCTTGACGACCACGACGAGGCCATTCCGATGATCGATACCGAGGGCGCGCTCTTTAATATGCATGTCCATGTCGATAAGTCCCGCGATCTCGCTCATATGGCGAACCTCAATATTCCGCTTCTCTTCGGTGGCGAATGGAGTAGGTTCTATTTCATGGTTGGCCCTAAGATTGCCATCCGCCTCTATGGTATGACCGCCTCTTCGGCCCAGATCACGACCTATGGCGAGTACGACAGGTACTACGATGATTTCTACGACATGGTTAACCACCAGTTCGTTTCCAATCAGTATATGTCCAGCGCCGCTTTGCCTCTCGAGTTTAATTTCAATGTCATGGCGCATGCCGAGATCGGCGGACGTGTCGGACATATGTTTAAGCACCGCCAGTTCCGTGTTAATCCGGATAAGGTGCGTATGTACCTCGCCGCTTTCGTGGACTTCGGTCTGCTCAGCCTCCATGCCTCTTCCGGCGGATCGCCTATCTTTGGCTACCGCGAGACGGACAAGGGTGTGCAGTTCTATCTCCAGCCGCTCTTCCGGAGTAGCCTGGCGGATAATGCCGTCTTCCGGAACCTCAATATAGGTATCAAATATACGATCGCATTCGAGTTGCCCAAACCAGGCAAATCCTATATCTATGATAATAATAAGGTCGGCCGTGATTATCGTATTCGCGGCGGTAACCAAGGTCTAAAATAATAAGCACATGAAACGAATCATCTGCATACTTCTGATGGCGATGGGGCTCGCTACGATAGCTCCGATAGCCTCCGTAATGGATAATAGCATTGCGGCTGTTTACGCGGTGGACGCTAAGGCAAAAGCCAAAGCACAACGCGAGAAAGAGAAAGCTAAAATGGCGAAGGAGCGCGAGAAAGCCAAGGCCAAAGCAGCCAAGGATCGCGAGAAAGCCGCTGAGCAGAAGAAAAAAGAGCAGGCAAAAGCCGCTGTTCAGAAGCAGAAAGACCGCGATAAAGCCAAAGCCCGGCAGGCTAAGGCTAAATCGACCAAACCTTCCTCTTCTGCCAAACAGGTAGCCAAAGCTGCGCCGAAGACCCAGCCGGCCCTCTCTGCAGCCGAAGAGAAAGCGCAATACATGGCCGCTGTCGCGGAGATCGATAAGGCGAACGCCAAAGCGAACGCTTATAACGAACGCGACATCGCCCATCGTCTCGGTTTCTGGGGGCAGGTCGGTTATTCCAACCTCTTCACCTCCGGCATCCTCTTCAATGATGCTACCGGTACGGCCAACCCGATCGGCTTCCAAAATAAGGACAAAGGATACGTCGGTGGAGGCCTCGGCCTGGGATACCAGCTCCGTTACAAGCAATTCTTGATGACCGTGGGCGCGGAGTTCAATACCTATAACTCCGTCATGGCGATCACTAACCGCCCGGACGGCACATTCTCCCTCGCCTATGGTATGGCGCCTTATGCCAACACCATGACTTATCATTATGATTTCGCTAAGCTGAACGATCAGATCATCGGCGGATTCGTCCAAGTGCCCCTCCTCTTTGGTATGGAGCTCAAGGATATCCCCCTCTTCTGGCAAGCCGGTGTCAAAGCCGGTATCGGCATACTCGGCCTCTCTACCGTCAGCGGTGTTATGACTACCTCCATCGAGGATAAGGAGCTCATCGCCGGTCTGAATGACATGTACAAGCATGCGTTGGTAACGGATAAGGAGGTAGAGCGTCCGGCTACCAATGTGAACTTCGGCCTCAACCTGGCAGCCAGTGCGGAGATCGGTGTGAACTTTGACCGATGGATCAAGTCCGCTTCCCGTCTGCGCGTGTCGCTCTTTGCGGATTACGGCGTGCTCAATGCCCTGAGTTACAAAGAGATACAGGGTGCACAGGATATCCCGACGCAGATGACAGTGGCTGCGAACCCGATTGACTTCCCGACCAACTCTGCCCTCATGACCACTTCGGCAAAGGATGCGAAAGTGAATCCTTTCCTCGTAGGCGCTAAGCTCGCCGTTTGGTTCGATCTGCCGCGCCATAAGAAAGCCACGCAGGAGTACCCGAAGGCGCCGACGCCGCGTATGGGTGTCTATATGTATGATGAGAATAGCGCGCTCGCGTTGGGCGGTGTTGCTGTCGAAATCACCAATGTGGAGACCGGCAAGGTGCTCCAGAAGAATACCAACCGCCAAGGTCTCCTCCAGGGACGTTTTGCGCCGGGTACCTATCAGATCTCTGCGACCAAGAACGGCTATTATCCTTCGGATACCATCCTCAAGACGGTCGAGGTCTTCGATTTCGATACCCTCCGTCTGCCCTTGGAGCGTATCCCTGCGCCGATCATCTACACCCTCTGTATGAATATCTACGATGTGGAGACCCAAGAGCCCATCGAGGCGGCTGTCCGTCTCACATCGGCTAACGATACCGTGGTTCTCTATGCCGCGCAGTCGGCCGATGACGGCTTCATCGAGACGCCGCTCACCGAAGGCGATTATATCGCCCATATGACCGCGACAGGCTATATGCCGAAGGACGACACGCTCCATTTCGTGCGTGATACCTTCGATCTCTATATGCAGCATATCAAAGAGGGTATAAAAGTGAAGATCGAGAACCTCTTCTTCGCTACCAACAAGACCTATATCCTCCCGCAGTCAGAGCAGGCGATGTCCGATCTGGCTAACTTCCTCCTTGAGAACCCGTCTGTCAAGATCCATATTGTCGGTCACACCGATGCCGTTGGTTCCGACGAGGCCAACCAGATCCTGTCCGAGGGGCGTGCTAACTCGGTACGTAATGACCTTATCAAGCGTGGCGTAGCCGCAGAGCGTATGACCGCCGAAGGTAAGGGTGAGCGTGAATTCGTAGCCGATAACGACACCGAAGAAGGACGTCAGCTCAACCGTCGTGTTGAATTCACCATCACCGACGTCGGTGACGAAGACATCCAACAAATCTATTAATTTGTATTTGAAATTTGAGATTTGATATTTGTCAATCGTCAATAAAATAAAATCGTCAATCAATCGTAAATCGTAAATCGTCAAATCGTAAATTATGAAGAGGCTACTCTTCTTACATATATTCCTGCTGTCTACCGTCTTTGCATGGTCTCAAGTCGCTACCACCTTCCCTTACGAATGTAGTTTCGAGGAAGGTGAGGACCTCTCGGCGTGGACGCTCAACTATGGCAACCAAAATACCACCGATAAATGGATGGTAGGTACGGCCGTGCATAGCGAGGGGCGCCGCTCGCTCTACATATCGGCGGACGGGCAGAACCCCAACTATGGCAAGACGCCCAATATCGCGATCTCTGTCTTGAAGTATAAGTTCCCGACGGATACCAAGACCCAGAAATACGACGTCAGCTTCGACTGGAAGGGTATGGGCGATTCGATAACGTCAAAACTGTACGTCATGGTCTGCCGCGAGCAGGACTTGACGGCAACAGGTAATTATAACCTCGATGCTATCATCAACCAGGTCGGCGGACGTCTGTCCAATGCTCAAGTAGGCGTATGCCAGGCTTTGGGTGAGTCAGGCGAGAAATTTGTCTGCGGTAGCGAGTCGTGGCAGAATGTATCGCTCACCACGAATGTCAGCGTCAATGCCGCTAACTCCGCAAAGAACTTCGCCTTCGTCTTCATCTGGGTCAACTCGAACCAACAGGATTCGATAGGCCGAACCAGTATAGCGATCGATAATTTCCAGATCAACTCGGCAGCGATAAAGAAGCCGGAGAACCTTATAATTTATCCGCATTGCGAGGATTCGACCCTCATCGTTACCTGGGATATAAACGGTCCATTCAATGAATTTGATATCCAGTATCGTAAAGTGGGCGAGACCGGTTGGAACCATGGCGTGAGCGGTATCACAGAAGGACCTGATGGCTTTACCCTTGAGAATGGTACGCATTGTACTTACTCCCTCAAACGTATTCTCGAGGGTAGTTAC
Organism: uncultured Bacteroidales bacterium; assembly: GCA_902799555.1. Taxonomy (GTDB): domain Bacteria; phylum Bacteroidota; class Bacteroidia; order Bacteroidales; family Paludibacteraceae; genus Colicola. Next base: position 55,366 of record CADCBB010000014.1, read on the forward strand.
GACGTGCGTATCCGAACGGCATACTATGATCCGGAGGAGAATAAGACCCTACGTTCCAATTATGCGTATGTGTCGCAGATCCTCGTCTATTGTCCGGAGAACCACTGTATCAACTATGTGGATCTGTATAGCCCCAACGTGACATGTACCTATGGTTTCAATCCGGAGGCCCATACAGGCGCTACGCCGTACGACAGCATCGGCGTCATTGATTTCGGTCCGGATGCTATCGAGAGCCGTCATACGCTACACGTCGATCCTACGGAGGTCGATCCGCGTACGGACAGCCTCTTGAAGACGGTGCCGGACGGTGCGTTGGCTTCTGTCCGCTTGGGTAACTGGCATTATATGGGTGAGGCGGAGTCTATCACCTATGATATCCTCGTCGATTCGACCAACCAGGGTATCCTCATCTGCAAGTATGCCGTTGTATTCGAAAATATCGAAAATCATAGAAATCAACAGACCGGAAAATTAGAAGGTGAGCAAAGATTTACTCTTGAAGTACTGGATTCGATCGGACAACTGATTGATGAGACTTGTGGTAATGCGAACTTTACTTATACGGATGCAGAAGAGTCTGGTTGGAATATTACTAGGGATGGTACAGCATGGAAGGATTGGACCACCATCGGTGTCAACCTTATGCCTTATCACGGTCAGACCATCAAGGTGCGCTTTACTACGATGGACTGCGGTTGGTCGGGCCACTACGCGTACGCGTACTTTACTGTCGATTGTGCGAACGCGCATATAGAGACCGAGAACTGCGGTAACGACGCACAGGTGACCTGTATCGCGCCGGATGGATTTGCCTACGCTTGGTATAACCAGAACGGCGATACCGTCAGCCACGACCAGACCTTCATTGTCGATGCCAGCCGTCAGCTCTATACCTGCCGTGTCAGCTTCATCGAGCAGCCCGACTGCTACTTTGAGATCAGTACGACCTCCGAGCCTCGTTTCCCGGTACCCGACTATACCTTCGAGCCTGTATATGAGAATTGTATGAGCCAACTGCGGTTCTCCAACCATTCCCATGTCATGAATATGTGGGAGGGGGAAGAGAAACATACCACTGAACCTACCAACGAGAGCCGGTGGACCTTCCGCAGCCTCACTACGGGTCAGACACGTACTTCGACAACGACCAACCCGACCTATACCTGTCGCGAGTATGGCGATTCGGTAGAGGTGACCCTGACAGCCTATATCGGCGCCGATAACTCGTGCGACAGTACGCGCGTGGATACCATCATCGTGCCTAATATCGTGCCGGATTCTACCGAGTTCCATATAGAGACCTGCTCCGAGACGCCGATTAAGTTCGACGGCAAGTGGTTCGATCACGACACGGTTTATGTGGCTTCCTTCCCCAATTTCGCGGGTTGTGACTCCGTCTCGACGCTATACCTGCATGTCTATCCTACGCCTAAGGATACCTATCGCCATGACTCGATATGCTCCAACCAAAAAGTAAACGTCGGTGGCAGGTATTTCAACGTGCCCATGGTCGATTCGCTTATTATGCTCAAGACTCCCAACGGATGCGATAGTGCTGTTTACCTCACCCTTACGGTCAACCAGTTGCTCAATGTTACAATCGACTCGCTGCCGTACGCTTGTGCCGACGAAGAGCAGATGTATATCCTCTTCGATATCACGGAGGGCATTTACGATAGCCTTGTGATTAAGTTCAATACGCCGCTGCTCCGCGATACAGTCATTTATGATCAGGTATCCACTGTCGCCATCCCGTATGACGCCAATATCCTGCCAGGCCATTATTCGGCTACCATGCGCTTCTATCAGTTCTGCTGCGGTACCTATACCCGTACCCGCGGATTCGATATACGCTATCGGAGCTCTATTGTTGAGCAGAAATGGAATGACGTGCTCACGCTCTTGAGCCCCAAATACAACGGCGGATATGAGTTCACGGCTTACCAGTGGTATAAGAATGACATGCCGTTGGAGGGCGAGACGCATTCCTATCTCTACCAGCCGCTTGATTTCGATGCCGAGTATTATGTAGAGGTAGTCCGCAAGGATGGCGTGATGATGAAGACCTGTCCGATCCAGCCGATCTATCATGAGCAGCAGTCCGAGTATCCTACGGTCGTTAAGGCCGCGCAACGCGTGCCTGTTTATATGGAGCATTCGGCTACGATATGGTATTATACCGTCTCCGGCCAGCTCTATAGCTCCTTCACGCTACCGCAAGGATATGCCGATCTGCCGACGCCGGAACAGCCCGGTATCTTCGTCCTCAAGGCCGTTAACGCACAAGGAGAAACCAAAGCGCAAGTAATGATTGTTCAATAATAGAAATAGTTAAATCGTATGCGTATGAAACGATTAGTCCAAATAGTAGTAATAGCCCTGCTGGCATGCGCTATGCCGGCACAGGCAGTGAGAAGGTACAAGTGTGACTTCGAGTCGGAAGCTTCCCGTGCACGCTGGACGCTCAATCCCGCGGCTAACACCCAGATCCTCTCCCAGATCACGAACCGCTGGTATATCGGCGAACCCGGTAATAATGACCCCAAAGGTCATAACGGCCTTTATATCTCCGCCGATGGCGGTGCAACGGCTAATTACCAGAACAAGGGTTGCTGGGTCTTTGCCTATGATACGATTGCCTTGGATCCGATTAGCGGCGATTATACCATGACCTTCGATTATACCGTCATGGCCAATGTCGCAAGTAATTTCGATGGACTCTATGCCCTTTGGATTCCGGTGACGAACGAAGACGGCGATACGATCAAGGTCAACTCGATCGCTACCTCTGCCGGCCAAGTACCTGCGCGCTACCAGGACTATATCATCCGTCTCCAGCCTAATGCGAATATGGACTACCTCGGCGGTACGGTTACCTGGCGCCAGTGTGCGGTCAAGATCAAAGGTTCGGAATGCGACGGTACGCCCCATTATCTCGCTTTTGCGTGGGCGAACGGATCGAATCAGGCGCAGCAACCCGGCGCGATGATCGATAATATCCTCATCTCGGATGGCCAGCCTTGTAATCAGCCGACAGACCTCGTAGTAGTGCAGAATGGTACCACGATCACGCTTACCTGGCAAGGGGATGCGCCCCAGTACGAAGTGAGCGCTTATTCCTATGACGGCCAGAAATGGTCCGGACCGAAGATCGTCACTACGACGACTACCAGTTTTACCGGTATTCCTATCGGACAGACGGACTTCATCGTGCGCGCAAGATGTGATTCGGATTTCTTCAGCCTCAAGACCATTGTCTCCAAGCTCATCTACTATCCCGATCAGCTCTGCGTCGATTATCTCAACCTCAATAATGCGGTATGTTATATCGATAATTCCTCGCCTCAAAATACCCTTACCTTCAATGACTTCAAGAAGGTAGCTCCTGTGGACCACGGACCGGCCAGCATCGATAGCCGTCATGTCGTCCATTTTGACCGCGCGGAGTATGAACCGCGTACGGGAGGTCAGGCGAAGACCATTCCGGATGGCGAATTAGCCTCTGTTCGTTTGGGTAACTGGGATGCGGACGACCATGCGGAGCGAATTGAGTTCACCTTCGATGTCGATACCATCAAGTATCCTGTCCTCCTGCTTAAGTACCTGCCGATCCTTGAAGCACCGGGTCATGAAGATCATGAGAACCCGCGTTTCAAACTCGATATTCTCATCGGAGGAACCTCTATCGGTGACTGTGGACGGGCAGACTTCAATGCGAACAACGTCATGAACGGCACTACCCTCAAGCCCGAAGCTGTGCAGCAAGGATGGCATATCACCCCGCATGAGGTATCCCAGACTTCCGCCGATATCGTTTGGAAAGAGTGGACCACAGTCGGCGTCAACCTCCGCAATAAGGCTTATGCCGGTAAGCAGCTTACTGCACGCCTCACTACCCACGATTGTACTTTCTCCGCGCACTGCGGATATGCGTACTTCACCCTCGGTTGCTCCGATGGTAAGCTCAAAGGTATGAAGTGCGGCGAGATCAACCCCAAGTTTGAGGCGCCGGATGGCTTTGACTATCGTTGGGCTTATGCGTACAATGAGAAATACCGTCGTGCTGACGGCTCGCTGCCGGAGGAGTATATTGTGCACCGCGGTAAGTTCTTCGATGCCGGATACCAGGACGACAGCCTCTATGTAGTGGATTGTATGTTCGTCCAGGATAGTACCTGCTTCTTCTCCCTCTATGCTTCGACCTTGGCTACCAACCCCATCTCGATCATGAAGGAGCCGGAGATCTATATGAATTGCAAGGATAGCATCTATCGCGTCACGTTCGATGCTTCGCCTTCATGGGTACAGGAGATCGACCATGTCACGGGAGATACACTCGTCAGCAAGGCTTATCAGATCGAGACCTATGAGTGGAATATTGAAGGCTTGCCCTATGGCTGGTCCGATGAGGTCTCGCCGTCCTTTGACTTCCCGCTTACGGGAGGCGATTACGACGTAACGCTCCGTACCTCTTGCGGTACCTGCGATTCGACCATCCATTATCATCTCCATCTTGATCCGCTCGGTGCAACCCGTCATAAACAGACCTTTACCCTCTGCGACGCCGATCGCAAGGGAGAGGGCTTCAAATGGGCAGAGCGAAGCGATACCACCTATCATACCTATGGTATTGTCGATTCCGTTAACCTCTATAGTGCGATCACTACCTGCGATAGTATCATCTATCTCGAGTTGCTCGAGCCCCAACGTATCTTCGAGGATACGATGTTGCTCCCGGAGAATCTGCCGTTCACCTATCACGGTAAGACCTATGGCCCGGATACCAAGTCCATGATCGATACCGTGCCGGATCCGGATAACTGCGCTAAGACCTGGGTGCTCAACCTCGAGATCTACGAGTCGCTCAACATCGAGATGAAGACCGGTTACGAGCTTTGTGAGCACGAAGATACGCTCAAGCTGATCTATGATATTCTTCGTGGCCGAAGCCTCAGCTATTCCTATGTCTTCAATAATCCCGCTATTCCGGCTTCCGGAGTAGTCGATACAGTGATGAAGAAGGGGTCTTATGTCTTGGATATCATCCTCGATCCGGATCTGGAGCCGAATATCTATCAGGGTGCCATCGTCTTTGAGGATGCAAAGCCGGAGTTCAATGTCACCGTGCCGTTCTCCCTCTATGTCAAGTACTCCTCGGATGTTATCACCCAGCGTTGGAATGACGTCCTCGCGATACGTAATGCGGACTTTAACGGCGGATACCAGTTTGATTCGGTTCAGTGGTATGTCAACGATCAGCCGATCGTAGGCGCCAATACCTTCGCTTATTATGTCGAAGGTGACGGTAATACACTGCGCTTTGGCGAGCCTTATAAGGCGCTCCTGACCCGCAAGGATGGTACGCAGCTCTATACCTGCGATTTCATCCCGGCGCCTGTGCCGGAGGCTGAGATGCCGCTGCCGACGCTCATTAACCCGAATGCGCCGCTGCATATCCAGGGTCGCGGTGTAGCGCATTGGTATGACATGCTCGGCCGTCGTCATAGCACGCAATCCTACAACGAATCGGACATCGTTGCCCCGTCTGCCAAGGGCTATTATCTGCTCTTGCTCCAGACTGACGACTCCCGCGAGATTCACCATATGATAGTGAAGTAAATTCACAAAAATCCCTACAATTAGGCGCAAAATGTAGAATTTTGCGCTTTTTTTGTGTAAAAATTTGCACAAACCAAATATTTATAGTAATTTTGCAACGACTATGTATATGCCTGTACGTATATACGTACGTATACGCATATTTATCAGTCATCCGCTGGCACCGACAGCGTTAAAAAGCGGTGACATATTGAAAGGCGTTTATTGAAACGTTGTTCGCGACTTCTCAGAATCTTCGCAAAATTTTGTACTTAGTCGCTACAACAGCAATGAATGTCCATGTGGGTATGTTATGAATCCACGCCTCTAAGGGTGAGGCGGGTTTAACATATCGGGCGTGGATTTCGGTTGTTTTTCTACTAAGTACGGGGATTGCGAAGCCCTTGAGAAGCGTGAGGAACAAGTGAACTTCACGCTTTTTGTGTATGTACCCGCGATCTTTGATTTATTGAAAAAGACTGAAAAAATGTAGGCAAGTCTTGCATATGTCGAAAAAAAGCAGTACCTTTGCAGCGTCTTTAATCGAGTGCAATTGTGCACGAGAAAAATGACGACATGATCGTCAAAGGTAACAAAATAACGATATATGGAAGATGTAGTATTAAAAATGCCGACCACAGACGTTGCGCTGATAATGCAGTTTGCAAGTCGTATGGGATGGACTATTGAGAGTCGTCGTAACCCTGTTGCGCGTTTCATTGAGGCATGCTCTAGAAACAATGCCGCGCTGACAGACGAAGAGATCCAAGCAGAAGTTAATGCCGTTCGATATAACAAGTAAGATGAACGTCATATTGGATACCAATATTTGGATTTCCTTCCTGTTCGGGAAACAGTTGCAGAGTGTTGCATCCGTGTTTGACAATGCGGACATTAAGGTTTACGTATCTCCGGAACAAGTAACGGAGATACAATCCGTGTTGTCTCGTCCGAAGATACGCGAACATATATCCCATGAGTCAATAGAGGCTATGTGGGAGTTAATGCGCACACGATGCTATCCTATTGAGGACTATCCCGCAGTAGAATCTGCGATTCGCGACATCAAGGATGCTTATCTATTGTCTATGGCGGAAGCTATACCTGCGAGTGTGATAGTAACAGGTGACAAGGATTTGTTGGTACTTAAGCAGCATCGCGATACGGCAATAATGACTTATCAAGAGTTCTTAGTTCTATTTTCTGGAATAAAAATCCAGCGATAAGAATCCTACATTGATATAATTCAGTCTGACACGTTACGAAAGTTTCGTGTCAGATTTTGTTATTGTCTTTTTCGATAGGTCAAAAAAGGACCCATCACGGAGGTGTTACGTATGCATTACCAGGGTATCACGTATCATACATCACCCTATATATACATAGTATATATCCCGTGATTTTGAAAAAACGTTTGTCCCTTGATTCGGATACTATCCGACAATAGAAAACTTCGTTCCCTGCTCGGAATAACCATTCCGAGAACAATAAGAACCAACAAAGAGAACCAACATAAAAACACAAAGATAGAAAATGGCAATAATGCTTAACATAGAATGTCTAAGTAGAATCTTAGAGGCGGATTACCCAGAAATCATCAAGAACTGGGTATTCCCGCTTGTTGTTGGTTTGCTGTCTCTTAGTATGCCGTTATTAATTAACAATATCCTTCGTATAGATGAGAAATATAAGAAATACGAAGTGGGGGGAATTGTATTAAGAAATTGCTCTGTTCGTTGGTATAAATGGTCAATCGTTATTACGGTTATTGCAGTAATTCTTTTCCTTGCAAGAATTCCGCGCGATGTCGAATGGGGTCCTTTCTGGAATGAATTGGTGGATCATTCTGCGGAAATATTCCTCATAGTATCTACAATAAGTTTTCTTGTGAGCGTGCTATTTTTAACTCGTTTCATATTGAGACGATTAAGAAATACTCATACCTTATATGAATACTACAGCAAATATTTAAGATCATATTTTTCATCTGTTTCCACATTGGAAGATGTAAATGATGATTCACGAATAGCTAGAAACAATAAACTATCTTTACTATTTGCTATCATAGAGAATGCATTTGAGGAGCAAAATCAAGATGTGATTAATGATATCATATCTGATTTTAAAGAACTCATAGAGGACTATCGTGAATCTTGGGAGGAATCTCTTGAAGAGCGACATATACATGTGGAATATCCACGTACTTTCCGAGAGGAATTAATCAAAATGCATAAAACCATTATGCAAAATAGAGAAGAGAATTCATCGGAGGCTCTTAAGAATTTTATAAAAACTATATTCTTTGATGAACCCAGTAAATATGGAGATGTTCCGAAATACGGATTGAGTTTTTCTACAATGCAAACATTGTTCCAAATCCTCATAAACGCAGTTGACAATAATCAAAAAGATTTTGTAAAACAATATTGGAGGGTTATCTTCAATTATACACATGATATGTTCTACTCGCAAGCCGTGACTAATGAGTATATACCACACGGAGTAGTGCAATATGAGTTGATAGAAGAAGACAAACACGAAAAAGAGACAATTGCATGTATGCATTTTATGTTACAGGCTTATCTGTATGAGAAAAAAGACCTCGACACTCTAAGATATATCCTTGAGTATTATAATAGATTTCAAAGTGTTTTGTGTTTGAATTTCTTATCTATAGATACAGCTATTCAGGCCTATAAAGCAACAGGCTCACCTGATGAGAATCTAAATTATAGTAAGGATCAATATGCGGATTTAGATAGAAGAAATGCTATACTAGCTAATTATGTAGTATTTTTAGCGAACTATTGTTATAATAAAGCGGGTGACGTTCCTGTATGTTCGAATGCGACAGGGCAGATTTCTTATTCGCAATCCAAAGAACTAGAAAATTCATTTAAAGGAATGTCAAGTCTGCCCAATATGTGCATTAATAGAGTCGAGATTAAGAACGTTATGTCACAAGACGAATATAACGAATTTCTTAACTCACTCAGAATCCGTCAAGGACTTGAAGAGGAGGATTTTATACAGAAAACACCAATAAAGAATTTTAATAAAGGACAATTGTTTAAATTTATTAAGAGTCACTTATCCTTTGAGATTCCTCGTCGTCACTTCGTTTGGAATCCCCTCATGGGCGGTATTGAGATTAAAGGAATAAAGCGTCATGGCGTAGAAGTCGTTGGCTCATGGATTATGCCGAGGGAACTAATGATATATGATAATCGTCAGAAAGATTTAGCAGTAGTTGCCTTTTCTGCTGTTCAAAATTATCTTCGCGGTATAGACCAAGCAGTCTCATCCTTTGTATTCGCTCCGCAAGCGAATCAAACGAAGCGTACAATACAATCTAACGAATTAGGTCAGGTGATACAGGATTCAGAAAACCATAAGAGAATAATCTTTTTTTACATAAAAGAAGAAGCCCCAGCTCTTTTGGCAGAAAAGATCAATTACTTGTATGAAAACGGGAGAGACTTTATATCTCCTAAAGATCGCGACTCATACAAATGCATTAAGTGTATTAGACTAAAAGAGAGTGATCAGACTACTAGAGTGTTAGAAAACCAAATATGGGTTTTGCCGAACAATCAGCAACCTGTAGTTAGTTTTATGGATATAAACAATCAGGAAGGGTGGGAGACGATTCAGCAATACATGGATACTCCTACGAACTATTCTGAAGATTGGTTTAAATCGATGCCGCAATATGTAAAAGTGGCAGACTATCCATGTCGCCCCGAAGAAGATCCTTCCCTTCTACTTTTGTTGAAATGTAAAATAGAAATTATCGAGGTGGATAAAATACATGCGCAAATATATATTGTTGAAGAGATAGAAGAAACACATGGAAATCTTGATAATTATTGAAAATTAACAAACTTAACAATATAAACATCATGAAAAGATTTTTATTGTCGTATGACATTATTGCAGACAAATGCACCGAACGTGAACTATGGGATGCATTGTATGAAATGAAAGGTTTGACAATAGTTGATAAGCCGGTATTATCAACATTGCTTGTGGAGTCTGAGAATGAGTTGATGCATAAAGAAATATGTAAGATGTTTGATAATAAGTTTAGGAATAAAATATATTATGCAGTTAGTCGAATAGATGAGAGAATAGATGAAGATGGAGATGTCGTATATTGTTACTGCAAAAAACGAAATCCAGAATCTCAAAAACAGATTCAGGAATATTTGAAGGAAAAACAAAGCTAGAAGTAGATTTAATTGTATAACGTTAACTAAGTTATAAACTATTATGTTAGTTCTTTTTACAAACAAGAAACCTAGTGATTTTCTCGCATCTATCCGTGAAAAGATAAAAGACGGAGATATTACTACATGGAAGTACACTATTCCTAATTCTGGGAAAACGCGTTTTGACTGGTTAGGTGGGAATAATGGCAATTGGAAGAATTTGACAAAAGACGTATATTTTACGGCAAATATCAATAGCGAAACATTTAGGAGTGATCATATAGCCTTCAAATTACATACGGCAGAGGGACATTGTTTAAAAGAAGCAGACTATGCTGTTATGCATAGCGAATTATTCCAGATGCTTTTTGCGCACTTATGTGAGGATATTAAAGCAAGTTTAGCCTATCCTGCAAAGCAGAAGATGCACAAAGTAGATGTGATAGATTCAACCAAATAATATTGAAAACATAATCAATAACTAAAAACACCAGTTTCGTCCATTGACGTCGGATTTAATCCGACAATAAAACAGTCCAATCCCGACAGTCTCCCGACGGTCAACCGACAGTCAAGGCTAAGGTGAGGCTAAGGACAGTATAAGAAACAATCGCGCCTACGCGCGAAGAAAAACGAAATAACAAAAACTAAAAAATATAAAAATATTATGAAAAAACATTTATTTATTAAACTTTCATTATTACTATTATTAGTAATATGGAACGCACACGCGTTGGCGGTGACGTACAACCCGTCGGGTGTGGCGCAGCAGACGATGCAGAGCCAGCAGGTAATGCAGACAGGTGGAGCGTACAACGGAACGGTCTATGAGCCGTTCAGTAACACTACGCCTTCAGAAGCGAGTAATCCAGCTCGCATCAGTGGACCAAGACGTGAGAAGATTGACAACGGTGATGATGGTGAAGGTGGCGAAGGCGGTGAAGGCTGGATTGATAAACCGGACTACGGTGGTACGGGCCTGTCGCCTATCGGTGAACCTTGGATCATGGCGCTCTTTGCTTTGGCTTTTGCAGGAGTGATTGCTATCCGTCAATATAAACGTAAAACTGTTAAATCGATGAATATGAAAAATTCTACTAATAAGTTTATTGCTACCTTAGCCTTGTTGTGCACCCTTGGTGTAGGACAGATGTGGGCAGCAGAACGTTCTTATGATGGAACAGAATATATCTACTGGAAAGTAAAACCAGACGGAGCAACTTGGTGGAACGATAATAGCGCAAAACATTATATCCAATTAAAATTTAATGACGGAGATTGGAAATGGACAAACTGGCAGGAAGCTAATAATGTTACTGATGGTTGGGCGCGTTGGCTAGTACCTGCTGGTTCTTATTGGGATATTATGCTTAAGACGTCAAACGGCAATAAGACTACTGGATCGTCAGCGCTTGATGGGAACACTTCAAATAATATAATATATAATTATGGAGAGAATTACACCATATTTAGTTGGTCTCAGTCGTACTTCGCGCATGGAGCGTATGTATATTTTGACAACTCAACAGCAGGCTGGGATGACGCATATAAAACTATTATCATTGGTCGTAGCCGTTATTCATATATATATCAGCTCAGTAACTTTTCGAATACCAATATATGGTACTATAATACCGCGCTGACTTTTTATGATTTTACAGAATTTGCGTTTATAGGAACATCTTCATTGTGGGGTAACGAAGAAAACAAAGACAGCCAAAATCCAGAAGCAAGAAAAGCTTGGGCTACCAATAAAACAGTTGGTATGCCCAAATTAATGGATCATAGCAGCCGTTTATATAATCTCTTTATTACCGGAACTGTGTCAGACGGAGTAACCCCATTAACTCATAGTGCGTATTCATCATATACTTCTTTGAACTCTACACAGAAGGTATATTCTGTTGCAAGAGTACCTGATGGCACTTATAGTTCCGCTAATGCCAAGGCAAATATTACGATGACTTCGTATGCCTTAACAGGAGCAACGACTTGTACACAGCAGAACCAAACATTATCTACCTCTGAGTCTTCTCACGAAATCAACGCTTGCCGTACCGCTTCGACCAGTTTTACTGTAGCAGATGCAGCAGGCTATAATTTCGACGGATGGTACCCTGCTGCAAATAGTGGCGACCAGTTGGAAGATGATGCGACATACACATACCGCCCGACAGAAGCCACGAATGTTTATGCGCGTTGGACAGCCAAACAATCTGCTATTACCTTTGACTATCAGACTTCGGCGGCGGGATATAATGATGGAGCAAATGGTATTACTAATGTAGGACTTAAAGGTACTTATGATGCGGCAATGACTACTTTGACAGGATCTATGCCGACAGCGAAGAATGGTTATAAGTTCATGGGTTTCTATGATGCCACAGGTGGCAGTGGTACGAAATACTACAATGCGGATGGTACGAGTGCGCATGTGTGGGACAAAGATACCGAAAGTGGAACAACGCTCTATGCGTACTATCAACCTGCCGAGATGTCCTTGGCTTTAGCATCTATTACGATTGGAACGGGCGAAGGTGATTCTGCAACGGTAAGTATCACTCCTGCTGTAGGCTCGCCGGCATTTAATCAGGTAGGAACTATCATGTTCTGCTATGACGTAAAAATCAAGAACGGTTCTGATTTGGATCCTCAGCCGGTAGGTCGTCAGTTTACCGAAGGTGGTGTGCTGAAATATCGTTTTGCATCTCCTCGTTATAGTGGAAACTATACGCTGAATGTCAAATTGAGAGCAGGTAGCGATTGCAACGGAGCACAGATCGATTCGAAAGATATTGACTTCATCGTTTCAGGTGATCATACCGTTACGATTCGCCATAAATGCGGTGATGTGGAGATCCACGAGCCTACTACGGTGACGATTCATCCGGGTGAGACGGGAAGTGCAGTAGGTTTTGAAGATGCGGATGTTTTTGGATATCATTTCAGTACATGGACTATTGGCGGCGCAAGTGGTGTAACCAGAGAGAGTGGAGCTTTAACAGAAAGAACGATTACCATTAGTGCGATTTATGATGGAACGATAACAGCCACTTATACCAGACGTAATTTGATATATTTCAAGAACACCTTGGGATGGTCAAATGTTTATATTCATTTCTTGGAAGGTACTTATTGGGATAAAACAGAGGGCGCTGGAAACTATGACAAATCGAATCGTAATATTCTCATGTCTAAAATCGGCGAAACAGATGTCTGGTATTTCGATTATTCAGCAGCAAGCATTGTGCCAACAGGCTACGAGGTATTTACCGACAGATCCTTCCCTGGAGATCATGGTTATGGAAATTTCCATGGAACAAGTTCTAGCGATCCTGCTCGAGTCGTATATCCGCCCGCTTACAATAATCCCGAGACAAAAAGCGAAGATAGGAAGTATGGTTTCTATTCAAGCGGAGGACATATGTTCGTACCTTTGAGTGATACTGAACAGACTTATATAGAGAAAACAGTTGATGAAAATTCGGATAAAATAGCGCATTATTACAATAAAGGATATTGGCGCGACTACGATCCTATTACAGGTAATACAGGATATACTTTGAAGATATATGACCAAAGAGATAAAACCGTTGGCACACATAATCGCGAAGAGATTCGTACAAGAGTTATGTCAGATGGTTCAGACGGAATTCTTTTTGAGGGCACTGTTGATTTGGAAGCAGGTACTACATATGGTGTTAAATTCATTCGAGGCGACGATATGTATTTTACAAATACTTCAGCGACCATGACTGGTATTGAAGACTGGGATGATTTTGAACATTATGTAGAAAATTACGCAGCAGCAGGAATTACCACAACTGTTGCAGGTGATTATACTTTCCGTATTATTTGTAGTGGTTCCGATGGTAAAATGAAGATGTCTGTCAAATATCCGGCAGCCACCAATGACTACCGTCTTGTATATCACGATAATGCTACTTGGACACCAAAGAATGGTGCACATGCAGCCGGATGGATTCACCCGTCACATGTAATTACCAAAAGCGAAGGTGCTGAAGATATCGTTTCCTTCTTCGTCAAGGCAGATGCAAGCCCAACGCTCAGATTCCAATATCTAAGCAGTCTTGATCCTATTACGTGGGCTAATTTCGGTGACGCATTTGATGTGCCTGACTCAATTAAGGCTAAAGGTACGGGCGTATATAACTTCCATCTCAAACAAGAAAATGCAAGTATTCGTGTTGTTAAGATTGAACCATATACTGGAAGTTATTATATCCGTACCGATGTCGCAGGTAGTACAAAATGGTCTGATTTCCGTGCTTCTGATCACTTGATGACCTATACGGAATACGCCGACAAGAAGAATGAGTTTACGCACTATTACATGCATTGGTGTCCGAAGAATACAAATGTGAAGTTCTGTATAGCTAATGACTATAGTTCCTGTATCTCAGATACATTGGCAAAAGCGGATGGCGATGTAATTACAGGTATGTCCGATGGCGGCAAATTCTCTGAAACCGATAGTGCCAATGTTCGCTTCATGTGGAATATGCATGACAACTCACTTAGTCGTGCTTATTTGGCCGGCGCGCAGACTGATGGATCTTATTTCCTTGTATTAAAGGGCGAAAGCAGTTCCACACTGATGACCCCAGAAGGAGAGCCTCTTACCAGCGCCAACAATCGTGGTGTTGAGAACAACTCTATTCAATTCAAAGATGACCAAGACTGGATTTATGAAGCAGAAGTGAAAGCTGCTCCCGCTGGACGTATCAAATTGTATGCAAAATATAAGGACGTTTACCAATATTTCTATGGAGATGCTGACGCTTCCTTCACAGGAACTCATGGTGAAGAGTTGATCGGAGGAAGCGGAGCTGCAGAAGTAATTCGGGCTATCTATGACTTTAAGACTAACCGTCTGATGGCAGCATGGGTTCCAAGTGGAGATATTGATGCAAACAAAACGATTAAAGCTGATATTATGTTGGTTCGTGAAGGACAAGGCGGTGGAGGACAAATCAACTTGACCAACTCTGCTACGTTAACGACGTCCACAGACAAACGTATCTATGGTGTTATGCGTTTCAACCGCTGGGATTTGAACAACTTATCACGCGAATCAGGACATGCTGCTCTCGATCCGGGAGATCAGAAAACAGCCTACGAGCGGTTCAACTATTTCATCTCATTCCCGTTTGATGTGAAAGTAGGTGAGATACGTAAGTCTAACTGGAAGATGATCGATGATACAGACTCCATCCTCCATGCTTATCAAGGGTACTTCCTGCAATTGAACTCAGTTCGTATGGCTACCGATAAGACTGATGTATGGCCGCAGGCAGAGCAAAGCGAAGTAGAGTTGTATTTCCCTGCCATGAGAGCGATTAGTTCTATTACTATCGCTAACGAAACCATACCTGCTTTGGCACTGGATGGACCTTACAAATGTAACAAGGACTTGAGCAGTTTGCATGGCGGAAACCAAGATGCAAACCGTACGAATAAAGATAGTTATTGGCGTTGTATAGGAACCCCGAGTTTTGCGAACTATGATGCAAACTTCGAGGAATGGACAGATTTCGTCTATGAAGTCGACGATAAGGCAATGCCATATTTGTATGAATGGGAGACCACGACAAACAAATTGGTCCCAGTAGCAAGCACCAATTTCCGGTTCTTATCCATGCATGCGTATCTTATCCAGAACCCGAATCAGATTATTTGGGCTAATGCCAGCAAGCCAACATACAGCGCAGTTGTAGCACGAACTCGGGATGCAGAAGCAGAACGCGAGTGGAAACTGACGCTAACTAACAACAACGAGGAATTGCTTGATCAAGCATTTGTTCGTATGAGCGATAATGAGGCTGTGACTGCAAACTTCGATTTCGGTCAAGACTTAGTCAAGGAGTGGAACGAAGATGCAAACATCTATACCTTCATTGAAAGCGAGCAAGTGGCTGCTAACAGCATGCCGTTCAGTGACCAGACCACTATCGTGCCTGTGGGCGTAAAGATCGCTGCAGATGGCGAATATACCTTCGCAATGCCCGAAGGAACGAATGGTGTCAGCGTTATCCTTATAGATAATATCGCGGGCACGCGCACGAACTTGGCGTTGACGGATTATACCGTTAACCTGGCAGCAGGTCAATACGACGGCCGTTTCTTCTTGGAGATCTCTCCGATTGTACAGAGTCCGACTGGTATTGAGCAGACTGGCTCTGATCGTAAGGATGGCGTCCGCAAAGTCATGGTTGATGGCATCCTCTACATCGTTAAGGATGGCCGCATCTATGATGCTACCGGCAATCGTGTACAATAACGGTTAAACGTTTCTCGTAAAATAGCCTGCAGGTTTCGACTTGCGGGCTATTTTGTGATTATTCGGTGTTGCCGTTATTGTTCCTGTCTCTGGCTTTTTGTGGTGTCATATATCTCCGCCGCAGAAAGGCATTAAGCCGTTAAAGGGTTAAACGGTGAGCGAATCACGCTTCGAGGATTTTCTTCGGAGCGTGGTTTGTTTTGTCAGTCCAAAATGGCCGAAAATGATTCAAAAAATGATTTTTGGGCAAAAATATTTGCACATTTGAAAAAAAAGCAGTACTTTTGCGCCGCAAAAGTTTAAGAAAGATTATTATGAAAACGAATCCAGAAATAATTGAGTCTCCGATTCTAGACGCGTCTCGCGCCGGAGGAAGCCAAGAGTATCTGACTGCTGATGAGTTAATGCAGCGTCTCGAACCGCATATCCGTTCCTTGTTCAGATGAAAAAGGTTCGTTATTCGGTATCGGTAGAACTTCAGCTGAAAGAAAGTATCGACCAGTTAGTGGAGCGAGGTTATTTCAGTGAGGAGGATTATGCGGTTAACTATATCCGGGATCTTGTTACATATTTCCAATTGAATTTAGATCACCTTACTGCTTTTGCTGCGCCTGATTATTTCGCACGTTATGGCACGAACCTCAAGTATGCCATATATCGCAAGAGCAACAGGACAACTTGGTATGCTTTCTTCCAAGAAACCCAGGATGCATTAACCATCGTCTATCTCGCAAATAACCATTTGATGGGACATCATATGGATTAAGCCGTTAAAGGGTTGGCATAAATTTTCAGAAAAATGGCATACAAATTTGCGTATGTCATTTTTTTGTTGTATCTTTGCAGCGTCAAAATGTTTTGGCATTACGGAATCTGGTAAATTCATTGGCGTCAAAGCATTGTGATACTAACGCTTTTAGTGTGTCTTAATGTGTACGTGTATGCGTACCATATATGATACCATGTGCGTGGACTACGGTATTGTTGTTTGATGCCAGGGCCTTACCAGAGCCTCGTAATGCGAAACAGCAAGATTGCAGTCCCGCTTTTTATATAGAATGTGGGCGAGTGTTTAACCTTTAAATTAGTAATGTTATGTTTAGAAAAGATCACGCGTTGAGCGAAAAAGCAATTAAGATGTTTGGATTGGAGAATGCCCATGAAGACTATGAGTTAGCAGACCAAACTCCAGTTAAAGAATGGGATAGTTCGGAGGCTTATTGGAATGAATGGATGGGAGAAATTGAGGCTAAGGACGCCATATGGTACAACAAGATAAAGAACTTCTTTAAGTACCGTATCTGCTGGCGCACACGGGAATGGTGGTACGACACGAAATGGTACTTTCGAAATCTTCGGCGCTTTCAGCCTATTCTCAAAGAATGGCGTTCATTTAGTTACCAGTATCAAGTTGATTTATTCAAATTTGGTATAAAACAGTTGGCTGAGGCTTTGGATTATTATGGTCACGAGGTTGAGGAATCGCGTAATAAGCGAGTCGAAGCTATGCACGAATTGATTAAGGAGATTGAACGAGACTATGAAGAGGAGTTGAGAGAGAAAATGAAGTATAATTTTCATGACAAGAAAGAAAAAGTAATTAAGTACGCCGATGGCTCGGTCTCGTTTGAGTCTTTCCCGACAGAGGAAGAGAAAAAGCGCACAGAAGAATATTACAAGGCTTTGGCTCAGGAGCGTATCAATCATTATAATCGAATCTTTCATCTGATACTCGGTCAGGAAGAAGAAGTGATTGCAAAGGAAGTGGAGGAGCGAATCGCAGCGATGTCGGAGGAGGAAAAGAAAACAATGCCCCCAAGCGAGTTATACCGTAAAGTATATAACGAAGTATGGGATGGTTCTGGAATTGAAGGCTGGTGGAATTAAAGACAAAAGAAAATAATAAAAATCGCATTTTTTCAACGAAAAAGTGAAAAAAGCTTGCATATTTGATTTTTTTGTTGTAATTTTGCAGCGGATTTTAAAAGTAGAGCTTGTTTATGATAGCAACCTTAGCGGAAATACAGAAGTTCCTTAATGATTTTCATCAAAAGGTGGAGATCTTCGATATTATCATTTTGAATGATCGAGAAAAGAATGCCAAGACGCAGGCTGCGTTAGGTCTATCGCCTAATGCGCAGCGTGAGGTGATTAAGGAAATTCAGGTACAAGACTATTCCGAAGGACCAATTACAAACATTCTGAATGCTTGGGGAGACTTATGGGTCTTTGGTAAAGATGTAAACGGACAGGAAGTGTATATTAAGATTGCTTATGGTCTGCCAAACCGGCAAGCGATTTGTGTATCCTTCCATTTAGCGGAGTTTCCTATGAACTATCCATATAAGAAGAAAGGAGGTCAACAATGATTACCGAAAGTCCTTTAACAGGTGGAAAAGTTATTCTTCACAAAGAACCGGACACCTTGTCCTATCGTGGCGAAGATTTTGCGTACACGTCGTACGAGTACGAGTGTGTAGATACTGGTCAGCGTTTTACTGATCTTGAATTGGATTGGAAGAACATGAGCCAAATCTACGACCAGTATCGTCAACGGCACAACATCCCTTCTCCGGCGGAGTTGACATCCATGCGTGAACGGTACGGCTTGTCGGCCAATAAGATGGCACAGGTGCTTGGGTTGGGGGTTAACCAATATGCTAAGTATGAACAAGGCGAGATGCCGAGTGAGTCGATTGGAAAGATGCTTCGGTCTATCCAGACTCCGGCGGTGTTCATGGGTTATTTGGAGGATGCTAGAAATCAGTTTAGTGAGGCAGAATACAAGAAAATCTGCGCGAAAGTGCAGAAGTCGTTCTTGAAAATCATCAAGTCCAAGCCGGATTTGTCTTGGTTCTGGGATTTTTTCAGCCCACGATACATAGGCCGAGTCGCGCTATAACGAGATATCCCTTGCCCTTTGTGGCGTCATATACCTCCGCCGCAGAAAGGCATTAAGCCGTTAAAGGGTTCAATCGACTAGCGAAAATTTTTCAAAAAAATGGCATACAAATTTGCGTATGTCATTTTTTTGTTGTAATTTTGTACCAAATTTGAGACTTATGGCAACGCACGATTTAGTGAAAATATTCGACAGTTCGAAGATCCGCGTCGTTTGGGACGATGAGCAGGAGAAGTACTTCTTCTCCGTAGTTGATGTGGTAGGTGTTCTGACGGAGCAGCAAACAGCACGTAGCGCAACAATATATTGGGCTGTAGTGAAAAAACGCCTTAAAGAGGAAGGCGCAGATGAACTGATTACAAATTGTAAACAGTTGAAATTGGTCGCCACAGATGGTAAAAGAAGGGAGACCGATGTGGCTGATTTAGAGGGGATTCTGCGTATTGTTCAATCCATCCCATCCAAGAAAGCAGAGCCTATCAAGCGCTGGCTGGCGCAGGTGGGTAATGAACCGGTTACAATTTGTAACCAATTACAAAGGGCTGCTTAGCCATGGATGAGTTACCTCTTCCGAAGGATCCTAATGAGGACGATGAAATCACGGATTTGGGAAATTAATGGTGATAGGTTATAGGTGATGGGTTACTGTAATAGCCTGCAGGTTTGGACTTGCAGGCTATTTCTTTTTTGGTAATATGGGTATTTTTTGACCAAAGCAAAAGAAAATCCGTCCGATCCGTTAGATCTGTGGGAGATTCGTCCAAAATGGCCAAAAATGATTCAAAAAATGATTTTTTGCGCAAAAATATTTGCATATGTCAGATTTTTGTAGTACTTTTGCAGCGGATTTTAAAATATCATAAAATATAGTAGAATATAAATATTATTTTATTATAAGATAGATTACGCTTATGTCAAAGAGCACAATGGCTAATAACTTACCACGGAGAGCGGAGCAGAACCTACGGATCGTAGGAGAGCAGATTCGTCTGGCGCGTCTGCGTCGGGACTTGAGTATCGCGCAGATAGCCGAACGGGCCAGCTGCAGCGAATTGACCGTAATGCGTGTGGAACGCGGTACGCCTACTGTAGCCATCGGTATCTATCTGCGTATCCTTTTTGCACTTGGACTCGACGAGAGCATCCTCTTTATAGCCAAAGATGACGAGATGGGGCGCACTTTGCAAGATTTAGACCTTAAAAATCGCCAAAGAGCATCAAAGAAATGAAATATATCAAGGTAGAAATAGACTCAAAGTGTTTTCCGCAGGAAGAGCATGTGGGAACGCTGGGCTATGATATGATACGCGGTAATGCGGCGTATCAATGGGAGTATGATGCGCGATGGCTGCAGCAACACAGACAGACCATATTGAGTGGAGACCTGCAAAATGCCGGTGGTCCGCAGTATGGCTCAGGACGGTTGTTCGGTTTTCTACAAGATGCTATGCCGGATCGATGGGGACGACGCCTGATCGATAAACGGGAACGGTTATTGGCAGCGCAAGAAGGTAGAGCACCACGGCATCTGACGGACATTGATTATCTGACGCAGATTGACGATACTACTCGCATGGGAGCGCTTCGTTTGCAAGACGGAGAGCGACTATTAGGCACCGAATATAAGGATACTCCCGTGCCACCTCTGACGCATCTGCGCGAGTTTGTCGATATGGCGCAAGAGTATGAGCGGCAGGACGAACAAGGAGGCACTATCCGCGAGGAGTGGTTGCTGAATCTCTATAAGCAGGGTTCGTCTTTAGGTGGCGCGCGTCCGAAAGCCAATGTGCGGGATGTAGATGGCTCATTATGGATAGCGAAGATACCGTCTGTAAACGACGATTGCGATGTGGCCTTGTGGGAGTATTGGGCGCATAAGATGGCAGGTCTGGCCGGTATCGAAGTGCCGGAAATGCGGTTGCTGTCTCTGCCGGATCAGAAGTACCATACTCTATTGTCGAAGCGCTTCGATCGAGATGGTGAACAGCGTATTCATTTTGCTTCGGCTATGACACTTTGCGGCCTGCAGGATGGCGCAGATGCCACTACCGGAAACGGCTATTTGGATATCGTCGATGTGATCGTTGGGAATGCCGGTTTTGTCGATCCGCAGGCTGCATTGGAGCAGTTATACCGGCGTGTGGCGTTCTCTATTGCCATTCGCAACCACGATGACCATTTTCGTAATCATGGCTTTCTGTTGACAGAAAAAGGCTGGACCTGGTCGCCGGCTTATGACCTTAATCCTTCGGATTTCAGTACGCAGAGTCTGCTTATCTCGCGCGATAGTAACGAGTCGTCGTTGGAGGTCTTGCTTTCCGCGGCCGGAGATTATATGCTGAGTGCCGAACGAGCAAAACAGATTATTGATGAAGTTTGTATGGCCATGAAAAATGCCAATACTATCGCCCGTCAATGCGGCATCTCTGATCATGAAATGGAGCGCTTTCTCTAATCAAAAATCCGTCCAATCCGTTCAATCTGTGGGAGAATAATGAGGTAGTAAATCTTATGATTTTGCTATCTGCTATTTGCAAAAATAACATTTTTATTAAGATTTTTTCCTAAACCCTTGTGTATGTCAAAAAATAACCGTAACTTTGCGGCGCTTTTCACGCGCCGCGACACACGCATACATCCGTGAGTGCGAGAAAAACCAAGCGAAAATTAATAAAAAACTAAAAGATATGATTAAAATGAGAAAGTTGTTTTTTAAGTTATCAATGCTGCTCTTAGTGCTTACAATGAGCGTGAATGCAGCAGAACTTCCTGGGCCTTACATCGGAATGATGAGGGGTATCTCTTCCACTACAAGTGGAGGAACTGGTAAAGTTTTCTTATTGAACCAAGCAGAGAATGAAGCAATTGGGGGCGCATACAGCAATCTTAATTGGGCAGCGTGGTCTGAAGAGGCGGATGAATGGAATCCCGAGTCCTCCAATGTTTCCTACGAGGGATCAATAGCCAGCGTTCCAGGTGTGCCCGAGTTTCAGACGAGATTCTATGCGTATGCCAAGGCTGACGATGGTTCCTATTTTACCGGCTGGTCTTATTATGACGGAGGTACGGACTTGGGTATAAACAAGTATCTGTATCAATCCGTCGATCCTTCTACGGTAGCGGGTGCTAATAATGATGATTATTCCAAGGCAAAAAAATACACCTTGTATGCGACTTTCGCTCCGGTACGCGTCACAAACTATTCTGTAAGTGGAACAGTGAATGTTCCTGCGGATGAGGTGGAACCTGGTTTTGTGCAAGGGAATGGAACCGTTATTTTTGATGTTGATGGAGAAGATGTGGATAAAAATGACTTTTATGCACCGGAAGTATATGTTGAATATCCCGCATATAGTGTTACAATAGCATTTTTCGGGTTACCAATCCTTCCTGCCGGTTTTGCCGTTACGTATGAAGGAGGAAACAGATATCCGGATGAGGATTGGCGTTATGAAGCAGGAAAGGTGATCGCAGATATGCATCTAAAAGTTCCTTCGGGACTATTTGCTGCCGGAGATTTCCTTAAAGGAAAAGTAGTCTTGAGATCAAAAGCCGGATCGGCGGTGACAGCTCCGTTCTATATTCGTTATGCGGATACGGAAGAAAACGAGGCCAGTGTGACTATCGGTGAGGAAGAAACAAAGTATGCCACATTGGCAGAGGCTGCAAGTGTAGCCAATGCTAATGCGGGATGTATGTTGAAGCTGCTCAAAGACGTAGAGGTAACAAGTACCATTACGTTGAGTAATACAATGGATGTCGATTTGAACGGATTTGTATTGAAGAGCACGAATGGATCGACTCCATTAACGATTGATGCTGCTGGTAAGACGATTACTATCGTGCCGAACAACTATGGAGGTCAAGTGTTGGCAACATCGTCATCTGCTTCTGTAAAAGCGGTTGAAGTCTTAGCTGGTACCCTGGTACTCGACGGTGGAACAATTACCGCAAAGAATACGAAACCTATTCCTAATCCATCCGTGGATGCAGTAACTCCTACAGCTAACGCAATCTTTGTCGCAGATGGAGCAACGTTAAAAGTGAATGAGGCAACTATTCAAGCAGATGCGAGTACCATCAATGCTGTCGGTGTATGGAACGAGGGTGCTACTACAATCAATGGTGGTACGGTAACATCCCATGCTGGCATGGTATTTGCCATTGCCGCACAAGCACAAACAAATACACTAACGGTCAATGGTGGTAAGTTGGCAACTGTGGTAGATGAGACCGGTATTACCGCTTCAATGTCAGAGCAAAGCACATGGTCTAACTCGTATGCCGTGTACGTTAAAGAAGATGGTACTGCTAATATTTATGGTGGTGTACTCCATTCGACTTCTACTTCTACAACGAATGCTTTGGCAATATGTGCAGTAGGTTCGCAAGGAACGGTGTATTTGGGACCGAATGCTACCGCAAAAGGCGAGTCGCTCAAAGAGAATGAGTATGCTTTCGCGGTGGGAATGATGACGGGAACAGTCACGATTGATGGTGCTAAATTGGATGCTACATATATGTCTGCAGGACGCCCTGCGGCTTGTCCGACGGTGTTAAAAATTAAATACGATGCGATTCCAGAGCAATTTAGGCCAATCTGCCAATTGGACTTGAACTCATGTTACATTCGAGAAAACTTATACTACATGACGATAGCAGTTGACAATAATGGCGGTTTTGACGAATTTAAATTTGATAATTCTTTAGTAGAAGATTATTCATTAACTGCGTATGCTGTTAATGCTTCCCAAAAGATATATCAAGAGGGCTATCGCTACTATCTGGGCTCTTCAGAACCTGTCACTATCGATGCTGCATGTCACATCGGAAATATGGCATACGCTACATTGGAAGAGGCTTTGGATTATGCAAACAACAACGTGGATAAAAAGGTGCTGATTATCATGGATAAGGATTATACCTTACCTGCCGGCTATTACACCTTACCATCCAAGGCTATGCTTGTAATTCCTCGTTCGGATGCACAAGAGGCAGATGAGGAGTATGTAGAGAAGATTTCTGACCCGGATGACTCTTTTGCAAGTTATGTTGAACCAACGGTTTTCCGCACGCTTACATTGGCGGAAGGTGTCAATTTCGATGTACATGGAAAAATTGAAGCTTCCGGTATGATGTATAGTTCTGATGGCGTATATACAGGACTTCCTACGGGTCCTTATGGTCATTTGGTATTAAATAAGGGTAGTAAGATGACGCTTCAAAACGGTTCGGAATTGCGCGTTTGGGGATTCGTAACAGGAACAGGTGAGATTGATGCCCGTCGAGGTTCCGTAGTTCGCGAGTTATTCCAAATGGCAGACTGGAAGGGTGCTAATTTCTCGAAAGAGCTTATCAGAAATACAATAATGGGAAGTGGGGATAAGGAAGCGCAATATTCGATGTTCCCTATCACGCAGTACTATATCCAGAGCGTAGAAGCTCCAGTAACGTATCATCCTGGTGCTCGACTGACTGCAACCGCTGCAGTGTCTGTAACATTTGGTGTGGCGTTTACTGCTACTGCTAATGATATCAATGTAGTAGGTGTATCCGGCGTAGATCAAGCTATCTTCTTGATGGGTAATGAGGCTGATGCCGAGAATACATGGGTGCGTAAATGGTATGATGCTGCTAATGACCTACAGGTTTATGAAGTAAACAATAGTGCTCATATAGGGTCTCTGGTAATCAAATTAGGAGAAGTGGCAAGTTATAACTTATCCATGAACTCAGCAGAGTTTGTATTGCCTCTTACGCATAATATGAAGATACATCTGTTATCGGGCGAGATGGACTTTACGCAGAATACTGAGTTGCTTCCTGGTGCAGAAGTGGAGGTGGATAAGGAAGCTGTGGTCTCTATTTATACTGACTACGACTATACAGATCCTGAGCATCCGGTTAAAAATGAATATACAGGTTCGCTCTATATCTACGATGCTGATCAATGGGACGAATATGCAATGGGAGCAAAGGCACGAGCATTGAAGTATTCGCCGACTATTGGAGGTCAACCGAGCGTGCGTGATTTGGAGAATCTGCCGGATGCAAGTATCAACGTACATGGTACTTTTGATACGAATGACGGATATATCTTTACAACCGGAGAAGGCGCAAATATCCATTCTACAAATGAAGATGCCGGCACATTTACCTTTACACGAGCAGCTAAATCGGCTGAATATGTAGAGTATATTTGGCAAGTCAAGGGAGCGCGCAATGCGATAGCAGAAACAGATGGTGCTAATGGGTATCATAAAGCGGCATGTGCGTCTGCGCAGTTGAAGAACGGTGTAGGTGCAGAGCATGCCTATGCTGCAACAGCTGAGACAGCGGCTGGAAGATCTTACTGCTATATCAACAATGAGTGGACTTTGATGCAGGTAGATGAGGATAATCCGTGCTTTATGAAGGATAATTACGGAAGATTCTATGCGAAGCCAGCGGATTACGTCGCTATTCAAGCAACAAAAACAGGAACCGTTATTTCCGGTAATAGCGATCATACATTTAGCGATGCTGCCGGAAAGGGAAGATTGTTCATCTTGATGGATAACTGCCAATGGTGGGAGGTTGAACTAGAGGATGGTTATTATCATTGTGTGCATCAGGATAATGATACCTATTATTGGTGGAATCCTGAAAAGAAGATGCTCTTTGACGAAAATGATGATTTAATCGGTTATGAAGGAGGATGGGATGAGAAACGATTCACCATCACATGGAAGAACTGGGACGGAAGCATTATTCAAACGACTGATAAAGAAGGACATTTGGTAGATTCTTATTCCGTCACTTATGGTACAATGGCTGAATTCCTCGGTACCAACCCGACGCGTGAGGCAAATGTGGATTATACATACGATTTCACCGGCTGGAGTCCTACGCTCGGTCCTGTGACGCAAGATGTTACATATACAGCAACATACAAAGAAAAACAGCGTAAATATACGATTATCTTCTGCGAGGAAGGTGGTACGGAAATTGAACGCCATTTCTTGGTGCGTGACGAAGTGCCGGTATGTAACAATGTCCCCACTAAGACCGGACATATCCTCAAATGGAATCCGTCTGTTGGTCCTGTAACCGGAGATCAAACCTATGAGGCGACATGGTTGGATGAGCCGCCTACGAAATTTGATATCACGTTTAGAAATTATGACGGCGCACTCTTGAAACAAGAGGATGGTACTACGGATGCTGTTTATACTGTCAATAAGGATGAAATGCCGGCATATGACGGAGCAGAGCCCACAAAACCGGCAACGAGCGAGTTTACCTATTCTTTCACCGGTTGGCAACCTGCTTTGGTAGCAGCTACCGAGGATGCAACGTATGTGGCTCAGTTTGCCGAGGTGGCTAAGAAATATACCGTTATCTTCCAAAATGAGGACGGTAGCGAGATAGAGCGTCATGACTATGCGTATGGTGAAACACCGGTTTGCTCCGCTACTCCGACCAAAGCGAATACGGCAGAGTTTACCTATTCATTTGCATGGACACCGCAAATTCAAACAGTTCAGGCAGCAGCTACCTATCAGGCTGTCTTCACGCCGACAACGAACAAATACACTGTTACACTGCAATGTAACCTCCCTGGTCAATGCTCGCTCACGGGTGCAGGTATCTATGATTACGGTACAAGCGTCAGTATTGTTGCTACTCCGGCTGAGGGCTATGAGTTTGTAAAATGGCAGGAACGCGCTGGTGGTGCAAACCTCGGTTCGGTGACCATAAACGGCGACATCACGTTAACAGCAGTTGTTAAGGAATCGGCTAAAGAGGATCCGGAGAACCTGACGGTTGGTATTAATGGCTCGCAAACTGTAGCGTCTGCAACCGACTATATGGATGTAACACTTACTTCTGATGGAGTAGCGCATTCTGGTCAAATTATCAATGCGAATAATATTACGCTCTATGGTAATGCAGACTTCGTTCTGAGTAAAGATTTCGCAAGCCGCACATGGTACTGCGTAGCTGTTCCTTGGCGCGTTGAGGCGAATGGTGGTATCTATCTTAACGGATCCTCGACACCGGCTGTACTGGGTACTGACATCGAGATCTGCTATTACGACGGTGCTGTACGTGCTGCGCAGGGTAAGGTTCCCGCTTGCTGGGTATATATGAAGAACCTCAGCACGAAGAAGATCTTGGAGCCGGGTAAGGCTTATATGATCGCATTGCTGAGAACGTCGGCAAATCAGATAACTTTCCGCAAGAAAGTACAAGAACCGCTGCTTACTACCGGAACGAGTGTACAAGCATATCCGTCCGCAACGGCTACCGATGCTAACTGGAATGCAATTGCTAACCCGTCGCTCTTCCATGCGTATGTTAATGCCGGATCGGATGGAGCTCAGGCTCAGCGTTATAACTCGGCTGATGATAGTTACGATTGGTTCGATTTGGACGATCATAAACTGGTAGTCGGCGAGCCGATCTATGTACAGGCTCCGGCGGCTAAGTCTATCGTGGTTGCTAATGGTGCTTCCTATGCTCCGGTACGCCGTGCGAAAGCACAGGCTATTCCAGCCAAGTATGAGGTCAGCGTTAAGGCTGCAGGTGCAACCAAGTATGCCGATCACTTGAGTGTCGCGCTTAATGAAGATAAAGAGACTGACGAATATATCATTGGTCAGGACCTCGTGAAGTTTGGAGTTAGTGCGAAGGTTGCACAGATGTGGATTGATCGCTATGAAGCGAGACTCTGCGTCAATGCAGTAGTTCCTGAGGATGAAGCAACGACCTTCCCGATGTCTATCTTCGTGCCGAAGGATGGTAACTATACCATCGCTATCGAGCGTGAGAATGCGGCAGGGGATTATAATCTCTATCTTACCTACAACGGTGAGGCAATCTGGAACCTCAGCGAGGGTGCTTATGTGGCTAACCTTAACAAGGGTACCGATGCTAACTATGGTCTGCGTATCAGCGCGAAAGTGCCGCAGATTCATACCGGTGTGGATGAGGCAGTAGTGGATAGCAAAGAGGCTACGGCTATCAAGGTGCTCATCAATAATCAAGTCTTCATTATCCGTGGTGATAAGGTTTATTCTATCGATGGTCAACTCGTAAAATAAGGAGGA
Organism: uncultured Bacteroidales bacterium; assembly: GCA_902799555.1. Lineage (GTDB taxonomy): Bacteria > Bacteroidota > Bacteroidia > Bacteroidales > Paludibacteraceae > Colicola. The sequence continues at coordinate 83,473 of CADCBB010000014.1, forward strand.
AGAATTATGAAAACAAAAAAATATATGAAGCCTCTTATCGAGGTAACTGAGATTAGTGTAAACGGGGCTTTGATGTCCAGTCCGGTTGCTCCGGTGGATACACCAATGCCGGATCCGAGTCATCCCGGTGCACCGAAACGCCGCACACCGGTCTTCTAATTGACGAAAATGCAAAAAATCGGCATACAAACTTGCGTATGTCGATTTTTTGTTGTACCTTTGCACCGGATATGAAAAGATTAAATAGTATATTTTTATTACTTGCTTTCTTTACTGTAGTATGGGCGCAGGAGAAAGTACTTACGGTTGCGGAGCGGAATGCTGCGCAAGGGTTTAATGACACGATAGACCGTTTAGATCCGGATTTTGTGACAGTGAGTCTGTGTATTGCCGATCCGACAACATATTCTCAAGATGCTTTAGGTACTTCCGGTCACGCTTTTCTAAGACTCCAATGTCGGACTTTCGGGTTGGATTATTGTTTTACTTACGAAGGTGAGCGCGTGAATGACAATATGTATCGGTATCTGAGCGGAAAAACAAAGATGGGAATGTTCCGTTATCAGACAGATGGCTATTTGGAAGATTATAGGAAATGGAATCGCTCTGTGCACGAATATCGATTGAATATGCCGCCGGAGGCAGAGCAGCGCCTGTGGGAAATTATGGATAACCATACTACCAATAAAATCTCATTGCGACATGATTTGAATAAATACGGCTGTGCCATCACAGTAGTAAGATATGTAAAGAAAGCACTTGACAAAGAGCCGATTGTTTATGCCTCCAACCCAGAAATGGAACATATGACACGTCGTGAAATTGGATATCGAGCATTGGAGAATAAGCCATGGTTGCGTTTATCCAACATGATATTTACGGATAACAAAGCAGATAATGAATTTCCAATAGATGAGAAACTAATCATCCCCGCTGATTTGGCAGAGGTATGGCAACAGGCAACATTTAACGGGCAACCTTTCGCTACCTATATGGGAGATATTGTTGAAGGAGCCCCAATGGATAATACGAAGCCCTGGTTTACGCCTATTTTTGCAGCGATCCTTGTACTTTTAATTACGATTGTTTTTGCTTTTACACGATATCCTTATTGGGATTGGATGATGTTGATAGGTCAAATGGTATATGGCATACATTTGCTTTTTCTTTGGATAATTATGCCTCATTTCTCCGAATCAGCATATATGTTGATGGTGCTCTTTAATCCTTTGCCTTTGCTTCTATGGCGTTGGCATCGCTATTGGGCGCTTCCGTATGCTATTTTACTTGCAACAGGTATCATCGTTCTTGCATGTTGGCCGCATATGCTTATTGACCCGGCATTCTTGGTGTTAGGAGTAGCCTATGTGATTCTTTTTGCTAAAGATAGCATCAAACGATTCGTCACTTCTTTAATCACCTGTCATCAATGACCCAACGTCAATCCAAATATCCATTGCTTCCATATTCCCAACTCGTATATGATAGTACGCGATGGATGCCTCGTGTGTATTGGTTTGAGATGAAATGGCGATGGCCAAATGGCGCATCACAGGAAGAGCGTTTACGACAAGCAGTGCGCTCTGCTATAGATAACCATCCGATTTTGCGTTCAAGAATAGATAGGCATGGTATGCAGCGGGATAGTCAATTAGACGATGTATTGCATGGTCAGTATCATGATGTGCGGATGTGGAAATCCGGGAACGATGTATACGGTGATGCTAAATGGAGTAGATTATTGGGGGATGCGCGAAGCGAACAGATTGTATTTGAAGATTTCTTTCGGGCATATAGAGGAGAATCATTGGAACCTGATGATTATTGGGGATATGTTGTGCGTTATGAACAGCACAAATCAGAGCCACACTACGTAGCATGTCGAGAGTGGTTAGAACATGAGTTCTCGGATGAAAATGTCCCTGTTCGTCCAACGATAGATCGTAGATGGTTGACGACGATTCTTCCGATGAAACCAGGACTCTTTGTGGTGGATTACTCAGATTTACAACTTCAAATACAGTCTTTAGCAAAGAATTATTATATTCCATTGGACGGAATTTTTGCATCATGTGTTGCTCTTGCTATAGCAGAATACTGTGGCACGGACGAAGCAGCGCTCACGTGGGCGTATGAAGGACGTGAACAACCGGAAGAACAACGTATCGTTGGTAGCCTTCATCGTGATATTCCCTTCCATATTCGAAGATCGAAAATCGAGAATCAAGAATCGGTCATTCGCGAAGCTCGCAATCAAATCCGCTCTGGAATAGCGCATAGCGATTATCCTTTTACACTTACATCCCCATATTCTAAACGGTGGAACTATGCTGTCAATGTGCTACACATGCTTAATAATGAAGAGATAGAAAAATCTATTCCTTTTCCTGTTGAAATATTACCTGCATCTCCACAGAAATATGCGTATGCATTATTGGACGTTGAGATTCATGAAAAAGCAGAATCGTTTCAATTGGTCTATCGCTATTCCGCTACCCATTATAAACCTGAATCCATACGTCGCTTTGCAGCTTTAGTCAGAAAATATATTGAATGGCTTATAGAAAGTGAATAGTGAAGAGTTAATAGTGAATGGTGAGTTGCGCGCTTTGTTGGAGCAGCGTCTGCAACAAGCGGCTGTCGAGAATCCGCATAAGGAGACCAATCCAGTGCGGACGATAGAGGATTGGTGCGCATATGTGGAGCGCTTTGCCCATCAGATGCCTTGGCAGACAATGGATATTGGCGAGGATGCTTCTTTCTTCCGGCGCATTGACCAGAATATCGGGTATTTCTATTTCCTTTTGGGCGACTTGCAGTACGAACTTCGTATAGCGCAATGGCTCAAGGAATACAATATCGCATGGGGCGAATGGCTCAGTAGTCCGGAGAGTTGGAATGAGGACTATTACAAACTCGCCCTCTCCGATCCGCTTTTCGAACTAGCTACCGACCGCTACGAATCGCCTGATAACTGGCATAGTTGGAATGACTTTTTTGCCCGCAGGCTCAATTCCAAATTTCAAATTTCAAATTTCAAATTTATTGCTCCGTGCGACGGAGCGATTATGTCCGCTCCCGTCAAGACAGCGACGATAGCTAACTGGCTTGACCTATTGGGCGATAGCGCCTATCGTGACACATTCGCCGGTGGCGAGACGATGCATATCGTCCTGGATGTCTTTGATTATCATCGCTTCCATATGCCATGCGATGGTGCGGTGCTGGAATGTCGCACGATTCAAGGAATTCACGCGGGAGGCGGAGATATCATCTGGGACGAACAGCAGGGTAGGTATCGTTATGTGCAGTGCGGTGTAACGGATTTCCAGATGTTGGAGACCCGCGGAGTCCTTATTATAGATACGCGCGCGTACGGGAAGATAGCCGTCGTCCCCGTCGGTGTTCAGCAGGTTAGTTCCGTTCAATGGACCTTTACCAATGAACAATTTACAATGAACAAAGAACAATCCTTACTCATGCTCCGTCAAGGAGATGAGTTGGGTATGTTTCTATTCGGAGGCAGCGATGTCGTTCTCTTCTTCGAACCCGGTCGTGCGCCCAAGATTACCCCTAAAAACATCAAAGTAGGAGACCCTTTGATCGAATGAAAATCCGTTAGATCCGTGGGAGAATTAGTCAAAAATCGCCCAAAAATCTCAAAAAATCCATAAAAATACAAAAAAATCTGACTAAAACTTGTGTAAGTCAAAAAAAATCCGTAACTTTGCAGCAAAATTGAGAGATCATGGAAAAAAATCCTACGGATTTAGCTTATCAGATACTGCGGGAAGTGGTGTTTGCCGGTGAAGATAAGAAGTCTTCGGCTGCGATATCGAAGTTATTGGATCTGGGCAAGATTCGGCGTATTGCTCCGAAGATCTACACGACGAACTTTGAAGCACAGGATGCGGACATCGTCAAGCGCAATCTGTTCCCCATCATCGGAAGGCTGTATCCCGGTGCGATACTGAGTCATCGTACGGCTTTCGAGTGCAAGCCAACGAGTCAAGGGGATATCTATCTGACGTACAAATACACGCGCAAGGTAAGTCTGCCTGGGATCACAGTGCATCTGTTGGAAGGTCCGAAAGTGGATGAGCGGGATATACCGTTTGTGGATGGGTTATACATGGCTCATCAGGCTCGTGCCTATCTGGAGAACATGCAGGTGTCGAAGCAAAGCAAGGGTGCGGAGAAATGCCTGAGTCAGCGCGTGATTGAGGAAAAGCTGGAGAAGATGGTGCGTGTGAACGGAGAAGAGGCGCTGAACAAGTTACGCGACGAGGCACGTGCCACAGCCGGGCGACTGGGGATGGAACGCGAGATGGAGCGGTTGAATCAGTTGATCAGTGCGATACTGAGTACGCACAGTTCGTCGATCCTGCAATCGCCATTGACGCTGGCTAGAGCGATGGGTGATCCGTACGATGCGGAAAGGATGGACCTGCTGCAGAATGCGTTTGCGAGTTTGGCGAATCATGAGTTCCGCAACGTGGAGAATAAGCAATGGGAGGACCGGGAGTTCCGGAACTTTGCGTTCTTTGAGAGTTATTTCTCGAACTACATCGAAGGGACGGAGTTTTCGATAGAGGATGCGCATACCATCATCTCGACGGGACGTCCGTTGCCGATGCGCAATGATGATTCGCATGATGTGCTGGGGACGTATGCGATAGTGTCGAACAAAGTGGAGATGCAGCGTGTGCCCGGGAGTGCGGAAGAGTTTATCCGGATGCTTCAGGCGCGACATGCGGTGCTACTGGAGGCACGAACGGCTAAGAGTCCGGGGCAATTCAAGATGCAGAATAATCATGCGGGAGAGACGTATTTCGTAGATTATCAGTATGTTCGCGGGACGCTGTTGAAGGCGTTTGGCTTGTATAACGCGTTGCAACATCCGTTGGCAAGGGCGATAATGATGCATCTGATTGTGGCTGAAGTGCATCCGTTCAACGATGGGAATGGACGTATGTCGCGAGTGATGATGAATGCGGAGTTGGTGAGCGCGAGACAGTCTAAAGTGCTGATACCGAACGTGTTCCGTGACGATTATATATTGGCGCTGAAGAAATTCAGCCATCAGCGGGACGTGTCGACACTGGTGCAAGTGGTGGAAAAGATGCAAGGTTACGCGGCTCGGATACCGTGCGAGAGTTATGAGACTGCGCATGCGTATCTGGAGGCGACGAATGCGTATATGGATCCGGATGAGGCGCGGATCATTTTGGATCTCCCTAATTCCCTAATCGAAAATCAATAATCGTTAATCGAATATATGAAACGATATGCATTAATAACCGGCGCAAGCCGAGGAATAGGAAGAGCAATCGCTATCGAGTTGGCAAAAGACGGATGTTCTATCCTGCTGAATTATAAATCCAATCACGCTGCGGCAGAGGAGGCGAAACACCTCATCGAAGAAGCCGGAGGCGAGGCGGAACTTATGCCGTTTGATGTCAGCCAACCCGATGCCATCAATGCGGCCCTTGATAAATGGTTTGCTGCTCATCCGGACGATTATATTGATGTGTTAGTCAATAATGCCGGTATTGTGGATGATGAGATTATGCTGATGATGGAGCCGGAGCAGTGGCATCGTGTGATTGACGTGAACCTCAATAGCTTTTTCTACTGCACTCGCCGCGTGATAGAAGGCATGGTGATGAATCATCACGGACGAGTGGTTAATATTTCTTCTATAAGCGGCCAAGCCGGTTTTCCAGGGCAAATCAATTATGCAGCCTCGAAATCAGCAATCATCGGAGCAACAAAATCTTTAGCAAAAGAACTTGCGCCGAAACGTATTACAGTTAATGCTGTGGCTCCCGGAGTAATTTATTCGGATATGCAACGGGAAGGAATAGCGCGAGGAATTAAGGATCGAACTGATGAAATCCCTATGCATCGTATGGGTAAACCAGAAGAAGTTGCATATTTGGTTTCTTTCCTTTGTAGCAACCGTGCGGATTATATCTCCGGACAAGTCATAGGCATAAATGGAGCCGTACTATAAAAACTAAATACTTCCAATGAAACGTGTAGTAATAACAGGAATGGGAATTTGGTCATGCATTGGGCAAGACTTGCAAACCGTCACGGAGAGCCTTAAACAAGGCAAATCGGGTATTATATACGATCCAAAGCGCCTCGAAGTGGGATTACATGGTTGTTTAGTAGGTAATGTGCCGCGCCCAGAACTAAAATCTTTGTTGGATAGACGATATCGTGTTAATATGTCTCAAGATGCCGAGTATGGATTTATGGCGGCTCGCCAGGCTTTTGAACAGGCAGGAGTAAACAAAGATTATTTGGATGCTAACGAGGTGGGAATTATTTTTGGTAATGATGGCATTATAAGTGGAATGGCTGATAGTTATGAGGTGATGCTTCAATATAGAGATTCACTTATGGTAGGACCTTCTGCATTATTCCGAGGAGAAACATCTTCGGTGACGATGAACTTGGCTACGATATTTCATTTAAGAGGAATAAATTGTTGCATAGGTGCAGCATGTGCTAGTTCAAGTCATGCTATCGGAATCGGAACTACATTTATTCGTGCCGGCTTACAGTCTATGATATTGGTGGGAGGAAGTGTGGAAATTGATATGCGAGGAGCCATTTCTATTGATGCGGTAGAAGCGCTTTCTTTACGCAATGATGATCCGGCACATGCAAGCAGACCTTTTGATCGAGATCGCGATGGAATGGTTTCTTCCGGTGGAGCTGCGGCATTGGTATTAGAGGAATATGAGCATGCGAAAGCACGAGGGGCGACTATCCTTGCAGAAGTGTGCGGATATGGATTCTCGTCGAATGGTCATGACGAAATATCCATGCCTTCAGCAGATGCAGAATATATTGCCATGAAGCGCGCATTGGATGATGCCGGCTTGCAACCTACCGACATAGATTATGTCAATGCCCATGCTACATCCACCATCGCTGGCGATATCGAAGAAGCTAAAGCCCTGACGAGATTGTTTGATGGCACGAAAAGTCCGATGATTTCGTCAACGAAATCGATGACCGGGCATGAGAACTGGATGGCAGGAGCAAGCGAAGCAGTCTATTCGATTCTGATGATGCAGAACGGCTTTGTGGCACCAAATATTAATTTAGAGCGTAAGATCGACGAAGCTAAAGACCTCAATATCGTTACTGAGACCGTTTATGCTCCGATCAATACCGTCTTATCCAACTCCTCCGGCATGGGTGGAACGAATAGTGCATTAGTATTTAAAAAGATATAATTATGACAAAGCAAGAAATTCAAGAAAAGGTAAACACCTTTATGACAGACCGTTTGGAGTTCGAACCAAGCGTAATTAAACCCGAAGCAGAACTCAAACGTGATCTCGGAATGACATCCCTCGATGCCGTAGAGACCGCCATCTTCATCAAACGTACCTTTGGCTTCCAACCGGAACGCGGCGCTATTAAAACGCTGGTTACCATCCAAGACTTGTACGACTTTATCGAAAAGAATGGTTGAGCATTATTTAGATAGATTAGCAAGAACCATCAATGAGAACTGGGATAGTCCGGCATTAACAGATTTCTATCTCACCGAATATGGTACCGAGCAAGACACCTCGCGCGGCAATCATTATACCTATGGCGAGATGTATGGAGAGATATTGCGTTTAGGCGGATTGTTCAATGAACTAGGTTTGCAAAAAGGTGATCATATAGCCATTTGCGGTGCTAACTCTGCGCATTGGGCAATCGTTTATCTCGCTATTGCTGCCTATCAAGGCGTAGTGGTTACAGTCTTGCATTCTCAATTACCCGAAGATATTGCGCACCAAATTGATTTCTCCGATGCAAAAGCGCTCTTTACAGATATTGAGTTATGGGATGAACTAAAATCTCAATCCCTTCCGAAACTCGAGCATGTAATAAGTCTCGACAAATGGCAGATATTGCATGGAAGAGAAATCCGAATCATAAATCATAAATCAAAAATCATAAATCGAGATTGTCATTTCTCGCACGGAGAACCTGACGATCTCGCCATGATTTGCTTCACTTCCGGTTCTACAAGTGGCTCGAAAGGAGTCATGTTGTCATATCGAAGTTTATCAGCAAATATCGCATATACACAAAAGAATATCCCAACTCATGTGGGAAGAAATGAGGTATGCTCATTGCCGCTTGCCCATATCTTTAGCTTGACGATAGAGTTTTTGTATCAAGTCGCCGGGGGAACGCATGTCTATTTTATACCACGCATGTCTTCTGCTGCATTATTCAAGGCTTATGCTGTGGCTAAGCCGTGTATGATAATGACCGTTCCCTTTGTTCTCGAAAGAATGTTTGCTGCTAATGTTTTTCCTGCTCTTGAACGGCCAATCATTAAGTGTATATGGCATATGCCAATAGTATGCAAATCAATAGAAAAAAAACTTTACCAGCAATTGCAGCAAGCGTTTGGTGGGAATGTAAAATGGCTTATTACCGGTGGAGCAGCAGTGAATCCTAAGGTGGAACAAATATTCCGTCGCATAGAATTCCCGTTTGTTGTTGGATATGGAATGACAGAAGCAGGACCGCTCATTTGCTATGACGAATGGTTCGATGAAGTGCAAGGATGTTGTGGCAAAGTGGTAGATCTTTGTGAGTTAACAATCCAATCAGACGATCCTCTAGCCCAAGATGGCGAGATCCTATTTAGAGGCGAACACCTTATGTCCGGTTATTATAAGGATAAGGAATCTACAAGACGTAGAATAGATGCAAATGGTTGGTTCCATACAGGAGATGTAGGTCATTTGGATTTCGCAGGACGCTTATTCATCACTGGCCGTCTTGAGCAAGATATGATAGTGTTGCCTAATGGCGAAAACATCCATCCGGAGGATATCGAGCGCAAGATCAACGCCCTGCCGGAAGTGAAAGAGTCTATTGTCCTGGCGAGAGATGGGAAATTAGTGGCGATCGTTGTGGCCGATACGGACATACGTAGACGCGTGCTTCGGACGATTAACCCAGAGTTGCCCTTGTATTCTCAGCTCTATGATGTCGAGATAACGGACGTGCCGCTCCAGAAAACCGAAAAACAAACCCTCAAACGGTATTTGTACAAGTAATCTGGCCCAAAATCGCCCAAAATCTCAAAAAATCGCGATAATGTTTGCAAATATTCGAGAAAAGTTGTAATTTTGCACCGTGAAAAGTGCACGTAATGTAAAAAGGTGCACCTTGGAGAGTGCATCTTAAATAAAAAACGGATATTATGGCAAACGAATCGGTAATCAAATTGTTTGAAGGTAAGCAAGTGCGTATCGTGTGGGATGAAGAGCAAGAGAAGTATTATTTTTCTGTGGCAGACATTATACAAGTGCTGACAGATAGTGTTAATCCGCGCGATTATATAAAGAAGATGTTACGTCGTGACCCAGAGTTGAAATCCAGGTGGGGGACAATTTGTCCCCCTACTGAAATGAGAGCTGCTGATGGCAAACGATATAAGACTCAAGCTGCTGATTTACAGGGCATATTCCGTATTATTCAGTCGATTCCGTCGAAGAAAGCAGAGCCGGTAAAGCAATGGTTGGCTGAGTTGGGGCAGATGCGAATTGATCAGATGATCGATCCGGAACTGACGTTCCAGATGGCTGTGGAGGACTATCGACGCAAGGGGTATTCGGACAAATGGATCAACGAACGGATGCGTTCCATCGAGATGCGCAAGGAGTTGACGGATGAATGGCAACGCAGCGGAATCACGGAACATAAGGATTTTGCGATACTGACGAACGTACTGACGCAAGCATGGAGCGGCATGACAACAGGACAATATAAGAAGTTCAAAGGCATAACGAAGGAGAACTTGCGCGATAACATGACGAACATCGAGTTGGCGCTGAACACGCTTGCGGAAGTGGCGACGACGGAGTATTCGCGGCAATCGAATCCGCAGACGATGGAGGAGAGCAAACGTGTGGCGCAGGAAGGTGGCAGCGTGGCTCGTGAGGCGCGTGAGACGATGGAGAAACGGCTGGGACGTTCGGTGGTGACGAAGGAACGTGCTTCGGATTATATCCTGTCGGAGCAGCCGAAGAAAGATGTGGAGGAACTGCCGTTTGAGGAAGTGACGGATAGTGAAGAATGAAGATTGAAGAATGAAAATCTCTGATCAATATGTAGATGGCGAGCGCCCCTTGTACGCCTCCCGTGATCTCCAGCTATCTCGCGTCACCATCGGTGAAGGCGAGTCGGGATTGAAGGAATCGCGGCGGATTGAGGCCGTCGATTGCGAGTTCGAGGGCATGTACGTCATCTGGGAATGCGAGGACGTGGAGTGCCGAAATTGTCACTTCGCGGAGTCGGATAGGGCACCGTTGTGGTACGACAGAAATCTGCGTTTGTACGACTGCCTTATCGATGCCCCGAAGGCCTTTCGTGAGATAGACGGGTTGAGACTCGAACGTATAAAAATCACCAATGGCGCAGAGACTTTCTGGTACTGCCGAAACGGACAAATTTCCGAATTCAAAATGGAGAACGGAATGTATGCTTTTATGCGTGCTAACCAGTTGCAGATCAGCAATATCCGATTGCAAGGCAAGTACATCTTCCAGTACGCAAAAAACATCGAGATTCACAACGCCATTCTCGATACCAAAGACGCCTTCTGGGAGGCCGAAAACGTTACTGTTTATGACTCTGAAATCAAAGGCGAATACCTCGGTTGGTACTCCAAAAATCTCCGTCTCGTTCGTTGTCGCATTTTCGGTACGCAGCCGCTCTGTTATTGCCAAAACCTAATTCTCGAAGACTGCATCCTTGATGACTCCTGCGATCGAGCATTTGAGAAATCCGGTTATTCGCTAATCCCCTAATCGTTTTTGAATCATTTTGGGCCAATTTGGGCGGAAAAACTGAAAATTTGTAGAAAAATATCAAAATTGTAAAATAAAGTTTGCATATTCCAATTTTTTGTAGTATCTTTGCCGCATATTTTGTGTAAATGCCGTTTGGGGCTTCCAAAACTTCGCAGGTTTTTATATATAGTAATTAGACCAAACGCGCCAATGATCTCGGGTAACCGGGCGTTATTGGTGTATTTGGTCTTTGACAGATTGTGTACTTATAGAAATGATAGAAAATTAACATAAAAGTTGATTTTTTGCTCCAAAAATTTGGTGGTTTCATAAAAAAGCAGTACCTTTGCAGCGTCAAAGGTAAAGAAAGGAGGTTGATATGCAAGCAGTAGCAGTAGATCAGTATGAGCGGTTGACAGTTCATGTGCCGCGTTTTGAGGCGAAGCGTTTCAGGGCCATTATGAAAGCTCTTGGTTTCGAGATTGAGAAGAAGAATGCGATTGATCGTGCTCTTGATGATATTGAAGCCGGCCGAGTAACGACATATGCTTCGGCAGATGAGATGTGTAAAGCTTTAGGCATTTAAGTCATGTATACTCTTCGTACCACGCAGGAGTTTGACAAAGATGTCAAACGCTGTAAGAAAAATGGCCGTAACATGCAACTCCTTAGGGATGTTGTAGAGTTATTGGAAGAGAATGGCTCAGTGCCGGAAATCATATAAACCCCACATGCTTCACGAAGAATATGCCGGGCTTTGGGAGTGTCATATCGAGGAAGATTGGTTATTGGTGTGGCGTCAGAATGATAAGAGACTCACATTGCTGTTAACCAATACCGGTACGCATAAGGAACTCTTCCAAGGTAAATAACCAATCTAAACTATCATTTCTATAAGCAACAATTCCAAAAGGAGTTGTTGCTTTTGTTGTACACATAGGTCAAAAATTACCCAAAATGATCCCAAAAAGAAGGAGAGAATGACGCGATGTCACTATTGAAATGGGTAAAATGGATGAGACGGATGAAACTTTGATACTTTGGAATTTCTTTGTAAATGGCTGTAAGTAAGCACATTGAGGCGAAAGTACCAAAGTTCAATGGATGATGAGATAGATGAAGTTGTGGAGACGAAAGGAGAATAGCCAGGAAATAAGTAGTTAATATCAAGGTAATAACCAGGCCCAACTACGGGACTAAGCCGACCGAGAAAGAGCAAAGCAAAAATTAGATAAAAAGAGAAGATAGCCCGGCCTCAGGCTCAAAACGAGGCAAAAAGATCTTTGACATACTGATATTACCGTAAAAATGCAAAAAACTCAACTTTTTTGCTCGAAAAATTTGCACATGTCATAATTTTGTTGTACTTTTGCGGCGCAAAAGTTGAAACAATAAATGGATAAAGTAAAGTATTGGTTGGATTTGGCGGATTATGACTATGCCACGGCTGGTGATCTTCTGAGATCGAAACGATGGATTTATGTGGCCTTTATGTGTCATCAATCTATTGAAAAAGCGATCAAAGCGTATCACACGCAGAAATTGCCGTTAGAAACTCCTCCTTATATCCATAACCTAACTCGTTTGGCTCAAAAGTCGGGTTTATACGACTTGATGGATGAAGAGCAACGAATATTCTTGGATGGAATGACTCCAATGAATATAGAAGCACGTTATCCGGAGTATAAGTCTCTTTTAGCTTCAAGCTTAAACGAGAATGTATGTAAGGATATGTTGGAAAAGACCAATGTGTTGTTATCATGGATAAAGAGCAAGTTATAGACATAGTACGTGCATTTAAAGAGGCGATAGCTCCCAAATATAAGAATGCAAAGGTTTATCTTTATGGTTCTTATAGCAAGGGTACGGCTACAGTAGATAGCGATATAGATGTAGCCGTGATTGTTCCACATTTACAGGGGGACTGGTTTTCAATTGTTCCTCCGTTATGGACTCAAGCGCGTCAAGTAAGTTCGTTGATTGAGCCTGTTATCATGGAAGCAGGGGAGCATTCTCCACTTTATGACGACATAATGCGAACAGGTGTAGCGATTTAGAAAGAATCATTAAGAATTTATAAGCGGTAATATCAGTAATCAAGGTATTACCGCTTTTTTGTGCGTGGCGGTGAATGGGGGATTCGTCCAAAATGACCAAAAATGATCCCAAAAAGAAGGAGAGAATGACGCGATGTCACTATTGAAAATGGGTAAAATGGATGAGACGGATGAAACTTTGATACTTTGGAATTTCTTTGTAAATGGCTGTAAGTAAGCACATTGAGGCGAAAGTACCAAAGTTCAATGGGTGAATGGGTGATGAGATAGATGAAGTTGTGGAGACTAAAGGAGAATAGCCAGGAAATAAGTAGTTAATATCCAGGTAATAACCAGGCCCAACCAGAACGAAAGTGAAGAAAGTGCAAAGCAAAAATTAGATAAAAAGAGAACAACAGTAGAATTCTAGAAATCTAGACATCTAGAGCTCTAGACAAAAACAACCCATCATGGAGACGAATAATGGATTTTTGCCAAACGCGGTCAATTATAGGAATCTCATCTTCTACAAGAAGGGAATCATCCTCTACGATATGACCTACTGGTATCAAGACCATTATCTCGTACGCGGCGACCGAACGAAAGATCAGATGGAGCAAGCGGCTCGCAGCGGTAAGCAAAATGTAGTGGAAGGCACAGCGGATGGAATGACGAGCATTGAGATGGAGATAAAATTGTTGAATACCGCGAGGGGGAGTCTCTTAGAGCTGATGGAGGACTATGAAGACCAACTGCGATCGAGGAGATTAGAATTATGGGAGAAAGGTCATCCGCGATATGAAAAGATGGTACAATACTGCTATCATCATCATGATTTGAAGAGCTATCAGCCTTACTATGAGAAGTGGAGCATCGAGGAATTTTGTAATGTGGCACTAACGCTGATACACCAAGCAGATAAAGGGATATTAACGTATTTGAAAAAGGTAGAACAGACTTTTCTTGAACAAGGCGGGATCAAAGAACGCATGTTCGCTGCAAGAAAAGAGAAGAGGGGATATTGACGACGAATCTATAGATCTCGAAATCTAGATATCCTGAAAAAGAAAGTGCAGAAAGCGCAAAATGTGCAAAGCAAAAACAAGATAAAAAGAGAAGAGAGAAAAAAATGTACCGAATTAGACTATATGTATATGATTTTGGAGATCCGCAAATTAGTGGCCAAGGACATATAAATAGCCAACAAGAATTCGAGAGATGGATGGAGCGAAAGGGAGCTATGTATAGAAAAGGCATTGGCATAGGGAGATTTACATTCGAATTGGATGCTCCACAGTCAGCAAGAGACGTCGCTAAATGGATTCGTGCAAATTTGAGAACAATGGCGATTACATCAACGAACAAAAGCATCATTTATGCAAGTATAGATAAATTTGATAATGTAACGCAAAAATTCACCAAGCAGGGAGGATACAATGGATATGTTGCTGGCAATCGATATATGAAATATGAATGGGGAAATATTTATTGATCATCCAATATTCAAGGTTAAGATGAGAGACTGCAAAATAGATGCAAATTTTTTATCACATTAATGATTAATAATAAGGACATAGAAAGTGTATCTGTAGAAACTTCTGAAGATTATGGATTCGTAAATCAAGGAGGAAGTTATTATTTCTACGATAAGGAAGCAGGGAAACTTCCTCGTCTCTATCAACATATCTTATCAGAGGCGAAAAGTAGGATCGATATTTGGGATCCATATTTTTCAAAAAGGTCTGCTCAAGTTTTTGATAGTGTCATAAACGATGGTGTAACAATCAATATAATAACAAAATGTAAATCAGAAGGTTTTTGGGATAAGAGATATGAGACACAAGTAAACGAATTCGCAGACGAAATAAAAAGTGTTTTAAAAGGGAATGAGGTTACTCCTCAATTGTATATTCATTGCTATTTTGCTTCACCATTTAAACATGATTGGCATGATAGATATTTAATTATAGATAAAAAGGAGGCATATTTAATAGGTTCTTCACTTGATGATCAAATAAAACCACAAAGAAATTTTGGCATATATCATATAGTTGATTCTAAAGATGTAAACTTGATTACACGTAAAATGAATAAATGTATAGAAGATAGGATCTTAGCAGGAAATACTAAAAATTGTTATAGCAGACAATAAATTATTAAATGAATAAGGAAATAAAAATATTATTCTCTTCTCGTTCTGAAACTAATTTGGCAAACGAATTAGATCTTATAGACTTTGTACGACAATATAGTTGTGGTAATTTGGAGCGGATTGATTCTAAATTGCTCAATGAACAAGTAAAGTATATCTATGAAACTGAGCCCAATGTCAACGACTATAGGGAGGAAAATGTTGGAGAAATATTTAGTGTACATGACTATAAAGAACAGAGTCTATTGTTGGAATTGATATATTTTCTTGTGGGGAAAAAACACATAGATGATGCCGAGCCCGTAACATTAGAAAAACTTGACAAGTGGGGTGATTGTGTAATGCAACACGGCTTCTATTTAGGCTACGAACTAAAAGCCCAAGATATTAGTAGATTGTTAAAAGATCTCAAACTTGAATATATTATCCGATACTCACGGGATGTAAATCTAAGAGGAAGAGAATGGGAACAAGTTTGCAAAGATGATTTCAACGAAAAGTTAAGCGATGATGAAATTATCAGTCGTATCAATATATATAACGATGGCGCGTATACTGAACTTCCAGAAAGTGTTGACACTCTACTATACTATATTAATAGAAATCTGTATTTTGAATACTGGCTTGAGTTATATAACCTATTAACGTACGTTCCATTACAAGGTAGGTTGATTTATAGCATTCATACTATAGAAGATTGTATAGATATAATTAGTGCGGAAAGTAAGCATAATGTGCATCATCGCAAAGTATTCGCTTACTTGATGCGCAAAAGAATCTTTGATTTGTTTGTGCAGGAACAAGATTTTATAGAAAGAAATGCGGATAACGAATATCTTAGTGATGAGCAAAGGGAAATAGGTGTGTCTCTATTAAAAGGCTGGAATAAAAATAAGCAAGGTTTTGCCCAATATATAGTATCAACTTATTGGCCCGATTTTTTCAGCGCAGATGAAATGATAGTTTGGCTGAGCTCTAAAGATACCCAAAAGCAATCAATGAGAGGTGTCTATAAGAAAAGGTATGGCGAAGCATTACAGTTAGTTGAGAGAATAGCATTCGATGTATATGACTTTAAGGGTATAAGTATTGAAGATAAGAACTTGGCTACAATACTATACTTTATCTCTCATGAGCAAATATCTAAAAAAGGACAATGTGAACAAATAATACAAAATATTTGTAAAAAGATTTATAATGAAGAACATTTATATCTTCAGTGGCATTTAGATGATGATAGTTTGGAACAGATGCGATCGGTATATGCCTGTCTTGAGAATTCTGGATTAAACGGAGTAGAAATAGTTCATCCATATATTTCTCCGCTTGACGCGAACAATGTTTCTACTGAGCAAGTTATAAGAATTCACCAAGGCAACAAATGGTGGTTATCTGTATTGATGTTAAAAACAGAGGAAAGTGAAAGTTATGATGAGTTAATGAGTTATATGGAGACATTGTTCAATTGTGCAAGAAAGTGTGATTTTCTATTGCACGAGAATTATTTGCTTCCATTTCTAATAGCCGAGATTATTGTGGTAGAGATAATCAAAGAGGCAAAGGATGTTTTTGAACAAAGATTAATCAATGAAATTGAAGACATCATCTTTGTTGTATCAGTATTAACCACTAATAATGGAAACTTGAGTGAAGAAAACAAAGCCTTACTCCAAAGAAAAGTTCAAGAAAGATGGGAGAATGCGAAAAAAGAAGCAACATTCATTCGGAATATTGAGGCTTGTGAAAAATATATTAAGCAAAATGGTTTAATATAATTCTCTTATGTAAATAATAAGAAATACCCAAAACATAATACCATATAATACTGAGATAATACTGAGCGCGTACGCGCGTAAAGGATGAAATTAACAAAAACTTAAAATATAAAACATCATGAAAAAAATTAACTTAATCGAATGGCTATCTAGAAATAGCCATGAAAAACAAAAACCGCAGCGCTTCGCCCGCTATGCGGCAATGCTAATCATGCTCCTCACCCTCGGTGTGGGACAGATGTGGGGAGGAAGTGTTAGTGGAGGAGAAATCTATTTTGACGCGACCCAGTCTGGATGGGGAAATAGTTTATCATCCGTTGATTACATTATTTCGCATGATTCATACTCTTGCTGGTATGCAATGACGAAAATCCCTAATACGAATTTGTATTATATTTCTTCTGGTTCTTGGGGAGATTCTAAGTATTTTGCTTTCACTGCCAACTATGGTTGGACTGGTAGTGGTGATAATTGCGAGGGAAATTCTTACGATAAGCGGAAAGGATATGGACCATCTGGTAAAAAGTACACAGCTAAAAGTACATATGGTGTAAACTCCGGAAGTACGTATCTGTTCTATGCTTCAAGTTCTGCTAATGATGCATCGATTACAACCTCATCCCCCGCTGGATATTTAGGTGATGGGAAGACATACACTGCTTTGAACTATACTCAGACATTAAACCAAACGCTTTCAACAAACGGAGGAAGTACATATAGCACATCTACAGCATCAATCGCTACAGTTAAGGTTTCTTCTTATAAGTTAAATGGTGCGAGTAGCTCTACAAGCACTAGCGGCACTATTGCTGCAGCATCGAGTTCTACATCTTGTTCGGCGGCTCGTACTGCCACGGTTACATATACGGTTAGTAGCGTTGCAACAGGTTACGAGTTTGTGGGGTGGTATGACGGAAGCACACAAAAATCTACATCTACTACATATACCTACAACGCTACAGGAGCCAAGACGATTACTGCTCGCTTCAAGGAAACACAATATTCTTTGACCTTCTCACATAATGGTCATGGTACGGTAGCAGTAGGAGGTTCTACTATTTCTGCAGGAAGTACAGCTAATGTGAACCATATTACAACTAAAACATTAGTTGCTACTCCGAATACGGGTTACCAATTCACGGGATGGACTCTGACGGGAACTAATACCAGTGCTGTAACCATTGCAGATTTAACTTCTACTGGAGCTTCGACCACTATCAAGGCAACGAATACCGGTGCAACAGTAACAGCAGGTTTTGAAAAAAAGACTTATTCTATCACTTTAGATAAAGGTGATGGCGATTCTAACGGTTCGGCTACCATCCAACGTGGTGATGGCGCGTTGACAATTTCTTCTCACGCAAGCAAAGATGATTGGAATCTTGTCGGTTATTGGACATCCGAAGGCGATCAACTTACAGATGATGAGGGAAATTTAATCGCCGATGTAGGTGATTATACGGATGGAGATGGTAATTGGATTTACGACGATGATGCAACCTTAACAGCCCATTGGAGTCAAACGTATTCACTTACCGTCAATGCAGGTTCGAACATCAGTAGTGTCACAGGTTCGAATGCCGATGTTACATTAAATTCCAAGTATGCAATTTCGGCGACCCCGCTCTCTGGCTACTCATTTAGTGGATGGACTGCTTCGCCAGCAGCGAACGGTGAGTTTGACGATGCTTCAAGTGCGAGTACCAATGTAACCGTGAAGAATGGTAACGTAATAGTTACAGGTGCAGCCACGGAGAATATGACGACCGTGACGGTGAACGTAAGTCCTGCGGGCGCTGGTACGCTGACACTTGATGCCGCTGCTTTCACTCCGGGCAATACCACTACTGCCGGTGTTACAACCGGTCACACAATTGTAGCAACTCCTTCGTCTGGAAAAGTGTTCCATAATTGGACGAATTCAGGAAACACAGCAGGTTCTGCCTCTACAACTACTTATAACCTTAAGGGTAATGGTAGTGCCGGAACGGGTACGCTGACAGCAAACTTCGGTGTTGCATCGGGATGGTATATGATAGGAGATAATTTTGGTGGTTGGGGAACTAGTCCATATCCGACATCTGACCAATTAACCTATCCGTATCGTGGAATGAGTGGAGTATATTATATTCCGGTTGCTAGTTTACCAACTAATAAGTATTGGAGAGTGCGTACTGGTTCTACGCAATATAATACTAGCTCAAGTACAACCGACAATAATACTATCTCGAAGGGTACTATTTATTCACTTTCTACAAATACATCGAACGCAAGTAAACCGAGTTCTGCTTTGTCAGATGTATGGATTGTTGTGAATACAGGAAGCAGCAAGAAGCTTTGGGTACAAGATCCGCAGATATTCCACAATGTGAATGTAACCAACGAAGGAAGTGGAAGCAAAGGAACGTATAAAGTAACGTTAAAGACAACTTCTGCGTTTACAAAAGGTTCGAATGTCTTTGAGACTACGCAATACGCGAATGGTGAGACCTTTACTGTGACGATAACAGGCAAAAGTGGTTACATTCCTACTATTACAATCGGAGGTACTGAGCATACGTTCTGGCAAGAGGCTGCTACCTATTCGGCCGATGGTACAATGAGTACCAGCGACATAGCTGTTACTATCTCTTATACTCCGACTCGTGCCGTGCGGTTTGCAAAGACGACAGGTTGTGAGACATTGACGGCAACAGGTCCGAGTTCGACAAGTGTTTCGGATAATACTAAAATTAAAGATGGTACTGTAATTACATTCCATCAAGAGAATAGCACCGGATACTCATTCAGTAAATGGTATAGCAATAATACAGGAACCAGTGGAACTGAGTACTCTACTGATGATGAGGATTTTGCGTTGACGGTTTCCTCAACGCGTTATACCATTTATCCGATTTATACGGAGAATATGACGACCGTTAACTTGGTAGCAAGTCCGACAGGTAAGGGTACATTCACCAGCGGCGAAGCAGTAAGTTCTGTTTCGGCTGGTGTAGCTACTAAACCCACTGTAACCGCAGTTCCCGGAACCGGATATCATTTAGCTGGTACTATTTGGAGCGAGAGCAGCGAATACATCTCTCTTTCTGCTACAAATACCGCTTCAACGACTATTTCTGCTACAGGAGCGACAGGCCAATCGGCTGATTTGACGGCTACCTTTACGCCGAATACGTATCAAGTACAATTCCATCGCAACGGTGCTTCCGAGTCAACTGTATATCAAGACTTCACCTATGACGTAGCACAGAACCTGACGGCGAACACCTATACTCGCACGGGTTACAATTTCAGTGGTTGGTCAACAACGAAAGCGCGTGCTGATGCAGGTACTGTGGATTACGCCGACGAAGCAAACGTAAGCAACCTTACTTCGGTTAATAGCGCAACATTCCATCTCTATGCTTCATGGAACGCAAAGAGTTATACCGTAACGCTGGATCTTGACGAGGCGAACAAAGGTACGATTGCAGGCGCAGATGGATCTGCTTCCGTCACCTTTGATGCAGCACCATCCACTATCGCTAACCGTCCGACGGCAGCTAATGGTTATGCCTTAGACGGTTACTATACCGACCATGACGGCGAAGGTCTGAAAGTCATCAACGGTGACGGTACATGGATTGCTTCTGTTACCGGTTATACAGATGGAGACCAGAAATGGAAACATGATGGCGATGTAACTTTGTATGCGTACTACAAGAAAGCGGAGATTACCAATCTGGTAGCAGCTCCGGGTGTTATTGCTCCGGGCGAGACGATAACGATCACTCCGACGATTGAACCGACGCCGACAGGAACAACAAAAGTATGTTATGAGTTGCAATATAGCAACGGAACTCCGCTGCCTTCGCAGCCAGAGTTTAGCTCGGCGGGTGGTAATGCTGTATCGTTCACGGCTCCGGCAGCGAGTGCAACGTATATCATTCAGGCAGTTCTGGAAACCGGTTCTACCTGTGGTAGTGGAACCGAGTTAAGCAGACGCACCACTACTTTCCAAGTTGCCGGCGCACATGACGTGACAGTCAAGTATATGTGCGGTGATTTGAATATCAAGGCTTCGGAAGTTCTGGGAGAAATCCGTCCGCTGACATGGTCGGACGACATCACTGCGCCTACTATTACGGGTTATACTTTTGCTCGTTGGGATGCCGGTGACGGTGTGACGATCAAAGATGGTAGCGGTGAAGACAAAACCACTTCTACTTCATCAACTATCAAGATCAAAGCCGTTTACGACGGAACCCTGACAGCTGTGTACACCAAGAAACGTCTGATCTTCTTCAATAACACTTTAGGTTGGAGCAATGTATATGTTTATTTCTATAAGAATGGTTCGTATTGGGATAAGGATAAAGGTACAGGAGCTAACACTTCTGATACGTACACTGATACTCCGTATAGCGAAGGATTGCATGGAGAAATGACGCAGATAGAAGGAACGAATATTTTCTACTTTGATGCTGAGGCTGCCGGTGTGAATGCTTCATATATTAATGTGGCGTTTACGGAGTTGGATCAGCATGGCTATCATTACTTCGCGAAAACTGGTGATGTTAAAAACAAAGTTATTCGCCGTGGGGACTACTACTCTACCACTTTGCCAATGTTCGTTCCTTTGGAGGGAATAGAACCCACTGAGATGAACGATAAGTTAGCAGACTACTACAATAAAGGCTATTGGATGAACTATCCGGAGAACACAGGTTACACACTACATATTTATGATAGCAAAACTTACGGTTCGGGAAGTTCAATGCAAGTGATTCCTTTTGAGTTTAACGGAGATAAGACGATGCCGATGACGGTAAAAGTTGAGTTAAATGCTAATAGGGAGTATGGCTATGAGATTCACCGTGCAGATGGTAATGTATACGGAAATAACTCCAAAGTGCTGAAAATCAATGACAGCGGCGAGGAAGATCCAGAGGGACTGACTGCAAGTCAACGTGGAGGAATTCAGACTTCTGTTGCCGGAGACTATGAATTTACGCTGAACTATGGGGAGAAAGGCGTGGATACATATAAATACCTCATTGGAGTACACTATCCTGTTGCTGCGAACGACTACCGGATCGTTTATACAGATGAGGCTACTTGGTCAAAAGCTGCACACACTTCCGGCTGGTATCACCCCTCACGCGCAATACATAAGGAAGAAGGATCTAAGGACATTGTTTCGTTCTATGTCAGCAAAGCGGGCGGAGCCAATGCCGGCATGAAGTTCCAGTATGCCAGTACAATCAATCCAAGTACAGGTGTAGTTACTTGGACGGATGTGCCAAGCGGAACAATTGACCTTAGCGGCATTACAGAGTCCGGTGTATATAACTTCCACCTCACGCAAGATGCAAGTTCAATCAGTGTGGAGAAGATAGAGCCTTATACCGGTAACTATTACATCCGTACCGATTGTGCCGGCAACTCCAAGTGGGAGAACTTCCGCACCTCTGATCACCAGATGACGTATTCGGACTATGCAGAAGCTAACTCCGGCTACAGCCACTATTACACACACTGGGTAACCAACGGTACGAATGTGAAGTTCTGCATTGCTAATGATTATAGCCAATGCATCACCGATACGCTGACGCAGGACTACGGAACGGTTATCGCCAATATTGACGCAGCCGGCGCATTGAATAGCGCGAGTGCCAATATCCGCTTTATGTGGAATCAATCGACTAATAAGGTAAGCCGTGCGTATATTGGTGGTTCAACAAATGTATCCGATCGATTCCTCGTGCTGGAGGGTGATTCAAAAATGTATGATAAAGATGGTAGCGCATTGAGTATTAGTGGACTGAATCCTAATGAAGCC
This sequence comes from uncultured Bacteroidales bacterium, assembly GCA_902799555.1. Lineage (GTDB taxonomy): Bacteria > Bacteroidota > Bacteroidia > Bacteroidales > Paludibacteraceae > Colicola. The sequence goes on from CADCBB010000014.1 coordinate 106,089, forward strand.
AATTTAATTGATGACCAGAACTTCGTCTATGAGCGTGAAATTCAGGTAAACACTAAAGCCCGCGCCAAACTGACGGCGAAATACAATAGTAATATTCAGTATTTCAAGGGCGGTCCGGGTTCTACGGCAGCAGACTCCGTTGAGTTATTAGGAGGCGATGCAAGCGGTAAACACACCATGCGTATCGTTTATGACTTCAAGACCAACCGTCTGGTAACAGCTTATGTTCCGTCCGGTACTATTAATGATGACATTGCTATCAATGCCGACTTGATGATCGTTCGTGAACATCAGGGAGCAGGACAACAATTGCTCTTTGAAGGCGATGGAGCATTATCCGAAGTACATACTGTATATGGCGTAATGCGCTTCAACCGCTGGACGCTGAACAACAAGGAGAAGACAGGAGGTCATAGTCCGGTAGGCGATCCGAAGTCCATCTATGAGCGTTCGCTCTACTGGATATCCTTCCCGTTCGATGTGAACTTGAGCGATGTATTCGGATTTGGTACATACGGCGTGGATTGGATTATCGAGTACTATGACGGTGCGGAGCGTGCGACGAACGGCTATTGGGTAGATAGTGACGGCTTCTGGAAAATGGTAATGCCGGCACAACGTGCGAACTTTACATTGGAAGCAGGTAAGGGTTATGTATTAGCGATAGATGTTGATGCTATGAAGGACAATAACACAACCTTCTGGGCAAACAACATTGAGCAGGTAGAACTCTTCTTCCCGTCCGCAGCGAATGTAGAGAATATTACCCAAACTACGGCTCATACGACTGTGCCAGAGCACGAGTGTACCATCGACCGCCGCACAGATAAGTCGGTTAACAATATCAATAAAGACCGTACCAAAGCAGACTCCCACTGGAATATGATCGGTATTCCGAGTTATGCAAACTACGGTGCAACGCTTACCTCGGACGAAGACGGTACTCAGACTATTACATGGAATAGCAACCCGTACACCAATGATCTGCCGTTCCTCTATGAGTGGAATATGACTGATGATTCGTACACCGTACAGAGCGGAACGACCTATCCGTTCAAGGCAATGCATGCGTACATGGTTCAGTACCACGGCGATCTGTACTGGTCGTTGGCAAGTGCTACCCCGACTCCGTCACCTATCGTTGCGCGCCGTGCATATGCAGAAAAACCGCAGAATGCAGAGTTCCGTCTGGAGTTGCAACAGAACGAGAAGATGGTTGACCAGACCTTCGTGAATATGAAAGATGCAGAGGAAATAAGTGCAGGCTTTAAATTCGACGAAGATCTCTGCAAAGAGTTTAATGCAGGCAAGGCGAATATCTACACTCTTATCGAGAACTATCTGCCTGCGGCAGGTAACACATTGCCGATGAGCGATCAGACTACCCTTGTACCGGTAGGCGTGAAGACCACCGCGGCAGGCGAATACACCTTCGCTATTCCGGAAGGAACAGAAGGAATCGGCGTAGTCCTTATAGATAATATCGCGGGCACGCGCACGAACCTCGCACTCTCTGACTATACCGTTTCACTCGGCAAGGGCGATTTGAGCGACCGCTTTATGCTGGAGATTGCTCCGATCAAACAGATGCCGACGGGTATTGATGCCGTCAGTGATCAGCATTCAGCAGTCAGAAAAATGATGATTGACGGTATTCTGTACATCGTTAAGGAGGGTAAGATATTTGATGCTCAAGGCAAGCGCCTACAATAACCGGTTAACCAGTAAACTAAAAAAATGTTAAAGATATGAGAAAGTTTGTAATATTAATCATGGCGGCGGCGCTTATAGCGCTGCCGACCATGGCACAAGATTGGCAGTCCACATCGGCAATGCAAGGCACAGGCAGTAACTATGCGCCGCAAGTGACGGCGGTAGGCGCTACCGATGTGAACAGTGTTGCTACGACTACCGAGAGTTATTCACCGGCTAAAGCTCCGAGTGGTCCGCGTAAGGATATAATTACGCCGGGAAACCCGGGACACCAGTCTGATGAATCGCCTGTCGGTGATGCTGTGCTGCCCTTGTTGTTGATGGCTATGGCGTTTGCGGGAGTGATTTACTTCCGCAAACGTAAAGCGCACGCATGATTGTTATACTGCACTAAAAGCACTTTTAAAAACATGAAAAGAATCTACTTCTTTGTGGTCGCACTACTGATGACCAGCAAACTGTTTGCCGCATGGTCTTTCTCCGGCGGTTGCATGTATTTTGACAACAGCCAGACCCAGTGGAAAGATGGCTCCATCATGCTCATTATCGGTAAATCGACCTATTCGTCTGTCTATACGATGATGGCTGACCCAACCACTGCTGACCGCTGGATGTGTAACCTGCCTTCGTCCGGCTGGTCCGATGCAGAGTACATGGCTGTTATTTCCGGCTCCAAGTCATGGAAATCCGGTAACTTCGGTCCGGACAACCTCGTTAATGCCAAGCATTATAGCGCAGCGTACACCGCCGGACTATCGACCACCTCAGGACAAGGATTCCTCTTTACGCCTCAATCGGCAGGAAACGGATGTAACCTGACACTCAGCTATCTGGGAACAGGCTACAACGGAGTCTCTT
>CADCBB010000015.1 GCA_902799555.1 uncultured Bacteroidales bacterium
AAAGACCAGCAATAACGTATTCTTGACCGATGGAACGAATGGTGCAGTTATTTACGGAAGCGGTCATGGCTTTAATGCTGGTGATGTATTAACCGGTACTGTTGCTTGTAAAGTTCAGTTGTACAAAGGTTTTGCTGAATTGACCTCTTTGAATAGTGCTACACCTGGTTTAACAGTTACTCCTGGTTCTGTAGGAGATCCTGTTGTTAAGACTTGGGATCAACTCTCTGCTGTCAATACAGGTGCTTTGGTAAAGTTGGAGAACTTGATGTATGATGGATCGAAGTTAACTGACGGCAGTGACAACACTATTCCAACCTATACTACTTTCTATACAGCTTCGTTTGAGAGTGGTAAGAAATATAATTTGACTGGTGTTTACCAGTATTACAATACAAACGGTCAAATTCTTCCGCGTAACGCATCTGATGTAGTGGAGATTATTGAGACCTACACTGTAACTTACAATAACGCTCCTGATCATGGTACGTTGACTATTAAGAATGGTGACGATGTTGTGGCTTCCGGTTCTGCTGTAAATGAAGGAACTGTTTTGGACATTGTTACTTCTCCTGCTGAAGGCTATAAACTGAAAGAGGTTCAGGTTAATGGTAGCGCTTATACGGAGACTACTCTTGAACTTACGGAAGATGTAGTTATTGCTGCTGAGTTCGAACTGAACGAGGCTCCGCTGGTTACTTCGTATATTTTGAGTGAGATCGGTGTTGAGACCTCTCATTTAAATGGTGAGCACGTAGGCGACAAGGTTAATCTGCCTTTAACAGCTGCTTCTTGCAGTAAGGTATTCCGTGGTTGGGATAAAGATGCAAATTGCGCAGTTGCTCCGGAATATGCGCCGGGCGCAGAATACACTCTTGAAGCAGATAACATATTGTATGCTGTTTATGCTGATCCATCTGCAAGCGCAACATGGAATGTTGCTACAAGTCTTGAAGCTGGTGATGTAGTAGTTATCAGTACGAATACTGGATATACTGCTCATGATATGAAGACAGCAGGTGCCATTTCCAGTTCTTTGTTCAGTTGTTTGGCTTCAACATACAATGCCGACAATTCGCAAATTACCGCATTGGCAGAAGGAACTCTGCAATTCACTGTTGGCGGTAATGCGACCGATGGTTGGACGCTGATGAATGGTACTAAGTATCTGAAGGTAACTGCGGCTAAGAAAGTAAACCTTGTAGATGACGAGGAAACTTGGAACATTAGTTTCAGTGGAAACAATGCAACTCTTGCTCCGGCAACAGGCGATTTAACCGCTTATAGTATTCAATACAACTATAATACCGGCAATGACCGTTTCACGGCATACAATACCAACCAGGTTCCCGTCTCGCTTTACAAGCAAGTTGCAAGTTACGAGAACTATTCTACTGACTGCCAGGCAGCGGCAGCTACTCCGACTTTCTCGCCGGTAGCAGGTACTTATACTGAGGTTCAGAATGTAACGATTTCTACTGAAACCGCTGATGCAACAATTTATTACACCACGAATGGTGATGTGCCGACAACGAGCTCCACTCTGTACGAGGGTGCAATTGAAGTTGCAGAGTCTAAGACCATTAAGGCTATCGCCGTTAAGGATGGCATGGCTAACTCCGCAGTTGCAACTGCTGCTTACACTATCAACCTGCCGTTGAGCACGATGGATCAAATCTTCGCAGCAGCAACAGCAGCAGGTAGCACAGCTACAGATGCAAACATCCAGTTCAACAATTGGGTTGTTTCTGGTGTTTCGACGAATGGTAAAAATGTCTTCGTTACCGATGGTACGAAGGGCTTTATCATCTTCGATAATGGCGGTGAGATGGGCTTTGCAGTTGGTGATGTTCTTAGTGGAACAGTTGCATGTAAAGTTCAGTTGTACAAAGGTGCTGCCGAGTTGACGACCTTGTCTTCTACAACTGAAGGCTTGAATATCGCAAAAGAAGGTGTCATTACTCCTGTTGTTAAGGCTATCAATGCTCTGAGTGGTATCAATACCGGTGCAGCTGTTACGATTAATAGCGTACAATTTGACGGCACGAACTTATCGGATGGCGTTAACAGCATTAAGCCGTTCAACTCCTTGTTCGCATATGACGCATTGGAGAATGGCACGTACTACAATGTAACTGGTATCTATCAGCAATTTGATGCTACGAAAGAAATTCTGCCGCGTAGCGCAGCTGACATTGAAGAAGTAAGTCTGTCTGATCCGGAGATTAGCTACACTCCTGCTTCTGCAACTATCGAACTTGGAGAAGAATTACCGGGTACGGTATTTGCTAATCCTCACGAGTTGGCTATTTCCTATACTTCCGACAATGAGGCTGTAGCAACTGTTTCTAATACTGGCGTGATTGCATTAGGTACTGCAACGGGTACCGCTGTTATTACTGCAAGCTTCGCGGGTAACGCGACATACGCAGCCGCTAATGTAACATACACGATTACGGTTAATCCTGCTTCTGTTTCGGAGAATGTAGTAATCATTGCTGAGTACGATAGTAAGTTCTATGCTTTGACTAATTCTATCAGTAATAAGACTGCTGCTGCTGTTGAGGTTGAGAAAGACGGCGATAAAATCGTTGTTCCAAGTAATGAGGCAAAAGTTGCCATTCAGTGGACAAAGAGAACAAGTGGCGAGAATACTACTTTCCAAGACGCAAATGACAAGTACCTGAAAGGTGTTTCTAACGGCGGTGATTTGACTGTTGTTGATGCAGTATGCAACTGGAGTTGGAATACTACAGATGAATACTATTATATTGGTTCTCGTAGCTTTATCTATAGAGAAAGTGCTAATGGCTTTAAGAACTATGCGGTAAGCAATGCAGGCTCATCGGACTATTCTACAATAGCAGAAGTTCGCGTAATTGATCCTGCAAACATTGTTGTCACCTCTAAAGTAGATCCTGAATTGGCATTTGATCCGGAAGAGGTTACGCTGACTGTAGGTGGAGAGTTCACTCCGGCAGTTCTGGGCTATGCAGAAGGCTTTGACGGTTTGGCAGCTGTAACTTATGCTTCGAACAATGAGGCTGTTGCAACGGTTGATGAGAGCGGTGTTGTTTCGCTCGTAGCAGACGCAACCGGTACGGCTACTATTACTGCAACCTTCGCTGGCAATAACAATTATCTGGCAGGTTCTGCTTCGTACGTCATTACTGTAAACGAGGCAGGTGACGACCTTACAGGTGTTTGGGTTCTTGCAAGTTCCGTTAAGGCTGGTGATAAGATTATCATCATGGGCGCTAACAATGCAGATATCTACACGATGGGTAAGCAGAATCCTAACAACCGTGCAGCTGTAGCAAGTACTCTTTCTGAAGATGTATTGAATCCGGGTGCAGCAACAAAGGTATTCACCCTTGTCGATGCTGGTGAAGGCAAGTTCGCTATTCAAGCTTCGAATGGCAACTATCTGACTTCTGCTACCTCGGGTACGAGCAATAACCTCTTGGAGGCTGCTGACTATGACTTGGATAATGCAAAATGGACTATCACTATTGAAAATGGTTCTTATAGCATTGTAGCTGCCGCAGGAAACAAGACGGTAATGCAATACAATAGTGGCAGTACACTCTTCTCCTGCTATGGTTCTGCAACTCAAAAACCAGTTAAGATCTACGTACAAAAAGTGTACACGCGCGAAGTAACCGCAGGCAATTACGGAACCATCTGTCTGCCGCAGGCTGGTACGATTACGGGCGCAACGCTTTATGAGATCGGTTCGTATGAAAATGAGATGATCTACGTTGATGAGGTTCTTAGTGGTGAACTGGAAGCAGGTAAGCCGTATATCTTCCAAGCAACAAGCGATCAACTGAATGTCGTTTATAGTGCTGCTGCTACCGTTGTTGCAGGTGAAGCTAATGGCCTCCACGGATTCTACAATCTGTCGAATATGGCTACTGATGATGCTGATAAGCTTGATTTGGACGAAGATGCAGGCAACTACATCCTCTATAATAACCAATATTGGTTGGTAAAGGATCGTGCAGCATACATCAACAACTTCCGTGCATACATCAAGTTGGCCGAGATTCAGCCTCTCCAGAATTCTAATAGTGCACCTCGTCGTCGCGTAGCTATGACCGTTCATGGAGAGCAAGTTGCTACCGGTATTGATGCTATCAACGCTGCTGAGGCTCCGATTAAGGTAATGATCAACGGTCAGCTCTTCATCATCCGTGGTGAGAAGATGTACAATGCTAATGGTCAATTGGTAAAATAAGGTAAAATTGCAAAAAGTACGGCAAAAATTTGCATATGTCAAAAATTTGCCGTACCTTTGCAGCCAAATTTAGAGAATTATGAAAAAGAATTATAATCAACCTATTGTAAACGCAGAGCAAGTTCAGTTAACTGCGCTCATGTTAGGAGCTAGCCCTGCCGGTATCGGTGCAGGTACTGGAGGCGGTACAACCGGTAACATCGATCCGGGAAATACAACTCCTATCCCCGGTGAATAATTACCGACTAATCTCGCCCTTGTGGCGAATGAACTAAACAGCCCTGCCAATTTGGCGGGGTTGTTTGGTTATTATCTATCGGTGACGTTCCGTAATGATCGTGAGATGGTCGTGATGTTCGTGAGATGATACCTATTATAATATACTAATCACCTACTAATCACCTACTAATTACCTACTAATAACATACTATAATAAGCATACGCTAATTATGAGAAAAAATGGAAACTTAGTCCAAAAATCCCCAAAATGCTTCAAAAACAAAGAAAATCATTCAAATACTTGCATATTTCAAAATTTAATTGTACCTTTGCAGCGTCAAACAATAAGTATGGGACAGTTAGCGTTTATAAAAACATTCATCTTGGTCACGATGCCTATTGATGCAAACGATAATCGGCGGCACGTGCACGTGTTCAAAAAAGGCGGACGTCATCGTAGATCAGTTGCTAAGATTTGGATAGAGGCTAATGGCGCTAAATGTATTGAAATAGCGGAATCTGAATTAAGCGCGAAAGAGAATAATATGATCGTAAATGCCATTGATAAGCATTGGAATCTGATAAATGACCAGATAACAATGACTTTCCGCGGCGAGAAGACAGAACTTAAGAATATTGGTAAATAAATTAGGAGGAACAATTATGTGCAAGATGCCTGATGTTAAAATAGGTATAAAAGACATGGATTTTACTTCACATAGAGGCAAGTTCTCCGTGTTGCTGACCGATGGTCGAGAGATTATCGTTCCGGTATCTATGTTCCCGGATATCCAACATATGTCGGTTAAACGCCGTAACGAATGGATGATCTTGGATGACCAGTATTTCTCGTTCGAGCATATGACACGTATCTATTCAGTGCTTGATTTACTGAAAGCAGCGTAACTAACGTACGCGCGTATGACATCCTAAACAACAACCCTGCCTCCCCGAGGTGGGGTTGTGTTTTGTAAACAGATCTTTTTGGATCATTTTTGGTAATTTTTGACCAAAAGAAAAATCCGTCCAATCCGTTCGATCTGTGGAACTCTTAACCCCAAATACTCCCAAAATCAAGAAAAAGTTAAAATAATGTTCACAAAATTTGCGAATATCAAAAAAAAGTAGTACCTTTGCACCAAATTTGTAGATAGTATGGAAGTAGAGTTCCTAAAAGATTACCTCAGCGACTTGTATTATACAGGCAAAACAAGCGACAAACAGCATCGTTTTCAGCCGGAAGTAATACGAAAATACGTGCGAGTAGTAGGAATCTTAGATGCTGTAAATCGAATGGAAGACTTGTTTCGCTTTAATTCGTTAAATTTTGAGGCAATAGGGAACGACGAGTATTCTGTACGTATCGATTATCACTATCGCTTGGTGTTCCAAATGGAAGCAAGACCAGGAGAAACGGTGTTAACGATTTGCAAATTAGAGGACATTACTAACCATTATAAGGCATAATTATGGCAACATTAGGTTATTCTTTTTATCCGGTGCACCCCGGAGAGGTAATTAAGGACGAGATGGAAGCTCGCAATATCTCACAGAGAGAGTTTGCGCGGCAAGTTAATGTGTCATACACAGCATTGAATGAACTGTTGAATGGGAAACGTTCGTTATCTCCAACTACGGCTTTGATGTTTGAGGCGGCATTGGATATACCGGCGGATGCATTAATGAATATGCAAACGAAGTATACGATGCAAACGGCACGTCAAGATAGAAAAATTTTATCTTGGCTGGCACGTATACCAAGAGTCGCAGCAATGTTATAAAGCACAAAAAAAAAGAGGATTTGTTAGTCCTCTTTTTTTACGTTGGTGTATTCCACATCTTCCGGTTCGGGTTTGCGAGACTTCTGCGAATTGGAAGAAGGTGCTGAAGCCTGCGGCGCTGCCGGCATAATGAGAATTAGCAGCAGATACAAAAGCAATCCCGGGAAGCAGGTAGTGAAGATCGTTAACGCTGCATAGCAGACACGCACCAGCGTCGGATCTAAATCAAAATACTCTGCAATTCCGCTACATACGCCCGCCAACATCTTGTCGGTACTGCGCGTTAATTGTTTCTTTTCCATAGATTTATATTTTTTATGACGATATTACGTTATGACGTTATTACGACATGACGTCATTAAGAATCCTACAAAAATCGTGCCGTTAGAGACCTAAATGAATGCGGAAACGCATACCCCACATGACATTTACCATTTTGTCATTTACCATTTGGTCATTTGGCATGAAGCCCCAAACAGAATAAAGGTCACAGACACGGAGGATGTTGCCGAGGCCGACGCCTATCTCCGTGTAGAGACCGGCTTCGCCTGTAAGACCGTTAGCACTGTAAGACCGCTTCGCTGTAAGACCGCTTACGCTGTTAGATAAGTAGCCATAAACGATCTTTCCTTCTACCAATTCGCGGAGGTGGAGCCAGCGGATACCCGGGATGAGGTTGAATAAGATCCCCTCGCCATTCCATTCGGCATGCAGCGCCACGTACTTATCCGCCAACAGTTGATTACCATGCAACATCGTGAAACGGTACGGATCATAGGCATAGCCTTGGTTCGCACTCGCCTGCCATAGTAGGGAGGTTGGCACGTGCCCGAAGATAGCACCAGCCTGCAGCGCATAGCTCAGCGTTCCGCCCATCCCTAAGTTAGCGTGCTGCGTCAGCATAAGGCGCAAATGGCAATAAAGACCGCCTTCGGCTGTAAGACCGCTTCGCTGTAAGACCGTTTCACTGTAAGACCGCTCCGCTGTAGGACTCCAATGTCCTGTTTCGAAGCCGGCATAGAGCACCGGGTACTTGGGCGAGTAGGCGTAGCGGCGCATAAAATAGCCGTCGTACTTGCGTTCGCCCCAACTAAGGCGCACGATCGCGGACATGGATTGATAGGCATAGCCGTCTTGCCATCCTGCGCGAATGAAGGTATGGGTCTCTACATTCTTCGTCCAATCCGCAAACCAATGCAACTGGATCTGCCGCTGCCGCATGGCGGTGTTGACGCATAAACTATCGCGATGCAATGCCTCAAACGCATAAGCCGTGAAGTCAAAGTTACCCCAGCCCATCGAGTTCTCGCGGAGCATCCGATCGAAATCATCGACTTCCGACCATACATAATGATCGTTATACTCCAGTTGTATCGTTTGCTTGCGCTCCGTAGGCAGGTTCACCGATATGCGCCACATGCCTTTCGGACTGCGGTCCTTGATACCATAGCCTACCGAGACCTCCAGGCTCACGACCTTGGAGAGTTTCTCGTTTGTGCGGAAGGGTAGACCGAAATGCACGCCTTCGTGCTTATTGACCTGCAAGATCTCTTCTATATGGCCGATATCGAGAAAGGTACCGGTAGGAATATATCCCGTCGTTGCGATCGTGGCAAACCACTTGGCGGTGCGAATGATCGGCAGGCTATCCAGCGCTGTGAAGGCGCTATCAGCCTGCAGCTGGCTAGGAGAACTAGGCTCCCTAGGAACACTAGGCGTCCTAGGCTGACTAGTATTCGATTTTAGCGAAGTGGTCAATAAGAGCGTCGGGAAGACCGTACCGGCTTTCTCCGTTTTGATGGAGATGTCCAATAGCGCCGATACATGCTCTTCGGCGATAGATCCGTCCGGAGCCAAGGTCTGCGAGACATGCAGGTTATTGACATAGTTCACCGCTACCTCTGCCGGCACGTAGGCGGTAATGGACCGCAACGCATAGGTCGCGGTATCGATTACCATCTCGCCGTTAAACGTCGCGTAGAACGGATTTCTTGTGCGGAAATGAATCGTATCTTCGCCCACCAGGTAATACTTATAATAAAGGTTTCCGCCGGTGGCCAAGGGTGAGAGGAAGGCATGGCCCATGAGCGGCACGGAGTTGGCGTAGAAATTGAGATTGCCTTCACCGCCCAGCAGGGAAGAGTAGTCCGTTTCACTGAGGATCAGCGCCTGATGCTGTTGGTCATTGGCGGGTATGGCTTCCGTTCCTGCCATTCGGAAGGATTGCGTCTCGCGGTAGAGCGGTAGGATATAGGTTGAGTCCTCTTGCTCTATCATGCCCGATTGCAGGCTCTTCCATAACGCGCGGCGCAAATGTCGCTTATTGATATGCGAGACATAAAGCGTCTGTTCGCGTTTCAGTGTGGCACCGATTTCCGGATGCAGCGTTCGGTCATTGTCCTGCCGATGTGCCCGCACTTGGCGTAAAAGTTCCAAAGCCGGATTCTCGTTTGGCGCTACGACCACTTCGGTCAGCGTCGCCACGCGTTCACGCATTGCTACTTGCAGACCTGCCATCGTACCCGGTTCTACCTCAAAACGCTGCGGATAATACCCCACGGCGGAGAAGACCAGTTGTGCCTTGGCGGTCATATCGACGCGCAAGACATACGAACCGCTTGCATCCGAAGTCGTACCGATCTTCGTACCCCGAAAATGCACATTGACATTCGGTATCGCCTCGCCTGTCGCCTCATTGACGACCTCGCCAATAACTATTGTTTCAATTGCTGAGCACATAACTGCACTCAGCAACATTAGAAACAATATTAATTTACGATTTGACAATTTACGATTTACGATTTATTTAGCCATTTACGATTTATTCGCCGGGTGGCAGTTTAATATGGCTTGACGGAGGTCTTGCACATTGAGGTGGGTGTAGATCTCCGTGGTAGCGAGGTCTTCATGACCGAGTAACTGCTGGATGATACGCAGGTCCGCACCGTTCTGCAGCAGATGGGTTGCAAACGAATGGCGGAGTGTATGCGGCGAAACGGTCTTGGTGATGCCGGCTTCGGCGCAGAGACGTTTGACGATAGTAAACACCATAGCGCGAGTCATTGGACGACCGTACCGGTTCACAAACGCGATATCTTTCGATTCGGGCTTAAGCGGCCAGGTGGCGCGTTCCTGCATCCAGTATCCGAACCACTCCTCCGCTACCGGCGAGATAGGCACCAGGCGTTGCTTGGAGCCCTTTCCTTCGATGAGCATATAGTGTTCGTGGAGATAAATCTTACTGAGTTGCAGGTTGACTAACTCGCTTACCCGCAGTCCGCTCCCATACAGCATCTCCATCATCGCGCGATTGCGGTGCCCCTCATTCGAACTAAGGTCAATAGCCTCCATCATCGCGTTCACTTCATCGAGCGTCAGCACGGTAGGCAGATGTTTGGATTTCTTGGCCCCTTCCAGCAGTTCGGAAGGGTCCTGCTCAATATAATCTTTGTACAGCAAAAAACGAAACCACGCATGGATGCCCGCCAGCAAGCGGGCCTGCGTCGCTTCGGATTTCAGATCTTTGCAGAGCGCGTAGATGCAGTCCTGCAGTTGGTCAAAATCCATATGAACGATGTCGAGGCCATGCTCCTGCGCATACGTGCGCAGTTTATCCAGATCCATCTCGTATCCCTCGATGGTATTGGGCGAATAGCCTCGCTCCAGACGCAACCAGGTATGGTACTCGCGCCGGAGATGCTCATCGGATGTTATCTTTTTAGCCATGGGATGAGGACTCCCGAGAAACTGCAGTTATAGGTGGCAGGATAGCCTTCTGCGTTGATATATTCGAGCGTGAAAAGCAGGCTGTCGTTGCGATAGACGAACGAACCCGAATCAAAAATCTGTATCTTTGAGATGCTACTATTCTCGATCGTCAGCAGATAGATGCCGTGCGGCGTACCGCCGTAGTCCTGTCCGGGAAGGAAAGTGAAAGCGGTTATGGGTAATTGGTTATTGGTGATTGATTTGTACTCGCCTTCTTCGAGCAGAGAGTCCGGCACGAAGATATCGGAGAGGTAAAGGTTGTATCCCGTTCCGCGAATGAGCGAATCTTTATCCAGATCGAGTCCTGCGGTATAGAGATCCAGCGCTACTACCGCCAAATCTGGCAACGAATCATAGCAATGACCGTAAATCTGCTGATAGGCCGTAGTGTAGGTAGCAGGATAGGTCTGCCTCGGTAGCGGCGTCGTACGCTTGCAAGCGGAGAAAAGAACCACTATGAAAATGAATAATGCGATCTTTTTCATTTGTCTATCTGTATTTTATGTGCGGGGTACCATGCGGCTACAAATCCTAACACCAGGACAATAGCGGCTACGAGAGCGATATCGGGCATCTGTACCTGCACCGGGTAAGCGGAGATGATATATTCCGATCCTGTGCCCAGTTTAAGCCATCCGTAATGTTGCTGCCCCAGGCAGATGAGTACGCCCAGTACCAAGCCGGAGAGTGTGCCGAGCGAAGAGATCAACCATCCTTCGAACAGGAAGATCCGACGTATCATCGCTTCGTCTGCGCCCATATGCGAGAGGATGCGGATGTCTTCGCGCTTATCGATGATGAGCATCGAGAGCGAACCGATGACGTTGAAGCTGGCGATGATGAGGATAAAAACCAACAGCAAGATCGTCAACCATTTCTCAATACGCAGGATTCGGAAGAAGTCTGCCTGTTGCTCATATCTATCCAAAACTTTGTAGGCAGAGCCTAAAGTTTTAGATATTTGTGATTTGTGATTTGTGATTTGTGATTTGTCTTTGAGCTGTATGCGCAGGGCAGTAGCCGTATATTCGTCATAGCCGAAGAGACGTTGCGCCATCGGCAAGGAGACGAGCATCAGTTGATCGTCATACTCAATCTGGTTAACGGCAAAAGTTCCAGCAATGAAAGCATGCTCATGGCGGAGCGACTGATCCGGACGCAGCATGTTGATCCGCCCGATACGTTCCGGCGCGTACAGATGCAGCGCGCCTGTGAAATGGGCGTTCATCCCTATCTGTGCTGCCAAACCACGTCCTAACACCGCCCGCTCGAACGCTCCGTCCCAAACGGAATAGAACCCGTCGGTAATGATCGAATCGATATGGGCTGTAGCCGTGAAGAGGCTGTCGACTCCCATCACACGTGCCGGCATTTGATGCTCTTTATAACGAACAAGCGCCGTTTGCTCCAGCTGCATAGAGATGGCTTCGATGTCCTCGCGCGCGTATAATGAAAGGATCGGTTCCGCATCGGTACGCAAAGTCTGCCCTTCGGCTGGCACGACCAAGAGCATCGGATCGAACTCCGAGAACATATGCTCTACCAGTGTGCCGAAACCGTTCATCACACTCAGCACGCAGATCATTGCAGCTGTGACGACCGCAACAGCAACCGCACTAATACCGGATACGATATTAATGGCATTGTGTCCTTTCTTCGAAAAAAGGTATCGAAAAGCGATATGAGGTTCGAAGGTGCTTTGCACGTTAAACTGTTAAGATGGTTTTCTACGAAAACGTTAAAGTGTTAAGATGGTCTTCGACGTTAACGTGGCGCAGCCACCATTTTAACTATTTAACGTCGCGTAGCGACCTTTATAACAATTTAACGTTACTTGCCATCAGCAAGTAACTGATCAATGCGTTCCATCCGATCGATGGTCTCGTCCAAATGGAAGACTATTTCCGGAATTATACGCAGTTGATGGCGCTCCAATGACCCTAACTCACCGCGGAAACGGTGGGTGTTCTCAGTAATCTCTTTCATCGTCGCCGCTACTTTGTCTTGCGGGAAGATGGAGAGATAGATGTGGGAAAGAGACAAATCAGGCGTTACGCGCACTTCACTTACGGAAATCAATGTTCCCTGTAGTGTGCGCGCGTAACGCAGCAGGATGTCGCTCATGTCTTTTTGAATCAGACGAGCGATCTTGTGTTGTCTAGTTGACTCCATTAAAATTTGTGGCGACCCTCGTCAGCTACGGTCAGTTTCTTACGACCTTTAGCGCGGCGTGCAGCCAATACGCGACGACCATTAGCGGTAGTCATTCTCTCCAAGAAGCCGTGTTTGTTACGACGCTTACGTTGGGAAGGTTGAAATGTACGTTTCATTGTCTTATTATTATTTAGGTTCTCTCACGAGAACGGGTTTATACGTCAAAAAAGCGTGCAAAATTACAATAAAAATCTGACATGACCAAATTTTTTCGCACTTTTTTTGCTTTTATGTGCTTTTTTTAATCAAAAACCTCCATTAAGACGTCCAAAGAACGAGGTGTTTGCCATGTTTCGACGTGTTCTTCGAAATAGTTGCACAAGGTCTGAAGTGCCTCTTGACGTTCCTTTCTGGAATGAGGTAAAGGCAGCTCTTCTTCCATCTCAAAACCCAGTTTTGCCGCTAATCCGACCAGAAAAGCCAGATGAAAATTCTGCGGTTCTTCCGATTGATCCAATGCTTGTACCGATAGCCGGATAAATTCGTACATGGGTTCATCGGGCATCGGATGGCGAAGCACATGATACAGCACTTCGGCTAAAAACAGAGCGATCGTTCGTTTATAAGGTGAAAGTTGAAAGTTGAAAGTTGAAAGGAGAGTCGCCTCTTTGATCGTAGGCGGCTTGATCGAATCGTGATTTGCGGTGATTTGGATAAGGGATAGCGGTGAATACATGCCAATAGGGTGCTTGCGACCGAGCCCATACACCATATAATTAACGCGTCCGCCCGCGCGCGTATAAGCGTGCAGCATATGCGCTTTATCCGAATGCGGCTGAAGCGACAATACTATCGCATCAGTCGTGGTTAACATAGAGAGAATCGATCAAGGTATTATCGTTCAAACGATAAACCTTGAATTGAAGATTTGAGATTGAAGATTGAAGGACTCCATACACTGCCACCGTGTCGGTCACTTCAGGCGTGTAGTGGTATTTTTGCTTTTTTGTTTTACCGGCGGTGTTGAGCACCACGAAGGGTGCGCGGCGCATGTAACTATGGTCATGACCGGCAAGCACCAGGTCGGCTTTGCCAAGTGCATAACGGAACGTGCTATAGACCAATACGTTGGCTCGCCCTTTACCTACCGACAGAACCGGATGATGCATCAGCACGACGGTGAATCGGCCGTCAGCGGTCTTGAGGGCCTCTTCCAACCAAGTGAGGGTGCGGGTGAGATATACCATACGCTCCAACGGGTTGGTGTCAATGACGATGAAACGCACCGAAGGCAGGTCGAGGTAATAACTGGCACCGGGAACGCCCACAGGTCCGTTATCCGGATGATTAAAAGCATGCTCCCATACAGGAGAGAGCTGTTTGTTGAGTCCTTTGGTGTACTCATGGTTTCCCGGACAGGCAATGACAGGCAGGTCCTTCAGATCACTGTTCGTCCATTCGCGCACCAAAAGTTGGTAGTAATAATTCTGTCCACGATCCATCCAGTCGCCTATCTGAATCACGCCATCCGCTTGCGGTACGCGTGCCGCCAGCAAGTCATAGTCCGTATGGCTGAGACGGCTGTGAATGTCTCCGAGCACAATAAAAGTGCTCGGTGATGGGACATTGGATATTGGATATTGGAAGACATAATCTACCGTCTCACCGTTCCATTTGGGTTCGGCAGGCATTCCGAACCAGGCCTGCCAGCGGATGGCGCAGATCACTGCACCACCCGCTAACAAGAGACTTGGTATCGCTATTTTAAGCCATCTACGCATTAGAAGGGCAGATCGCTGGTGCCGTCACCGGCTGTTGCATCAAACGGATCAACGTTAGCCGGAGCTTGCTCAGCCGGAGCAGTCGGAACAGTCGGTGCAGTCGGTGCTACAGGAGCGGCAACCGGTGCGGCAGGTTGTGTAACATCGCCTTGCACAATGCGGTAAGCGCGTATAGAGGTGTACCAACGTCCATTGAACTCGCGGCTCTCGATATCGAAGCTAACGGTTACCAGCTGATCGATGGCGCAAGGATTCATGCGGATACGATCCTCACCGAAAACCTCGAAATGCACTTTACGGGGATATTGGTCGAGTGTCTCCAGTACGTACGGCTGTACTTTCCAAGGGTTACCATTACGGCCGACACCTTCCTGCGCCGGCAGTACTTGTATGATTTTTCCTACTACTTCCATAATTATTCTCCTTTAATAGCTGCAACACCCGGGAGAACCTTACCCTCGATTGCTTCGAGAAGGGCACCTCCACCGGTAGAGATGTACGAAACCTTATCTGCGAGACCGAACTTGTTCACGCAAGCTACGGAGTCACCACCACCGATGAGCGAGAAAGCACCTTCCGCCGTTGCCTCTGCGATCGCATTACCGATAGCGCGGCTTCCGTCGCAGAAGTTATCGAACTCGAATACGCCGGCAGGACCGTTCCAAAGGATGGTTTTGCAACCCTTAATGGCGTCGGCGAACTTCTTCTGTGCCTCAGGACCTGCATCCAGACCTTCCCAGCCTTCAGGAATTGCATTCGACGGGCATACCTGCTGTTTTGCATCGTTGCTGAAGCTGTCTGCACAGATAGCATCCGGAGCGAGAACGAGTTCTACGCCGTTCTTCTTAGCCAACTCTTCAACGCCCAGCGCTACGTCGAGTTTGTCGAGCTCAACGATCGAGTTACCGATCTCGCCACCGTGAGCTTTGGCGAACGTATAGGTCATACCGCCACAGAGGATGAGTTTGTCCACCTTACCGAGCAGGTTCTCGATGATACCGATTTTGGAGGATACTTTCGAACCACCCATGATAGCGATGAACGGACGTTTGATGTCGCCCAGTACAGCGTTAACGGCTGCAACCTCTTTCTCCATCAGGAAGCCCAGCATCTTGTTGTCTGCATCGAAATAGTCAGCGATGACAGCCGTCGAGGCATGTTTGCGGTGTGCGGTACCGAAAGCATCCATGACGTAGCAGTCAGCATAGCTTGCCAGGATCTTAGCGAACTCTTTCTGACGAGCCTTCATCTCTTTCTTAGCGGGCTCGTAAGCCGGATCTTCTTTCTCAATACCTACGGGTTTACCTTCCTCTTCCGGATAGAAACGGAGGTTCTCCAGCATCAGTACCTCACCCGGCTTGAGGGCGGCAGCCTGTGCCTGTGCCTTGCCGCAGTCCTCTGCGAACTGTACCGGACGACCCAGCGCAGCAGATACTGCATCAACGATCTGGCTCAGACTGTACTTAGCCTGTACTTTGCCTTTCGGTTTTCCCATGTGGCTCATGATGATGAGCGCACCACCTTCGTCTAAGATGTGCTTGAGGGTAGGCAGGGCACCGCGAATACGGGTGTCGTCTGTGATCTTACCATTCTCATCCAGAGGTACGTTGAAATCTACACGTACGATCGCCTTCTTGCCGGCGAATTTGTAATCTTTGATAGTCATAATGTTAGTATTTTAGTTAGTTGTTATAATTTCGTCATTACGTCATAACGTCATGTCGTCATAACGATTATTTTTCCCAATCAATCGAGTTGAGTCGGCCGCGATAGACGTCGCTGTAGGTCTGCTGTCCGTCTTGTCCGCCGAAGACATAGATATAATTATCGCGCACGATAGCACTCTGTTTTTGCCGTGCACTATAGGTCTCGGGCAGTTGGTTCTTAGCCGTGTCGGCTGCTATCCAACTCAGTCCTTCGTTCTCGGAGATGAAGATATCCCGTCCGAGATAAGTCATGTTCTCATCTACGCCGCCAAAGAGCAGCAACTGGTCGTTATAGTCAATGACCGAGATACCGGTGAGGCTCTGAAAAGCCGGTCGGTCGATCGAGAACTCTTCCAAGCGGTATTCACCGGCACTGTTAGCAGCGTATTTCACATATTCGATGTTCCAACGCGTGTTGAGGCTCTGACCGTTCTCGGCAAAACCGCCTATGATCATTGCCCGCTCACGTTGGCTGGCACTGCGGAAAGTGACGGCTGCAAAATCGCTGATGGGGAAATCATCGGTCGGCTTAAGATCCGTCGGCGTCAGTATGCCGCCGGCATAGGTGGCTAACTGATAGCCGCTATTCTGTATGAGCACCCATACCAAGTCATTCCAATGCATCAGCATCGTGACCACATTTTCCGAGACGTTGTTCTGCGTCCAGTGAATGGCATCGGTGGAGGTATATATCGCATTGCCTTGACCGTAATAGAGGGTGGTGCCGTCCGAGATGATCTGGCGTACAATGGTGCCGGCAGGAAGGCCGGTCGTGATCGCAGGCGTGGACCAGGTTACGCCGTCCGCAGAACGGATGGCATATATCTCAAAGCCGTTCGAAACCAGCATAATGAAGTCTGTGCCTAATTCTACCACCCGTTGTTCGCTGTCATCCGAAGGATAGATACCGGCGTTCAGTTGCTCCCAGGTGTACAAATCCGGATCAACCTGATGCACGGTAGCACGTATCTCGTATGTCTTGGTGTTCTTATTATCCTGCGACCGAATGGTCAGATAGATCGGCGTCTTGGTGAAATCCAGCGTATCGTATCCGGTCAGCCGAACCGTTGTATCCGGAAAAATAAGTGAAGCAGCACCGGGTGTGGCAGCAAACGTGAAACGTGGTACTACGCGGTCCAGTTTGGTACCGTAAAGCATGGAGTCTTTATTCCATACCAAGCCGGTGTCGAGACGTTCTTCCACTTTGAATGATGCTGCACCAAGGCCCGGTATCGAGTCCACCGCTGCAAACGAGAAAGCGGACAGTTGTGCCACGGATGAAGGGGTTGTAGTCGTCTTTTGCTCACAATTTGTTAGAAAAATGAGACAAAAGCCTATAAATATGTAGAAATATTTGCGCATGTTATTTTTTTTTCGTACCTTTGCGGCCTGCAAAGGTAAATGAGATAATTAACTACTTTTAAAATCTATCTATACAATGTTATTTGAATCACAAGTACATGACTTCTGGTCCATCCTGCCTTGGATTCGTACCCGTAGGGAGCAACGTGCTTTGCGTGCTATTGTGGAGCAGAAACGCCGCATCATGACCAAGGAGCAGGTAGAAGAGCAATCCGCTCTTATCATGGCTCAGTTGGAGCAGATGTCTGCTTTCCGTGAAGCCAAAACCGTGCTTCTATATTACCCGATACATAATGAGGTGGATCTGCGTCCGTTGCTCACTAAGTACAAGGGTCAAAAAATATTCTTGTTACCTGTTACCCATCGCCACTCGATGGAGGTTCGTCCGTATGACGGAGAGGATATGATGCGTCGCGGTCGTTTGGGCGTTCCGGAACCTCAGACATCCACCTATCGCGGGCATATCGATTTGATTATTGTTCCGGGTGTGGTCTTTGACCAGCATCGTCATCGTATCGGTCGTGGAGGAGGTTATTACGATCGCTTCTTGCGTAGGCAACTCACGGCGCATAAGATCGGCGTGTGCTATTCATTCCAATTGAAGAAACACACGATTCCGCATTCCTGGCGCGACGAGAAACTCGATCGTATCATCACTCCCCAGCAGACCATTGGATAGTCGGCTGACTGTCTCGTATTTGTTGTAACTTTCGGTCGGTCTCGGCCGAAAGTTTTCTTTCGCCCTTACGGTAATAATAGATGACGCCGTAATACTGGCATTTCATCATCTTGGCATAAGGCAACTCGTTCTCATAGAACTTCTCAATCATGTTCCAGAGATTCAATATCAATTCGTCCGCCTGTGCGCGCAGAGGCTCCAAGTCGCCATGCACTCGTTCGGTGTTTTGCACATGGAATGCATGTTGACGTTGGTGTTCGCAGAAAATATCATAATGCACCTTCACCTTGTTGATAGCAGGGTTGTAGATCGGGAAACCGCCGTTAGCCATGCGTTTTTGCTCACCCTCAATGATTTTCTTACCCCATTCCAGCAGGTACTCTTCCGTCGATAAATCCGGCACAATATGCTGATGCGGATCCAAGCCATAAAGCAGTTTCTGCTCTTTCTTGATCTCTCCGCGGATGACGGCGAGGTTGAGCACTTGGATGAAATGCGAGATATACATGCGCGCATTCTGCACGATGTGGCGGTATTGTTTGTTGGCAGTGACAGAGGACTTGTAGTTATCCTTGGACTGCATCACCACATTCTCGAACTGCACAAGAAAACGCTGTGCTTCGCTGAGCGTCTTGTACGGGATGACCTGCTCGGTATAGTCCGCTGTCTGCGCACGTTGGATAGCGTTCTGCAGCGCGTGAAGACGGGCGAGGTCTGTGTTTGGTAGTCGACGGTAAGGCATCTTAACTATTTACGATTTACAAATTTACGATTTACGATTTAACGATTTACGATTTACGATTTGCGAGCTGTTCGGCCAGGAGGCGAAGGGACTCGGTGGCTGCGTTCTGCGGCAGTTTGTCCAATTGTGCCAAAGCAAGCGCAGTATGTTCCTCCATCGTCACTTCTGCCGCTTGGCGTACGCCCAAGCGATTATAGATGGCGGTGACGGCTGCTATCTTCTCTTCGTTGCGGTCATTGGCCATGAGCCATCCTAACAACTCTGCTTTGCTCTCCGCATCGGCTGTCTCCAACGCGGTGAGGAGCAGGAAGGTCTTCTTATTAGCGCATATATCGCCGCCAATTGCTTTGCCGAAGGTCTTCGGATCGCCATAGACATCCAGCGTATCATCTTGGATCTGGAACGCCAAACCTATATGCAGACCATACTGGTACAACGCCTCTTGTTGAACCGGAGTAGCACCGGCGATGTAACCTCCGATACGCATGGCGTTAGCCAGGAGCACTGAGGTCTTGAGTTCGATCATATGCATGTAGTCCTCGATAGACACCTGACTCATATGCTCGAAATCTACATCGAGTTGTTGCCCCTCACAGACACCTGTAGCCATCTCGTTGAACCATTTGAGCACCTGCGGCAACTTGTCATCCGGTACGCCGCTCAGCAGCTTGTAGGCCTCGATAAGCATCTGGTCTCCGGAAAGGATAGCCGTGTTCTCATTCCATTTGACATGTACGGTAGGTTGACCGCGACGGATGGGCGCTTTGTCCATCACATCGTCGTGCAGCAGGGTGAAGTTATGAAACACCTCCAACGCCAGTGCGGCCGGTAAAGTCTGCTCGATAGCGTCGCCGTTGATCAGACCTCCGTTGACAATAGTGTCTGCGGCAATAAGCGCCAGGGTGGGGCGGATACGTTTGCCGCCTGCAGCCAGCGCGTACTCGATCGGTTCGTACAGCCCACGCGGCTCTTTGTTCCAGTTCAGCGATTCGATCGCTTTGTTAATATCGATCATTGTGCAAATTTATTTTCAATAATATCGGTTAGTACATCTTTGATGTCAAGTCCTGCGGCACGAACCTGCTGCGGGATGAAACTTGTCGGCGTCATACCCGGAGTGGTGTTCACCTCAAGGAGGTTGATCTGCTCGCCGGTAATGATCCAGTCCACACGGATGATGCCGTTGGCACCGATGATGTCGTACAGACGCAGGGTTTCTGCCTGGATCTTATCGCGAAGGGCATCGGGGATGCGGGCCGGAGTGATCTCATCCACCTCGCCTTTGTATTTGGCGTCGTAGTCGAAGAACTCATTATGCGTCACCACCTCCGTGATCGGGAAAGCAACGGCTTTGTCTTTCGTCTTATACACACCGCAGGTCACTTCCGTTCCTTGCATGAACGATTCGCAGATGACCTCATCGCCCTCTTGGAATGCCCGTTCAATCGCCGGATAGATATCCTCCACGGTCTTCACTTTCGTGCAACCGAAAGAGCTGCCGCCTACGTTCGATTTGATGAAACAAGGCAGGCCTAAAGTCTCCGCGATCTTCGGCGCGTTCGGCAGTTTCTGACCGGCACGCAGCATCATACTGTTCGCGATATGGAAACCGAAATAGGAGAGGTAATGGTTGCAGGCGTACTTATTGAACGTCAACGCTGCGGCCAACACACCGCAGCAACTGTACGGCATACCGATCATATCGAGGTATCCCTGCAGAATACCGTTCTCGCCCGGCGTACCATGAATAGTGATATACGCAAAATCGAAGGTATGCTTTACGCCTGCGCGCGTAAAAGAAAAATCATTCTTGTCGATGGGATAAGAATCATTCTCCAATTTCCATTCTCCATTTTCCAATGCCGGAACGGCATACCAGTTCTTGCCGTCAAAGACGACGATCGTCACGTCGTAACGCTCCTTATCCATGAAGGAGTAGAGACCGGCAGCCGAACGGAGCGATACCTCATGTTCGCTGCTGTCTCCTCCTGCTATAATAGCTATCTTTCGTTTCATTTTTTATTGTCTTTCCGTTTAATCCGTCCCATCTGTGGGCTCTTTTTCCAAATCGGCTGCAAAATTACAAATAAAAAATGACATATGCAAGCGCAGGCGTACTTTTCTATGTTTTTTTCTCTCTATGAACCATTTTTGATCTTTTAAACCTATAACCCCAAAATAACTAAAAATGCATTTTCTCCACGAGGTCTCCAGCAGGTTCCAATGGATGCTCAATGGATGCTGAAAGGGTGCTCAATGGTTGCTTAACCCAACCTGAACACCCTTTCAACATTCTCTAATGCCAATCAGACAGCCTTCGCTACTGATCCTTCAAAATTCTCTGCAAAGATACAACTTTTTTTTGATATATGCAAATTTCCAGGAATATTTTTTACATTTTTATTCATTAACTTCCGCTCCTTGAACCGTATAGATCTTTTCGCCTTTTTGGATCAAGAGTTGCCCGTTTCGGATGATCTTCTGTGCCGCAGGTGTCGGAACAACGTTCTGGTCTATCGCATCCTTTCGCTGCGGATAGTTGAAGGTGCCAAATATATTGTATCCCCAACTCGGATTGCTTAACTCCAACCTATACAACCCCTCTTCCGTCAGCGTAACGGTCAACTCGTTTTGGAAGGACTGCGTCCGCTGTACACGGTTGAATGCCGGTACCGACGCATCTCCCTGATTCAGACTCAAGGCCATCATGATTTCCTCTCCCGAGCTCTCCCGAATCGTCAATTCATCGCCCTTGAGCGTCACTACCACTTGATTCGGATCCACCGGATCTACCGTCGAAGAACCCGGATTATCACCTGCATAGGAATAAAGAGGGATCGTATCAGTAGGTTCGGGCGTTTGATCATGTTCACAACCATATTCTGCGCCCATTTCGGATACGTAAATCTGCTCGCCGTTCTTGTAGGCGCAGAGAAGCGTGTAAATACCTACATCTGCCGGAACAGTAGGAACAACCGCAAGTCCATAAGGTGTTTCAGGTGAACCGACACCTTCTATCCAAGTAACAGAAAAGGACTCTCCAGGTTCTACTCCCATTCCAGTTGGATAAAGAACTCGTATAGTGAATAATCTTGGACTGCCATCACTGATTGCTTCCACTCTTCCTGAATAACCGTTTTCTTCAAAACCACCTAAATACAGATCGTTGAGCACCTCTCCGACTTGGGCATTGAATGCATAGAGCAGAAATTCATTCGTACTGCCTGCCGGCACATAATAGATATCCCGGTTGTTGCCTTCCCGCATAGCGCCCAGGTACGGAGAGTCCTTATCTGAGGTCAATTTGACATACCGTTGCCCGTTGATGATGGTATCTGTTGTTAATCGGTACTTAAATAATTGATTGAAATTGACAAGCCCATAACTTTCAAAACTCTCATGCCATACATTCCACTCGTCGCAGAGGGAGGGAAGTAGCGAGTTATCCACAGAGACACTCAGCACTTTGATAAAATCAAAACTACCGTTTACAAATGGTGTTCCGGAGATAGTGGCACGTAAAGGTAACTGCATTTCCAACTCGTCCAATTGTGCCTGCATTTGTGCATCAGATGTACTTAAATAGTACGTTTGGGCATCTGTTACCAATGCAATGGTCAAGCATGGAGGACACGGTTCTTCGCCTTCACAAGGAAAACCGATAGATGTCAACGTACCGCTTACCGTTTCAAATGGTTGATACATTGCCTCCGGCGCTTGCATTAAACAAGCCGCTTTCATTATACACACGCCGCTTACTATCGCAAGCACAAGCGTAAAAAAGCTCTTTCTCATAGTATTGCTGTTTTTTGTAGTTTGTCTTGTAATTGTCCGCCTGAGACACCGAGTTTATGGGCGGTAAGGTCTTTTTGCTTGCCGATACTCTTCGGAGAACAATTCAGCATATCGGCTATTTCTTTGTGCGACAAACCAATGAGCACTAAGATACAGATACGTACGTCCTGTTCGTTCAGTCTCTGTTCCTGCAAACGGCTTGCCAACCCGTGAAAACGCTTATCTATCTGCAAGCACAAGGCCGCAAAATCATCCCAAGCCAACTCATGCCGGACATCCTTTGCTTCTTGCAGTTGTCGTATATTTTGCGCCAACTCCTTTCTTCGCGCTTGTTCAAAATCCGACTTCTCTTTTTGCAACTTCCGTTGCTTATACACCACAATCGCTCCCCAAACCAACAAGACGATTCCTATTACCCACCATAAAATCGCTTTCCATGAAGTAGCCTGTTCCTTTTTTGATAAATCTTGCCTCAATAACTGCACAGCCTTCGTTAATTCTCCGTGTCGTTCTTTGATGGCATTCTGCACATCTGCCCGTTCGGAAGCCAACACCCGTAAAGTCTCGGTATCCGCTTTCGTGTCGTTATGTGTCAAGATATAATACAGATCATCCAAATAAAACAGATTCGTCATTCGTGGCAATAACTGCTGAGCATAAAGCATCGCCGAATCGTCTATTTGTAAAAAGGAAAACGCCTGTGCGCGTAACATTAGCAAATAGTCATTATCCGCCCCGTTTGTATAATAGAGCACCGAATCATATTCCTGACGGAACAAACATGCAGCAGATTTGGTCTCGATGACTTTTTCTATCAAAGGAGAATAGGAATAAATCCGAACGGCCGAATCTACGAGCATATATGCTTCTTCTTTTTCTCCCATTACCGCCTGCTCCCAAGCCATATTATTCAGCGCGTAAGCATATGCCAAGGTATCGTTCGTCTTTCTGAAATGTTCCGCACTCATCCCATACACCTCGTACGCCGTTTCGTGGTCATTGGCCTGCCGACACATGTTTGCCATATTCGAATACACACGTCCCAACAATGCCTCATCCTCCGTTTCACTATGCGCAGCCTCAATGAAAGCCTGCATGGCTTCCTCCTGCTTGCCCTCCTCGCGTAACGCCTTCCCGTTCTGGTAAAACGTCATCGCGCAAGATACTAATATGACTGCAAAGATGTTCATATTTCAAAATCGAGTGCAAAATTACTGCTTTTTCCCCACCTGTGCAAGAAAATGCCTTTGAAAAATACAACTTGTAACGCTTTTATTTTCAGCCTTTTGCTAAATTGCCCGTTTGAAATCGTACTTTTTTACTCAAATTTGAGGTACGGAGTAAGGCGTTGGATATCCTCACTCGTCAATTCCGGAAGGTTTTTGAGGTCTTTGATGGAACGAAGACGTATCTTTTGACGACGAAGCGTGTAGATCGCCTTCGCTTGATGGTATCGCAGATAGGGATGCCGCTGAAGCCGGTCGATGGAGCAGGAGTTGACGTCTATCTGCTGTATCGCTGCACTGTCTGCGGTGAAATGCGCCAACAGGGTATCCAAATGACATCTAGCAAAGGGAGCATCGGTTAGTTGGCTCGGCGAATAAAAACCACCTAATTGTTCGCGATAACGCAGAATCTGTATCGCCGTATATTGTCCGATGCCTCGCAGATAAAGCAGGTCGGTGGTGTCGCAGTGGTTGAGATCAATAATGGTATCTTTCTTGATATGCTTCGTGAAAAAGATGCCCATGGAGTCACGCCAAAGGGAGTCGGCTACCCGTGCTGAGTCACGGAAGTATTTGAGTTGGGCTTTGAGTTCCGCCCGCCGCATAGAGTCGGCTACCCGAAAGGAGTCATACCGTTGTTCGCGTTCGGCAGCATATCGGGCATAACGTATCGAGTCCGCCCTATCCATCGAGTCCCGCCGCTCTTCCCATGTGCGGTGTTTCTTTTGCGGTGCAGGTTCGGGAGCAGGTACCGGTTGGCGTGAAGGCCATACGGCGACTACTATCCAGCCGACCAATGCGATACCGATCAGTATCGCTGCTCCGATGCGTTGTTCTTTAGCGAGAATCATACTGTCAAATCGCGTGAACCGTCTGCGAGATGGGTGGTGACGATATCGCCTTCTTGTAATTCACTCACGCTTCGTACTACCTTGCCGTTCTTAGTTAGCAGACTGTATCCCATGCGGTAGATTCGTTCGGGATTGCAGGCTGCGAGGCGTTGTTGAAGCATGTCGATGCGGTGCTGGCGAATGAGGATCTGCCGTTCGGCGGTGCGTTGCAGGCGGATGAAGAGATTACGTACGCGTTCTGCCTGTTCGTCCATCCGATGGATGAGCCATTCGGCTACCGCAGTAGGAGTCTTGAGCGCTTGATGCGCCACCAGATCCAAGACCGATATATCGCGCGTGTGCCCGATACCGCTTATAATAGGTATCTCGTACTGCGCGCAGACGGCACATAGTTCGTAGTTATCAAAACAACTCAAGTCCGTCGTCGCACCGCCGCCTCGGATGATTGCTATGCAATCATATTGGATATTGGACATTGGATATTGGACATTGGAGATTTCTTCGAGGGCCGCAATAATCGATTTCGGGGCTTGCTCCCCTTGCATAGTAGCGCCAAACAGTTGGGTTTCAAAATGATAGCCGCTATTGTCCAATTGGTGCTTGAAGTCCTCGTATCCTGCCGCATTCGGCGATGAGATAACAGCTATACGGCGGATGAGGGTAGGGAGCGGGAGGAGTTGTTGAGCATCCAGAAGGCCGTCTTTCTGCAATTGATTGATCGTCTGTTGGCGTTGGCGGGCAATGTCGCCCAACGTGTAAGAAGGATCAATACCGAGGATGGACAGACTCAGCCCATAGACCGGATGGTATTGGATCTCTGCCTCGACAAGCACATTGAGTCCGGGTTGCAGGCGTTGACCGGTCTCGGACTCAAAATAAGCCGTCAGCATCTCTTTGGTACCGGCCCAACACGTAGCACGCATCTTAGCGGTTTTGCCGTCGACAAGGTCAAGATACATATGGCCGCCTCGTTCGCTGAGGCTGCTGATCTCGGCTTTAACCCAAAACGAACCGGCCAGACGCTCGTCCAGCACTTCGCCGATAAGGGCACATAGTTCAGTGAGAGTTAATGGCGCCATGTATCGCAGAGGATGCATCGTTCTTGCGGTTGGAAACCGAAGAGGAAAGTGAGACGTATGCCGGCAAAGAGGTTGCGTACCCAGCATTTCGAGGCATCTTGGGTAGCGAACACATGATCCATCTGATAGGTAGGGAAGTCAAAAAGGGTCTCCGTCGGCATGTCATAGAAAACGCCTTTGGTATTCGGACATATATTGAGCATGCCAAAATCGATGAAACCGGCTACACGGATACGTCCATCCAAACGGTCGCTGGGACGAACGCGATAGCTCTTCGAACTCTGGCGTGTGTTGTACTCATACCCCAACTCCGCATGAGCCATGATGTCTATCTTGAGTTGTAGTTGCTTACCGGTTCGTTCGATAGGTACGTCCTTACGGAAGCCATGATTATCCATCTCCTCCATATAACCGACGTACCGTTCGTAGTTACCGTAAGTAGAGCCGCTCAAGGTCTGTTTGGTAGTACCCCAGAACGCATAATTGGCATGCAGTCCGGCCAAGAAATAGCCTATTCCTCGTGCACCGAAGAAATAATGGCCGAGATACAAGGGGACCTGTCCATAGGCCTGTTGCGCCATGTCCTGACGATTCGTAAAATGATGCTTAAGCGTGAAGAGTTGAGGAGTCGTGCCGCTCCAGGTGTCCAGCATGTCAGGATGATAGATAGCGGTGTCGGCGATGTCGTTATATACCCGTTGGAAAGCGACTCCGACGCCTGTCTGAACAAGGAGTCCGTTATGCTGGAACTCATACAACAGATGCAGTCCGGCGCTTCCTCCGCCCGGTGTTATTTTAACTGCCGGCATATTCGACACGAAAGCGGACCATGCCCCTTCCATGGATAGACCGATCATATGGTGCGTACCGCCGTATTCGGAAGAGTGAAGACCAAAGAGGACATCGGTCTTGTTCTCCACATCTTTGGAGGAGAACCCGCTCTTACCTGCCAACTCATACTCACGTTTCTCGGAAACGGAGTAGCGTCGCTGTGCCCATGATAGCGCAGGGAGCAGGCAGAGGATCAGAAGGATGTATCGCAATTTGGACATATATCTCTTACAACTATTTTTATAGCTCTATACGGTTCTTCCGGGGTATCATTGGACCATAACTGAACGATATACATACCCGGTGTTGCCGGTACTCCTACTTCGGTCACGTCGGCATGGAAGACTCCTTCTCCTGCCAAGTTTCCGTCGGTGGTGGTGATACGATAGGTTCCGCTCTTACGCGACAGGATATGGATCACCGGATGCGCTGATACAACGCAGGTCGGCGTCACACCGAGGTATCCCATTTTAGGTGCATAGCCATCGTGGATGGAGACGGCTAAGGTAGGACAAGTACGGACGGTGACGCTGTCATCTGTGCGTGTCAGCTCCACGCTGTAAGCCGATCCGGCATTCAGTCCGGTCGGTATATGCAGGTAGGGTTTGGTCTGACCTATGATCGGTGTGTCGTTCTCATACCATTGGAAGGAGGTCCAGGTGTAACCGCCGTTGTACGGTTTATCCAGCAATGCCATCACATCATTGAAGCGTTGTTCCACGAGCCAGGACGGGTACTGCATCGTCATCGTGAACGGATAAGTCATCAGGCTGTCGGACAGACAGACGCCGTTGTTAAAGGCGATGACGGCATTGTAGTAGCCCGGACGCGGATAAGCCGTCGGTTCACTGAAGGTCGGTACTGTCAGATCCAGAGTGGTCTGGTTCGGCGCAATCGGTATATCCTCTTCATCCACGAAGCCCATAGCCTGAGCGACGGAGTCATAGCGGATGGAGTAAGAGATCGGAGCAAACTGGCTATCATGTGTGTAATGCAACTGGTAGATATTGGCTACCCCTTCTTTGTCCACACATACCGGATCGACCTTGAGTTCGAATTTCGGTGTCGGCACTTCGACCAGCGTCAGGTAATAGAAAGTCTTACAACCCCATATGTTCGGTTGCTCCGCCGTATAGTTACCGGCCGTAGTCAACTTCTGACCGAAGAGGTCATAGGTCTCACCATGACAGATCGTGTCCGTCCATATCGAATCGAAGTTCGGTGCAATCGTGATCTCCAATCGTAAGATCGAGTCGCATTGTCCTACTATGGTCGGATAATTGCGAACGAACGAGTATGACTTCGGCTCTAACCATGTACGTGCCTTGCGCAGGGTATCGTCAAAGACGATATCTTCCCATGTATAGTGCTCTACATCCGAGCAGAGGAAGACGGAGTCGGTGGCGTCGTATGACAGGTTGAAATGCACATGGAGATAGTAGATCGAGTCGCATCCGTTGGAGGCTGTACCGAAGATGGTATCGTATACCTCCGGTTCACCCTGATAGGTATAGAGCGAGTCATGCCATTCCAAGGTATCTGCCGAACAATAAACGTAGTCGGTATCAAACAGATGATAGGACGGCTTGATATGCAGTTGGAGCGTATAAACGGAGTCACAACCGCATCCGGTGGTCTTCAGACTGTCGTAGAACATGAAATCACCGGCTATGTCCGTCGGAATCCTATCCAATTTATGCCCTTTACCATCCCGCAGATTCTCCAAGTGTTCGTTCACTTCGCCTTCTGTAATCCAATGATAGTCATCCAGTTGGCAGATCGTGTCGTATTCAATAAGCGCGGTGCTGTAATACGGCATGAATGTGAGATCCAAATGATAGATATCGCCGCACAAGGACTCATCGTCTTTGTATATCGCCTCCACGTATTTCATGCCTCCCTGACGATAGTAGATCTTCTGGTCCTGCCAATAGAGCGTATCGTTCATACAGAGTATGGTGTCGAACTGGTAGAAACCGGAAGGCACAACATGCAGGTTCAGTACATAGACGGAGTCGAAGGTATGGGTGCCGACTTTGTAGTTCACCGAGTCATAAACAAAACCGCTCTTATATCGGTTGACGTAGTCATATTTCCTCCAGTCCCATCGTGCATTGGAGCATATCGTGGTGTCGAACTGGAAGCGGTACGACGGGAAGACGATGACCGAGTCATGTACGATCGAGTCGCAACCGTGGATGGTACGCAGCGTATCAATAAAGAGGTACTCGCGTATCGCGCGGTCGTGGTCCACCGTGTAGTCCACCGGTATGGTACCTTCATCGTCGTAGTAATGGAACTTATGGCCCGTGACAAGCGGTAAAGTGTGTGCTCCAAATGCTGTCTCGCCACCGAAGAACCATGTTGTATCATTATCGGCGATCGTGTCGTAGATTTGGGTATAGGAGATCTCACATATGTGAATCTCAATGTAATGCACGCTGTCGCAATTGTACTGCGAACGGTTGACGACAGAGTCACGCCAGGTCTCATCACCGGTAGGTTGGATATAAACGACGGTGTCAAACTGCTGCTCAAAATCATCTTTTGTCACCCCGGCTGCCTCAAAGTCGAAGTCATATCCGACGAAGAGCACATGTGGTTGGTCGAAATGCGAGAGAGTGTCGTTCGAACTCATCGGCACATAGTCGGTCAATGCCACATACCGGCTGTTATAGGTCTCGTGAATAGTGAGGTTGAGCGTCCAGACGCTATCACAATGCATCTTCTTCACTTCGCCGGTCTTCGGATTCGTGAAGATGGTATCGGTCAGCATACTGTCCACTACCTGTATCAGGCCGTAGGCATCGGTCGGTATCTCGGTGATGGGTTTGTCGTTCACGAAGAGGCGGTGAACTACCGCATTGTCGTTCGGCATATGTCCGGGCCAGTTGTATACCTCACCCTGACAGATCTCATCCGGTTCGTCATAGTCATAATGCGGATAGCCGGTCAGACGGAGCACATAGATCGAGTCAAAACCCAACTCGGTCAAGAGGCTGTCGTAATAGATGCGCTCCTGATATCGCTCCGGCAGATCGGTGATAGGAATGACGGTGTCGACGCCGGTCTTGGGACTCGTGATGGTCCAATAATAGGTGCCACAATTGACGCAGGTAGCATCATAAGCGGTGTCACGGAATACTTTTCCGATTGCCAATTTGAGGGTGCGTACCGAGTCGCAACTATGGTTACCGACCGCTGTCGTAGAGAGAGAGTCCGTGTAGTATTTGAGCCCGGTGCTTCGAACGACAGGCAGGCCTTGATCGTTGTCAAACTCCGCATCGATACCGGCATAGATACGTCCTTCCCAATGGATTGTGTCCTCGCTGGACATCAGATGTGGAATGGTATCGTCGTACGTCGGTAAGATGACTAATGTACGATGGATGATCGAGTCGCAACCATCCATAGTGGTCAGTGAATCCACTAAATACTTGGTGGTGGCAATATTGATGGATACCTTATGCGTTGTGTTCCACTGTGCATGGTCATCCCCTTCCCACTCGTAATATGCTTGTCCGTGCAGCACTTGACATACGGTATCGTTCGCCTCCTGCTCATTCAGATAGATCGGATGAACGGTGACAACATGCTTAACCATCGAGTCACAATGATGAACGGACTCGTCGTGTATCTCCAAGACATAGGTCGTATCCGATTTCCAGGGGTTCGTCGGCGTGTTGTACCACGTGCCATAGAAATAGTACGGCTCATCGGCACAGACCGCAGTGTCTTTTTGTTCTGCGATATAGGTTGGGTTGATATGCAGGATCAGTTTGAGCGTCGAGTCGCAACCATATTGTGTGAAGGTGTCTTTCTGTGTCGTGTAGATAGAACCTGTCACTTGTTTGCTCTTTTGTCCTGCCGGAATAGTCTCCTTATAGTTAATACCATAGAACAAGGTGTCCTGCCAAGTGAACGCCTCATCGTCGCACATCACTTTGGCGGTAGGAGTGGTCTGCGGACTACCGACACGCAGTTTGAGTACGCATATCGAGTCGCAATGACAGTCATACGTAGGAATGGTATCGCGATAGGTGAACAGACCCGGTCCTTTGATGGCTATTGAATCGAACTTGGGGTGGTTCTCCCACGAATAGTATTGTTTGTTCTGTGACATTAATACAGGGTCGATACAGACGGTGTCATAGGTCATCTGATCCCGATAGACGGTATCCACGTAGAACGTCAGACTATCGTAGAACCGACATAACTCTTCGCCTGCCATACTGCGTACGATGACTAACAGATTATAGGGATAGGGGGTGTTGCATAACTTGCCGTTGCCTGAGAAGCGATAACTGGACCCCATATTCCGATAGACGGTGTCTTTATTCTGACACACATGGATAACATGCTCCTGACCATCATCGCTAATGAACTGAAGGGATAGGTGATTTCGTACACTATCGCAACCGCCTTCGGTGCAGTCCGGACAGTTCTTGTATTTGACCGTATCACGGAAGGTGTAGATCGAATCCTTGCGCATTGTGTCAGGGTTGAAGATATGAATCACACGCTCGGGGTTACTATTCTTCTCTACCCATTTATAGACGCCTCCCATCTCCGCGAGTTGGGTCATACAGATATTTTCCGGATAGGTGTTCTTAACCACCGTCATCACCTTCAGATGCAACTCCATTACGCTGTCGCAACCGTTGAAGGTACGGCAATGCGGACGGAACTTACGCCATTCGGGACCCTTCATACAGTCTTTTGCACGCAGGGTATCAAACAGCGTTGTATCAGCTTTCGGCCATTTGTTGTTTTTGGAGAAACGCTCAAAGAACTTGCCGAAATTGAGGTGCTTCAAACTATCTTCGCACACCACAGTATCCACTTTCTCATAATGGGGCTCGCAGACAAAGAGCATCAGGGTACTCAAAGAGTCACAACCGCCGCTGGAGATATAACGACGTGTGATGCTGTCTGTACCGACTTGGTACTGATACAATCCGCGAGATTCATCATGGGTCGTATCATTGAAGATAGTGGTGCGTAACTCAAAATCCGTACCATTCCATACTGTATCTTGGAAGAACTGCACCGTGTCGCCTACGCAGATAGCGCGCCAAACGGTGTCGTTATACTGCCGCATAACGCGAACAACGGTATTGAACGTATCGCGCTCCCATTTGTCTTCCTGGATGATCTCTTCGCAGAAAAGCGGTTTATGGATGACGATACCACGCACCTCAAAGTCCTCAAAGGGCTTGTCGTTTTTCTCTTTTGGCAGCAGGAGGAACTGGTGCTCCAATTCAGGTCGTGCTACATTCTCCGCCAACTGCTCTTCGGGACCGAAATAACCTTTTCCTTGTATCGAACCCTCAATCTCCCAAATCGTTTTGTACCATACGTTGTAGGTCTTGATGGGGAAGGTGAGAGTGGTGCTGTCGCAGATGAAGATAGAATCCAATAGATACGTGTCGTCGTCCTGAAGAATCTTATCCAGATACCATCCTCCCTCCGTGTTGCTCACATAGTTCGCTTTCCATTCGGATGGTCGCACACTGTACGAAGAGTCGTTATCTAAAAGAAAGAGCGAGTCTTTCTTTGGCGTGAAATCATAGCCGACAGGGTACAGATAGGCCTGACCATTCGCAATACCGTAGGCATAACCGGAGAAACATTTGGTAGGTGCGGTAAGGATATGGGTTGTATCTTCAATGTCACAAGTTACTTGCGAATAAGCCGTGTTCATTGGGAGTGTTTTCCATCCCGTGATAGCCTGTCCGTCCAATTGGATAGAACCGGTCTTCGAAGTGAGTGCCCAGAGGTTGACCTGATGCTTTAACTTACCGTCACCGCCTTTGTAGGTGCGGAAGATCGTAGTGTCCGTTAAGTACTCCACCGGCGGAATAATGGTCATGGACGGATCACTCGGCGTATAACTCTCACCGGTCTCATAGTCGTCCCATGTGTTCATACCCGCACTGGACGTAAACAGATATACCTGAATCGGTTTCGTGGACGAGATATAACGTGTGAAGTTCTGTGGCGTTGGAGAGTCCGGTTGGTAAAGCGTATTGAGCGTAGTGTCGCTGCCGGAGTTCATGGAGAGAGTCTGCGTATTCGTTCCTACTTTGACGGTGACATCCGTTCCGTCTTGTAAAGCCGTGATACGTATGGCATTACGTTTGGTTTTTAGCGCCGTCATAGGAACGATAAACTCTTTACCCCATTTCGTGACCGGCAGTAACTGGTCGTACGCATGGTCGGTACTCAGACCATCTTGGTTCGGCACCAAGGTATTCTGGTTCCCGCTCCATACAGCGATCGGTTGATCGGCACAGATCGTTGATCCGGACAGGTCGATCGCATCGTCGGGATTCGTCGGATCCGGAGCTTTCGAACGGACGATGTAGATCTGCTTCGAACCGTTGAGCGTCACGCTCAGTTGCTGCGTGTTACCTCTACGGCTATTGACCTTCAGCTCCATCGTGACGTTGGTTACTCCCGGCTTGGTGGACATGATGACAAACTCGGTCGCGGTAGCATCCACATCGTTGGTCATCACCATGTATTCGGTACCTAACGCTTCAACAGGCAATATATGCGCACCATCATAACTGTAGGTACCAAGGGTACCGGTCTGGTTAATCGAGTAGAGGGTGAAGCGTTCATCGATCGAACTGTACACGCGCAGACCTTTTCGCAAGGATTTCTCTTCCTCGTCATTGGCCGGATCCCAATAGACCGAAGCAGGATCGATCGTGATCTGCGTCGTCTTACCTGCTTCGATGGTATAATCCGTCGTGGCTCCGTTGGCAAACTCCACTGTGATGGCATTATTGACGCGCGAGGAGGCAAACAAAATCAGTTTGAGGTCCGTTGAAGACAAGTCACTACCACCGTTAGGCAGCCAGGCAACGAAGAACTCGCGACCTTCGGTGGTCGTTACTTCCGGCAGGGTTTTGGTGTTCTGCGCCATAAGCGAAAAACACCAACTCAACGCCAGTGTGATCAATACCCATATGTGTCTTAGCCGCTTCAAGAATTCAAAATCGGCCGCAAAGATACTGCTTTTTTTGCATTTATGCAAATAAAAAGAAGAAAAATCGCTCTCATCGGCGATTTTTCTATATTTTGAACTCGTTTTCCTTAAAATTACCCCTTCATTTGACGGATAGCAGCCTCCGGATCGGGTGCACCGAAGACCGCACTGCCGGCTACCAATGCATCGGCACCGGCGGCATAAAGTTCGGCGGCGTTGGCGGTGTTTACACCACCGTCTATCTCGATGAGCGTAGGCAGGTTGCGACGGTCTATCTCCGCTTTGATATAACGTATTTTATCCATCGTCTCCGGGATGAATTTCTGACCTCCGAAACCCGCAAAAACGGACATCAGCAGCACCATGTCCACCTTGTCCAGATAAGGCACGAGACGTTTTACGTCTATATCCGGATTGATGGTCAGACAGGTACGCACCCCTTTGGCTTTGATCATGTCCAATATCGGAAGGGGATCCTCCACTGCTTCGAGGTGAAAACCCACCGACCAGGCGCCGGCATCGCAGAACCGCTCCACGTATTTCTCCGGATGCACGATCATCAGGTGCACATCCAGCGGTTTAGTGCAGTACTGCTTGAACGGCACCATTAACGGAAAGCCGAACGATATATTCGGTACAAACGTACCGTCCATTACATCGATATGCAACCAGTCCGCATCGCTGCGGTTGATCATCTCTAAATCTTGAGCCAAATGCCCGAAATCAGCGGACAGTACACTTGGAGCTATAATTTTCATATCTTTTTAACCAATTTATACCCTTTAAAACGTACAGCAATAATCTCGTATTCTATGGGGGTTAGGAATTGCCGTAAATGATTGATATACACGCCTAAAGAGCGTGCCGTGAAGGCGTTGTCTTCTTTCCATAACGCCATCAGAATCCGATGCTTGTCTACCACCTCTCCTTCCTGCCGACAAAGCATGAGTAGCAGGTCGCTTTCTCGCGAAGACATATGACTTCCGTCGAAGGTCTGATGCACGGAATCAAACACCTTGCCATTTAATTCAAACACCTTCTGTTTGCTCTCCTCAAACGCCCGTACGCGGCGTAATATCGCCTCCATCCGGCAGATGAGGATATCCATCGTGAAGGGCTTCATCTGATAGTCGTCGCAACCCAACTGAAAAGCGCGCATCTGATCCTCGCGGTCACTGCGGTTGGTCAGGATGATCAGCGGTATAGTGGGCTTCCGATGACGGATGTCTTTGAGTAACTCAAACCCGTTCATACTCAAGCCCTCCAGCTCCATTAAAATTAGATCATACGAACTCTCCGTCAGACTCTCCAGACCGGCTCTACCGGTATGTACCAAGCGCGTCTGATAGCCGCGGCTACCTAAGTAGTCGCTGAGCACCGTCGAAAGGCTGATGTCGCCGTCTATGATCAGAATACGTGTCATTTTCGCTGCAAAATTACAACAAAAAAATGACATACGCAAGCATATGCCATTCTTTTTGCAAAAATTATTATTGATTTGAATGTTTTAACTTGAGTTCTTGCATAATCATAGTACGCACAAATGCATCGAAACGCTTGTATCGCTTTTTGGTGCCATTTGGGAGCGTGATAGCATAGGGATCAGGTTTGGATCCGCGTGTGACGTACAACTGAGCCTCAAAACGTTTTTGCCAGTACTCATATAGTTTGGGGTCACTCAGCGCTTTATCCATGATTTTCGATGCCTTCTGAAAGAGGAGTTGATTCGCCTTTTCCTGACCTTTAGCGGGCTTTTGTTTCCAATTACGCGGGTGCAGAACGTCGTATGTCTCTTGTATGCCTACGCCGATGATGCGCCCTCGTGCGTCCCGATAACGTTTGACGCGATGAATATGTCCCGGGGACGTAGCTCCGTTGACTTCTTCTATGCCCGGGGTAAGTCTCTCTCTTGCCATAATTATTTGATTTTATAGTATTTAGTGTGTTTTTCTTTTGGGTTTATTGCTTCGAATCACTCAATAATCACTCTATAATCGCCCTATAATCACCCAATACGCATCCTTCGCATGCCTTATTTTTAAAGGGATTGCATAGTGTTCTATGGTTGGTTCTTAATTCGGCTGCAAAGGTACAACTTTTTTTTGAGATATGCAAGAGTTGTAGCCTTTTTGTCGCATTTTTTTGCATAGAATTAGCATGAGTTAAGCGGTCATTCCAGCGACCTTTACGCGACCTTTACGGAAGTGAAAGAATACGAGGATTAGGAAAAGGATAAATCCCCACGGGATATCTCCGACAGGGACTAATCCTCCTGTCGGCTCGTCTTCATCGTCCAAATCAAGCCCTTTCCGAGCACGCCTTGGAGCACAGCTCTCTCCGTACGTGGTATAAGCCATAGATACCGAACCATCGGTATTAAGCGCCTTGACGGTATTGCAAGAGATGGGCATCGCACTAGTACTACGGAAAGTTGTCTGTGGAGCCTTTGCAGCTGAAGAATTATCCGACCTATACTGCGCGTCAGGCGGGACATAATTTGCCGACATTGAACAATAGGGCGAATACGAAACAGCCCCAATAGTTGTATTCAACCATAAACAGACTACTATACCTATAAATCTTACTAACTTCATTTCTTAATCATTTTGCGTGGAATTGCGCCATCCATGATAATATATACGCCATCCGACAATTCATCTATACTCTCTCCCACCTTACGTCCCAACAGGTCGTAAACGCCCATTATGTTCTCTGAATAGCGGCAGGTTTCTATATCAGTGGTTATTTCATAGTTGTTATTCGTACGCCTTTTAGGTGCATTCCTTCCCTCCAGATTGACGAGCGAAGTGCTGATGTTGATTGTCAGCAAAGAGGAAAAGGCTTTCCCTTCCAAGAGAATGCCGCGGTAAGGGGGAAGGAGTACATCGTACTCATCGGTCGTGACGTCACGATTGAAAGCAATCATCTCGTCTTTCTTGGGAATGGATGCAGCTCCAGTGGACTCCAGATAGTATTTTCCTGTCAATTTATCGGAGTTGTCCTCCACCAACTTGGATATATTGATATACCCGAAAGTAGGATTACCGAGCAGATAAATATTCGTATATATCTCCTTGAGCGTAATATCTTTATCGCCGTTCCAGACAGGCTTTCCGTAGGTCTCATTGTCACGCGATATATACTCGTTTTCATTCATCCAAACCAATTTATTCCTCTCGTAATAATGGTACATATTATCCTGCTTTGGAAGACGGATAATAGGATTCACATCATCCGTCTCGCAGTCGATACCGATCATATTTGCTTCTCCAGCGACGATGGGTCTAACCAAGGTATTGGAAGCTACTTTCCATTTATCTTTTGCAGCATCATACTCTTTGTTATAGACCTGCCATTTGAGGCGATCTTCCGCATATGCTCCGACGTTTTGGTTGATTGGAGCCACCTCAAAGGGCGAGGTGTTCTCGTGTGCGCTGATGAAGATATCACCCGTCACTACGCCTTGAATAGGAATAGATGTAAGCGTCCATTTCCAAGCGTACTCCTTAATGTCAATAAAAGCCTGTCCGTGAATATGGATAAACTCTTGTCCTGCCATAGAAGTACCATCGGGAAAATAGATATGATGGCATTGGTTTTCCGTATAATTGATATCATACTGTGCGATGGACTCGTCATCAAAGAGAACGTTATAATCCTTGTCCTCCAGAAGAATGACATCCGTTTCAGGCATCGGGATGAACGAATCCCAATTATCATCTTCATTCCATTCGCCGCCTTGCCACGTAACAACATCCGGCACAATACGAAGCGTGAAATAGGTATAACCGCGATTACATTTATCTTCAGCCGACTCCCCTATGAAAGCCATATGGAACGTGTAGTCGTATCCTGCTTTAAGCGTACTTAATTTTGCACTGGAGAGGGTGACAGTATCTACAAGACCTATTACCTCTTTATCGCTGGTCAGCCGGATAGACCGCCAGCCTACATCCGTCGAAGAGACAATATAGATGCTATCTATCCTATACTCCTCTCCCGGATCGCCTTCCAGGAAAAGCGGCAAGTCAAAAGCCCCTCTGTTTTTCTGCGCATTGGAGATCCGCACGATACGTGGTCGGTCCTTCACCGCTTGCGGCAGATCTTCTGCAGAATTTCCCACCTTCATCATATTAACCACCGCCTCACTCGGATTAATATTCAAGAATCGCGGTGTGAGACAGACGGACATCCCGTTTGCGGCGGATTCCCCCACAGGAAATGCGGTGTAACTAAGCGAAAGAGAAGGCTGCATGATCGTCGAAGCGGAGTTAAGTACCAGCAGATTATTCCGAAGCAGATGTCGTACTATCGTTTTCGAGAGCGGCCTCGGATCAGAGGTACGGTAGTCCTCCACCGCCTGTTCTATTTGCCGGAAGGTATATCGATACACATCGGGATTTGCGTTGACATACGTGGAGTCTCCTATCAGCCAATCCGCACGGCAAGGAGTAGTATATTCCTCCAACGCGTCAGTCTCTTCATTTCGCGCAATATACGTCAGCACGATATCCAGTGTATAGGAGCGGCTTCCACAGATATCTACTACCGAGTCGCCTAATGCTTCGCCGTTAATCAGGATTCGTGTACCGCCGGCTATCAACAACTCTGCTTTCGTACCACAACCCGTTTCTGAACCCAAGTCCTCCGAACGGATCGCTACATAACCGGTATATTTAAAATTGGTACGCGCGTACATAGGCTGCGCGATATACATGACATAACGCTGGGTAGAAGCGTCCACAAACTCTTTGACATACTTGACAAGCGGCACTTCTGTATTATAATACTTGGCATCGAACGAAAGGAGCGACGAACACGTATCTCCCGCAGCAATAACCGCCTCCTCGCTTTCCGGAAGTACTATCCTACCATACGTAGAGGCATCACCGTTATTTCCATTAAAATACGGCATACGGATTGCTTGATCATCTCCATCTCTCCATTGATAATAGAAGGTCGTCTGTTGGTCGTCAATCGCCTGATAGTCCACACGCAAGTACGCCGTGATCGAGTCCCATAAGTTGGTCGGACAGTCATACGAGGATGCCTGAATAGGTCGAACCGGCGGCTTCTGAACATAAATACGGATATCATCTATCGCAAAGTCATTACCGTCCGAAGAAGTACTCTTGTTACGAATACGAAGTCGATAAGACGGATAGGTAGTCTCGGCGGTAAACTTAACAGGGAACATTATTTGATGCCACTTGGCGCGCTCCATCCGGTTGGTCGTACTCCAGGCTCCTTGGCTTAAATCTTCCGGTGCATTGATGCCGAACTCACCGGTAGTAAAGGTTGTCAACGCGTGTTCTCCGCCTTCTTCATCCACGCCGGTCACCTCGAAATCCATGTTAGGCGCACTACGGCCATTATTGCCACTCTTCTCGCTGGACACATCGCATAACCATGCTGTAAAATACATGGTTGCGCCCGGGCACAAGTCTGCGCTCACTTTCAAGTCAAACACCAAACCCGGTTGCTGTGAACCATCAACATAAAGCATATAACCTTCTTTGGCATTATTAGCTACGTTTTCTGTAGAATCCACATGCTGATAGACCTGCGGAGCTGTACCGCTATCCACCCAAACTTGCTTCCTATTCGTTATGGCATACTCACTCCACGTGACATTTCCCTGACGGATCTTTCTTTGTGACGGAGATCCATCGAGATTCTTGTTATAATATCCGTACGTGGACTCATCGACGTCAAGGTGTCCGAGCCAAAATGCAAAATTAGTAGTTCCAGGCCTCTCAAAATTGAAAGTCTGCTCGTAGATCTTGTCCATCTTCTTCGTCGTTGCAGGCAAAGAAAGAGTTGGTCCGACGACATTCTGGTCTACGTACATAATCCGAAATCTAGCCACGTTAAAATAAACGCCGGTTGCCGAATTGTATTTCAATTCATACACAACCGTTCCGGGTGTATTACTACTCATCGGCGCAAACTGAGCTGCCGTTCCGGGCAACACAATCGAAGGATCTTCTACGCCGTTCTTGTACCATTTCCAGTTATTGTTAGTGGATGCTGCCGTTACGTTTCCTTGACTGTTGATATAATAATAATTGGATCGCGCGTAGCACGTATATTGTTTTAATGTCACTTTTTGTCGCCCGGTCGGAGCAATCATATCATACTCTTCCAAAAAACGGTCGTTTGTTCCGTCCATGTCTTTGCATGGCTCCATCATCCCCGCCATTTCGGAAGCAGGGTGAATCTCATAAATAATACGTTTGGAGAGAGTCGGTTCAGTAACCGCACCGGAAGCACTCCATGAAAAGTCATCCTTCCAAATAGATTGATCACACGCGATGCGATATACCGAATCACCTTTATGCATCCGGTATTTTATTTCAATATAAGACACATCTGCTGTCGTTACGCGGTCGTTAGCATAGTCGCAAGCAAACCATCCGTAATCATTATATGCTTTAAATTTGGGATTACTGACTGCGGTATCTTTTGGCCACGTACTCTCTATACGTGTAACTATAGCCCCGGTCGGAGAGTCCTCCGCCGAATAGTTCTTGGGAATAGCGCGGTCGGTATCGTAGTTATACCACCGCACGTATGAGATAAACGACGACCGTTCCGGACGATACAGATATACCCATTCTCCCGGTTTCGCATAAAGAATCTGAGTCTCCGTGTGAACAGC
This sequence comes from uncultured Bacteroidales bacterium, assembly GCA_902799555.1. Taxonomy (GTDB): domain Bacteria; phylum Bacteroidota; class Bacteroidia; order Bacteroidales; family Paludibacteraceae; genus Colicola. Next base: position 39,873 of record CADCBB010000015.1, read on the forward strand.
CTGCATTCCATTATCCTGCAACGCATCGTACATGCCTGTTTTATGTATCAAACTGAAATCTGCATGTACAGGTTGCAATACGAATAAAAACATCCACAAAGGAACAATACCTAAAAAGATCTTCTTTTTAAGACTAAATACCATAATTTACCTTTCTTGTACCAAAATTCGCTGCAAAATTACTACTTTTGAAGGATACGCGCAAGAAAAGAATACCGCCCATTTGGGAGCGTCCCAAATGAGCGGAGCAAATTAATTTAAAGTCTATTTTATTAAGAGTTATTAATCATGTATTTCTATATTCAGACGGAGAAATACCGAAATATTGCCGAAACAACCGACGAAGATTATCCGGAGTCAAACCCACTTCTCCTGCTATTTTGACTACTGATTTATTGGGACTATTTTTCAATAAATCACATGCTCTATCTATTCGGATTCGGTTGATCCATTGTGGAAAGGAAAGCCCATTGGTGTTAGAACTTATGATCTTATTCAGAGAATGACGCGATAGTTTCATACGGGATGCAAAGGTATCACGATCCATTTGCACATCCGCGTAAAGTTTTTCCTCAATAACAGCAGTCATGATCCGCAGGTACTCATTCTTAGTATCCTCATCCTGCGGCTTTAAAACAGGTTTTACAATACTGCTGCGCATCTTGTCAATCATTTCGACCAACGCTTCAACATTCTTTTTAATGACCTGACGCATAACAATAAAAATACGTTTATACAGACTAATACTAACAAAAATTTTTGCAAAATTAACACTTTTTGCTGAAATATGCAAAAAACCGTATCCGCTAATTTGGGACACTCCCAAAATAGCGGCATTTTATCGAATATCTTTTAGGAAAAGACAGATAGTTTATTTGCCAATACTTGAATACAATAAAAAGGCAACATGTGTAAATTACAATGTTCCCATATCATGAACAGCACAGCGATGCCTTTCATTATGTCAAAGGCAGAATTACGTTGTTGCATTTTGTAGCATTTGTTTATGTTCGCTACTTACTCTGCTGATACGATCACCTGAGGGCACAAAAAACGGACGAAATTTTGTTGTCCAAGTTACGGCCCTAGGAAATGCCTTGCAGAAACAACAAAAATACGCCCGTAAACGGACGTTTACAATTTGTCATTCTGCATTATTCCGTATTAAAATTTCCTAGGTTTTAACTTGGTGTAGAACAAATAGCAAACGCTTCTTTTAATAAATATGTTTTAGCGCAACGCTTTGCGCTTGGGTTAATCGATCATATATGGCCGATAGATTAGTTATGTTTTTACGTCATGGATGGGACGGTTATTTATTGTTCATTTCGTCCTGCAGGTAGCTATATACATAGCCAGAAGACTGGAAGTACAAGCCTGTTTTCGGATCGTTGAGTTTCTCGAACAAGCGAGAATTATACACCTTATCGAACGCTTCTTGCATCGTCAAGCCGCGTTCCTCCATAAGACGGGAGATGAGGTCTTTTACTATCTCCTCCTTCATATTTTGAAATTCTGCCTGCGAAACGTTCATTGCTTAATCAGTTTGTCAATCGCTCTCTGCGTACAAAAAGCGTATTGAAATGTTATACCTTTGGGATATTGTATGCGTTGGAGAAACTGCTCAAACGAGATGTAACCTTGCTTGAACCGTGTAATTTGTGCGCCAATAGTATCATTGGCAATAGGTCCAAACACGACATCATAATCATGTAAAGTGCGTCCTTGAGGTTCTGTACGATGGTTATAGACAAAATGCGCCCATTCCTCCGTATAAGTCTCAAAGCGTTTGTACTTAAGTTCTTGCAGTAGTTTTTCGTCAAAACGATAGACATTGACAATAGGAGGTAACTCGGCAAACTCTGCTTTGAATTGGGCCATCTCCATGGCTTGGTCATAGTTAGCAGAGAGATAGAACGCACGTCCGAAATCCTTATTGGGTTTGGATTTCTGCAAATCGATGCGCGGAATATCTACCGTTGAACCGTGATAAAGAATCATAGATTGCCTCCTTTCCTTTTGCAGTATTCTTTCAGTGTTTGCAGATTGTCCTCTACGGAAAGCGTGTGCATGATATTATAGTGTTTTTCGCACAAAGCCAACGCCCCATACTGCTGCAGATAGCGGTATGATTGCACCTCAGACACCTTGTTCAGTCGAGCGAATTCCGCCACGAGAAGGACAAGATATTCAATTTTATCTATGACCGATTTTGCCATGTTGTTTTAGTCTCTTTGCAACTTTCGGGTGCAAAGGTACGAAGATTTTTTGATATATGCAAATAAATAAGAGAAAAAAGAAGATTTTTTGCGTCCAGAATATAATTTCTGGAAACGGACGAAGGAGGGATAATCTGCCTATGCCCGAGCCCTCTAAGCAACGATGGAAACTTAAAAAAGAAGAAAAATCCCTTAAATATTTGCATATGTCATTTTTTTGTTGTAATTTTGCAGCGAAAAGGTCAAAGAGAACAATGAGTAAGGTACTTTTGATTTCGACAGGCGGAACGATCACCATGGTGCGGGATGCCGCGACGCGGGCTCTGGTGCCGGCGGATATGGAGACGTTCAAGGCCTTTATGCCGGAGTTGTTTGCCGGTGAAGTAGAGGTGGATATACAGGCTTTCTCGCCGCTGATCGACTCGTCGGATATCAATCCGGCTTGTTGGGTGCGCATGGCGCAGATGGTGTATGACCATTATGATGAGTATGACGGATTCGTTATACTTCACGGTACGGACACGATGAGTTATTCGGCTTCGGCGCTGTCGTTCATGCTGGAGAACCTGAGTAAACCGGTTGTGTTTACCGGCTCTCAACTGCCGGTAGGTGTACTGCGGAGCGATGCGAAGGAGAACCTGCTGACGGCGATCGAGATAGCTGCGGCGCAGGATGAAGAAGGAAATGCCATCGTGCCTGAAGTGACGATCTATTTTGAGGACCGGCTCTTCCGAGCGAACCGTACTACGAAGCGTAACGCCGAGCATTTTTCGGCCTTTAACAGTTATAACTATCCCGCGTTGGCCAAGGCCGGCGTACATATCACCTACCAACCCCATCTCGTGCATTATTCGGACCCGAACGCACCGCTTAGGTTGCATAAGGACTTCGATACGAACGTGGCGGTGCTAAAGCTCTTCCCGGGTATTCAGCAACCTGTCGTACACGCGCTCTTGCGTACGCGCGGTCTAAAAGGTGTGGTACTGGAGACGTTCGGTGCCGGAAACGCGCCGACTGACAAATGGCTCTACCGCGAACTCAAAGCGGCAGTGGATCGAGGCATCATCATCGTCAATAAGACGCAGTGCAACACCGGATCGGTGGAGATGGGGCTCTATGCCGTTTCGCTCAACCTGATGAAAGCCGGCGTGCTCTCCGGGCATGATATCACGACGGAGGCCTTGCTGACCAAGATGATGCTCCTCCTCGGCGAACAGCCCGAGAACGCCAAAGAACTCCTCACAAAGGACCTCTGCGGCGAGATGACCATTGATTAACCCATCGTCATGTCGTCATGACGTCATAACGTAATAACGAAAAAAAACACTACAATATGAAAAACTTAGAACCTAAAGGTTTGTGGAGCAGCTTCTACAGCCTTACCCAGATCCCGCGTCCAAGCGGCAAACGCAAAGAGATCGCAGATTTCTTAGTGAACTACGGTAAGAGTCTTGGCCTGGAGACCTTGCAAGATGAGATCGGTAATGTGCTCATCCGAAAGCCGGCCAGTCCGGGTATGGAGAATCATCCGGGTGTGATCCTGCAGGGCCATATGGACATGGTGCCGCAGAAAAACAGTGATAAGGTGTTCGATTTTGAGAAAGACCCGATCGAGGCATATGTAGAGGATAACGGCGAATGGGTAACGGCTAATGGTACGACGCTCGGTGCGGACAACGGTATCGGTGTGGCAACGGCCATGGCGATCTTGGCAGACAAGAGCGTCGTTCATCCGCCGTTGGAGGCCCTCTTTACCATCGATGAAGAGACCGGTATGTACGGCGCCAATGACCTAAAGGGCGGTTGGCTCCAAGGCAAATACCTGCTCAACCTCGACTCGGAGACCGAAGGTGAACTGTATGTAGGCTGTGCCGGCGGTATCGACACCACCGCTACCTTTGACTACCAACCGGTAGAGACCGAAGAAGGCGATATCGCCCTCAAAGTGGAGATCAAAGGCTGCAAAGGTGGTCACTCCGGTTGCGACATCCATCTGCAACGTGCCAATGCGATCAAGCTGCTCTTCCGTTTCCTCAAGGATGCGGTGGCTAATTTCGAAGCGCGTCTGGCATGTGTAGAGGGCGGTTCGCTCCGCAATGCTATCCCGCGTGAAGCATCGGCTGTCATCACGATCCCGGAGGAGAGCTATCAGGACCTGCAGGACCTTGTAGATCGTTACGAAGACCTATGGCTCAAGGAGTTCGACGGCGTAGAGACCGACCTGACCTTCAAGGCTACCGAAGTAGAATGCCCGAAGATGGAGATGCCGGAGGATGTGCAGGACTTCCTCATTCACGCAATCACCCTCTGCCCGCACGGTGTATACCGCTTCATCACTGAGATGCCGGACATCGTCGAAACCTCCAACAATGTTGCGATGATCAAGACTGAGGATAATAAAGTGACTGTCTTCTGCCTGACTCGTTCAAACGTAGAGAGCCGCAAGGAAGAGTTGGCTTCGATCATTCACTCCGCTTTCGCTTTGGCAGGTGCAGACGTCAAGTTCTCGGGTGCATATCCGGGATGGCAGCCGAACTTCAAGAGTAACTTACTGCGTGTCATGAAAGAGACGTACGAGAAAGAGTTTGGCAACTCGCCTCGTATCGTTACCATCCATGCCGGACTTGAGTGCGGTATCATCGGCGCTAACTATCCGAATATGGAGATGATCTCCTTCGGTCCGACGATTGAGCATCCGCACAGCCCGGATGAGCGTGTGAATATCGCTACCGTGCAGAAGTTCTACCAATTCGTATTAGCGGCCCTTAAAGCCTTCTGATTATGAAACAAGCGAAGTGGATTTTAGCAGTTGGTCTGCTTTTAACGGGCTTGCATGCGTATGCATGGACAAGCCCGGTCCCTCTGCCGGATTACAGCACGGCATCACTTCGCATCGTGGGGCAGAACGCGCGCAATTATCTGTCTGATTTTACGGCATCCAATGCGGATGTGACGAATGAAGCGGATTTCAAGGCCAAAACGAACAAGATGGCGAATGTGTTCTTGGCCTTGCAAGCAGATATTGTGGCGATTTGTGAAGTGCAGGAAGATGACAATATTCTTTCGTTTATAACTGCGGAAATGAATATGCTGGCCGATACGAATGTCTATGATTATGTGTTGGATGGCATGAGAGCATCGCAATCATCGTCCGGTTATATGCCTCTCAAAGCAGGGTATATCTATCGCAAAGACAAGGTAACTCCGGTAGGAAGCAGTACTTCTCCTTATTCCTCTTGGACATACAAACCACGTATGCGTATCCAAACATTCCGCGAGAATGCAACGGACGAACTCTTCGTGCTTTCGATGAATCACTTTAAGGCCAAGAGTAGCAGTGTGCCGGATGATACGGAAGCGACGCGCTTGGAGAATGTGGATAAGTTGTTGACGGCGTTGAATAAAGTGACCGCTGATCCGGATATCTTGGTCATGGGAGATTTGAACGCATATACCGATGAAGCACCGATACAACGTTTGATAGATGCCGGATACGAAGAGCAATTAGTTCGATTTGACCCTACAGCATATACATATATCTATAAACAAAAGAGAGGATTATTAGACCATGCATTGGCAAATGTGAGCATGGCCGGTCAAATCGTCGGAGCGGCTACATACCATATCAATACGTCAGGCTCGTATAGCTACAGGTATTCCGACCACGATGCGTATGTAGTAGCTCTTTGTCTTGGTGAGAACGGATGCGGAGAAGAGTCGGGTATCGACCAAGTAAAATCCAAGCAACGTGCACAAAAAACCATCGAGAATGGACAACTACTTATCATCCTTCCCGATGGCTCAACGTATAACGTCTTCGGTGTTCGCGTGCGTTAACGGGTCAACTCTTCCACCGCGCGCTTTGTGATCTCGTCGTCACGCTCAAAGAGCGGGAAGAAACCCTCATCGCCTAATACATCACGAACGATATAGGCTATCAGAAGTCGCGTCATCAACGGGCGCGATTTTTGTATCTCTGCCTCATTGCGCTCCACACCTTTCTCTTCCGCGAAAGCGACGAACTGCGGGATGAGGTTCTGCTTGAGCAGATGTTTCTCCAGACTCTGCCAGTCTTTGAACTGGCTGAGCTGTTTGCGGTGCTCATCCGTGTACTTATACGCGAATTGATAGGTGTAGGCTAAGTTAACGCAGCGGTTGTACCACGGGGTGTTGAGCGTCGTGTCACGACCGACGAATACATCCGGCATAATACCGCCGCCGCCGTACATCTTACGGCCGCTTTTGGTGTAATACGCCGTGGTGTCGGCAAAATGGATCGAGTCCGCTGAGTATAACTCACCATGCTCCCAACGCTCCAAGAGGTCTTTTTCATAATCCTCCTGATCGCCCAAGGTGTAGGGTTTCTGGATGCATCGACCGGACGGTGTGTAATAACGCGCTACGGTGAGGCGCACGGCACTGCCGTCGCTGAACGGCATCTGTTGCTGCACGAGACCTTTACCGAAGGAACGGCGCCCGATGATGGTGGCACGGTCATTATCCTGCATCGCGCCGGCAAAGATCTCCGAAGCCGAAGCAGAGAAATTATCGATCAGTACGACGAGAGGTGTCTCTTTGAATCGACCCGTACCGTTGGCATTGGCCTCATAGCGCGGGTAAGCACGACCTTCCGAATAGACGATCAGGTCGCCGCGGCCGAGGAACTCATTGGCCATACGGATGGCCTGGTCCATGTATCCGCCGCTGTTCTCGCGCAGGTCCACAATGAAAGAGGTAGCCCCCTTGCTGCTCAACTCGGCTAACGCGGAGATGAACTCCTTGTAGGTCGTCTCGCTGAATTTGTTGACGCGGATAAAACCGATCTTCTTTCCCTGCTTCTCGATGATGAACTTGGCATCCACGGAGTTAACCGGGATGTCGCCACGAGTGACGGTGAAGGCCAGCGGCTCTTTGACGCCGGCGCGCAGGATGCCTAACTTGACCTTCGTGCCTTTCGGACCGCGGAGAGTCTTCATCACCTTCTCGTTATTCATCTTCTTACCTACGAACGAGGAGTCATCCACCGTGATGAGCTTATCGCCGGCTAACACACCGACACCTTCACTCGGACCGCCGGCAATGACCGCTACGATACGTACGGTATCCTGTTGGATTGTGAATTGCACACCGATGCCGGAGAACGAACCCGCGAGCTCGGAGTTCACCATCTCGAGGTCCTCTTTGGGGATGTAGGCACTATGCGGGTCGAGTTTCTGCACCAACTCTGTCATCGCCTCATCGGTGATGCTGTCGATGTTCAGTTCGTCCACATAGGCTGTCTCCATTAACTGCAGCAAACGATCTACCTTACTCAACTCCAGTTGCAACTGACCGTTCTGGTATACGATACGTTGGGCGTTGGCTTTCTGACTCATCGTCATGCCCAACACGAGCCCCAGCACAACGCCTAAAACCGTTAATGTAGGAAGAAGATACTTTTTCATAGTCTGAATATTCTGATTACTCTGATTATTCTGATTTCTGGTCGTTCAGGAAAACGACCTCAATACCGGCGCGTTTGAGCAACTCAACCCCATCCATGATGCGGTACTCTTCGCCGTAGACGACGCGTTTGATACCGGACTGGATGATGAGTTTGGAGCACTCGAGGCAAGGGGATGCGGTGACGTAGAGCGTGGCGCCGTCCGAACTGTTATTGGAGCGGGCTACCTTGGTCAGCGCATTCGCTTCCGCATGCAGCACGTAGGGCTTGGAGACATTGTTCTCGTCTTCGCAGATGTTCTCAAATCCCGAAGGAGTACCGTTGTATCCGTCGGAGATGATCATCTGGTTCTTGACCAGCAACGCACCTACCTTACGGCGTACACAATAGCTGTTCTCCGCCCAGGTTCGCGCCATGCGCATATACAAATAGTCGCGTCTTGTTTGCTTATCCATGAATCAATTCTTTTGCAAATTCTTTTACGTTAATGCCATCGAACGTACCGCTGGACATCATGAGCAGCGCGACGTTACGATAATCTATTTCCTTCAGTCTCTCCTGTAACGCCGCACTCTCGGTAAACACCTCTACATTTTTCGTGCCAAACGCGTCACGAACCGCCTCTTTTGTGATCGGAGTTAACTTTTTATGTTCGATCACCTTGGGGTTGAAATAGACGAAGGCCTTGTCGGCTTCCGCCATGCAGCCTTGGTACTGCGGCAGGAAATCGGCCATCAGGCTCGAGAAGGTATGCAGCTCCATGCAGGCTACTAACTGCTTGTCCGGATAGCGCTCCCGAACGGCATTGATGGTCGCTTTGAGTTTGGACGGGCTGTGTGCAAAATCTTTGTATGCTACGCAGGTATCGGTCTCTGCGATCTTCTCCAGACGGTTCGAGGCACCGGTGAAAGATGCTATCTCGCGATAGAAATCATCGGGCGCCACACCAATACAATGACAGGCCAGCATTGCCGCCTGCAGATTCTGCATGTTGTGCTTTCCGAAGACCTGCATCGGGACGGAACCATCGTACGCCTCGTAAGGAATAATCGTCATGTCGTCATGACGTAATGACGTCATTTCGTTTGCGATTTGCTTCAGGTTCTCATCTCCCTTGAAGTAAATGAAGCTTCCCTTAGGCTCAATCGAATGAACGAACTTGCGGAAGGTCTCTACATACTCCGGGAAGGTAGGGAATACATTGATATGATCCCAGGCAATGCCGGTCAGGATGGCCACATGCGGGTGGTACCAGAGAAATTTGGACCGCAGGTCGAGTGGGGAAGTGAGGTACTCATCGCCCTCAAAGACCGCGTACTTGGCTGTGTCGCTGAGGCGCACCATGCGTTCGAATCCTTCGATCTGCGCACCTACCATATAGTCCGCCTCGATACCCAAACGGTTGAGCACATAGAGGATCATGGAGGTCGTGGTCGTCTTACCGTGCGAACCGCCAACTACGATACGGATCTTGTCTTTCGTCTGCTCATAGAGGTACTCGGGGAAGGAGTAGATCTTGATGCCTAACTCGCGTGCCCGCACCAACTCGGGGTTGTCTTCGCGGGCATGCATGCCGAGGATGATGGCGTCCAGGTCCGGCGTGATACGCTCGGGGTGCCAACCGATCTCGTCCGGCAGCAGACCGGCATCCCGCAGATGAGACAAAGCAGGCTCGAAGATCTCATCATCCGAGCCTGTTACTTGATATCCTGCCTTGGAGGCAACGGCCAATGCCAAGTTATGCATCGCCGCACCACCAATAGCTATAAAATGAATTTTCGTCATTTATTTGAAGAGTTTGTCGAAGTCCTCTTGACTAACGGTCTTGGTCTCTACCTTAACGATAGCCTTGACTGCTTCGAAGATCTTGTCTTCTACGAGGCGCTCAACGATGCCGCGCAGTTGGTTCTCATTCTTGAGCATCTCCTGTGCGTAGTTAGCCAGCATCGCGTCTTCTACGTTCATCAGACCGTACTGCATGAACTGCATCTTCGCGATACGTTTAGCATAGTCTTCCACGTCCTCTTTCTCGATCTCGATCTTATACTCTTTCATGAGTTGGTCTTTCGCCAGATGCCATTTGAGTTCGTCGAGCATCTTGTCAAAGTCCTTATCGAGTTCCTCTTGGGTCATCTTCTCGTTTGTCTCGAGAACCCAACGTTTGAGGAAGTCAATCGGGAACTCCACCTTCTCCATCTTCTTCATGATGGCGGCCTTCACGTCGATACCGAAGCGGTACTTGGTCTCTTCAGCCAGGCTACGCTCGATGTCCTCTTTGATGCGGGCGCGGAAACCGGCCTCATCCTTCGGAGCGTCTTCACCGTAAACCTTGGCGAACAGCTCTGCATCTACTGCGCACGGCTTCACCTCTGCCTGCGTACCTTTCTCTTTGTCCTCCGGGATGTACTCGCCGAAGCGGTTGGTGTACGCCTCGATCTGCTTGTTGACCATCTCGTCGGTTGCCTCGATGATGTACTCAGGGATCTTGTTCTTGCCGTTCAACTTGGCATCGAACTCCGGAGCAACGGCGATATCGAAGGCGAAGGTGTAGGTGTCCTCGTGGTCGAGATCGACATGACCTTGCTCTGCGTTCGGCAGCGGATCACCAAGGATCTGCAGTTTGTTGTCCTCGATGTGTTTGTTCAGACCTTCGCCCACTTTCTTGTTCAGTACGTCTGCCAGGATGCCCTTGCCGTACATTTTCTTTACCAGACCCGCCGGCACCATACCCGGACGGAAGCCCGGCATCTGTGCTTTGTGGCGCACCTCTTTGAGTTGCTTTGCAACCTCTTCCTGATAGTCTGCCGGCTCGATCACGATCGTCACCACCGCCATCAGGTCTTTCAATTCAGTTTGATTAATTTGCATAATATTGTTGTTTTAATTATTTTACACTCTTCCCGCGCGTTTGCGCTCCAGTTCATCGAGGATGATCTTGCGGAGGCGCATTGCGTGCGGCGTTACTTCTACGTACTCGTCCTCTTTGATGTACTCCAGCGCCTCCTCGAGACTCATCTTGATAGGCGGCGGGAGGACAGCCTTGTCGTCCGCGGATTTCGAACGCATGTTGGTCAGCTTCTTGCTCTTCGTCACATTGATGACGATATCGCCTTCCTTCGCGTTCTCGCCTACTACCTGTCCGGCATAGACCTCTTCCTGCGGTTCGATGAAGAATTTTCCGCGGTCCTGCAGTTTATCGAGGGCGTAGGCATAGGCCGTACCGGCTTCCATTGCGATGAGCGAACCGTTGGTGCGCTTCACGATCTCGCCTTTCCACGGCTGGTACTCCAAGAAGCGGTGCGCCATGATCGCTTCGCCGGCGGATACGTTCATCACGTAGGTACGCATACCCATGATGCCGCGGCTCGGGATGGTGAACTCGAGGTGCACACGGTCGTTGACCATCTCCATCTTAGTCATCTCGCCTTTGTGCGTCGAGACGAACTCGATGATCTTTCCGCTGCACTCTTCCGGTGTGTTCACCGTCAGGCTCTCCACCGGCTCGCATTTCACACCGTTGATCTCTTTGATGATCACTTGCGGCTGACCTACCTGCAGTTCGTAGCCCTCGCGACGCATCGTCTCGATGAGCACGCTCAGATGCAGCACACCGCGACCGAATACGCGCCATGACGACTCTTCCGCTCCTTTCTCCACGCGCAGCGCCAGGTTCTTCTCCAGCTCTTTGTTGAGGCGATCCTGGATATGACGGCTTGTAACGTACTTGCCGTCCTGTCCGAAGAATGGACTGTCGTTGATGCAGAAGGTCATACTCATCGTCGGCTCGTCGATAGCAATCGGCTTGAGTGCCTCGGGGTTCTCCGCATCGCAGATGGTGTCGCCGATCTCAAAACCGTCGATACCGATCATCGCACAGATATCGCCGTTCTTCACTACGTCGGTCTTCACATGACCCATACCGGAGAAGGTATGCAGCTCTTTGATCTTGGTCTTCACCATCGTGCCGTCTTTCTTCGCCAGCGTCACGGCTTGTCCGTCCTTGAACTCACCGCGGTGTACACGTCCGATGGCGATTCGGCCGACGTAGCTGTTATAGTCCAGCGAAGTCACGAGCATCTGCGGCGTACCCGGGTTCTCTTCCGGCGCAGGGATGTACTCGATGATAGCGTCCATCAGGTCGGTGAGGTCAGTGGTCGGCTTGCGCCAGTCGGTACTCATCCAGCCTTGTTTGGCAGATCCGTACAGCGTCTGGAAATCTAACTGATCGTCCGTGGCGTTGAGATTACACATCAAGTCGAATACCTCTTCCTGTACCTCGTCCGGACGGCAGTTGAGTTTATCTACTTTGTTGATCACCACGATGGGCTTCAGGCCCAACTCCAGGGCTTTCTGCAGCACGAAGCGTGTCTGCGGCATCGCCCCCTCGAAGGCATCAACCAGCAGCAACACACCGTCTGCCATGTTTAGTACGCGCTCTACCTCACCACCGAAGTCTGCGTGCCCCGGAGTGTCTATGATATTGATCTTCGTGCCCTTGTAGTCGATGGCTACGTTCTTGGCCAAGATCGTGATACCACGTTCGCGCTCCAGGTCGTTGTTATCCAGGATCAACTCTTTAGGCTGGTCGCTGAATTCAGACTTCTGACTCACCACATGCGCTGTGTACAGCATCTTATCGACCAAGGTCGTTTTGCCGTGATCCACATGCGCAATAATTGCTATGTTTCGTATGTTTTGCATATACTTTATATATATTATTCCCGTGCGCACAAGCGCACATTATTGCAAATTAGCGTGCAAAATTACTACAAAAAATTGGAATATGCAAGGAAAATCAAAAAAATCGCCCGAAAAGAGCGATTTTTTGCGTCTATACCTTGTGTTGGATGATGTAGTAGGGGATGTTGAGGGCTTGGATTTCGGATTCGTAGCGAAGGAAGAGTTCGAGGCGGATGGCGTCGGAACCGTTGGAACGAGCCGGATCGGGGATCCAAGGCAAGTCAGGGTAGGTGAGCAGATAGACATCCATCGGATAGCGGCAAATTGCCTCGTTAAGCCACTCAGGCACACGACCAAAGGCATAGTCGAACCAGACCTTCGTGACGATTAACTCTGTATCGAAGAAATAGATCGCTTCGCCTGACAAACTCTCTAATTCCTCGATCTGGTAGCGGGCGATCTCGCAGAGTTCGTCCCAGGTTACCTCTATAGAGCCTTTGCGCTCCACGTACTCGCGGGCATATTCGGGGATGTACGTGCCGTTATAGCGGCGGGCAAGATAGCGGGCTAACGAACTCTTACCCGTACTCTCCGGACCGATAATACCTACTTTCATCGTGTCAACATGAGTTTGATGTTGAGACCTACGTTATCCGCTTGGACGGGATAAGAGGACGAGATGAGCGGCGTAGTACTCTGGTGGTCGTAGAAGAGCTGGAGGTTGATCTTCTGACTCAGCACATAGTCCGCGGAGATCTTGATAGCGAAGACCTTGTTTCCGGACGAAGCCTGGGTGATACCTTCTTCCACCTTACGGAGCAGCATCTTGACATCCTTGTAGGACAGATCGACCTGCAACTTGAGGTCGTTGCTCACTTTCTTTTCCCCGCCGTCTTTCTTCTTGGTGATGAAGCTGAGGTTCTTGATCGTATAACCGCCACCGATGACGAACTCATTCGTATGACCTTCGGTCAGTTGGACGGAGGTCACATTGAGGGCCAGGTTACGTTGCTTGCGGTACTCGGCCTTGAGGCTGAGCGAGTTCTTCATCGTCATGTTCAGTCCGATAAGCGGCGAGAACGCCTCCGTAAGGGTGACATTACCGATATCGTATGTTGAACTGGGACGCGGCGCATCATTGGTCACATCGCGTACGAAACCGACCATCTTGTTGTTCGCATCTGTACCGACCCACGTGGAGTACGAACTATACGAACCGATGGCGTACTTACAAGTGTACGCATGGGTGAGGGTGACGGATTTGAAATGATCCTTCATCCATGGCAGGCGACCTAGACCGTCATAGGTGACGGACCAGTTAGGCAGCATCCGTAGGATGGAGAGGAAGGGGTTGAGGTCCATCTTCGAGGCATCCATACCGGTGTACGCCGCGAGGAAAGCGGGTACGAGCACATCGGCGGAGTTATTGCTTACCCGTCCGTGCTTGTTAGGATCGTACTTGGTGCCGGTAGGTATATTGCTCAGGAAACCGGTGGTCGGCAGGGTAGTACCGTTATAGATGTCCTGCACGCGGTTGGTAAGCAAGGTCCTGTTATCGAGGAACTTACTATAGGCATCATTGGCGAAGTTCTCCTCCTCTTTGCCGACGCGGCTGAACATCGTTCCGATAGCGACCTGAGTGATGTTAAACGATCCCGTCAGGTTCTCCTGCGGTTGATCGTAACTATAGATGATCGAACTGGACTGCGCCATATATCGTTTACCGTTGAGTTGGACTTTCAGTCCAGGCAGCGGTTCGAGGGTCAACTTGACATCGAGGTCGGAGGTATAAGCCCTGATGGCGGGTTGTACGACGCTTGTATCGCCGGAGAGCCATCCTTGCGTCTTGGCACGCTCCATGATATCCTTGGGTATGAAACCGAAGGAGAAATCAAAGCCCGGAGCATAGAGTCCGTTCACTTTCTTTTGTCCCATGAAGCCAACCTCGGGTTCGAAGCCCGGAATAGTCATGGAGTTGGTCTCGCGATAGGTGATTTGGAGGCGGCGTATCATCGTACCGACATAGGCAAACATGTCGCCGGCTATCTGCGCCGGAGTGCGCTCATTCGGATCTTTGGTCGTGACCGTAATAGTAGCCTGTGCGCAGTCGGCTTTCGGCGTGAGTTGGATCTTCGTGTTGCCGTCCGCTTTGAAGGTGACAGGCACCGCCTTACCGGCAGAGTCCGCCACAGTGACTTTAACCGTCTCGGAGTTGAGCCGGTGAGTCACTTCGACTTGCTCACCTTTGGTGAGGGCTACGGTCTGGGTGTAGGTCTTGGGTTTGAATGCCCGACCTCTGTTCTGCCGTCCGCTGTAGCGCTGGGTCATCGATTTCCAGTATTTGGATTTGCCGTACCAGGTCTCGAAATTGATACCTCCGTCCACCTGCCAGTTCTGCACGCTGCTTACGACGTTACCATGGTCGATACCGTTGGCAGACGAAGCGGTGCGGGTCCAGTTATAATTGGCGTTATAGGACGCATTCGCCGAGAGGGCATCGAGACCCGGGATGCGGTTAAACGGCACGTTCCACGAAGCGGTGAAGACCTGCTGATAGGTGTAGGGTTTACCCCATTTAGCAAGCGAATGCTGAATTGTATCTTTCCATGCCTCGTACTTGTCGTTATTGAATTCATCGTCGAAATAGCCGGCCTTCAGGATCTCCGGCGTGTACTTGCCTTCGTCGATCACGGCATTCATCGCGGACTGGAAGCTGAACTTGATGTTCTTGGTGAGGTCATACTTGATATCCACGTTCCGATCCCAAGTGAAATCCTTGCTGTAAGTGAGGTCCATCGCGTTGGCAGATACACCGGCGAGGTCGCGCATCTTCATATGGCTGAAGGTGCGGTGCATGTTGGTCGTGAACGACCAGGACTGCGGCAAGTAGTAGAAATTCATCTCCTTGAGGAACTTCACTTTGCTCACTTTCTCCACCTTCGCAAACGGCTCCCATGGTTTTGGATTGAAGTTATACGCATACTGGAAGCTACCGCGATGGTCGGTTGTGACGTTCTTCTCCATCTCCGGCGAATGTTCGTTCTGCTTGTTGTACGACGCGGAGATCGAGAAGTTAGCCGGGTCGTAGAACATATCGCGTTTCTTGGAATGGATATTGACCTTGAGGTTCGATACAGAGAACGAGGTGGACTCATGCACCGTGTTGGACATCTGCTTGATCGAGTCTTTCTCTGCTTTGGTGTTGTAGGTCTCGAGGGTCTCCTTGAGCTTGATATCGGTATCCAGCGGGTCAAAATCCGGACTGGTCGTCTCATTGCTGTACGAGACGTAGAGCGGCATCTGGATCTTCGCTTCCTCCGGGAAGAGACGTCCGCCTTCAAGCGCCGCACTGACGCTTAACTGGTAGAAATTCTCCATGTTACGGTCGAGCACATTGGACTCGATAGAACCGTATCCTGCCGTCTCTAATTGTCCGGCTACGTTCACCTGAGCGATATCGCTGATGGCAAGCGATGCATTGGCCATGGCCGCCATACCGCCCTGCTCATTGAACTGGCTCAGACGCAATTCGTTCACCCAAATCTCACCGCTGGCGGTGTGTTGACCGTTGTTACGCACACCGATCATGATGGTCTCTACCTCTTCGAGAGTCGGGTTACCCAGCACAGTGATCTTATTCTGCGGCTTGTCGTTTGCGTCATCATAGATGACGTACGGGATGGTGTTGCTAACGCCTTCGTTACCGGCTCTCTTGGCTCTGTTACGGGCTGTCTTGGCATTGGTCAAGGCCGTCAGCGGGAAATCGAACATATTCTCCGTCGGCCATACTTTCTCTCGGTCAGCCGCAGAGTTATTATTGTAGATGCCCTCCGGCGTGAGACGCAGCGGGATCTCGTATTCGTAGTAGTTATTGCGCAGGTCGGTACCGAGACGGATGAAGCAGGTGAGGTCGCCGTCTTCAAGCAGCGGGTCGATCTCTTTCATCTTCTCCGCATGGACGAACATCTGCAGGTTCTTATACTGACGTATGTCGTAGCCGGTATTCTTGTACATGGCGCGAGCATCGTGCGGACCGAGGTTCATGATACGCAGCACCATCGCCTGTTCGTTCTGGGCAATGAGCTGGGCCTGACCCGGGTCGGTCTGACGACTCACTCCCGGCGGGAGGACGTAGTTCACCGGTGTACGAGTACTATTCTCCTCGATATTAACGGTCTGCACGCTGATAGATGCGGTATCGACTACCGCGATGCCGTTCGGCGCGAGGTCACGGGTGTACTGACGCCATTCGCCGCGAACAAGGTCCATCGTAGCAAAGCGGAGGTAGGTGTCATACCGGAATTTCTTGAGGTAGATACGCATGAAACGGATGGATTTCCAGTTGCGGATGCCACCTCGTTTGACCATATCTTTGCCTTTGAGAGGTATCTTGAACTGATACCAGGTCACATCCTCGGTCTGACCGTTACGCAGCGTCACTTGACGGACTTTCTTCTCCGTGATGTTCTGCTTACCCACCTCCAACATGTCTTTGCGGAGGATGATCTTGTATTCGTAGTACTTCTCGTACTCGTTGAGCGTATTATCCTGGTTGATATCTTCGATATCCGGCGTGAGGGTAGAAGCGGTACCGTAACTCTCGGTCTGCTGTTCGGTAGCGGGGGAGTTACCTTCGGTACCGTTGTACCGTTTGTAGCGGTCGAGGATCGATACTTGGTCTTGATCATAATCCGATCCGCGGTAATAATGATAGTTATCACCGGCAGGGTCATTCCGCGGTGAGAAACGATCCGCAGCCCAACTGTTCCATACGTCCGGTGTCACTTTCGATTGCAGGTCGGTCAGGTACTGCTGGTATGCCGGCCAAGTCATCTCCTGTTCTGTGGTCAGACCATTGATACCCACATCTTGTTTCGCGCGCGAACCCGTTTCATTGCTGAAGGCTACTACTGTACTGGTGGCACGCGGCACAAGACCCCAGACGGTCGTCTCTACCTTGTTCTGGTCGTTATCTGTGACAGGCAGACCATGCTCAAACGCTTTCTTTCCGTCTCGCAAGATATCCTCGCTGATATCACCGAGGTTGATGTACAACTCACCGTCATAGTCCTCCGGATGATCGGGGTTCGTATGCTTGGGATCCATGAGCCAGAACTGGATGTACTCGATATTGGCTTTCTCGAAGTCGGTGTTGTCCAGACGTCGCATCATACCGCCCCAGCGGTCGTCGGAATAGATCAACTTACCGTCCGGACCGACTTCATCCGCGGAGATATTATACGCACCGCGTTCGGAGGGGTAATAAGCGAGGTTGAGGATCGGTAACTTGGTATCGACATTGCTGGCCTCCTGCTTATTGGGATAGATCTCATCCTGATAGACGATACGCGTACGGTGGTCACTCAGCGCCGCCAAGTCATTGCGAATATGCGCCGGTGTATTCGACTGCGGATAGCCGAAGATAGGATCCACGGTGTACCATGCCAAGTGGGCACGATTCTTGTTATAACTCGTCTTATTGATATCAGCCGACTCGGGGAAGACCGAAGGCGTCGATGCCAAGAACCAATAACTCGGATAATGGACGTCGATATTGGTGGTCGTGGCCTCGAAGTCATCGATATAAGAGGTACCTACCTTACCGACATCGTCGGTATGACCCGGGATGAGGTGGGCAAACTCCGCATTGAGACTGAAAGTGGACGGCGCGGTAGCCGTGATCCATGGGATCTTGTCGATCGCGTTGGTGAGCCATGGTAATTCGGTCTTCCAACTACCGTTCACACCCCAGATCGTATTGGCCAAAGGCTCCGATCCGGTGTTGACTTTGGTGGTCAGCGGCCGTTCGCGTAAGTGCATGATCGTACCGCCGATGACGAGGTCTTTGTTGAACTCGTACTCGAGGTGGGCACCGAAGAGGGACTTGCGCTGCATGGAGAAAGTGGACTGGTTCTCCAACTTGACATCGACGTTCGTTCCGGACTCAAGGATGGAGGTGTTGATGATCGTCACCGTTCCCATGGTGTAGTCCACGGTGTAGTCCACGTTCTCGATGAGGGTGGCACCGCCAGCGGTGACAGTGACGGAACCGCGCGGCACGTTCATCGCACCGAGGCGTATCTCACTGCCGTTCGTACCTTTGTATTTACCGGTGAGGCGGAATTTATTCTTCTCGCTGATCTCCTGCGCCACGACGAGGGTGGAGTCGTACAACTCCTGATAGCAATATTTCTTCGCCAGATCGGTATTCTCTCCACCTAAGACGCTGGCAAGGTGACTACCGAACGGTTCGAGCACAGGGAAGAGGATCTTACCGCTACTCGAATAAACGGTCAGACCCTCGATGAAGTCGAAGCGTCCGTCCGGACTGGCGTTGTTCTTCTGATCGAGGCGGTCAAGGTTCATCACGCGCAAGAGCTGCTTACCGCTCACCGGCCCTTCGCTCAGGTACTGCACATCGGTTCCGACGGAGTCGTTGCGGTAGGTGACGTAGAGTTCGAATTTCTCCGACTGCACACTCGTTGCACCGAGGGCGTAGATATTCTTCATCATCAGGTCCCAGGTACCGTAACTCAATTCCTGTCGGCTTCGTCCCATCTCTATCTGCGACCGGATATATGCTAATCGAGTAGGGTTATACTCGTTCGGCGCATTGGCGCTGCTCTTCAGCATCTTAAGTGCCAAGGCTGCGGTCTTACCGGTCTGAGGTGCCGTAGTGGTGTCGCGCACCTGGTCGGTAGAGAACTCACCCACTTGGTACACCTGGCCGTTGTACGTATATTCGTAGGCTACTGCCAGCACTTCGTCCTGGTTCAGGGCACTCTTGAGAGAGATGTAACCCAAGGTACTATTCAGCGTATATTCGCCGGAAGTCAGCAGACGCGCGGACTCGATCTTCTCATAGTCGATACCTCCGGCAAGGGAGTCACCGTTGAGGTCCCGTATGCCACTAAGCGCGATGCTCGTCTGGTCGATCTGACGGAAGTCCGGCGCATTGGTCTTGATGTTGGAATAGAGGTTATTGGCATTGTTATCCGGTGCCGCCTTCGGCGCGCTACCCCAGTTGAGAACCGAGTGGTCGTTGGTTTCTCCTAAGTCGGTGAAAGCGATGATGTTACGCGCCTGGTCGTAGTTACCGCGCTTATTGGTGATCCATACCTCAATCTTATTGATTGTGAATCCGCTGGCGATATACGGCACGGACTGCATGGCCTGCTCGTAATGCTCACGGAAGAAATGGGACAGGAAGAAATGGCGGTTCTCGTCGTAGGTATCACAACTGATATCGAATTTCGTCATCTGCGCACCGCCCTTACTGCTCACCGTCTGCGCCTCACTGTTCTGCTGCGAAACCAAAGCCTGGATGCGGAACTTACCGAACTTGAGGTTTGTCTTGATACCGAACAAGGCCTGACTGCCTCGAATGAGCGACGAAGGCAGATCCATCGTGACGTTACCCGCCTCGATGGACTGAATGATGTCGTCCTCTTCGCCTTTGTAATTGAGTTTGAGGTTCTGCTGGTCAAAGGAGAACGACGCCTCCGTGTTGTAAGAGAGGTTGAAGTTCAGTTTCGATCCTACCTTACCCTGGACGCTGGCTTGTATCTTCTCGTCAAAATCGAAGATGTTGTTATTGCGTGCCTTGAGCGTCAGGGACGGGTTCGCGATATACTGATGCTTGAATCCGAAGAGCAGCTCCGCCGAACCCTGCATCTTAAGTTGCACACCTCCGGGACCGAAGACCTTATCGGCAGGACCGATATTGAACTTCATATCCGTGATGTCAAATTTTTTCTCGTTGTTATGCTCCACTTCGCCCACTTTCTGCTGCCAGTATTGGTGCATGATCTGCCGCTCGGCATAGTGGTTGTACTCCTCTTGGGTAAGCATGTACGGCGTGGTGACATCGGTGTCGCCGATGCGTGTATGGAGCACGTATATACCTGTCTCCGGCTGGTATTCGACGGTCGTGGTGACATTGTCCGGATCCTGCAGGTCGATTGAACTGCGCGGTTGCACCAACTCTCCGAAGTTCTGCACGCCTAACTGCTTCACATGCGTCGGCGCCCAGATTGCACTGTCGGTTTCGGTGACGAAATCAGCCGCTTCTTCGGGCGTTATGGCTTGGCCATCCTCTTGGCTCTTAGCTCTTTGCTCTTTACTCCTCTCCCTCGCTTCTTTCGCTGCCTTTTCCGCCTCTCTGGCCTGCTTCTCCGCGGCTTTCTGCGCTTTCTCTTCTTCAATCAGTTGCTTGAGACTCTTCTGGGCATACGTCTCCTGAACGACCATGGAACATGGTAGCCACAGAAGCAATACTATGTATAATAAACGTTTAATGGGTTATGGGTTTTGGGTTATGGGTTATGGATTATAGCATTTTGAGGGCTTCACGAATGACGGCTTCTACCTTGATGGCGGGATTCGCTTTGAGGATCTTATCCACGGCTTTGCCACTGGCGGAAGCGTTGAATCCCAACATGGTCAGCGCGCTGATGGCTTCGGCGCGTACACCGTTCTCTTCGGGCTCGAAATCGCCCAAAGGCAACTCCGTCGGATCGCCTCCGAGGTCGAGTTTGAGGGCCTTGTCCTTGAGGTCCACGATGATACGTTGGGCTGTCTTGGTGCCGAGTCCTTTCACCTTCGCCATCGCTTTGGCGTTACCTGTAGCGATGAGCATACGCAGCTCTTCGGCCGTGAAGGCAGAGAGGATCATACGCGCCGTGGCAGCACCGATGCCGCTGACCGTCATCAGCAACTCGAAGATCTGCCGCTCGGTTTTGGTGACGAACCCGTATATCTCATGCGTATCCTCCCGGATGATCTCCGAGATGAAGAGCTTCACCTCCTGGTTCTCACTACCCACCAAGGCCGAATACGTCGGCAGCGTGATGGCTATTCCGTACCCGATTCCGGCTGCTTCGATCACGGCCTCCGTCGGGTTCAATTCCGTCAATATTCCTTTGATGTATTCGATCATATCACACAAAAAGCCCGCAAAGATACAACAATTTTTTCATATACACAAGCGCGCACGTGTTTTTCCTTAAAAAAGTGTGCATTTTCGTAAATTTTTCTCTTTTTGTTTTTAATTTTCCACTTTTTGTAGTACTTTTGCGTGCTAATTGTGTGCGTATATGGCAAGAACAGAGATTTCAGAATACGGTGAGTTCGGCTTGATCAAGCATCTCACCGAAGGTATCAAACCTATGCAGCCGAGTACCAAGAAAGGTATCGGCGATGACTGTGCGGTCATGGATTTCGGAACGAAGAAAGTACTCATGACGACCGATATGTTGCTCGAAGGTATCCATTTCAACCTCGAGTATGTGCCCCTCAAGCATCTGGGGTACAAGGCAGCGGTGGTTAATTTCTCCGATATCTACGCCATGAACGGTACGCCGACGCAGATCACTGTCAGTCTGGGTATCAGCAAACGTTTCTCGGTGGAGGATATCGAGGCACTTTATTCGGGTATCCGCCTGGCCTGCGAACGCTACGGCGTGGATCTTGTAGGTGGCGACACCTGCGCCTCGATGACCGGTCTGACCATATCGATCACTTGTCTCGGTACGGCTGCGGCCAAGGATATCGTCTATCGGAACGGCGCCAAGCTGAATGACCTGATCTGCGTATCCGGTAACTTAGGTACGGCGTATATGGGGCTTCAACTGCTGGAGCGCGAACGACTTGCCAATGCCGAACAACCGGATTTTGCAGGGAAAGAGTACTTGCTGGAGCGCCAACTCAAACCCGAAGCGCGGCGCGATATGATCGAGTCCCTTCGCAAGGCCGGCATCAAGCCGACCGCGATGATGGATGTCTCGGATGGACTCTCGTCGGAACTGCTGCATATATGTACGCAGTCCGGTGTCGGATGTTGCGTCTATGAAGATAAGCTGCCGATCGACTATGAGGCGGCGGCTTTGGCAGAGGAGATGAACCTCAATATTGTCACTTGCGCCCTCAATGGCGGCGAAGACTATGAGCTGCTCTTTACCTGTTCGCTGGATGACTATGAGAAACTCATCCCGATCGATGACCTTTATATCATCGGCCATATCACCAAGCCGGAGTACGGCTGCAACCTGATCGGCCGTAACGGCGAGGAATTACCGCTCAAAGCCCAAGGATGGAACGCTTTTGAAAATAAACAATGAAGCATATAGCAATCATATTAGCCGGAGGGACGGGTAGCAGAGTAGGGGGACAGACCCCGAAACAGCTATTACCCTTAGAAGATGGCCGTTCGATCCTCGAGCACTCGGTGGACGCGTTTGAGGCCGCGGAGTGTATCGACGAGATAGCGATTGTGATGCATCCTGAATGGATGGACGAGGCGCGACAACTATGCGAACGCAACGGATGGGAGAAAGTGCAGAAGATCATCCCCGGAGGCAATGAACGATGGGAGTCATCGTGGCATGCCATCTTGGCCTATATGGACGAGACGGACGCAGCGCTCTGGTTGCACGACGCAGCACGACCCTTTGTCAGTCAGCGAATATTGGCGGATGTGGCTCAGGCACTCGAAGAACATGAGGCGGTGACGGTGGCCGTTCCGGTGACAGACACGCTCTATAAGGTGAAAGGTGAAAGGTTAAAGGTGAAAGTGAATAGTGTGCCTTCGCGAAGCGAATATATGCGTGCGCAGACACCGCAAGCTTTCCATCTGGAGGTCGTGGCAGATGCGTATATGCGCGCTATAGAGGCGGATTATAACATGGCTACCGACGATGCCGGTATCGTGCGTAAGTTTGCATCCAAACACCCGATATATATCGTGATGGGAGAAGAAACGAATAAGAAGATAACGTATAAGGAAGATTTATGAAAATTATTCTTTTAGGCACATCATGGCCGTTTCGCGGTGGTTTGGCTACGTTCAATGAGCGTTTGGCTAAGCAGTTTATGGCCGAAGGGCACGATGTGGAAATATGGACGTTTACCTTGCAGTACCCTTCTTTCTTATTCCCGGGCAAGACGCAATATTCCAATGAACCGGCGCCGGAAGGAATAGCCATCCGGCGGGAACTCAATTCGTGCAATCCGTTTAATTGGATCCGCGTGGGAAAGGCGCTCAAGAAAGCGGCACCGGATCTGCTGATTTGCTGCTATTGGATGTCCTTCTTTGCACCGGCTTATGGACTGATCTCGCGCATGGCCAAGAAGAACGGAAAGACGAAATGCGTGGCATTGGTGCATAATATGATCCCGCATGAGCCGAATATATTGGATAAACTTTTTGCACCCTATTTTATCAAGAGCCAGGATGGCTTTGTGGCGCTGAGTGAAAGCGTAGTAAAGGATATAGAGAAAGTTGAAAGGTTGAAAGGTGAAAGACCCAAGACCTTCAGCCCGCATCCGATATATGACCATTATGGCGAACGGATGACGAAGAAAGAGGCATGTACCGCTTTGGGGCTCGATGATAAAAACGGGTATATGCTGTTCTTCGGCCTGGTACGCGCCTATAAGGGACTCGATGTCTTGCTGGATGCATTCGGGCTGATCAAAGATCAGTTGCCTACCGTACAACTGATCATCGCCGGAGAATTCTATGAGGACGAAGAGAAATACCGCGCGCAGATAGCCGCTAACGGATTGAAAGAACGTGTTCTCTTGCGCAATGAGTTTATTCCGGATGGTGATTTGAGAAAGTATTTCGGCGCAGCCGATTTGATTGTACAGCCCTATAAAACGGCTACGCAGAGCGGTGTGACGCAAGTGGCATTCCATTTCGAGAAGCCGATGTTGGTGACGAATGTTGGCGGTCTCGGGGAGATCGTGCATGATCATAAGATGGGCTATGCGTGTGAGCCGACGGCGGAAGCGATTGCTGCGGACATCGTAGATTATTTCCAGAATAAGCGTCAAGAGGCCTATACCGCCTACTTGCAAAAAGAGAAAACCAAATACGCATGGTCGAATATGGCGCGTGCGTTCTACCAAATAATAAACGGAAAATGAAAGAAGAAAAGAATATAATTAACAGAGCCACGGAGTGCTTGGAAATGGAAGCCTCCGCCATCATGGCGCTTATCCCGCGTCTGAACGAGGATTTTCTTCGTGCAGTACAGCTGATTCGTGACTGCAAGGGCAAGATCGTAGTGACCGGAGTAGGTAAATCCGGCCATATCGGATCGAAGATCGCCGCAACGCTGGCCAGTACCGGAACACCGGCTTTCTTCTTGAATCCCCTTGATGCCTATCACGGCGATTTGGGAATGTTAGGCACCTCGGATTTGGTACTCGCTATCTCTTATTCGGGCGCGACAGAAGAGTTATTGCGGTTCTTGCCGCTCATCCGCGCGAAGCATATTCCGATCATCGCTATGTCGTCGAATCCGGAGAGCCTCTTGGCACAGAATGCTGACGTGCATCTGAACATTGCCGTGGAGCGGGAAGCCGATCCGCTGAATCTGGTGCCGACCTCTTCGACGACCGTGACGCTGGCGCTTGGCGACGCCCTCGCTTGTGCGCTTATCGAAGCGGCGCATTTCCAGCCTTCGGACTTCGCGATGCTGCATCCGGGCGGAGACCTCGGACGTAAATTGCTGGCGAAAGTGGAGGAAGTGATGGTCAAGGAGAACCTGCCGTTCCTCACACCGAATATGCCGCTGAGTGAAGCAATCGAGATCGTGACGAACGGAAAGTTAGGCGTTGGTATTGTGCTGGACAAGGAGCAACTCGTCGGCATCGTGACGGACGGCGATATCCGTCGGGCGATGTTACGCCTCGGTCAGTCGTTCTTCAATACGCCTGTTTCGGACATTATGGCGCGCCATCCGAAGACCATCTCCCGTTCAGCCAAGATCGTGGAAGCCGGAGAGACGATGAATCATTACTCGATCCACTCCCTTGTGGTGCTTGATAGCGACAACAAGGTCTGCGGCGTCATCGACTCGTTCTCTTGTCTGCCCGGCACACGTTTTTACCATTAATTCGATCGCAAGGATGAAAGAGATAAAATTATTTTTGACCGATGTGGACGGCTGTCTTACGGACGGAGGGATGTATTACACCGCCGAAGGCGAAGTGATGAAACGTTTCTGCGTGTACGACGGTATGGGTATGGTATGTCTGCAGCAGGCAGGTATCCCTTGCGGGATCTTGACTTCCGAGAACAGCCCGATCGTGAAGGCACGGGCAGAGAAACTCAAATTGCAGTACCTCTATCTCGGCGTCGGCAGTAAGGTCAACCCGAACTGCTTGACCAAATTGCAGGCTGCGCAAGAGATCTGTGACGAGTTAGATATCAGTCTGGCGGAAGTTTGTTTTGTAGGCGATGATATCAACGATGTCGAACTCCTCAAATCCGTCGGCTATCCCTGTTGCCCGCCCAACGCCCGTCCTGAAGTGCTTGCCATCCCCGGCATCCATGTCCTCCGCACTCCCGGCGGCCAAGGTGCCATCCGCGAGATCGCCGATGAGATATTAAAAGGATAAGTGTTATACCTTTTTCAGTAGTGGTTAAGTAGTGTTCAAGTACTGGTTTTGTACTGGTAATCCTAGACCATAGTACTTATTAAGTCCTAAGGACGAGCCAATGACTTAGTAAGGACAATAACTAAGGAATAGCTAACTAATAACTAACTAATAACTAACGTCTGGAAGCAAAATGGAAGGCATAGAACCTATAGAAAAACCAAGAATGGTGAAATCGCATGATGTGCATCTGGATGCCGATTATGCGGATTGGATAGCGGAGTTGAAACATCGTTATCGTTCGGCGCAGGTGAAGGCTTCTGTGCGGGTCAACTCGGAGAAGTTGCTCTTTAATTGGCAGCTTGGTCGTGACCTTGTGCAGAAGAAGGCCGAGGAAAAATGGGGTGCAGGAGTAGTGGAGCAAGTGAGTCTTGATCTGCAGCGGGAGTTTCCGAATGCGGAAGGGTTCTCGGCTTTGAATCTGTGGTATATGAAACGGTGGTATCTGTTTTATAATCAGCCAGATAGAAAACTTTACCAAGCTGGTAAAGAAATAGATAATGAAAAACTTTACCAATTTGGTAAAGAAATTATGCACCAAGCTGGTGCAGAAATTCTATTACAATCTGTTAGAGAATTGGAAGATGAAAAACTTCAACAACCCGTTGAAGAATTTCCGGCACTTTTTGGATTGGTACCTTGGAGGCATCATGTGGAGATTATTTCCAAATGCAAATCTATCGAAGAGGCGCTGTTCTATATCGGCAAGACGATAGAGCAGGGACTCAGCCGTGCTGCATTGGTCAACTGCATCAAGGCAAATCTATTCGAACATCAGGGCAAGATTCTCAATAACTTCGCTGAGCATATGCCGGAACTGCAGAGTAAGTTGGTGCAGGAGGTATTCAAGGAGAACTATGATTTTGGCTTTGCAACCGTAAATCACGAGATATATAACGAGGATGATTTGGAAGAGGCGTTGACGAAGAGTATCACCGGTTTGTTGCTGGAACTCGGTACCGGTTTTGCGCTTATCGGACGACAGAAGCAGTTGTGGGCAGGGGATACGACGCGTAAGATTGATTTGCTGTTCTATCATATCCGTCTGCGCTGCTATGTGGTGTGCGAACTGAAGGCTAAGGCTTTTGAGCCGGAGTTTGCCGGGAAACTGAATTTCTATGTCAATGCGGTGGATGACTTGCTCAAGGACAAGGAGGATAACCCCACGATAGGTTTGTTGATTTGTTCGGATATGAATAAGGCAGAGGTTCAATGGTCGTTCCGCGGAATCAGTACACCGATAGGTGTGGCGACATACAATAACATCCGTATTAAGGATGCACTGCCTACGCAGGAGCAACTCAAGGAACGCATGGAACTGTTGCAACGTGAAATGCGGACAACGAAACGATTGATGAAAGGGAAAAAATGACATGAGACAGTTGAGATAGTTGAGACAGTTGGAGATGAAAGTGTCTCAAGAGTCTCAAGAATCTCATGCAAATTTTTACATGAGAATTGTGAGAATTCTGAGAAATCTCACTTTTCTCAGAGCAAATTTTTAGAAGAAAAAAAAATAAAGAGATATGAGTAAAAATATTGCTGTTATATTCGCCGGAGGAACCGGTATTAGAATGAATTCTATTTCGCGACCGAAACAGTTTATTGAATTTAATGGGAAACCAATCATTATTCATACGTTAGAAATATTTGAGAACCATCCTCAAATAGATGGCATTATTGTCGTCTGTCTGGAATCGTGGATAGACTTTCTCAATCAGCAACTAGAATATTTTCATATTAAGAAGGTGGTTTCTGTAGTTTCTGGAGGTCCTACAGGTCAAGAGAGTATCTATAACGGCTTGGTACGTACTGATGAATTGTTTGGAGATGATGTCATAGTTCTTATTCACGATGGAGTCCGTCCTTTAATTACCGCACAAACTATTACGGACAATATTGAAACTGTTACTAAGTATGGTAACTGTATTACTTGTATTCCGGCAGTAGAACCTTTTGTGGTTCAGCACGCGGATGGTAGTTTGGATATACCTCCTCGTAAAGATTCTCTAATTACCCGTGCACCTCAAAGTTTTATTTTGCGAGATATTTTAGGTGCTCACAAGAAGGCTAAAGCGGAAAATAGGATGGACTTTGTTGATTCATGTATGATGATGGATTATTATGGTCACAAATTGCATACAGTTATTGGTCCTTTCGAGAATATAAAAATTACGACGCCAACAGACTTCTTTCTTTTCCGAGCGTTTGTTACGGTTAGAGAAAATCAGCAATTATTCGGTTTCTAATATGAATGACGTTTTATCCAAAGATATAGAGCAATTCATTGCTACGTTTCCATTTAGGCATGAATTACGAGACAAGAAAGTGCTCGTGACTGGTGCAACCGGCTTGATAGGATCTACTCTTATTCACTGTCTTTTAGCTCTTAATGAAAATATCGGAATCATCGCACCCGTTCGCAATATGGGCAAACTGAAGGCTATTTTTGGAGAGAAGTGCCTTGCTATTGATGCCAAAGAATGCGATTTGGAAACTTATGACTATAACGAGATTGGTGATGTTGATTACATATTTCATTTTGCAGCTCCTACTGCCAGCAATTTTATGGTTACCCATCCTGTGGAAACCGCCAATGCTATATACGGAATAACGGATAAATTGCTACGATATGCTCGCGCGCACAAGGTATTGGGATTTGTTTTTTTATCATCAATGGAAGTTTATGGTAGCGGATTAGAAGGTATTATCACCGAAGATATGCAAGGATATTTGGATATACAAAATGTACGTAGTTCGTATCCTATAGCCAAACGAGCAGCGGAGAATTTATGTTATTTGTATGCAAAAGAATATGCAGTGCCTGTCAAGATTGCACGATTAGCTCAAACGTCAGGAGCAGGGGTGGATGATAATGATAATCGAATAATTAATCAATTTACTCGTTTGGCATCGTCAAAACAGGATATTATATTACACTCTACCGGTGAATCAGCACGTCCTTCTTGCTATACTTTTGATTGTATCACGGCTTTGTTATACATTATACTGAAAGGAAATGACGGAGATGCATATAATGTAGCGAATGCCGCAACCTATATGTCAGTACGATCTTTTGCAGAATACATTCGAGATCATTTTGCTCCATCGATTAAGGTGGTCATTGACATAAATGACAATATGGGATATGCGCCTCCCTCCAAACTAAATCTTTCAACTGCTAAATTGGAAGCATTGGGCTGGAAACCGCAATACAATCTCCATGATCTTATTCAACGGATGGTTGAGTATTTTGAGAAGAAATAATAAGAAACGATGCAATTATTGAAAACACTCGCTTATATTATTTGCTACATAATTTATCCCTTCTCGTTTTTAGTGCCGAGAAGTAAGAAATGTTTGGCATTCGGAAGTTATCGCGGAGGTTTTGGCGATAATAGCAAATATCTGTTTATCTATGCAGCAGAGCATTGTGTAGATTTGGATATATGTTGGCTATCGGTTAATCGTCAGACGATAAAACATGTTCGTTCGCTTGGTTTGCCGGCTTACTGGGTGCTATCACCTATCGGAGCATGGAAAGCGCTACGTGCCAAATATTGGTTTATCAATTCATACACGTCGGATATCATGTATTGTCTATCCGGTAATGCAATTGTGATAAATTTATGGCATGGCATTGGCTTGAAACGCGCAGAATTTGATATAAAGTCCGGTCCTTTGGCAGATAGATATGTCAAGCGAACTTTCAAGGAACGGTTCTATCACCCAGAATCATTTCGTTGTCCGGAATACGTGTTAACAACATCTCCTATGCAGTCCGCTGTGTTCCAAAGAATGTTTAGAGTATCTCGCGAGTGTTGTTTAGAGTTGGGATATCCACGAAATCAGATTCTAACATGGTCGAAAGAGCATGTAAAAGCGTTTGTAGAGAAATATGAGCCCAAAGAAACGTTGGAACTTATCCATAAAATGGAGCAATATGAAAAAGTGTTCATTTATATGCCTACATGGCGTGATAGTCAATTGAATGTTTTTGTACAACAATTTGATTTAGATGTACTGAACACAGAGATGATAAAACAAAATGCACTTTTGCTTTTAAAACCGCATCCAAATACGTTAACAGATAATATAAAGGGTTATTCTAATATCGTATTAGTTAATAGGACTACGGATGTATATGGTATTCTTCCGTTTACAGATGTATTAATTACAGATTATTCTTCGATTCTATATGATTATTTGTTGATGTCGAATAAAGATGTCATCTTATTCTTGTATGATTATGAAGACTTTGTCCGTGAACGAGATTTCCACCATCCTTTCTATGAGAACGTGGTGGGAAAGAAGATTACAACGTTTGAGGAACTGCTCAGAAGTATCAAAGACTGTGACTATTCTTCTCCTGAAAAAGAGAAGAAACGAATCATAGATGCATTCTGGGGCGAGACGGTGAAGTTGAATGCAAGTGAAGAAATAATGAAGAGAGTAATATGCGAAGCCTGAAAACATATTATTCTATCCTCCGTAAAAAAGGCTTTTATACCTGCTTGCGAGAGTTGAAAATTGCTGTTTGGCCTATTTGGCTTACGCATAGCCGTGCTGCCATAGAGCAGATACAAGCCGAGCGGACAAGTCGCTATTTATGGCGTAAATACGGTTCTTTAATCACTAAACCCTTAGATGACCCACAAAACAATGAGCCTACGCGCATCATTTGGCTTTGTTGGCTTCAAGGACTCGAGCAAGCTCCGGAGATTGTCAAAAAATGTGTGGCATCGGTCAAGCAGCACATGCCCGATTATAAGGTGCAAATCTTAACATCGGAGAATATCTTTGACTTTGTTTCTCTGCCCAAACCGATCATCCGAAAGTATCAAAACGGAACGATCTCTTTTACCCATTTTTCGGATATCTTACGCACGGCCTTACTCGTTCAGCATGGAGGTATATGGCTCGATGCTACGGTTTTGTTAACGGGTGCTATACCTTCACAAATGACCGATTCGCCTTTGTTCTTCTTGCAAAAAACGATACTTTCTACCATTCCTCACGCCGGCTCAAGTTGGCTGCTTGTGGCGCAAAAAGGAAATCCCGTCTTGAAACGTGTATTAGACCTGCTTGCCACTTACTGGGAGCGAGAAAATAAATTGCGGGATTACTACCTTTTCCACGTCTTGCTCTATCTTGTGCTGGCTAAAAATTCGCAAGGGGAAGAAGCGTTTAAACAAATCCCTTACATCCCCAACGTAGATGCGCATACCTTGCAATTCTCGCTGTTTGAGAACTTTTCCGACACTCAATGGAAGCAGATCACTTCTCGCTCTTCCATCCATAAGTTAACATGGAAATTTAACCATAACGAACCTCTTGATAAATCCGGTACAAACTATGACTATATCCTTCATCATATGCACCTATAACCGCGAGAAGTATATTTACGAGTGTTTGAGCCGGCTGGCAAAGAACACTGCGCAGACAGGATGGGAAATTGTGCTCGTGAACAATAACTCTACAGACGGAACGGCTGCGGAGTGCGAGCGGTTCGTAAAAGACTACAAGCCGACGAACTATCATTATTTTGTAGAGACACAGCAAGGTCTTTCTTTTGCCCGTAATAGAGGAATTGCTGAGGCGCACGGGGATTGGTTCGTCTTCTTGGACGACGATGCTATGGTGGAGGCGGATTATATTGCAAACCTGCAGAAACAACTTTCTGTGCATCCCGAGGCCAAAGCTTTCGGAGGACCAATAGAGCCGTTCTTCGAGGGAGAGACACCCGCTTGGCTTAGTCCTTGGACAATGATTTTTGTTTCTGCAATTAACATGGGAAAGGCGGTTAAACCATTCCCGAAGAATCGTTACCCTATCGGTGCTAATATGGGCGTTTGTCGTGAGGCGATAGAATGTGTTGGGCCCTTTGACACCTCGCTGGGAAGGGTAGGAAATAACTTGATGGGCGGCGAAGAGAAAGACCTCTTCAACCGTTTACGTGCGCAGCAGTTCTCTGTGCTCTATTTCCCGGATATCCAAGTGAGACATTGTATCCCGCCGCATCGAACGACCGATGAGTTCATCGCGCGTTTGGGACAGGGCGTAGGGCAGAGCGAGCGCCGTCGGACACATGCAATAAGTAAAGTTTCTTATGCCAAACGTCTTTTTGCGGAGTGCGTCAAATGGGCAGGAACCCTTCTTATCTGGTTCTATTACGCAATACAAGGACATCACGCAAAGGGTGACATCCTTGTATTATTCCGTTATCATGTGTCAAAAGGTCTGCTTACTTCTTTATCCACGAACGCCAAAGCGGCCAAGTGAGACCGATAATACAGAGCAGTAAGCCGAGGATAACACAAGCCATTGACCACACGTCCAAACGTAATGCGTTCGGAACGAATTTCATTACTATCGTGTGATCCCCTGCCGGAATAACGGCTGCGCGGAGCACATAATTGACGCGACCTAAACGGATTTCTTTCCCGTCAACATAAATATGCCAGCCTTCGGGATAGTAAATCTCTGAGAATACAGCCACGCGGTCAGCAGATGTGGTGGCGTGATAAGTGAGTGCATTCGGTTTATATTCCGTCAAGATGATCTCATCTGCTGCACTTGGATGCGTCGTACAACTCAGCACTTCGCGGAATTGCTCATCAGCGACAGCAGTAGTGCGCAGATCTATCGTATTGAGCGCTGCACTCTCGTCATCAGGGGTGGGTACAAATTGTACATTGTTGACAAACCAAGCATTGCCCAACGCATCCGGGTTAGGAATAACACCTTGCCGCGTAATGATATATTTGGTGTTGAGCATATTGATTACCTTCCAATTCATCTTGCTGATATGCTCGTCAATGAGATCTTGGTAGCGACGTAACTTAACGGCCGAATAACCTCCAATCGATTTGAGACGATAACTCGTGCGTGCGTCATTAAAGGTGTTCGTATTCAGATTCAGCACGCGGTAATCGAGACTCTTGTCTTGAAGAATCTGTTCCTCCCAGGGCTGCATCTTAAAGTAGGCCTCGTTATCTTTTGCTTTGACGAAGTTATCGTTATTGAAGAAGCGCTTATCCACCGGAACTAAATCGGCTAAGATGAGTACTGCCAAGCATGAGCAGAAGATATAGGAATATTTGGGCTGCGCGTCTTTTTCGCGTTGCCAAATATACCAATAGGTGAGAGCACAGCCTAAGATCACAAAGAGCAAACTACGCCATGCGTCAGCTTTCATCATTGCTATGCGTTGGTCAATGATCATGCGATAGATATCATCGCCCACTTGGCCTTTCCATTGTGCATCATAACTGGAGGTGAAATCAAATAGCGTCCCTCCAAAGAGCGCCAGGATGAGACATATACCGGCTGTTATTCCTCCGGCAATAAGTACCGGCTTCTTATATGGACTCTTCTCCTCGCGATGCTCCCAAATTTGTTGTAGCGCCATGAATCCTAAAAGCGGCATCGTGATCTCTGCTACAACGAGTATAGACTCCACCGCGCGGAATTTATTGTACATCGGGAAGTAGTTGAAGAACCATTCCGTGAGCCACATCATATTCTTTCCCCACGCCAGGAAGATGGACATGAGTGTTGCGAATAACAATGCCCATTTGTAAGGTCCCGGCACGATAAGCAAACCCAGCACAAACAAGAAGCATACAATAGCACCCACATAGACCGATCCGCTGGTAAACATCTTCTCGCCCCAGTAGGTCGGTGCACTCTGGCAGAATTGCTTGGCGCTGCTCTTCGGTATACGTGCCTTGACTAATTCTTCATAAAGTACAGACTTGTCTCCTACATTATAGCCACTTGCGCCGCCCATAAAGTTGGGCACCAAAAGGGTAAGTGTCTCCGCTTTGCCATAACTCCAATCGGTCGCATATTTGATGTCAAGACCGGCTTTCTGCGTGTCCGTTTTCTCTTCTTGCTTCAACTCGCTATGTCCGCCACGCATGGTTTCTTTGAGATACGTCTGATTCATGTTTAGCCAACTGATGCGTGTGCCGGCTATTATACCAAGCGAGAGTGCAATTACCGCTATTGCGAGACCTAGATCTTTCCAACTCTTCTCTATGCAGTGCATGATAACCTCTGTAATAATCATCACGCCTATGAGCATAAATATATAATATGTCATCTGTGGATGAAGGGCTATGCAACACATGCCGAAAAGGATGATTAATGGTGCTCCTAGCCAGTATTTTTTCTTTAAAATAGCATACACGCCGCCGATGACAGGTGCTAAGAATCCGATAGCGACAGCCTTTGTTACGTGCCCGGCAGGAATAATGAGGAAGAAATAACTGCTCAAGCCAATTGCCAATGCTCCAACGATACTGAGCCAGGGATTCACACCAAAGCATATAAGCATCAGGAAGAACCCTAAGAAATAGGCAAAAATGATGCCCATCGTCTCCGGTAGACCTAAATGAAGGATATTTCGCAGAGTATGGTTAGTTAACTCGCCGGACGGCATACTTCCGGTAATTTGGAACGTCGGCATACCACCAAACATAGAGTTGGTCCACCATGTGACTTCTCCGGTCTCTTGGTAGTACGTGCGCGCCTCGTTGGACATTCCTTTCCAGCTATTTACATCGCCTGCTTGAAGTACTTTGCCTTCTAATACAGGACTGCAATAAACAAGTGCAAACCCGATGAATACTACCAGCGCCACGATGTACGGCACTATTTTTTTCCAATCTATCTTCATGTCATTTAATCAATTTGCGAATTTCACAGAGTTCTTCTTTTACGCGGAGGAGGATGTCGAGGGCCGCTTGGCGTTCGTCGGAGTGCTTGGTGTTGCTGCGTAACTCACGACGGATGGCCTCGATGCGGGTGATATGCAGCTCATTGCGGATGTACTTGATGCGCTTGATGAGCTCCTGGTCTTCGCGCGTGTAATAGCGGTTTCCATGTCCGTCTTTGCGCGGCGATAACTCATCGAACATCTTCTCCCAATAACGAAGCGTAGAGGCCGGAATGCCGGTCTCTGTCTCCGTCTCGCGAAGCGAATAATATTGCTTGCCGTTCTCCTCCATTACTTGCAGATCTTCAGTTTTTTACCCTCGCGGATGTTATCATTCTTAAGTCCGTTCCATTGTTTGAGTTGCTTGACCGTACAATGGAATTTCTTGGCGATGCCGCCTAAAGTGTCACCGCGCTTGATCGTGTAGTAGGTCACGCCGTTTACACGATAGCCGCCGTGGATACCTGTCACCTTCGCCAGGTCGATCTCCGCACGGCGATTATTGATGAGGCTGTCGGCTTTATAGACCAGGATCGAATCTTCCTGCTCGATATAGAGTCCTACTTTCTCGGACGGCAGGCATAAAGTATAGATGCTTCCGCCGGGTAAGATATCGCGCGAGTACTGCGGGTTAAGGCGACGCAATTCATCCATCGGGATATCGAGGTTCTCGCTCACTTGCTGCAGATGCAAGCGACGGGTGGTGGCAATCGTATCGGTCAGCATCGTCTTCTCCAGCGGCGCTTTGCATATACCATGTTCCTGCCCGTAGTTCATCGCGTAGTTAGCGGCAATGAAAATCGGCACGTAGTTGCGTGTCTCGCGGGGCAGGTATGGATAGATCGACCAGAAATCACGTTTGCCTCCGGCCCGTTTGATGGCTTTGTTGACGTTTCCGCCTCCGCAGTTATAGGCCGCGATGACCAAGTTCCAATCATGATAGACGGCATACATGCTGCTCAAGAAACGACAGGCTGCTTCGGTCGATTTGACCGGATCCATTCGTTCGTCAACCAGCGAGTTGATCTCCAAGCCGAACAACTTACCGGTACCGGGCATAAATTGCCAAAGACCCGCCGCGCCTACGTACGAACGTGCCATCGGGTTGAGGGCCGATTCGATGATCGGCAGGTACTTGAGTTCATAGGGCAGGTTATAGCGCGCCAGTACCTCTTCGAACAGCGGGAAGTAATACTCGCTCATGCGCATCATGCGTGCCACCTGTTTCGGGCTCCGTTTGACATACCGTAATATAAACGCGCGTACGCGCTCGTTATAGGGCAGCTCAATCACGCAGGGCAGTGCCTGCAAGCGTGCCTTGTAAACGGAGTCGGGCAGGGTAGTGGTATCATGCACGGCGATGCAGTCGGTGGTGTCCAACCACTGCATGCACCAGTCGAGCGCGCGCATCTCGATGTCCGTCACTTCGCTCTCGTTCCAGCCGGTATAATAGGGAATGAACGGTACGACCGAGTCCACCACTAGCGTGTCCTGGATGTCCAACGAGTCCATGGTGTAGAGCGTGTCGGCCGTTAGAAGGGTGTCCGGACGGCTGATGGAGTCCGGTTCGGTCGTCTGTGCGCGCAGAACGAAGGCGGCGCAGCAGAAGAGGAATGTAAAAAGTATCTTTTTCAAAATTGTATCGCTAATTTCAGTTCAGCACTTTGTTGTCGCTGATAATCCATAATAATCTGCGGTTCGAGGTTGACCGAGAGGTCGGGGCTGATGTCGAAATCGAACAGTTGGGCGTAAGCTACGGAAGCAGCTGCGTTGTGATACACCTCGAGGCGGATGACACCGCCATTTACAGATGTGTTCACCTCCGGCTCCACCTCTTTT
>CADCBB010000016.1 GCA_902799555.1 uncultured Bacteroidales bacterium
AGGTCACAAGACCCTCATCCCGCAGGTCATCGAGGAGCTCAAGAAACTCGGCCGTCCGGATATCATGGTCACTGCCGGTGGTGTCATCCCCGCGCAGGACTACGACTTCCTCTACAAAGCCGGCGTCGCCGCCATCTTCGGCCCCGGCACCCCTGTTGCATACTCCGCTAAAGTGGTAATGCAATTATTGATGCAAGAGTAATTCTTGTCTCTCTCGGATAATTGAGGGCTGGTTACCTTTGGGTTCCAGCCCTCTTTATTTTTGCCATTCCTCGTCTCGAAAATGAGTATCTCAACCGACAAATATTTATTATAAGTCGCTTCGCTCCAAAAAGGGGGAAAGAGAAGCGCTTCGCTTTTAAATAATTACTATCGGTCGGATGTGAACATTTTTGCATAGTAGTTCGCTGTGTTTGTATTCTTTGCCTTTCCTCGTGTTGGCTTGCGGTGTAGGCGGATTACCGCTGCGCCGGTACTCTCTCCGCGTTCGTGCCGTTTGGGTTCTCGTGTACGTCTCTATTTCATATTCGCCCGTCCGTAAACGAGAACGGAGCGACTCTTGTGAGCCGCTCCAATTCTCATTTCTTCACGCCATGGTACTCCTCGACCGTCTTGGTCGTGATAGTGGTCGTTGTCTTGGTGCTGTCGCCAACCTGCGTGTAGGTCGCGGTCGTGCTGATCGTGCGCCACGCTTTGCAGCTCGTCATGCCCGCGCACACCGCCATGCTAATCAGCATAGCTGATAGTAAGATAAACTTTCTCATTTTGTTTGGCTTTTTGGTTAATAAAATCAATGATTTGTTGCTTGCCGAAGGCGCTTACCAGCACGCACCCAGTCGAGTGTTCCGGCTTTGTGCCGGTGTGGATGCGAATGCCGCTTCGTCCACGCACTCCGCACACC
This sequence comes from uncultured Bacteroidales bacterium, assembly GCA_902799555.1. Lineage (GTDB taxonomy): Bacteria > Bacteroidota > Bacteroidia > Bacteroidales > Paludibacteraceae > Colicola. The sequence continues at coordinate 902 of CADCBB010000016.1, forward strand.
AGCGGCAGTATTTTCTTGAACTTCGGCGACATCGTATTCTTCAGTTCGTACGTCCCTTCGGGGATGATGTATTCGCTGTTTTCGAGTGTCGCGCAAACGACTTTATCTGCGCCTATCGGTATGGTGGCGGTGCCGCGTACCGCCTTGTTATCCTTGCTCGTTCTGATTAGGTGGATGGTTGCCATTTTTATTACGGTATTTGTACGTGTAATCAATTCCAAACAGGGCTCCTGCAAAGGTTGCAACCTCGCCAAAACCGATGAGCAGACTCTCATGGATCTGACCTTGTGGCGCTATGAAGATCCCGCAAAACAGCAACACCAGCCCACCAATGGACATCACCGCCGCCGTTATCAGTTGTATGTTCGGTTTCATAATTCCTCCTTTCTACCCGCCCCAATTCCCCTCCGTTATGGAGGGGCTGGGAACAGGCTTAAGCTCACGGACGCGGGTGCTCCGAATCCCACTCCAGACCGCAGATGTACCAGTAGTACGCCTTCATGGTCTTCTTACCACGCGGATTGTTGCGCTGAGCCAAGAAGTCCATCTGGTCCTGCGAAATCTTCATGAGGTCTTTGCGACGAGCATCTACCAGTGCCGCGATGCCTTGGAATCGCTGACGAGCCCAAACAGCATTTGTGCTGCCCGACTTCACGAAGTTCGCCTCGTCGCGCAAGTAAATGCGGTTGCACGAATCACTCGTGGTCGCAGCCCTACGGTGCGTCGCAAGCAACATTCGACCATGTTTGTGCGGCTCTTTCTTACCGCACTTGCACAATGCGCCGGATACATAGTCAATACCGGCTTGCCATGCTACTTTTGCCATAAATTCGTTAAGGTTTTTTAGGTTGTTAGACATAGATTTTTGCTGTTTTGAGCAGAGAAGCGGCTTACGCCAACTTCTCGTACTCTTTCGCGAACATGTACCCTTGCAGCGAAGAATACTTCTTTTGGTTCGCAAACGCCTCCGCATAAGCGGTTTTCTGCTCCACGGTGAGAGCCTTCACAGCCGCACGAGCTTGACGGAATTTCTCCTGACGTGCCAGTTCCTCAGCGCTGAACGCTTTGGTACGCGGGTTACAGATTTTGCCGGTGTAAAGGGTCTTACCCTTCTTCGCGAAATACACATCGCTGTGCTCGCAAATCTTACCGCTGTAAGACTTCACCATCTCAATCGGTTCATACTTTGCCATAATAGTTAAAGTTTAGAATGTTAATAAAAAGGTTAGCTTGCGTTCTTTTTATGGGGTCCCCAGCGTAAACCGAACGCAGTGTTTGCGATGGGGGAAGCGTAGGTCAAGGCGAAAATTCATATGAGCGACGGGGTCGCGAATCGTATTGAGCCTTAGACTAAGCGCGGTTAATAAAATAGTTTGTTAATTGTCACGGCATTTTATGCCGTTTTTATATCATTTCAAGTTCATTTCAACTTCGGTGTAACTCTTTGTAATCTTGGGGTCCCCAAACAATTTTAATTTTTGGGGAGTGCCGAGGCATTGGTCGCCTGTCTATTTAGCGGAGCGGTATAGACCCTTGCGATCCAATTGCCGACAGCACCGGTTACGCTGACCTTGCGCTGCTCTTGCCGACGCGAATGACAATATAAACAGCCAACTCCCATATTGTGGACAACGGTGGGGCACGGATAAATTTTTTCATCATTTTTTGCATTTTAATCGTAAAGCGGAATAATAACAGGCTCTTCCGGTCTCTCATCCTCAGGCAAATCATCAATCAGCACAATCGGTGCGTCTTTCGGATGATAATCTACCTCCGGGTATCCGGGCAAGTCAGGCGTTGGTTGGCACACCTCTATTCGAATCTCCTCACGACACTCTTGTATCGTTCGCAGATAATCGGTTACCGCTTTTTCTATTTCATCGGGGTCCCCAGAGTAAACCGAAGCCGTAGGCTGTTTGCTATGGGGAGAGCGGAGGCACAAGTCGCTTTTACCAATTAGCGGAGTGGTTTGGTCTTCGCGAGCTTGTTGCCGAACGCGACTCTCGCTTTTCCACTGCCACCCGCAGTGCCTGCCTTGAATACATATCCCGCGCAAACTAATCGTCACGCGATAGATTAACTCCAACGGCAAGTGCTCATTCAGCACAAAGACCTCTCCCAACAACCGATTTCCTGTCAGATGATTTATTTCCCACACTTCGCAGTGGCTGCCCGATATGAACGAGCGCGTTTTTATAAGTTTTAACAGCATAATTCTGTACTTTCTTTTTTTTGTTGGTTAATCACTCTTGCTTTGCACTATCTCTTTCGCAGGGCTCCCAAATAATTTTTAATTTTTGGGAAGAGGAGGAAGCACGACAACTACATTTGTTACGCAGTAACTTAATCGTTGATCGTCGGTTCCGACGAAATAACATAGTGCTCTGTGATAATTTGCACCGCACGTGGCGGCAGTTTCTTTTGTTGTTTTTTCAGTTTGAGTGGCGCTAATTGCTTTGCGATGAAGTCATCCTTCAACCATCTTCGCAAGGTCTCAGTACTAACACCCGCTGCCTTCGCCAACTCCGATTTACTCATCGCTCTCATATCAAAAGTTGAATTTCCTTTCAATCTTCAGTCTGAGTGCTCGCGCCTCTTCCAGCGTGTAAATGCCTGCCAGCCCTTTGTACCACGCCACCACCATCTTCGTGGTTTTCATCACATCGTCAATGAGTGGTGAACCGTTGTAGTTCGTTGGCTCTGCATCGCGGGCATTCACTATCGCGTACCAAGGGTTAGCTTCCACCGGCTTACCGCATTTCTTTCGGTCTCTAATGAGCCTGTAGATGCGGTGTTGCATGTCCAGCGAACAAGCGTTCCAAAGCACGGTCTCGCATTTGTTCCGCATATTCCAGAACTCCTTCGGCGGATTTAGCAACTCCCAAAGATATTCAAATGAACTTTTATCCATAATCATTATTTTTTGATGATGAGTACTAACTATGCAGATACATCATCATTATTTTTTCTTTTGATTAGGGGTGCAGGGGGAAAGCATTTTCTTTTGCCCTCCCCCATAAACCCTACCGCATCAATCAATACATTTGACGGTGTAGTCGATGGAATCCGGTTCAATGTTCGGGTGCGTAATCGGGAACGCATCCTTGATCGCCTTCAGCGCCTTGGTGATGGCAGACGATTTCGCCTTCAGGTCTTTCTGCTCGGCTGTCTTCTGACGGAACGTCACACCTTCCGGCATCGTGTACTTCTGCGGCTTGCCAACGAAATCGTACTCATCCGTGCGCTGTGCCTCGAACTTGTAACCCTCGTGCATGAACTGCCCCTTGGGGATACCGAGTTTCGCCAGTTCAGCCTTCGCCAATTCCGTCGCTTCCGGCTCCAGTTCCTCGATACGTGCCTTGCACGATTCAATCAGTTGACGCATTGCGCGAGTCTCTACCAGTGCATCAGCACCATTCAAATTTACGTTATTTGCCTCTATAAGAGCCTCTCTTAAATTTATCGCTTTCATTTTTGTTTATGTTTTAATCTTTATTTGTTGTTAGTTATTTTTAATGGGGTCCCCGATGGGCGCTAGCGTAGTGCACCCAGTGGGGAGAGCGGAGGCACAAGTTGCCCCTACCAATTAGCGGAGTGGTTTGGTTTTTGCAATATTGTTGCCGAACGCGACAGCTTGTCTCAAATCAATTGCTTTCATTGTTTTTCTAATTTTAAAGTTTCGTTAATTGTTAGATGGAGAATTGCCTTGACTTGGCAATTCGAACGGGAAGAGCAGTGGGGAGCGTAGCTCTGACCATAGACAACTATCCCGTTTTCTTTGTTCTGTGCGCGGACCTTTAGTGCCGCGTTTGTCACTTTGTCCTTTGTCCCGACATCCGATGTCGGCGTTTAGTAGCACGTCTGCGATTCTCGTCAGGAGTGACGTACTCGAGGTTGGAGACAGCGCAATTGCGGATGTTGCCATCTTTGTGGTCGAGTTCGAAGCCCTCGGGGCGTGGTCCTATCCAAGCTTTGGCGACGAGGATGTGGCAGTACGGAGCTCCGATGAAGTTGCACATCCGCGGGTAGTTGGAATGGACGTTGGGTTTGGAATGGAAGTTCTTGGTCTGGTAGTAATGAACTTCGTTGAGCCCTCTGGATGAGAGGGAGAAGAACCTGCCCTGTTCGGAGCAATAGAGTTTGGCGATGCCTACTCGCGGGATTGCGTCCTCGCAGAAGCGGATCTCGGTGCCATCAGGCAGAAATAATTTTAATTGAATCATATAAGGTGTTGAGGCTGCGGTTTACTGAAATCAACGTTGATTGTCAGTGTGCAACCTACACCCTACGCCGAAACACCCCTTTTTTTTCGGCACTAATTTCGGCACTAAACATGGAAAAAGCCCATCCGAGAACTCCGAACGGGCACAAAAAGAAAAGCGGGAAACCCTGTAAAATCAAGGTCTCCCGCATAAAATGCAAAAAAAAATGATTTTTTTCTTTCGGCTGCCGAAGAAACTGCCGAAATTTTTAGTCAAAATCGACGTCTAAATAGAGGACGTCAAGGCACTTTTGAATGTTCGGCAAGTGCCTTAGCGCATCCTTTCCTTTGTGTAAACCGGTCAGATATTTGCCATTTTTATCCACAAAGTGCGCTTCTAATATCGGATTGATGTTGTACGATTGCGGAACTGTTATCTTCTGCTGTTCCTCCATCTTTTTGAATAGATATGCCAGCGTTCCTTTACCGACCTTTCCCGTCCAAACAATCTTCGTGTTGTTGGGCATACCGCTAAACAGATTACTGAATGCATCGGGCTGCGTGTCTTTCGGAATCCATCCGAACTCGATTAGCTTCTGTCGTAGCAAATTGACATGCCCCACATTGATGTCGGCCATGCAGAACGTCATATAAACCTTATCAACCTGTACTTCTTGTTTGGGCTTTTTAGCCTTTGTGGTGGCGGTTGGAGGATAGTTGATAAGAATGGAAGAAAGATGGATAGCGAACACTTGGAACGCGAAATAATCAACTAATGCCTGTTCGTGCATCGTCAAGTAAAGGCGATAGAGGAACTTACCGGCTTGGGCTGGTTTGTCAAACACAAAGCCGCTATCGCCGTACGAACTAAACTCCAGCAGCAGATGAAAGAACTTGCGTTGGTGGTCTTTGCTCAGTTCGGGAATGTCGAAATGGATAGTTTGGTTTTTGCACTCATTGTTGGTGCAGTTCTCTTTGAGTGCTTGCATGAACGACGTTGCCCAGAACGTCTGCGAGGCATTGCCTAAACGATCCATCAGCCAATCGCGGTTAATCGGCAGAATACGTTGGCTTTTCGATGTCTCGTAACGTTTGGAAATGTCGTTGATAAGCCGGAGTTGAAATTCGGTGGAGAGCTCTGTGTACCATTGTGCATATTCCTCATCTGTCCGCTCTTGTAGCAAGGCGGCTTGCAGATTTTTAAGCGTAGCAATCAGTGCCTCTACCGCTTGATAGAGCGCATAGCGCAATTGATTACTATTGAAATAGACACCTTGAAATAGTTGCAGAAACTGGTTCAGACCATTTCGCGCCACGCCATCATTATAGTCTTCCATCTTAGGCGCAGCAGGTAGCAGCCCCGTTATGTCATTGGCTAATTTAGTGCCGATATACTCGCGGTTATTATGGATATTCCATGCCTGCCATAAGTGTGCTTCTTTGAGTTCTTCCGGTGTTAGCCATCCCGGAATGTCCCAATGATTGATATTGGTCCAATAATCGAAATCCACGTCCGCTAAGTCACGGATGATAATGGATTTTTCGGCTCTCTTGATTGCATCCTCAAAATGTCGGATGGTGGCTGCAGCATAATACAAGATACCCATCAGCCGAAAACGCTCCTCAATTTCAGTCAAGGATTCGTCTTCCCATTGGAGTTTGGCTTTTAAGGTCTCCAATGCGCCACTATAGGTAAATTGATTTGCCATATATTATAAAAAGGACGCAGGCCGTGCAGCCACTATCAGGTACTAGCAAACCCTCCACGAAACTACACGACCCTTGTCCACACAATCGTTGCGTGGCGCGGTCGCGATAGTTCTTCGTGGAATTCAAAGGTGCTAGTTTTGATAATGAGAAGAATCGGTATCTGCGTTCTTAGGCAATCCGTTCGTGAGTGTCCGCTGACGTGAACGGGATTGCGGTATGTCGTTTGGTCGGTGGTTAGCCGATATTGAAGAAGCGTAGGAAGAAGGCTTTGAGGCGATCTAATACGCGTTCTTTGGTTCGTTGTCGTTTGTCGCCTGCTTCGAAGAGCGGCATAGGCGGCAGTATCTTGGTGACTGCTGTTCCCATCTCATTGACGTAGCCATCATGGAAAGCACGATCGACGAAACGGCGTGTCTCTTTCTCGTTGAGGTTTTCTTCGACGATGATGGTTTGCAGTTCTTGTTCTTTCTGTTGTTCGATGAACTTACCCCAATCGCCGTAGATATCGTCGCCGTCGGCAGGAGTCATTCGGTCGATGAACGCCAAGATGAGGTCTTTCTTGTTGCGCAAGTCAGGGCTGGCATCGATGGAACGTTGTATCTTGAGGACGATTTCCTTGTCCTTGCAGAGCGTATCGTGGTACTCGCGAACGAGATTGAGGATGTAGTCGATATTGATCTGGATCTGCTTGACGAGTTCCATCTCGAAGACGACATCATCGACGATTTTCTCCTTGCCTTTGCCATCGTGGGACATGATTTCGTGCAGATGGTTGTACCAACTGAGGTAGTCCTGTTTGCGTCCTTCTTCAAGAATCTGGATGGCATGCCGTTCTTCCTCGGTCTCGGGGTTGAACTGGTCAAAGGCGGAGAGAAGGTTCTGGGCACGCAGGATAGCACCGAACTGACGGATGAACTCTTTCTGCTCGGCTTCGGATTCTATGTCTTTGAGTTGCTCTACGGGGAAGCGTTCGAGCAGTTGTTCGACGAGTTGTTTGTATCCCTTATGTTCCACTCCTTCGGCGTCGGTATAGCCAAAATAGTAGTCGTTAAACGGACGCATGATGACGATACCGCCTGCGTCACGGTCGCCGAAGATCGCGAAGGAGTCGTTGGTCTGCTTGACGAGGTTTCGGAAGCAAACAATGTTTCCGCAGTCTTTGACGGTGTTGAGGATACGGTTCGTACGGCTGTATGCCTGGAGCAGACCGTGCATCTTGAGGTTCTTGTCCACCCAAAGGGTGTTGAGGGTCTTGGCATCAAAACCGGTGAGGAACATACCGACGACGATGAGCAGGTCAATGTCGCGGTTCTTCATGCGGAGCGATACATCTTTGTAGTAGTTACCGAACTGGTCACCGCTGACGTCGTAGCTGGTACCGAATGTCTCGTTGTAGGTCTTGATGGCTTGTGCGAGGAAATCCTTGGCGACGGTGGGCATCTTGCTCATATCGTCCGGGTTTTCTTCGGGGATATAGCCGTTTTCGTCTTCCTCTTCGTTGGCTGCGTAGGTAAAGATAGTGGCTATCTTCATGTCCTCGTTGCCACGCTCTTTGAGTTGACGTTGGAACTCGTTGTAGTAAGCGATTGCGCTTGGGATGGAATCCACAGCAAAGATGGAGTTGAAACCATGCAGGAGCGATTTGTTTGTCTTCTCCTCGGCATCGCGACGACGCGCTACTTCGCTGACGTTAAGCAGCACTTTATGGCGGTACTCGGCTTCGTTGGCTTTGGTCTTCTGGTTGTAGCGATCAAGGATGTACTCCACGACTTTGCGGTAACGTTCCGGAGCATGGAGCGCAGAGTCTTCTTCGATACCCCATACCTCGGTGTCGGCTATTTGCGCTTTGGCTTTCATCGTGCTGACGTAGTCCACTCGGAAGCGGAGGACGTTGCGGTCTTTGATGGCATCGATGATGGTATAAGGATGCAGTTGCTCGCCGAAGGCTTGTTCGGTGGTGGTATAGTCGGAGTCTTTGGAGTGAACGGCATTCTCGGCAAAGATAGGTGTGCCGGTGAAGCCGAAGATCATGTATTTCTTGAATTTCTGCCGGATGAGACCTCCCATCTTGCCGAACTGCGAACGGTGGCACTCATCGAAGATCATGACGACATTGGAGTGCAGGACCTTGATGTCTTCAGGTCTGCGACGCAGGAGTGCTGCGAGTTTCTGGATGGTCGTGATGATAATATGACAGCGCGGGTCGTTTAGTTGGCGCAGCAGAATCTTGTAGTCGGAGTTGGAGTTGGCACAGTCTTTCTCGAAGTTGTCGTACTCCTTCATCGTTTGATAGTCCAAGTCGAGACGATCCACCACAAACAGCACTTTCTCTACATCCTTGAGTTGCGTACAGAGTTGTGCGGTTTTGAAGGACGTGAGGGTCTTACCGGAACCGGTAGTGTGCCAGATATATCCTCCTGCCTTGATGGAGCCTTGCCATTTATTGTTGATGGCAGTCTCAACACGGCGCAGAATCTTCTCCGTGGCGGCTATTTGGTAGGGACGCATGACAAGCAGGTTCTTGTCGGCGGTGAAGACGCAGTATTTGGTGAGGATATTGAGGATGGTGTGTTTCGCAAAGAACGTTTCCGTGAAGGCACGCAGGTCGGGCAGTTGGTTGTTCTGCTCATCCGACCACCACGAAGTGAACTCGAAGGAGTTGCTTTCGGTTTTGCGACGGATGGGCTTCTGCTGAAGGTTCTCGTCTTCCTTGGCAAAACGTGTGGTGTTGGAATAGTATTTGGTGTGCGTACCGTTGGAGATAACAAATATCTGGACGTAGTCAAAGAGAGCTTTGCCTGCCCAGAAAGATTCGCGTTGGTAGCGTGCTATCTGGTTGAATGCCTGTTTGATGTCCACGCCACGGGCTTTGAGTTCGACATGGACGAGCGGCAGACCATTGACGAGGATAGTGACATCGTACCGGTTTTTGGCTGTGCCTCCTTCGGGTACGTACTGATTGATGACTTGGAGTCGGTTGTTATGGATATTACGCTTATCGAGGAGACGGATGTTACGGTTCTCGCCGTTGTCGCATGTAAGGAGCAGGACATAATCGCGCTGGATGATTTGGGTCTTCTCGTCAATCGTCATGTTCTCCCGTGCTATTTCGGACGTGAAGAACGTTTCCCATTCATGATCGGTAAAACGATAGTCGTTGAGCAGTTCGAGTTGCTTGCGGAGGTTAGCGATAAGATCGGCTTCGCCGGTCAGTTTGGGCAAGTACTCATAGCCTTGTTCGGTCAATTGCCGAATGAACGAAGCCTCCAGCTTGGCCTCGGACTGATAGGCGTCGGGCGAAAGGACGGTCGCCTCGTATTTGGCGACGACGGTCGATTGCTCCTGCTCCAGCACTATGTTGTATCTATCGGTCATTTGAGTAGATTGATTAAGTGTTCGCGATAATATTCGTATTGCTGTTGACGTAAGTCACGTTCTGTTTTGAGGTTGTTGATGAAAGCCTCAATGGTGTCGAGTTTCTCGGCGATGGCACGTTGCTCGGCGAGGGGAGGGAAAAAGAAACGGAATGAAGCCAAACGATCTCCAGATACCCTCGTTACTTTCGCTCCTGTTGCAGCCATCGCACGTTGCTCGGAAAATCTTTCGGTTCTAAACAAATATGCCATAAACAATGGATCTTGATTATGGTGCAATATATGAGCATCTCCACTTACAGCAACATCTTCTTTGCCAAGCCATGCAGTTGCTTTGCAACATGCCGGAACATCTTCACTTGTAGTAGCAATCACCAAATCTCCCGTCTTAGCTTTTTTGCATTTGCTATATAGTTCTTCAGTTATAAACGATTTCGTTTTTATAGCAGAAGTTCCATAATAAGTATGAATCTGCCCGTAATGAATACATGGACGCCCATATTCCACAAAGTCATCTTTTTGTATACCGGAACCTTTAATAACTTGACCTATCTCACCTAATGATTTTTCTGTCCAATCGGCCTGTACACCATTGTACAAGATTTCAATAGAATCTTGCAACTGTTTCTGCCGCGCAACTATTTCATCATCGATATTTTTAACTAAATCAGTAAAAGTATCAAGCAATCTCACTATCTCCTCTTGGATAGGCATTGGCGGGAATGGGAGTTCCAGCTCTTTTGCTATACTCCAATGTCGATTATAACCTCGGCTCGGTACATCAAGATTTAATAAACTATGGTATAAATATCTCGGCAATACTCCTTCGCGAGCCTTTAATATCTTCAAGCCATCTGCACCTTGAGCAAAAGCAAAGTTAGCATATTTGACTTCCCTTGAGTGATCTCCAAAAATAACGTATTCCGCTTTAGGCATTAAGGCACTCTCGTCATCAGTGTACCCAACGATATATTCTTTACCTTGGTCAATGATAGGATATAAGCCAGTTTCTTGATACTCCTGTCTTTTTAACTTCTTAGGAGCATTCAAAACAACACACATATTTTCCAGCGACGTGTAATTAACGCCGTTAGGACATATGTCGTGTAATAGTTGTTCTATTTGGCTCTTTTTAGGCATTATAATGTTGCTATAATTTCATCTACCATTTTCCGGAGTTCCATCCCTTGGGGCACAATCTCATCATTCAAACGTCTATTCACAGCTTCGATATTTATTACTTCACGAGTGTTTTCTTGTTCTACATATGAAGCTACAGACAAAGTGCTTTTATTTGCTAGTACTATATCATTCGTCACTAACTTACTAAGATAGGGTACGTCTTTGCGCTGCTTGTAAAGATCGACGATTTGTCGGCGGAAATTAGGCGAAAGCACGTTCTTATTTCCGACTTTATCGTATAACTCGCTTGCATCGATAAAGAGGATGCTGCTATCTCGCTTTGCACTCTTCTTGAGAACGAGAATACAAGTTGAAATGCCAACTCCGAAGAATAAGTTTGACGGAAGTTGGATGATGGTGTCAACGTAGTTGTTAGAAACCAAGTATTGACGAATCTTTTGCTCGTCTCGTCCACGATACAGCACACCTGGGAACTCGACGATGGCACATGTACCGGTTTCCTTGAGGTGGGATAACATGTGCATTGTAAAGGCGAGATCGGAATATTGCTTAGGAGCGAGGACGCTGGCAGGCGCATAGCGGTCGTCGTTGATAAGGAGCGGATTCTCCTTGCCAATCCACGGTAGAGAGTACGGCGGATTGGAGACGATAGCATCGAACTTGAGACCTTTGTGCATGGGCTTGAGGAGCGTGTCGCCAAGCTTGATATCAAAATTCGAGAAGTTGATATTATGCAGGAACATGTTGATGCGGCACAGGTTGTACGTCGTCGGGTTGATCTCCTGACCGTAGTACTTGAGCTCGGGATTGGTCTTGCCGATGGTCTTGCTGAACTTCATGAGCAGCGAACCCGAGCCGCACGCAGGGTCATAGACCGAATCAATATGCTCGTTGTTGATGCTCGCCAACTCCGCCAGCAGTTCGCTTACCTCTTGCGGCGTGTAGAACTCACCGCCGGACTTGCCTGCGTTGCTCGCGTACATCTTCATCAGGAACTCGTACGTATCGCCGAACGTGTCAATCTCATTATCTTCAAAACGACTGGTGTGCAAGTCCATGTCACGAACAGCCAACAGCACGTCCGCCAATTTCTGATTACGTATCTGGACGCTCTGACCAAGCTGCGAGTTATTGACCGCAAAATCCGAGAATAGACCGCGCACATCGTCTTCGCTCGGTGTACCTTGTGCACTCGCCTCTATCTCGCGGAACGTCTTCTGCAAAGCGAGGTTCAGGTTCTCGTTCTGACGGCACGTCTTGCACACGTTGCAGAACAACTGACTCGGCAGGATGAAATAACCCTTCTCCTGCACCATCTGCGTCCGCACCGTCTCCGCGATGCTGTCGTCCAGCTTCGAGTAGTCGAACCCTTTCACACCGGCCAACTCCTGCAGGTGGTCGATATAGTGCTGCATGTTCTCGCTGATAAAACGATAGAAGATGGAGCAGAGCACGTAGCTCTTGAACTCCCATCCGTCTATGGCTCCGCGCAGGCTGTTGGCTATCGCCCAGATGGTCTTGTGCAACTCCTCGCGTTGTTGGATATTTTGTGGCATAAATGTGGTTGTTTACTTTTAGTGTTTTGCCTCGCGACTTTTGCGATTTGCGCAAAATCGCGTGCAAAGTTACACTTTTTTTTCGACATATGCAAGTCTTTTGCGGTTTTTGCCACCAATTTGCAAATAAAATTTGCATATCTCACTTTTTTTCCTTACATATGCAAGTAAAATGTGCAAAATAAGTACAAAAAAAGCACCGGCTCGGGTGAGGCGGTGCTTTCAGAATTATTATGTATGCTATTTACTTGACCACGACGAAGGTGGGGATGAGGGGGTTATCCGCTGTTCCCTGCTGGGTGTCGTTGTGGTACTCAAAGGCATCCTTGGCTTCGAAGAGGTTCTTGTAGTGGGCGGAGTAATAACGGAGGGTGACCGCTTGATTTGTCATTTGTGATTTATCATTGGTCAATGGAGCTGCTATATAGAGCCAGTAGGCTTCGGCATCGCTTACCCATTCGGCTACGCCGAGGCAGGTTTCACCGGAGAAGGCTGCCAAGAGGTCATCGTCCGAGCGGGTCCACTCGGCTGCTGTTTCGGGGTACTGTGCTTTGAGATCCACCTTGACTACGGCAGTCATGGAGGAGGTCAGGTCGGACACTTCGGGAGCGGTCCACGTAGGACGGGAAACGTTGCCATTGAACGATTCAGGGGCGTTCTTGTCTTTGCAGCCTGATAGTGCCAAAGCACTGACCGCTAACGCTAAAAGACCGGCTGCAAGCAGCCTGTAAGACCGTTTTACTGTAAGACCGGTCTTCGACCTGTAAGACTCGTTAGAGCTTTTTGCCGGTAATGTCATATTTTTCATTGTTGCGAATAATTATTACGTGGTTATTTTCGATGATCTTGTACGGACGATTATCATCTTGACGAAGGATAATCGGAGCACGTAATGTTCCATGGTGAGCATCAGGAACATAATTGATGATTGATGATTGATGATTGATGATTGGCATCAACGCAGTACCATCCTCGGTTTCGAAGCGGAGTTCGGAGCCGAAGGCGTCAGACGAGATAGTCAGGAAGTAGAGCGAGTCTATCTTCGTAGCAACACCGACAAGTTCGGAGCCGATGTAAGCATACAGACCGTCCTTCGGACTGACAGAATACAGACCGGCTTCGCCTGACAGAGTACAGATCATGGTCATGTTGGTCGCAGCACGGCTGCTCCATTGGTCATTGGTCATTGGTGATTGCTCATTTTGTACTTTCTTCGGCGCGTTAGTGGTTTGATTATAGAACCGGACGGTGACGTCACCGGCGCCCATGCGACGGAAGAAGTATCCTTCACCCGGGCGGAGTGCTTTCAGGTCGCCAACCCAATGTCCGTCGGCAGAGAAGACCGCAAAGCGGTTCTGCGCCTTGATGAGGTCACCCTGCGTAGCCTTCTGATAGTAGTCGGTGAGCGCCTCGGAGAGCAGAGTGGCTTGGTCGAACAGGCACGGCAGCGGACTCCACTGACCGTCACCGCGGAGGGTGATGGTTTTGTCGGCCTCTGCGAGAGGTTCGCCGTTGATGCGCATCGTGTTACCGTTCTTGCAATAGACCATATAGGTGTAGATATTCCTGAGGTAAGAGAACTGCCCGAGGAAAGCATCTTGCACCTCGCTGTAGGTGACGAAATGCTGGGTAGCAGGGTTCTTAATCAGGTCTCCTTCGGTCCACGGTTCAGCGCCAGAGAGCACTCTGCTTAATTGCGCTGTAGAGGGTTGCAGGTCGAGGTTGAACGATACCCACGTCCATCCTGCTTTGAGGTCGATATTCTGCACCTCGCTGCCGGCTGTAGTGAAGACGATAGGTTCCGTTCCGCAGCCCCATACACGACCGTGCGCAAAGGTGATGGGCGTACTCGGTGTGAGATCCAGCAGTTTGCCGGTCGAAGCCTGCCAGAGCTGGAAGCTGATTTGCTTGTTAGTCATCGCCTCGCTACCTTGGATAGTAAGGAACACCTCGGAGACGTGGGTCAGTTCATTGTACGCCACGTTCGCCATACCGATGCACTCGCTGCGATAGAGTGCATAAACTATGTCTTGGTTATCGGTGTCGTACTCATCGCCGATTTTCACTTGTCCACAGAGCGACATGTTGAGCGGATACTTACCTTCATCTATAGTTTCGTACGGCGGGTTGGCATCCACGGTAAAGATCACTTCGAGCGGTTCACTCAGGCCTTGTTCGTCGGTCAGATAGATGACATCCGTGTACTTGCCAACCGGTATATTGATGTTGTAATAGATGCGGATTGTCTTATCTTTCATCGGGTCAATGGATCCGTAGGTCGGGCTGATGGTCAGCCAGTCGGGCACGGACTCGATGGTGTACTGATGCCGTTTGCCGGAGTTGTTGATGATTTGGAAATCGACATAGGCCGTGCCGCCTAAGTTCTCGCCGTAGGTGGTGGAGAGTTCGAGGTCATCGTCCTCCCATTTGAGGCTGTTATGATCGACGAAAGCAGTCCACGTGACAGGTGAGGTCATCGGGTTGCCGTTGAGGTCTTCGACGTCGCGCACGGTGACATAGATGGTCTGCTTGTTGATCTCGCGATCCTGCATATTGAGGTTAATCATCAGCTCATCACCGTTGAACGACCAGTCGAAATTGAGTTTGGTCAGTTGTCCTTGGCTGCGAACGGGAGCGGAGTTGGCTTTGTCAGCCAAATTTGTGATTTGTGATTTGTCATTGATGATTAATGGCACCTCTTTCTCGATAATCGTACCGTCCGAGGTCTTGAACTGCCGTTGGTCATTGATCGAGAAGACGCGTTCGATGATGCCGTTGTTGTTCTCTTTGTCTTCCTCAAACGGCAGATAGGCCATCAGACCCATCTCGTCGCCGTAGAGCGAGAGATGTGCGAAATCATCGATAAAGTTCTTCGGCAGCGCTTGTTCGAAGACAGCCAGTTCATCGAAATTACCTTCAAACCCACCTCCACCGAGGAACATCCGTCCGCTGATGCTGACGAAATCGACAGCCGGTGTGGTGAGCAGCAACTGCTGGTCCACAAAAAGTGCCACGTTATTATGCGTGCGGTCGATGGTGAGGACGAGGTGATGCCAAGCACCGTCGGTGCATTGGTGATTGGTGATTGGTGATAGGTGATTGTTATTCTTCAGCACTAACTCTCCATCCTCAATACTTAACCCAAATCCGCTGGCGGAGCGGAACAGATGTCCGTCGCCGTGGGTGCGGAACCAGAACATGAGTGTCTCATCTTGTATGGACGAGCGCGCCAAGAGGTCGCCTGCCAGTTCGACGGAGTCGGTAGCGGGTACATGGAGCGAGATACCTTTCTCAAACGTCCAGTCGGCACCGTGTACGAAGAGTGTGGCTCCGTTCGCCTTGTCGGTGAGTGTCTCGCCTTCGCCTTCGTTCATCGGATAGTAAGCCAGCAGTTCGCGTTCAGCACCCGTGAGGTATTTCATATGCGTGTTGGCTATCTCCGCCGGTGTGAGTGCCTTGGTCCACACGCGTGCCTCGAGCAGGTTACCCATGAGTCCCATACCGAAGTTGAGCGGCGCGGTGATGTTATGCTCGAACGGCTCTTGCTCCGCATCGTAGTTCGTCATATCCTTCGTGCCGGCATAGAAACGAACGGTTCGTGTCTCGATGTCGTAGGTGACGATGACGCGTGTGAAGTCGGTCATCGGTGCGTCCAGCGGCTTGGAGTAGAACGTCGTGTTACCCACCACGAGGGAAAGACAGTTGTCGTATCCACTGCTGCCGTTTTTGCGGAAGGTATTCTTGCCGAAGAGCAGCAGGTCTTGCCCGTCGCCGTGGAGGAAGAAGACTTCGTCTTGGTCGGTCTCGGTCGGTTTGACGAGCAGGTCGATAGTGAACGATTTATCGGCGAAACTGCGCCACGCTTTCGACTCGGCGTAGGCTCCCTGTCCGCTGAAGAAGAGGGATGCGCCGGTGGTGATACCCGTCGAGTTGGTGATACCCATGAGTTGGAAGTTATTGTCCTCATCGAGGTAGTTACCGGCGATGGGTTCGTTGAACCGCAGCAGCAGGTTATCTCCTACGCCGAGGATAGCATCTGCCGGTTCAGGTTGTCCGAAGACGCGCGGCGGACGGGTGTCCTTGATACCGGTGAGCACAGCGGACGAACGGGTGATGAAGCCGTTTCCGTGGCGGCAGAACGTGACGGCACGCAAGTCGTACTGCTGCTCCATCGGGTCACGCTCGCCGTAGAAACGGATGTTCTCGATGCGACCGGAAGTGATCATCGCCTTGTTGCCGGAAGCGGCGTTGTAGAGGCTGTCGTCGTAGTAATAACTGCACTGGTTCACCCATGCGTCATCGCTTTGCGTAGCCAGTTTGTATTGGAACTCGATATGGTCGAAACCGCGGTAGTTGACGTCAAAACCGTCGATAGTCACCGGCAGATACCAGCCTGCGGAGTCTTGCGGCGAAACGGTGTTCATCACCCATTTGTCGTGCGGCGTGGTGATGTTCACGGGGCTGGCAACCGGCATATAATGAACCGAGAACGACACTTGAGGATGATTCAGTCGGTCGCACTCTGATGCCAAAGAGAGCGTCAGGTTCTCGAAGTCGTATCCTTCGCCCGCATAGACGTACAGCGTCTTGGTGATGACCACACCGGGACCTAACTTCACCTCACGGCCTTCTTCTGTCAACGGTTTGCCGTCCATCTCCAGTCGTGCGCCGTGCGGGTTGGAAGCATCTTTCGCCTTCAGATTGAAAGCCAACGGAAGGGCATCCACCAAGTAATGATGCTCCGATTCGTTCCGCATCGTGACATGGAAGATAGCCGGTTGGTCCACAGGCACATTGCTGCGCTCATGTACGTCGAGCGAAATCTTCTGGTCCTCTATCTTCAGGGTCGGTTGCGACAGCGTCAGCTCCGGTTCGTACCATTCGGTCTTGACCTCGGGCTCGTACGGACAGCGCGATGCACCACCTTCCGTGAAGAACACATACGAGCCGTACAGGCTGTCCGGATGGAGGTCATTGTAGTTACCACCGCTGTTGTTCTGCTCCATGAAATCGCGTATGTAGTCGGAACCGGCATTGAAATCTTCTTTCTTGTTCACTACGCGCCAAACGCTTACCGTCTGACTGCCTGCGTCATCCGATTTGAGGACGAAACCCGCTTTCTTATTGCGACTCGAACCGCCCTCCGGTACATAGTCGAAGTTCATATCCAATATCGGCGTGATGCTGAACGTCCATTGGACACCCGGCGAGCTGGTGGCGATTGCACTTGGATCAACAGCCTCGTTGTGGCCCTGAGCGTTCTGAAAAGACAGCGATTCATACATATTATTCAATTTGTTGGTAATCGACTGACCGAACAGACCTCCTACACCTTTAATAGTTTGCGGATTGATTTTCAGCGAGAAGTTCGGATAGTCCACACGCTTGGTGTACGACGAGCCGTAGTCATAGGTCTCGGTATGGGTGAGCGATGTACCGCCGCTTACCGACCATGTACCTACTTTCGTATGCTGACGGCCGTAGATGGCATTGATTTTTTCCGTCTCGTTCCGGAGGAACAAGCCGTACCAGTCCGCTATCTGGTTGTTGTAGGATGCCACTTCGTCGTCATACATCTTCGTATCACCGGTCGGTCGGAGCATCCTATAGTACGTGCTGTCCGCGAAGTGCTCATCATCCGTTGCCACCAGCGACCAATAGACGGGTTTGCCGGTTGCATCGGCTATCGACTGCACCGTCGCGCTGTCGCCGGTGTAGATCAGGGCATCGCGTTGCTCTTTGAGCTTCGGCAGAAGCGTGTTCTCGATGTACGCGTGCGTATAGATAAAGGTGGCGTCGATGTAAGTTCCCACCTCCGTCTCTTCACCGATCACCAGATACCATAACTTACCCTGTGCATCACGTCCGCTGGAAACGGTATTCATGGTGCCGTTCGCGTAGCGAGCCTGCATGGTCGCATACGTCAGCGAGTCTATCGGTTTGACGGCATCGGTCGTTCCGTAATAGATGTTCTGCACCGCACCGATATACACATCCGCGTCCTGACCGTGCGGGTACGCACCACTATAGGTCTCAATGCGTTCGGAGGTCGTAAACGTGTACGAAGCTGACTGCTTGCACGTATAAGAGGTGGAGATCGGCAGCGAGAAGGTCCTTACGGTACTGAAGTCGGTCCAGTAACCTGCGTACGTACCGGCACCCGTACCCGCAAACACACCCATATTCAGCTTGGTTGACGAGCCGATGCCCAAGTTCAAACTCATACCGAACGTAAAGTTGAAGTTATACGTATAGTTATACCGGTAGGTCGTTCCCTCTTCGATGAAGGCGTAGCCCTTTCCGGGAGGATCACGCAGGATATCAAGCAACACGAGTTTGCCGTGCGTCGAGGCCACAAAATCGCGGCCTTTCTTCTTGTTTCCGGTCACGTAAGCGCGGAACGCCTGTTTCTCTACATAAGCGCCTTTGTACTCCACACTCAGGTCGAGCGGGCGTTGTGCGTCCTCGCCCTGCAGCAGGAAGGATACATTATTCGCCTCCACCTCAATCTCCGCCTGACCGAGGGTGTCCAGCTGATAGGTCTTGATATCCGATTTCTCGCCGCTGAACAAGCCGTTATAGACCTTGAGCGTACCGCCGTTGATGCGCACCTCTTCGTGCTTGGCGGACAACTCGTCGTTGTTGTAATAATAGTCCTCATGCGCCGTGACGCGGAAGTTATATTTCCTCATGGCGAAGACGGGTGCGCCGAAGAGGTACTCGTATGTCCCGTCACTCTTCTTCGTTGCCAGCGGCACCTCCTCCATCACATTGGCGATATTCTGGCGCCTCATCATCACTTCGCCGTAGTACTTGAGGTCGCGCCCGTAAAGCAGCTGGGTGCAAGTGACGTCAATGGGGCTGTGATAGGTGATGCTGTAGTCCGCGTTATAGCGCACCGTGTCATTGCCAACCACCGACTCTTTCTCCGTCGTCGGTGCATTGGTCAGGTCGAGCGTTTCGGAGGTCTTACCTTCGCTGAACAGCGTGGCGTAACCTCTGGCGGTTGCTTGCGTAATCTTATACTTCACCGGGAACAGATCCACGGCGAACTCACCCGTTGCCACATCCGGCTGGATGGTGATGCGCTTCTTCTCAAAGAGCGTGTTCGTAGCGTCCACGTGCTGCCAAACGGTATCGCGCTCGTCGTCGTAGTGAACGAACCGCGAGATGTTATCGCCTTCCAGTTCGAACACCATCTTCAGGTCAGCGCCCAGGTAGTTCGTACTCAGTCCGTGACCGAGCGGTTTCGTGCCTTGTATATCGCCACCGGCGAGACGACCGATGAGACGCACTTTCGTCTGGTCGTAGATACGGATGCCGTCCAGCGCCTTTGTGAGCGTCAGCAAACTGTCGCCCTCCATGCGCACAAATCCTTCGCCTGCAAACCAGTGACCATCTTTGATCGCCTGCAGGGTGAACCCTTCACCCTTCGGCACCATGAACTCGAAGTTACCCGACGCGTCGGATTTATATACATGACCGTTTATCATCACCAACTTGCCGTTGACAAGGAAGTTGGCGTCGCGCATAGGTATCGTACTATTCTCGTATAGTACACGACCGCTCACGCGTACAGAGGATATGTTCTCAAAGTCGATGTTTTGCGCCACGCATCGGTCAAGCGACAGCGTGATGGTGGCGAAGGTGGCACTCGTGTTGTTATATCGGAACTCGGCGTTCTGGCTCACCGGCGTCACTGCGTATTGCGGACTGCCGCCATAGAGCACGCTGTCCAGTAGGTAATATCCGTTCTCGTCCGTCTGCACGCGCTGAACAACCAAACCGTCACTCACGCGAGAAGCGTTCACCTCGATACCCGGACAACCCGTTCCGTCGCTGTACGCGATGCGGCCGCTTATCTTACCGTAAGGGTTACGGCGTCCGGTGGTCTCCGTGCTGCGCGTCAGCGTCGAACCGTTGCACTCGTAGGTCATCGTCAAGCGGTACTGCCACGAATCGCCTTGCTCCGGATCGGCATACGTGTCGCGATACCAACTGTCCGTGATGCCCGATACCAGGTTCTGCCACTGACTCTCCGCGTTAGGACGCGCATCCACGGCATAAGTGCCTGTCTCGCCTTCCGTCGGCTCCCACGTCAGCAGCACGTATTCCGAATACTCCTTGTCCGTACCGGCAAAGACGTTGATGTTCGCCGCCTCGGTGTAGTAGATAGCCGGACCGTTGAACGGATGGACAGCGGTTGTCCGCTCGTCCTTGCCGCGCAGGTTCTTCACCGTCACGTCCGTCGTGTCGATATACGTCTCGTATTGATAGTGCACACACGGCGTATTGGCATAGTCCGTGTAATGGATATAGATACGTCCGACGGAGTAAGGGGTGTTGTCTGTATGATAGAACAGACTGTCATAGGCCTTGCGAATCGTCTCTTGCGGCACCTCGATGAGGATCGTGTCCTCGCGCTCCGTCATGATCTTACGAAGCATCAACCGTTGCTTCGCATCCCAGTAATGGTATGAATAGCCGGGATAGAGGGAGTCACGACCGCTGCTGCAGTTACCGTTCGCCATCTCCCACGTGAAGTGCACCGCCCGATTGGTCTCAAAATCAGCGTCCACCGTATAGTTGAACGGCGCATTGTCGCGGAAGCAACCCGGCGTGTACTGCTCGTAGCCGGAGCTTATAGTCATCGAATCGACGGCGTTGTACGGACCCGGGTTCCAGCCCCAGATAGCCGACGAAGCACGGCGGATTCGGTAGTATATCGTATAACTGTTCTCCACCGGGTTCCACCAAGCCCCTTCTGTCAAATCGACATAGGTATAGGTCTGCATCTGCGTCGCCGCATCCGTCTTTGTCGAGTCGTAAACCATCGGAATCGCCTCTATCGTCTCGGCGTCCGAGAAGTCCGCACGGTAGGCGCGCTGGATCTCAAACACATCCCCTTCCATCACATCCGCCTCGTTCGGATGCTGTATCTGCCAGCTCAACTGCTTGTACCGATAGTCCACATACCATTTCCCGTTCTCCTCGTGGCGGTACTGATACGGCCGAACCGCAAACGCGTGTATCCGGTGATAAGCCGGTACATCCACTTTGTTGGTCCAAACCCAACGCCACGTCGTGTTGTCGCTCGTGCGCTTCTCGTGAAAACGTACGCGGAAGCCGCGAATCACCGTGTCCGTCGGCTCGATATATACCATACCCGAACTTGCCGCTAACGCACGCTCCGTCAGGTCCTGAGACGTGTAGTACGCGTTCACCTCCGATATCGAGGTATACACCGTCGCTAACTTACCGTAACCCGCTACGCCGTTCTCGTTCGCCGCGTAGATAAACGGCTCGCAGATAGTCGGCGCCATCTGCTCGTTCGCACCGGTGAACACACCGAAGTCATAGGTCTTCGTCTTGAAGCCCGACTCGTTCCATTTGTGGTGATCCGTCGTCACGTATAGCTTGAAGTCCTCTTCGTCCAAGTCCTCAGGCGGATACCAGTCGAACTCAAACCACGTCAGGTGATAGCCTTCGTCCTTGCGCTTCACCTCTATCTGCTGCACCGTGCCGTCAGCCACCACCGTCCGCTTGATGCCGTCGTACGTGTTCGTACACTCGACCACGCCGCCCCATAGCTGCACCCATACAACACCCTTGTCCTTCGGCCAGTGGTGCTTGTTGGAGGCTCCCGTGTTGTTGTAGTAGTTGTCCGCCCAGTAGTAGAGCTGGATTGTCCGGTCGCCGTTCTTCTTGTCCGTGTACATTCGGCTACCCGTCGCGTCACGCGTCGGATCCGAATTGTTACCCAAATTCTGGTTGTTGCCGCGACCCGCATTGTGGTCGTATCCACGTTCGCTGAAGAGCAGCACCTTCACGTGGATCTTTCCGTTGCCGGCGCTGTAGGCATCGAAGTTGTTCTCGTTTTCGAAGTCCACATTCGCCTCCGCCGCCTTCAGCGACGACAGACTTCCGGCCATCGGTGCCAGCAGCATCACCGCCGCTAACATCCATAGTCTAAATTGCTTCATATTGTATTATTTTTTATTATCTTTGCACACAAAAAGTGCGCAAAGTTACACTTTTTTTTCGACATATGCAAGTTTTTCTCCACAATTCATTCAAACTTAATCATTTTGCATCCATTCTCTATATTTTTTCTTCTTTCCTCCTTATTATTTTCGCGCTCAACGCGCGAGCGTGCGAAGACTTTTTTTTCGATTTTTTCTCTTTCCCCCAAATAAGGTGTTCGCTCCGCTCACGGCTGTGTTGATTATATTTGTCGGTTGAGCTGTTCATTTTCGTTACGCGGTATGGCAAAAACGATGTCTGCCAATTCTTGGCATACCTCTATTATCCGAGAGAGACTTCTCGAATTACTCTTGCATCATTGCATTACCCACTTTCCCGTATGCCTCTGGGGTGCCTGTGCCCGAAGATGTCTGTGGCGACATCGCCTTTGCCGAAGTCTGTAGTCCTTGCGCGCGGGGCTGCCCCCACCGTGACCCTGCTATCCGTACGGACGCCCGAATTTCTTTTGTGCTCCTTATATGACCTTGCGCGATCTGAGTCTCTTTCTTGCCCTGTCCCCACGCAGGACTACGACGTCTTAGCCGCAAGGGCACGATTAACTTCGTTTTTCCTCTACAAAGCCGGCGTTGCCGCCATCTTCGGCCCCGGCACCCCGGTTGCCTACTCCGCTAAAGTGGTAATGCAACTTTTGATGCAAGAATAATTTTCTTGTTTTTGCAAGCAATGAAAGAGACGGTCTCATATTGATTCCGTCTCTTTATTGTGCGACTACTGCCACGCTCAAATGAGTATCCCCCAAGAGAGTTTCCATATTCGCTTACTCTCAATTTTTCTTGGTCGCTTCGCTCCAAAAGGGGGGATAAAAATATGTCCTCTTCTATTTTCCATTCTTCTTCTCATTCACACCGCTCAATTTACCCGTTTGTTACGCTCTAAACGTATAGGGTTGCTATACCCTTGCTATACCCCTGCGCTTACTTTGTTTATTGTCGCGGCATTCAATGCCGCATTAGTTTCGTTTCTTGTCCCGCATACTATGTGGCTCTTCTTTGTATTCCGCCGATTGGCAATCGGCATAGACGTTTGTTGTTTACACGGGATACGATCCCGTATGTGTAACCATTAAGGGGGATTCTATCAGGATACCGGAATTCCGCTGTACCTCGATACCGTTTTTGTTCGCTCCTGTGCCTCTTCTTCGAATTAAGTCGGCTAATTGCCGACACTTAGCCGCTATTTCCCTTTAATTTCCCTGCAAAATCCACTTTCTCCGCACTTTCTCGCTCATTTTCTTGCATATCTCGAAAAAAAGTAGTAATTTTGCAAGCGAAAATGTATGGTATAAATAACTATTAGGTATATGTTGGATCAATCTTTTTCTGCAAAAAATTTGGAGATTATATTTAATCTGTCTAACCGTAAAGGGCAGATTAAATTATCCGATATGCCTGATGAATACCAAAATGTTGTAGATAAATTAAAAGAAACTAAAAAACAGAGACTTGACATTATCAAAAAGAAGCGAAGCAATTGGACCAAGGATGATAGTCAAAGTTTTAATTTATTAACCGATACGATTAATGAGTTACAAGAGAAGAAGCAGAAATGTTTATGTGAATATTTGACAGGAATTGCCACTAAAATAAATAGTGCGCAATTTAAGTTTCAGTTGGAAAAGCATGTAGACATATATTCCGGTAAGGATGTTTATCAAGTAAAAGATGATGATAGCAAAAATGCGTACTATGCAATTAAACAATTGCAACATAATATTCAAAGGACATTTAAAGTACAGCAAGCCAATAGGCATGCCATTTTAACGAATATCAAAATACTATTAAACACGAAATTACCACTATATATCATCCGGTCAGATATCTCTGAATTTTATGAGTCTATTCCACAAAAGCGATTGTTAGAATGCATATCTGATAATACATTATTAAGTTCACGGTCAGTGTCTTACATAAAAGGTATCTTGAATGAGTATGATATTGCGACTAAACAAAATTTTAATACGGGGAAAGGTATTCCACGAGGTGTTGCTATAAGTCCGTTATTAAGCGAAATATATATGAGAGATGTCGATTCTCAAATAACGGAACGACAAGAAGTTATCTTTTACGCTCGATATGTTGACGATATATTTATAGTTTTAACTTCATTAAAAGGAGAAACCTTAGATGGATATTATAATAATCTTAAACAATTATTTAATAACTATGAATTAACCCTACATGAAATAGGTGACAAATGCAAACTTATTGATTTATTTCCTGAGGGAAAAACTACAATAGAATCGTTAACTTATCTAGGTTATAAATTATCCATTAAAAAGAAAGGGCGAGATATTATTACATCATTTAGTCTATCAGACAATAAGAAACAAAAAATTAAAGATAGAATAGATAGTATTTTCTCATATTTTGAACAACAAAGTAAATACAATGTTAAACTGGCTCGAAAGTTCTTATTTGATGCGTTAAAATTTATTGCGGGTAATAATCGTCTTAAAGGAGCAAAATCTGGAATAAAGATAGGAGTGTATTATAATAATGATTTATTGGATAATTTAGAAGAATTAGATGCACTCACAACGTATTTACATGATAAGGAGATTAATCCATCTCAAGACAAATTCAAAACAGAAGAAGAACGAGCCAATTATATTAAGCACATAAAAAAGGCGATTCACAAAATTGATTTTAAAGAAAATTGGCTCAATAAAAAGATGTACTCGTTAACTTCTGAGACGATAATAGAGATACAGAATATACTATGAGTAAGAGACGGAAGATAAAATTGAGATATAAGAAAGAGCGAGTTCTCTTCTCTGATGTACTTCCATACGAAGTACCACTGATTTTCTCAAATCGGTATTTCTATCGCTTTCTTGTGCGAAATCAAATAGCATTAGATACAGATGGTCATTTGACATGGAAAGATAATATCAGTAAAGGAGCAAAAGATATTATTTCATTCTTGTTTGGTGATGATTTGAATTGCCAGCACTTTCCACAAACGATACCATTCACATACAAGATTTTACATAAACCGAATAAATATCGGGAACTTTCTATTATCCACCCGGCTAATCAAATAGAAATGGTTAGTTTCTATGAGAAATATAAGAACCTGATTTTATATTATTGCAATCAAGATAGATTCTCACTTCGTCATCCGAATAAAGTGGCGTGTTATTTTTACTATAAAGATAGATTACATCATATATTATTAGGGCGCAAGACAGACAAGTTGGAGATGTATTTTAACGAATATGAAAATCTTAGAACATATTTTAGTTATGAACATTATACAAATATATATAAGTTTTACGAGAGTTACAAATACCAAAGAGCAGAAAAGAAGTTCCAGAAATTAGTTAAGTTTGACATCCAGAGTTGTTTTGATAGTATATATACACATTCTATTGCATGGGCTTTAAATGGGGGTAAAGATGTTTATAAAGAACATTTTAAATCCGAAGATAATACTATGGGGTATTTATGGGATAAGATTATGCAAAGAATGAATTATAATGAAACAAACGGTATTGTAATTGGACCCGAATTTTCCAGAATTTTTGCAGAAGTTATATTACAACAAATAGATAGCAAGGTTCAATCTAAATTGCTATCTAAAGGTATGGTTAATAATGTTGATTACCAATGCTTCCGATATGTCGATGATTATTTTTTCTTTTACAATAACGATAACGTGAAAGATGAAGCATTAGTTCTATTTATCAATGAGCTGAAAACCTATAAGTTAACAATCAGTAATGAGAAAACCAAATATTATGAAAGACCGTTTATTACAGACATTACGCGTGCAAAAATAGAAATTGACAAATTAATTGATACTCTCCTCTCGTACAATAAAACAGATAAAAAAGATTTGCCTTGGCAAGAAATGGAGTCGGATGATAATTATAACGATATTGAGTTATATCAAGAAGAATCATCTGTAGACGGAGGCACAGAACAAGAATTGTTAAATGCAGCAATATCGAATCAAGATAGTTGGTTCCTAAAATCTACTGAGTTTAACAAACAATTAAAAGCTTTGCTAGTTACTTATCAAGTAGAAAGCAAAGATGTATATAATTATGCACTAGCTCGAATCGCACGAAAAATTGAAACAGGTTTAAAGAAATTTGATGGCGTTTTTAAAAGATTATCATTAGCTTTAAATGATGATTCAATAGATGAAGAAACAAAGATTGAATGTCAAAAGACTAAAGAGCGTATGGAAAATATGCTATGTAAATTTTTGATTGAAGCTATTGATTCTGTGTTTTTTATGCATTCAAATTGTCGGAGAGTAAATACAACGCTGAAAATTGTAAGTATTTTAAACTTAATTATTATTACTCTTGACAATGATTATGTTATCAAGAATGGATCTACGCAAATTTCTATACCTAGATTCTCAAATCAGATGAGAGAACGAGTATTCAAGAAAATCCAAGATGAAATTTCGTTGGTATTTCAAACTTCTCAAATGGACGAAAATGTACAACTTGAGACATTGTATTTCTTAATCACATTAAAATCAATGAGAAGCAAATATTACATTAAACCAGTGCAATTACAGAAGTACCTACGACTAAAATTGGATGAAAAAGGTAAATACAAAACTATTTGTCCACTAAATTCGTTGGTGATAATTGTTTTATTGTATTTTATGGGAGATATTGAGGCCTATCGTCCGATTCAACATGCCATAATAGCTTACATTCGAGAAAAGATAAATTTAGTGCCCAAGGAATTACGTAAGAAGCAGGCAGAATTAGTTATATTAACTTTAGACATAATTACCTGTCCTTTTATAACTGATGACTACAAACAAAGAATCTGTTCTCCAATGGGCATTGAACCCAAAAACTTTAGAGAAATTACAGATTATTTAAATAGAAGCAAACAGAAGTATTTCTTTACTAAATGGAATAAAGTTGATTTGACAAAGGAACTAAATGCGAAAATCTCGCAAGAGGTTTACGCATAATTTAAGAAAGTTTCTTAAATTTGTTTAGGTGCAGTGCACAAATCACATCAATTTTACACACATAGTGCTGCACTACCGACACGGTTGGTATTTGAAGGGGTTTAGTGATTTGGACCCCTTCTTTTTTCGTATTTTCCCTGCAAAATATACTTTCTCCGCACTTTCTCGCCCCAAAATTTGCCTACGTCAATATTTTTTTGTAATTTTGCAGTCGATTTTGAAATAAGCGCAAAGAGTTGCGCTACAACATTAAATATTAAGCAGACTATTATTTCGCGCAAACCGAAAAGCGTCAGAAACTTACAAGGAATAATTGCACAGAAATAATATGTGGCAGCATATCGTATGGATATGCCCTGCCTGTTCGTAATAGATGCTTGCACGTTTGTGTGGGTTTCTTAGAACAGGCAAAGGCTCCTTATTCTGACGCTGCCTTGGTTGCGCGATAAGAAACTCGCACTTTTCTTATCGCTTACGGATTGATAGTATGCGTAACATAAGTTATTACTATCAATCGATGTTATTTAACTCTATCGAATTTGCGTTCTTTTTGCCCATCGTGTTCCTTATTTATTGGGCAATCGGGTACGCACACATAAATGACAATCTCAAACTGCGATTGCAAAACGCGTTTGTTATCCTTGCCAGTTACGTCTTTTACGGCTGGTGGGATTGGCGCTTCTTATTACTCATCGCATTTACCTCGTTTTGTTCTTGGGGGAGCGGATTGCTTATCGCCAGATCGTCAACTCCCAAAGCAGCGAAAGCATGGACAGCAGCCAACATTGTCCATAATCTCGCTATCCTTGCGGTCTTCAAATACTACGATTTCTTTGTACGCGAGTTTGGTCAGTTATTTGGTGTTTCAACGGATAGTCTATTGCTGAAAATCATCCTTCCGGTAGGTATATCGTTCTATACATTCCAAGCACTCAGTTATTCCATCGATGTGTATCGTAAGAAGATAGAACCCACGCGCGACATCGTTGCCTTCTTTGCGTACGTAGCATTCTTCCCGCAACTTGTCGCAGGTCCGATTGAGCGTGCAACTAACCTCTTGCCGCAATTCCAAGCCAACCGCAAATTCAATTACGACCAAGCCGTGGATGGAATGCGCCAAATTCTGTGGGGTTTATTCAAAAAGATAGTAGTAGCCGACAACTGTGCGACTTATGTGGATCAAGTTTGGGCAACCTACGACACCCAAACAGGTAGTACATTGCTCCTTGCTGCCATACTCTTTACATTCCAGATTTACGGTGACTTCTCCGGCTATTCGGACATTGCCATCGGTACTGCCAAACTCTTTGGTATCAAACTGATGCGTAACTTCAACAATCCCTATTTCTCGCGTGACATAGCGGAGTTTTGGCGGAAATGGCACATCTCCCTTACAACATGGTTCAGAGATTATGTCTATATCCCTCTCGGTGGTAGTCGTGTTGGCAAATGGAAAATAGTCCGCAACACTTTCGTCATTTTCTTGCTCTCCGGCTTTTGGCATGGCGCCAACTGGACGTTTATAGCTTGGGGCGCGTACCACGCAATCCTCTTCTTGCCACTCATCCTCCTCGGCATGAACCGCAAATACACCAACCAAGTCGCCGAGGGTTGCCTCCTTCCCACATGGAAAGAAGCCGTGCAAATCCTTTTCACATTCTTCCTCGCCGTCCTCGGCTGGATTATTTTCCGAGCCGAAACAATCACGCAAGCATGGAATTATATCTGCGGAATGATGCAATTTGGTACGTTACGAGCCTGTTACCGCTTCTTCTTACCGAACGAATATATTGTGTACCCGACCAATCTATACATTATAGTAATGATTGTTATTGAATGGATACAACGCAATAAGCAACATGGACTTGAGGTCCTAAACGCAAGCAAATACAAATGGATTCGAATAGCTTTCAATTATGTGCTTGTGTGGATGATTATTCAGAATGCAGGAACAGAACAAACCTTTATTTATTTCCAATTCTAAACTATGAAACGATTCGCAAAAACGATATTTTGCTTTTTCCTGCCAATATTCTTGGGAGTATTAGCACTTGAAATTGGTATGAGAAGTGTACCGAATGATTATACCTTTAAGAATAAATGGCTAACAGAGAATATAAGTCACGTACGTATTTGGACGTTTGGCTCGTCACATGGTCTTTATGGTATAAGTCCACGATATTTCTCTAAACCAGCATTCAACTCTGCACATGTCTCACAACCGTTGAAATACGACGCTTTTATATTTGATAAATTTATTGGTGGAGCGGATTCTTTGGAATGGATAGTTCTACCTGTCTCGTACTTTACGCTCACGAATAAGATGGAAGATGGAGAGGAATGGTGGAGAATAAAGAACTACTGCATATATTACGATTGTCCATACCACCAATGGGAACCAAGATATAATATTGAAGTAGTTGGAAATCCGCTTTCTTTGTACAAACAAATCAAACGAGTTGGCAGATATTGGATAAAAGGAGTGGACGATAATAGTTGTGATTCTTTGGGTTTAGATCTGGGTTATTCAAAAGCGCATCGTGGAGAGAATTGGTATATGGATGGTCCACAAAGAGCAAAATACCATACAAAAGACCTTGCCAAATCACAGCCTAATATTAAAGAGAATATTGGCTACATAGAGTCAATTATAAAGACTTGCGCTGAAAAACAGGTGAAAGTGTTAATAATTACGACACCTGTTTGCAGCACGTATTATGATTGCGTAGATTCGGCTCAATACGCATTAATGATAGAGACATGTGAAAGTTTTGCTCGCCAATACAATCACGTTCAATACTTGAATCTATTTAAGGATTCCCGATTTGTAGAGGATGACTTTCATGATTCAGACCATTTAGCTACTGAAGGAGCAGAAAAGCTCACGAAGATTTTAGATGAGTATATATTAACTATTGAACATAAATAACCTCCTATGCTCTTAGCCGTCAGATTCCGATATTACACAGCCACAACTCCATCGTTTGATATAGTGGAGCTGAACGACAAACAATGGCGCGAGTTCTTCCTATTGGAGCGCAGTTTTATGCGCATGGAGTGGATGATCAATTTCCTCAACCGTCAACACCTTCGTCATAAGATCAAAAAACTCTGGTGGATTCCCCTCGACGACCAATCCTCCCTTCATGTCGATCCTTCCTCTGTCATACACAAGCACGATTAAAGATTCTTCCTTTGCACCGACTATCAGTCGGTTATTACATCGTTCATTGTGTCGGATGTCATCCAACAAAGGGACATTAAGCAAATTTTACGCTCAGAGTAAATTTCGCTCCTACCAATTTTACGCTCAGTGCATATCTTGCCTCGAAACATTTTGGGGATAGTGCATGTTTTGGCTCCAAAAATTTGCGGGATAGTGCTCATGAGACCTATTCCTGTAGCTTATTTAGTATAATAATATGGAGTGTATTTATTGCTTTAAAATACTAGAGAACCGCTAAAATTGGAAAAATTTGCGGGATAGTGCAAGTTTTTGCTTCTAAAATTTGCGGGATAGGAAAATTTTTTGTATCTTTGCAGCGTTTTTTAAGATGAGTATATGGAACGAGTATTTAAGCGCAAGATTTATCAGCAATTGTTAGAGTGGAAGCAGACAGCAAATGGTAGTACTGCCATTTTGGTGGAGGGTGCGCGCCGCGTAGGCAAGTCTACAATTGTAGAGTTGTTCGCACGGCAAGAGTACGAATCGTATATACTCATTGATTTCAACGAAGCAGATCAAGAGATATTGGATTTATGGAATAATTTAATGAATCTGGATCGGATATTTGTAAAGTTGCAGCAACATTATAATGTGACACTCCACACTCGTAAATCCGTAATCATTTTTGATGAAGTACAGAATTGTCCCCGTGCGCGTCAGGCAATCAAATACCTTGTCAAAGACGGACGGTATGACTATATAGAGACAGGATCACTCATCAGTATCAAAAAGAACACCCAAAAGATTACTATTCCGAGTGAGGAAAATCGTATTGCGATGTTGCCAATGGACTATGAAGAGTTCCGTTGGGCATTGGGAGATACAGCAACCATTCCGCTACTGAAACAACAGTTTGATGCCCGTATGTCTATAGGAGACGGAGTCACTCGCAAGCAAATGCGTGAGCTGCGATTATACATGCTTGTTGGTGGAATGCCTCAGGCAGTAAACACTTTTCTTGACACGAATAATTTGAGCCTGGTAGATAAGACAAAACGCAATATAATCCAATTATATCTGGATGATTTCCAGAAATTAGATGCCAGCGGGAATGCAGAACGCCTATTCAAGAACATCCCTGCGCAATTAAGCAATAATGAGTCGCGTTACCAGCCATATACTGTTATTGGCCGACAGACTGAAACAAAGATGAATGAATTGCTGCAAGATTTGGAACAAAGTAAGACAGTGTTATTCAGTTATCATTGTACAGACCCCAATGTAGGTATGTCCTTGAATAAAGATCCGGAACGATATAAAATGTTTGTAGCTGATACAGGGCTATTTGTAACGCTCTGCTTCTGGGATAAAGAATACACGGAAAATGTTATTTATGATAAACTGTTGAGCGACAAACTAGAAGCAAATCTTGGTTATATATACGAAAATCTTATTGCACAGATGCTTACTGCAGCTGGGAATGAGTTGTTCTATTACACATTTCCGAAAGACAAAAAGCATAACTATGAGATTGATTTTATGTTGTCTCGTGGGAAGAAAATTTGTCCGGTTGAAGTAAAATCATCTGGATATAAAACGCACGCATCATTGGACGCATTTTGTGAAAAATATTCATCAAGAATTAGTAATAGGTACTTGTTATATACGAAAGATCTCCGCAAGGACGGAGACACTATGTTGGTGCCAGTTTATATGGCAGGACTATTATAGATTTGGGTAAAAGTCATCTCTACTATTGAATAATTGCATAGAATTTATGGCAACTGACAATAAGGACTTTTTTAAGACGCAAACAGATTCTTCGAGAGTAAAAGCGACTATCATCTCGGAGTATTTCCCTTCCTATTGTAAGATAATAGGTAGGCATCATGTGCCCAAGAAATTCGGGTACTATGATATGTTTGCCGGTCCCGGTATGTACGAAGATGGCGGTTTGTCAACTCCATTGCTTGTGGCTGGTAAGTGTGCCAATGATTCATATTTGAAAGATAGAGTTTGGATGGTGTTTAATGACATGATGTATGGCGACACGCTCAAAGAAAATTTTGAGGCCAACTATCCGGACGGGACATTCCGCTATAAACCATTCTTTGCCAACCGAGTCTTTGGTGAATGGCCGAAGATAGATGAGTTCTTAACAAAAAACACCATGGAGGGATTCTATAACGAATGTCCTTCATTGCTATTTATAGACCCGTTTGGATACAAACATATTAACACAAGTGTCCTTGCTAAATTTCTAACTTATTGGGGGAATGAAGTATTTATCTTCGTGAACACTAAGCGTTTAAATGCAGCGTTTGAGAATGAAATGTTTCAGGATGATCTAAAGACTATATTCCCATTAACATATCAAACTATAAAAGACAACAAGAAATTAATATCTGGACCGGTTGAGGAACGCCATAAGTTTATTATTGATAACTTAGGCGCAGAATTCCAAAAGGTATTAAATGGTAGAGTATTTTTTTCTGCATTTCTTTTTAGAGAAGAGGAACAACCAACTCCAAGCCATTATTTGCTTCATATCACGAAAGGAGCAAAAGGATTTGATTTAATTAAGCAAGTATATAGCAGGTTTGCTAATGTTGAACGCTCGTTTACTACCGGCGATTATGTTACGTACACGTTTGATCCGCAAACGGTCATTCATGCAGATATGTTTGGCGATGACTTTAAACAAGAGAATCTGGATGCGCTTAAAGCAGAGTTATTAAAATGCTTTGCAGGAAGGACCCTTGACGCCGAATCTTTGTTTAGCCAGCATCAAACGGAGAATATGTTTGCTCGTACACACTATACTGCTGCGTTGCGTCAACTATACAATGAGGAAAAGATCACGGCAGTGATAAAAGACAACAAGAATCACAGAGAAAAAGTGCTTCTTATTAAAGAATGTATTATTACTTTTAAATAGCATGGCAGAGACAAAAATTGAATGGACAGATAAGACGTGGAATCCAGTAACCGGCTGCACCAAGAAGTCGGAAGGATGTTTGCATTGCTATGCTGAAGTCATGGCTCGCAGATTAAAGGGCATGGGACAAGTCAAGTACAAGAATGCCTTTAAGTTAACAGTCCATCCCGAATCATTAGACGAACCGAAGACTTGGACAAAACCGCATAACATATTTGTGTGCTCAATGGGCGATCTGTTCCATGAGAAAGTGCCGTTTGACTTCATCGACCGCGTGATGGAAACCATTGCGGCAACACCGCAACATCGGTATCAGATCTTGACCAAACGTCCGGAACGCTTGCACGAGTACTTTACTACACATGACGTTCCGCAGAATGTGTGGTTGGGAACTACGGTGGAGTCGCAACGAAACAAATTCAGAATCGACTATCTGCGTGGATTGCATGCACCGGTTCGATTCCTGAGTTGCGAACCGCTGATAGAAGATTTAGGCGAGATGGATTTGACCGGCATCAATTGGGTGATTGTCGGTGGCGAAAGCGGAATGCAAGCGCGTCCGATCAAAGAAGATTGGATCATTCGTATCAAGGACCAGTGCGAGCAACATCATATCGCATTCTTCTTCAAGCAATGGGGAACTTGGGGACAGGACGGGATTAAACGTAACAAACACGCTAATGGAAAACTGCTACAAGGCGAAATAATACAACAAATGCCAACTGAATGGTCATAACCGCAGAACATATTGCTACTACTATCGAGCGTATCGGTACCTTGTGCAATGAATTGAGAGATACCAATTCATCTGCTTTGCCGTTCGTAGATAGATTGCATGGAGTGATGCTGGCATCCGAGTTGTACGACATAGCCGGTCAGTTAGACGCACAGCGTGAAGAAACATTATCGTCCTATTTTGGCGAAAACTCGTTGCGCCAGAACTTACAAAATATCGTGCTTATAGAAGATATGCAGCGCGAACTGAGCGATGTTTGCTTCTTTGTCAATGCCGAGAATGCGGACGCATATGCGCAGAAGATAAAAGATGCGTATTCCTCTAAACAGTTGTTATCGAAGTTGCCGGTAATAGAAGGAGTATGGGGCGCAGATCGCGCCAAACCTAATGGCAGATATAAATTCAAAACTGTCTTCAATGCGGCACATGAAGATTTGGCAGAACCACAAAAGTTGGCTACACTATCTGTCGATCCTTCTGATAGGATATACAACACATCTATCCGTCAGAATCTACTGGAATATCGTTTGGCTCTGAGAGTGAATAATGAGTTGATAGAAAATACGAAGGATGGCTTTGTCTCTTCTCTATCGCAGATATACAAGATTGTCAATCAGTATTCAGCATGCGATATCATCAACGAACTTCAGAGAGCATTGGAGATGTTACGTGTTGCTCTAATGCGAGACGCGCAAGATATCCATTTCATAAGGACAGGTAACTTCTCGGAAATACTAACGGACGAGAATAAGCAAGATATAGAGCATTACTATACGGAACTGCCGTTACACGAGTATTTCGCTATCCGTGAGGAGATACAAGAAGAAATACAAAGTACGATTGATATAGAGATTGATCAATGGCGTATAAAGAAAGGGTACACCGGTCGTAAGTTGACGCAGCGGGAATATCTTGATTTTCTGAATGAACAAGAAGAAGATGTGCTTGGACAAATGAAAAACGGTTATCCAGAATTATGGGTTATACGCGAGCACAGCGGTGGGCTTAATGAGGATGTAACGCCGGAGAATTTTGCGCGTATGTTCTTCCGTAGGAAAGATGTTGATCGTCAGTTCCTTGAACTACAATGGAAGCACGAACTGATTTTGGATTTGATTAAGAAAACGGAACAGCAGAAGCCAAGTGTTAAGATTCAGTTCTCTCCGGAAGAAGCCGCTGTTAAACAACTGATAGATAATGCCAATTGCTTGGCGCAAGTGCTGTACGAGGAATGGCACGGCAAGAAAGTTCTGACCGGTGTACATCAGCCGGAAGTACTCATAGAAATCAAACAAAGCGAATTATCCGATTACTTGGATGATATGAAGAAGAACCATTTTGAGGAGCTGTCTCAATGGTGCTATCCTTCTACGGCTAATAACAAACAGAACTTTGTTAAGTTTGTGGCAGACTTACGAGACAAGGGATTCTTTGGAAGATTACCGAACAATCTGATTGCACCTCAATTAGCACCGATTATTGGTCTTGCTGTAGGTACGGCGACCAATTATTTGAGCGTAAAAGACTAATTTTATTCTCTTTTTTGACTCCATATTGGATGGATCACATGGATTAAATTCTGTGATTCATCCTTTTTCTTTTTATCTTGCTCTATTTCAGCATGTTACATGAGAGTAAATTAAATTGAATAATATTTGCACAACTTAGAAATTATACAGAACTTTGCACCAGATTTCAAAAATGAAGTCTGCGTATTTTTATTTATTAACCGCGAGGTTTTGTCTGGCTTGGATATCCATGAATGCGCATTCACTTTCAAAGCCGAGCATAAATCCTTTCGGTTATGAAAGCAACAACTTTGACATCCGAGCAACTAGGCGAGTTGCGGCAGCATCTTTTATCCATTTATGCAATATTGGGTATCCCATCCCCTGTATTGTCTGCTTCCTCTGTAAATTACACTTCTAAGACCAAATCCGAACTGGCAGATTTGGCTGGTACAACAACAAGAACATTCTCTAAATGGATACGTCCCTTCCGAGACGAATTGCTACAAATGGGAGTAACAGATAGAACGAAACTCCTACCTCCTCAGGCAGTCCGGCTTGTTTGTGAGCGATTGGATATTGAATTGCCCATAGAATAAAAAAAT
Organism: uncultured Bacteroidales bacterium; assembly: GCA_902799555.1. GTDB lineage: Bacteria > Bacteroidota > Bacteroidia > Bacteroidales > Paludibacteraceae > Colicola. The sequence goes on from CADCBB010000016.1 coordinate 36,830, forward strand.
GACGGAGGAAAGCGAAATAAACAGAACTCTCTTGAGTAAACTGCACGAAACGGAAAGTGCGCTTTCAAAATGTCGTACCTTTGCACTCGATTTCAAAATCAATCTATTTGTTTAATCCTATTAACCCCTCGCATGGCACGAGACTAAATAACGCCGAAAAGTAATGAGTCAAATCAAACCTATGGGACTGGTAGAGTCCATGAGCGGTAAAATCTGTGGTCATTCTGACATGTATTTCTTCCGTAAGAATGGGAAAGTATTCAGCGGAAAGATCTGTAACCCATCCACCAAAGAACCCACCGCAACCCAACTGGCGGCACAAGCAAAGTTCAAGACCGCACGTACCAACGCCAAAGCTGCTCTCGCAGATGCAACGCAACGTGCAGCCTACGAAGAAGCCTTCAAAAATCAAAAGAAGTACTATTCCCTCTATGGCTTCGTCTTCGCACAAGAGTATGCCAAATTAGGAGACTAACCGTTATGAGACGTCTTCAAATTCTCCTCGCTACGGCAATGTGCATCTTCGGATGCGCCTTGCTTGTAGCAGGGCTGGCACTCCCGCCCGCAGGAACCATTGATTCCTCACTCCTCATAGCCTACGGTGAAACACTCACCTTCGCTGGTTCATTAATTGGAATAGATTATCATTACCGTTATAAAAAATAAGAATATGGTTATCACTTTAATCCGTGACAAGTTCACAGCCGCCGAGACGCTCGGCAAAATGCTTATCAACCGTGTGCCTTTTTGTGGCACGCTTGAACCGCCTACCATTCCCAACGCTACGCACCCGAAAGGTTGCATCCCTGTTGGTTGGTACAAACTGCAAGTCACTATGTCACCCAAGTTCGGCAGATTGTTACCCGTCCTCTGCTACGTACCCGGCTTTGAAGGCGTACGCATCCACGCAGGGAACACACGCGACCATACTGCCGGTTGCATACTGGTAGGCGAACGCTCCGAGTGGTCACTCACATTGTCGCAATCCAAAGACACAGAACAAACCCTTGTTGAACAACTCTTAAAAGCGCAGAAAGCCCATGAAGAATTGTATATCAATGTTACCACCGCTGACCGCTATCCTTCTGAGCGCAATGCTATTGACAGTGTGCCGGACTACACAGACAATGACTGACACCAACACCAACCACGTCTCGAACAACATCCAACGTGACAGCATCTATCTGCATGATAGTATCTTCGTCCATATACGCGCAGACACGGTCTATCTGGAGAAATGGCACACACGTTGGCGTAACCGCGAGACCGTCAAGACAGACACTATTACCTTGACGGAAACCAAGACAGAAACGGTCGAGAAACCTTATGTGCCCTCGTTCTACAAGTATTGTGCAGCCTTCGCTATCCTGTTTGCACTGTACTGGCTTGTCAAACTGGCACTATACATTAAGAAACAATTTTATATATGACAACTTTTAACCCCTCTACGCAGACCGGAGGTAAAGCATGGTCTGCATTAAATGGCTAAGGTGGTATGGCAATCCGGTATCGAATATGTATCCGGCGCCTTGTGTAAGTGTGGTAAGAAAGAGCCGCACAAGCACGGTCGAATGTTGTTGGCTACGCACCGTCGTGCTGCAACCACAAGTGATTCTTGCAACCGTATCTATTTACGTGACGAATCGAACTTTACGAAGTCGAATACTTCAAATGCTGTTTGGACTCGTCAGCGATTCAAAGCGGTTGCAGAAATGGTTCACCAGCGTAGTATGGACTTGTCGAAGATTACCCAAGACCAGATGAACTTTATTGCACAGCGCAACAACCCACGCGGTATCAAGACGATGCGTGCATATTATTGGCACATCTGCGGTCAGGAGTACGATGCACAACAAGCAGTTCCACAATGGGAGGTTGCAGAGTGCAGCCTCCTTCCGTTGCTTGCAAAAACAAGTATTATTCTTCTGCATCCTTTCCATTACCCACTTTTCCGTAGCCAACCTTGTGTGCCCTGTGCCCGAATCTGAGCGGCGACACCGCCTTTGCTGAAGTCTGTAGTCCTGCGCGCGGGGCTGCCTCCACCGTGACCCTGCTATCCGTACGGACGCCCGAGTTTCTTTTGTGCTCCTTCTATGCCCTTGCGCGGGATGAGTCTCTTTTGTGACCTGTCCCCACGCATACACCCGTCCATGTCCATCGTCCCGCCTGTTTTGTGCTGCCTCTGCTCGAAGTCTGTACCTTTCCCATATACCTCTAAGCCTTTTTATTAAAGCCGCCAAACAAGTTGTCGGCATGACGGCTTAGAGACCCTGCTACGCTCGGCATAGGATATATACAAGTGCATATCCT
>CADCBB010000017.1 GCA_902799555.1 uncultured Bacteroidales bacterium
ACGCATAGAACAAGCCTTGTTTCCGCCTCTTATTTGGACCCTTTTGGGGCTCGAAAATATGAGAACGGGGAGTTTTAATTCGGGTGCAAAGATACAAAATTTTTTTGGGATATGCAAATTTTGAGGCACAAAAATTGAAGTTTTTTGCCAAAAACTTGCATATATCGAAAAAAAGTTGTAATTTTGCAGCGCAAAATCGGAGATAGAAAAAATGCAAAATCCTAATTTATATATCATCGCAGGTCCAAATGGCGCGGGAAAAACAACCGCCTCGTTCAATCTGCTTCCCGATATTTTGCATTGTCCGAACTTTGTCAATGCCGATGAGATCGCTCGTGGTTTATCGCCTTTTGCGCCGGAAACGGTTTCTTTTCAAGCAGGAAGAATTATGCTAAAACGCATTGACGAGTTATTGCAGCAGAAAGTTGATTTTGCAATAGAAACGACTCTGGCTACGCGTTCATATGTACAATTGGTACATCGCGCTCAGGAGTTAGGATACAAGGTGCACCTTATTTTCTTCTTTTTGGAGAATGAGGAACAAGCTATTCTGCGTGTGGCACAACGTGTCAGCAACGGAGGACATAATATCCCAGAAGAGGATATCCGCCGCCGTTTCAAACGAGGAATATATAATTTGCTGAATTTGTATATGCCTATCTGTGATAGCGTGTTGGTGTATAATAACATCAAATCACCTGCACAACTAGTTGCAAGAAAGAAAGCCTCTACTATGGATATTGTAGAGGAGGAGATGTGGAATAAATTATTACTGAAGATATGAGTGAACGTGAATTAGAGGCCATGTTAAGTATAGGCCTGCAACAAAGCCATCGTAAACTTGTTGAACAACATCGTCGCGACAACCAACCGCTCATTTTTAGTGAGAACGGTGAAGTGCTTTATGTAGATCCATATTCAGTAGCACTCTAAACCATCGCTTCGCCGCGAGCGGAAATGCGGCCGTCAGGTCTTAGACGTTAAACAGAAGGACCTACTAATTATGGCGAATACGGCATAATTAAAAAGTGGTCGAATATGACCACTTTGAGGAAAAAGACAATAATGAGCGCAAAGCGTTGCGCGGTAACATATTAAAATAATAAGCATTACTATTATTTCGCGTTCGAAAAGAAAAAAGCCTAGGAAACTGATTTCTCAACGAAACGGGTAAATGCTTCACGAATGTGCCTAAAACGGGACATTCCATCTATACTCAAATAAAGTTCATATTTTGTGTGGACTTTCTATTGAGTATAGGCGGAGGTTCTTCCTAGGCTCCTTCGTGAACGCGAGTAGAAGTTCACACTTTTTTGTGCCCGTTGGTGGATTGATAGTTTTGCATTAACAACTATCAATTCATGCCAAACGAAACATTACGAAATGCACAAGTAGCGAAAAAGGATGAGTTCTACACGCAATTAGTGGATATAGAAAAAGAACTCAAGTACTATAAGCAACACTTTCAAGGAAAAGTGGTGTTATGTAATTGTGATGATCCTTATGAAAGTAATTTCTTCAAGTATTTTGCGCTAAATTTTAATACACTTGGATTAAAGAAGTTAATCGCTACGTGCTATAATGGTTCGCCTATTGCAGGGGATGAATTACCTTTGTTGTTTGAAATCGAAGAAAAAGAGCCTAAAAAGATTGCATACAAGGTCGAAATAACTGAAGTTTCCGACTATAATGGAGATGGAGCTATTAATCTTACTGATGTACAATATCTTATTCAAAACGACAAGAATGTATTGTCTTTATTAAAAGAAAATGGAGATTTCCGAAGTAAAGAATGTATAGAACTTCTAAAAGAAGCAGATATAGTGGTAACAAATCCTCCATTTTCCTTATTTAGAGAATATTTAGCGCAACTAGTGGAATATGGTAAGCAATTCTTAATACTTGGAAATAAAAATTCTCTCACTTATAAAGAAGTATTCAAGTTGGTTAAAGAAAATAGATTATGGATAGGCCATAGAAATATCAACCAAGATATGTGGTTTATTGTACCTGAAAACGAAGAAAAGATAGTTGATGGAATAAAAGTGCGTCATATAATGGCATGTTGGTACACAAACTTGGATTATCCTCAGCGACACGAAGATTTAGTTCTATATAAACAATATAAACCTGAAGAATATCTTCATTTTGATAATTATGATGCAATAAATGTTGATAAAGTAACAGACATTCCTATGGATTATTATGGCGTAATGGGTGTGCCAATTACTTTTATGGATAAATACAACCCAGACCAGTTTGAGATAATTGGTTTAGGAAATTCAAGAGACAATTTTACACCGAATAAGGACTACCATAATGCCAAAAAAGTCTTAAAAGATGGGAAAGTAGTAAATGGAAATGCAATAAATTGCGTATTAACCATAAAGCGAGAGACTAAACCCCAAGGAGAAATATATTATACAAGCGATAATACTCCATATTTAGTTGCTCCATATGCCCGCATTTTAATTCGTCGCAAAAAATAGAAAGCCATGAAGATAGAATTACACAAAATTACCGTTCGCGAGCTGACAGAAGGCTACGTGGACAATCAGGAAGCGGGCGTGAAAGCCTATGGTGGTAAGTTAGACGTACGTCCGCCGTTTCAGCGTGAGTTCGTTTATAACGACAAAGAGCGGGACGCCGTAATTGACACCATTACGCAGGATTTTCCGCTCAATGTGATGTATTGGTCGGTAAACGACGATGGCACTTTTGAGATTATTGACGGTCAGCAACGTACCGTTTCGATTTGTCAGTACGTGAACGGCGACTTTGCGCACTTGTTCCGTTATTTTGACAATCTCACCAAAGAAGAAAAAGACCAGATCCTCAACTACGAACTCTACATCTATCGTTGTACCGGAACAGACAAAGAGAAACTGAAATGGTTCAAGACCATTAATATTGCAGGAAAGAAACTGACTAACCAAGAGTTGTTGAACGCAGTATATGCTTCACCGTGGTTGAGTGACGCCAAACGCTATTTCTCTAAATCGAATTGCGGCGCGTACCTCATGGGCAACAAATATCTTACAGGTTCGCCTATCCAGCAGGATTATTTAGAGACCGTTCTAGATTGGATTAGTGGCGGACAGATAGAGCAATATATGGCGGAACATTCTATTAAAGATTCTGATGCTACGGCTCTTTGGCTCTATTTCCAACAAGTCATCAATTGGGTACAAGCCAAATTCAAGTACCGCTCTGTGATGAAAGGCGTGGACTGGGGCGCTATCTACAATAAATACGGCTCCGAACACATCAATATTGAGGGAATGGAGCAACGTATTTCTGCGCTTATCCAAGACTCCGATGTCGGCAATCAGAAAGGCATTTATTGGTACGTCTTTGACGCGGACGAACGGCACTTGCAGATCCGTGCTTTCGACGGAAACACCAAGCGCCGTCAATACGAAAAGCAGAAAGGAATCTGTCCTATTTGCGGCAAACATTTCGAGATAGAGCAAATGGAAGCAGATCATATCACCCCGTGGTCGCAAGGCGGACATACTACGCCGGATAACTGCCAAATGTTGTGCAGAGATTGTAATAGAAGAAAAAGTAGCAAATAAATAACACACAATATGAAAAAGGAATACTCTCTATCATTCATAACTGCAGCAAAAAGTCTGCGTGCCGCTATGACTATTCTTAAAAAGAATAGCTTTCTTAGGAAGCAACGAATAAAGGGACAAGAGGTGAGGTGATAAGCGGGCAATCATATTGCCCTGAAAAGGAAGAAAGAGGGCGGCGGCAGAGATGTCGCCGCCTTTTGCATCCAGGATAAAATCTCAGGAAATCGACGAAAGTGGGATGGCCGGCATGGGATGCCGGGCTAATTGACGAAGAGAAAGATATCAATCTAATAAACAAAAGAGAATCTACCTGCGGGATATTATCCCGCGTAAACAACAAACGTTATGCGGCGAATGACAATCGCCTAAAATACGAAAAAAAATCGACATGACGTCATGACGTAATGAGGTCATGACGAATAAATTTCCATTTTATTGGCGAAAAATCAACCGAACGCTTGCATATATGCAATTTTTGTTGTACCTTTGCAGCCGAATTTAAATTAGCGTATTGTGGCCTTATGACGATTGCTATTTTTGGAAACGCGATGAAATCGCGGACAGTGACGGAGGTTCGGCATATATTGGACTTTATGACCGAGAAGGGAATTCATGTGTTGTTGTCGCAGGAGTTGAGGCAGGAGTTAGACCTGCGTGAATACCCGGGTTTTCCTGAGAACTGGGACGGAGAGACGCAGCCGGAGAACGTATATGGTGAGCCGATCGATTTCGCTGTGTCGGTAGGCGGTGACGGTACTTTCCTTACGAGTGCTGCCGCTATCGGCGATAAGAATATTCCTATCTTGGGTGTTAACTGCGGTCATCTGGGCTTCTTGGCGGAGGTTCAGACGGACGATCTGGACAAGATCCTCAAGCAACTTGTGGACGGTCAATACACGATTGAGCAACGCAGCTTGCTGCATCTGACGATCCTGGATAAGGACGGCATCGTACGGGACGGTCTGATGATGTCGCCCAACGCGCTGAACGAAATCGCCATCCTCAAGCAAGGTCTGACGAACATGCTGACCATTGAGACGAAGATCAACGGCGAGTTGCTGCACACGTATCACTCGGACGGGCTGGTCATCGCGACTCCGACCGGCAGTACGGCGTATAACCTGTCTATCGGCGGACCGTTGTTAGTGCCGCAGAGCCGCGGCATGATCTTAACGCCGATTGCGCCGCACAGCCTAACCGTTCGTCCGATCGTTATTCTCGACGAATGGAAGATTGATATCAAGGTAAGCAGCCGTTACGATGCGTATATGGTGTCGGTCGATGGACGCAGCATGAGCCTGAGTACCGACATGAGCCTGCATATCGAACGCGCGCCGTACACGGTGAAGGTCGTGCAGATAGGTGACAACGGATTTATAAAATCGCTTCGAAACAAGCTTAATTGGGGAAAATGATTTTAGATTTTATTACTTGGAATATAGACCCGATTTTGATTCATTTCGGGGATGGCGGAATACGCTGGTACGGCTTATGCTGGGCCATCGGCCTATATATCTGTTGGGCCGTAAACGAGAAGATGTACAAGCGGGAGAACTGCCCTGCCGAATGGCCTGATCAGCTGTTCTTTTGGATGGCCGCCGGCGTGATCATCGGTGCGCGTCTGGGGCATTGCTGGTTCTATGAATGGCACCAATACGGTCAGCCTTGGCACCTTTTCGGCTGGGAGTTCACCTACCGCAACCCGTACATTGAGAATCCTTTACGCTTGCTCAAGATCTGGGAAGGCGGGCTGAGTAGTCACGGCGGTGCGATCGGCCTGATCATTGCCGCTATCTTGTTGAATAAGTATAAGTTCAGCCGCTATCCGCAGTTCGGCACGAGTTGGCTGTGGATCCTGGACCGCCTGTGTATCGGCGTCTGCTTCACGGCGATGCTGATTCGTTTCGGAAACTTAATGAACAGCGAGATCTACGGCGGTCCGACCGACCTGCCTTGGGGATTTATCTTTGTGCGTGACGGTCAGACTGTACCTTGTCACCCGACGCAGATCTACGAGATGCTTTACTGCTTTGTAGCGCTGTGTGTCGTTTGGCCTTTGTACTGGTTCACGGACGCGCGTCGCCGCGAAGGACTGCTGTTAGGTGTGTTCCTCGAGATCGTTTTCGTGACCCGTTTTGCGCTGGAGTTCATCAAGAATGACCAAGAGGCGTTTGAGGCCGGACATGTGTTCAATATGGGTCAGCTGCTCAGTATTCCGTTCATCGCCCTCGGTATCTACCTTATTATACGCGCGTATAAGCGACCGCTGAGTCCGGTAGTGGACAAGCAGCCGAAGAGTCTTGACCCCAAATATCAGAACAATGACAAAAAGTGATATAAGAATCGTTTATTTAGGTACGCCGGAATTTGCCGTCGCAGGTTTGCGGGCGTTGGTGGAAGGCGGCTATAATGTGGTAGCAGTGGTGACGATGCCGGATAAACCTGCCGGAAGAGGCCACCAACTGCAGTACTCGGACGTCAAGAAATACGCCCTCGAAGTGGGTCTTCCGGTACTGCAACCGGAGAAACTGAAGGACGAGGCATTTATTGAGGAGTTGCGTTCGTATCAGGCTGATCTTCAGATCGTTACGGCGTTCCGCATGTTACCCGAAGTCGTTTGGGCGATGCCTCGTTTGGGCACATTCAACGTGCATGGTTCGTTGCTGCCGCAGTACCGCGGAGCAGCGCCGATCAACTGGGCGGTCATGAACGGCGAGAAAGAGACCGGCCTGACGACGTTTATGCTCAAGCACGAGATCGATACAGGAAATATGATTCTGCAGGAACGGATTGCTATCGGCGAAGACGAGAATGTCGGATCGGTGCATGACCGGCTCATGGAACTGAGCAAAAGTATGGTTCTGCGGACGGTGGATATGATCATCGAGTGCGAGAATAAGGGCATTCCTGTACCGACCACGCCTCAGCCGGAGGGTGTCGAACTGAAACCGGCACCGAAGATCTTCAAAGAAGACTGCGAAATCAAATGGGCCGAGAAAACTGCCGAAGAGGTGCATAATTTTGTACGGGGCTTAAGTCCCTACCCTGCCGCTTGGGCGAACCTCACGATCAAGGGCGAGCCATTTGAGAACGTGAAGGTCTATGCTGTCGAGATCTCCGATAAAGGAGCCCTCGTGGTGCCTTGCAAAGAAGGTGCGGTCAGCATTCTGGAGCTACAAGTGCCGGGCAAAAAGCGAATGGATATCAAAGCTTTCCTGAATGGATTACATTAAGCTCATCGATAAATACTACGGCAACTATCCTGAGTTGCGCAACGTGTTGGTGACGCATAGTCGGCAGGTGGCTGACCGTGCGTTAGCGATCGTGGACGCGCATCCCGAATGGACGGAAAAGGGCTTGGTTGATCGGCAGTTTATCGAAGAAGCGGCCATGCTGCACGATATCGGGATCATCTTCTGCGACGCGCCGAAGATCTACTGCCGCGGATCGCATAAATATATTGAGCACGGCTATTTAGGCGCAGAACTGCTGCGGGCAGAGAACCTGCCGAAACATGCCTTGGTAGCCGAACGCCACACCGGTACGGGTATCACGATCGAACAGGTAGAACGCGAAGAGCTACCGATCCCCGAACGGGACTACTGTCCGCAGAGTCTCGAAGAGAAGATCATCTGCTACGCCGATAAATTCTACAGCAAAAGTCACCTCGGCGAAGAGGTAGATATCAATAAGATCAAATATAATATCTGGAAATATGGCCACGCCGCGTTTGTACGCTGGCAGGAATTAGTAGAACTTATGGGCGAAGCCGACCGATAGCAGTTCGCGGAACTGTATCTTGGCGTGCGTATCGCCATCCATAATGACCGAGGTGTCATAGCGCGGATGCAAGGACAGACGTGCGGACATAAAGCGGTTGATAATAAAATCGCAGTTCACCTCAAGGTCTATCTCCACATCGTGGTAGTTGGTATAGAAAAAGAATTTTGTATCCAAAGCCACTTCACGAACGGGTTTCCATGTATATTCCACACGCACCGACGAACCGATATTATGTTGGGTGCGCTCACCGGCTTTGAGGCCGTAGTCTTTGGCGTTCACCCGCACGGTATCGTGCACATGAATCATCTTATACGACAGCGGCGAGAAGGAGACGGAGAGTCCCGAAACGGGTTTATAATCAAGACCTAACGCGGCATTGAAACGGAAAGGCGAGAAGGGCCCCGACTTGAGTTCCATCGAGTTGGATTTATAGGTAGGCAGCAAGCGCGTCTCTAACTCGGCGGAGATAGAGGTAAACAACTTCGGCACAATTCGCAGGTTCGCTTTGCTATAGATTCGGAAGAGGTCATCGGTCGTGTTGACCTTATGCAGGCTGTCGGCCGAAATCGTCGAACCGCCCATACGCCATTCACCGTAGTTTTCCCAAGTGAAGCGCTCGCGAATATAACTGATCTGCCCCTTTGCGATACCGAGTCCGGCGAAGGAAGACGAACCGCCCTGATACCAGTTGGGCGTGACGTAGTTCTGCGTAATCTGCGCCATGAGGGTTGCTTCGCGCCGCCAAGGAGACCGCATCTCACGGATGGCACGCAGCACCTCATTCCGGTCCTCCACCTCATCTTTCACCCATGATTTCTCAATAACGATAGCCGGCGTACGGTTCTTCTCTTGTACTTGCAGTTCGGCATTTACCAGCCGCAAGGAGTCTATCTCATGGATCTCGCGTTGGATCGAATCGAGCCGCATCAGTTCGGCCAGCGTGAGCGTGTCAACGGTATCCGAAGCATGGATCTGTTCGCTTTGCGCAGAGACCAGATCCAAGAGCACCAAATCGATATCCGCCGTGGTCTGCTGGTCCTGCAACCTAAAGGTATCCGGATAGACTTGTTGCGCCGCCATATGCATGACAGCGCAACAAATCGTTACTATGAACAGTATTTTCTTCATTTCGAGATTTCGAGATCTCGAGGTCTCGAGACGTCGATTCGATTAAACACCGGCCTGTAGTTTACCGTGACATTGTTTGTATTTCTTACCACTTCCACAGGGACATGGGTCGTTCGGACGTGGTTTCTTATCCACGTGGATCGGTTCAGGCCGTGCGTTCTCACGGGTGTCACGACCGGCAGCCTGGGCTGCACCTGAAGCTTGCGCCGCCTGCTGTACCGCATCTTTCTGCGTACGATAGCGGCTATAATCCATACGGCGTTGTTGCTGTGCTTGCTGCACCTTATCGGGCTCGGTCATATGAATTTGACCACGTAAGAGGATCGCCAAAGCACGGCGGTTGAGGGCGTCAAGCATCTGTTTGAAGATATTGAACGACTCCAACTTATAGATCAACAACGGGTCTTTCTGCTCGTAGGACGCGTTCTGTACGGACTGTTTGAGGTCATCCAATTGACGAAGGTGCTCTTTCCACTCATCATCGATGACGTAGAGCAACATACGTTTCTCAAACTCCCGTACCGCCTCTTTGCAATGACTCTCGGCAGCCGACTTGAGGTTGACAGCAATGTTATACACTTTCTTACCGTCGGTGATCGGGATGAGGATGTTTTCATACATCTGTCCCTTGGTCTCATAGACATACTGAATCTGCGGATCCGCGATCTGCATCAGTTTGTCCATACGGCGTTTGAAGCTATCGAGTGCGGCCTCAGCCAGCTGTTCACTCAGCATATCGCGTTTGCTATGATGGAAGGTATCTTCATCGAACGGCACCTCAATCGCAAAGGTCTGCATCACATCGTATTTCAGCCCTTCGTAGTCGCCTACCGAACGAGCCTCATTGAGAATGTTCTCCGCCGTCTCGTAGATCATATTCGTGATATCGACACCTATACGCTCACCCATGAGGGCGTGGCGACGCTTCGCATAGATCAAGTTACGCTGCTGGTTCATCACATCATCGTATTCGATCAAGCGTTTACGGATACCGAAGTTATTCTCCTCGACCTTCTTCTGCGCACGTTCAATAGAGTTTGAGATCATGTTATGCTCGATCATCTCGCCTTCCTGGAAGCCCATACGGTCCATGACCGAAGCGATACGTTCCGAACCGAACATACGCATCAAGTCATCCTCAAGCGAAACGTAGAAGACGGAACTACCCGGGTCACCTTGACGACCGGCACGACCACGTAGCTGGCGGTCCACACGACGGCTCTCGTGACGCTCCGTACCGATGATGGCGAGACCACCGGCCTCTTTCACCTCAGGTGTCAACTTGATATCGGTACCACGACCTGCCATGTTGGTGGCGATCGTTACAACACCGGCCCGACCGGCCTCAGCGACTACTTGCGCCTCCTGTTGGTGCAACTTGGCGTTGAGGACATTATGCTTGATCTTACGAAGCGTCAACATACGACTCAAGAGCTCGGATATCTCGACACTGGTCGTACCGACCAATACCGGACGACCTTGGTTCACCATCTCCACGATCTCGTCAATGACCGCGTTGTATTTCTCACGCTTGGTGCGGTAGATACGGTCGTTCATGTCGATACGGGCAATCGGCTTGTTGGTCGGGATCACAACGACATCCAGTTTGTAGATATTCCAGAACTCACCTGCCTCGGTCTCAGCCGTACCGGTCATACCGGAGAGTTTGTGATACATACGGAAATAGTTCTGCAGCGTGATCGTCGCAAAGGTCTGGGTAGCGCCCTCGACCTTTACGTTCTCTTTCGCCTCCACTGCTTGGTGCAGACCATCGGACCAACGACGACCTTCCATAATACGGCCTGTCTGCTCGTCCACGATCTTCACCTCACCGCCATCGATGATATAATCGACATCTTTCTCGAAGAGGGTGTAGGCCTTGAGCAACTGGTGTACGGTATGTACGCGCTCCGACTTAATGCTGTAGTTGGTCAGGATATCATCCTTGCGCTGCTGCTTTTCTTCTGCAGCCAGACCTGTCTGACCTTCCAGCTCTGCCATTTCGGAACCTACGTCCGGCAACACGAAGAAATCGGGGTCATCGGTCGTACCGGTGAGGGCATCGATACCCTTGTCGGTCAACTCGATGGACTTGTTCTTCTCGTCAATAACGAAATAGAGCTCGTCGGTCGCGATATGCATGTTCTTCTCGTTCTCTTGGAGGTAGAACTCCTCGGTCTTCTGGAGGCGCACCTTGATCCCGGGTTCAGAGAGGTACTTGATGAGCGCCTTCGATTTCGGCATTCCTTTGAACGAACGGAAGAGCGCCAGTTCACCCTCTTCGCGCACTTTCTCATCCTCCGAACCCATCTTCGCTTTGGCCTCAGCGAGCAGCTTGGTCGTCAAGGTCGTCTGCTGGCGTACGAGGTTCGCTACGCGGTCTTTGTACTCATCGAACATCTGATCCTCACCACGCGGCACAGGACCGGAGATGATCAACGGCGTACGGGCATCATCGATCAAGACGGAGTCCACCTCATCGACGATCGCGAAGTTATGACCGCGTTGCACGAGATCCAGCGGGCTGATGGCCATGTTATCACGCAGGTAATCAAAACCGAACTCGTTGTTTGTACCAAAGGTAATATCGCAGGCATACGCCTTACGACGCTCATCGGAATTGGGTTTATAGCGGTCGATACAATCGACACTCAAGCCAAGGAATTGGTAGAGCGGGCCATTCCACTCGCAGTCACGTTTGGCGAGGTAGTCATTGACGGTCACTACGTGAACACCTTCGTGCGTGAGGGCGTTGAGGTACACCGGCAAGGTAGCAACCAAGGTCTTACCTTCACCGGTAGCCATCTCGGCGATCTTACCCTGATGCAGCACGACACCACCGAAGAGCTGCACATCATAGTGCACCATATCCCATGTGATCTCATTACCGCCGGCCATCCAGTGGTTGTGATAGATCGCTTTCTCGCCGATGATCTCGATGAAGTCATAGCGCGGATCGGCTGCGAGGTCCTTATCCATCTGCGTAGCGGTCACCTCGACCGTCTCACTCTGCGCAAAACGACGAGCTGCCGACTTAACGATTGCAAAGGCCTCCGGCAGGATCTCTTTTAGTACTTCTTCGTACTTATCCTTGATCTCTTTCTCTAACTTATCTACCTCGTTGTAGATCTTCTCGCGTTTCTCGATCGGGGTCTCTTCGATGGATGCTTTGAGTTCAGCGATGCGGGCTTTCTTGTCTGCTACCGCTGCCTGCAACTTGCCCATCAGCGCCCAAGAGTGCGCACGCAATTCATCATTAGACAGCGCGTCAATGGTTGCGTACGCTGCCTTCACTTGGTCTACTATCGGTTGAATGGCACGGATGTCTTTCTCCTGCTTGTTACCGAATAGTTTGGTAATAATCGCTAAAAAATTCATATGTCGTTTCAGTATTTACACAAAATGCGGTGCAAAGGTACACATTTTTTTCCATATATGCAAGAACAAAATGCGTACCACGTTATTTTTTCTGCCAATTTGGCAGTTTTTCGCACGCGCGCTTGTACAAATCAAAACTTTTTTGTAATTTTGCGGCCGATTTAACTTGCATAATTGTGTACGTATGAAAAATATAGCATTTATCATCAACCCTGTGTCGGGAAGTAAGGAAACGCAGAATGCGAAGAAGAAACTGCCGAAATTGATCATGCAGACTCTGGATGCAGAACAATGGCTTCCGAACATCGCGTTCACGGAGTATGCCGGTCATGCAACAGAGATGGCCTACCAGTACGCCCGGATGGGTTTTGATGCGGTGGTAGCCGTAGGCGGTGACGGAACGGTGAATGAAGTGGCAAGGGGATTAGTTAAAGGTGAAAGGTCAAAGGTGAAAGGTGAAAGGGCGACCGCATTAGGCATCATCCCGATGGGAAGCGGAAACGGATTTGCACGTCATCTGAACATTCCTATCCGTCCGCAGAAAGCCTTGGAGATGATCAACCATAGCGAACCGATCAGTGTGGATTATGGTCTGGCGAACGGAGAGTTGTTTGTCAGCACATGTGGCACGGGTTTTGATGCAGTGGTAGCCGATAACTTCGCTGCCAGCAACAAACGCGGTTTCATGACGTACCTGCAGAATGTCATCAAGGAGGCGTTCAGCTATCAGCCGCAGAACTACCACATCGTAGGTGACGGCATTGACGTGACGCATAAGGCCTTCCTGATCACTTTTGCCAATGCAAACCAATGGGGTTACGAGGCACTGATTGCACCGAAAGCCAGTGTACAGGACGGTAAGATGGATATCATGCTGATGTCGAGTCACGCCATTTTGGGTAGCGCCAGCCTGGCTTTGCGGCTCTTTGCCGGCAGCATCGATGACAGCCATTTCATGGACACGATACGTGCGAAAGAGGTGACCTTGGAGCGCGAAGAAGCAGCGCCGTTCCATATCGATGGCGATCCGGTAGAGATGGAGAAAGATATCCATATTCAAATCATTCCGGACGGAATGAGAGTGTTAGTCGAAAAACGATTCTAAATTGGAGATTGAAGATTGAAAATTGAAGATTTATGATTTTAAAAATTATCAATAAGAGCAATAATCCGCTGCCGAAGTACGAGAGTGCGCAGGCGGCAGGAATGGATATACGGTGTAATATTACGGAAGCAATCACGTTGCAACCCATGGAGCGGAAACTCATCCCGACGGGTTTGTTTATTGAGTTACCGGCCGGTTTTGAAGCACAGATTCGTCCGCGTAGCGGCTTGGCTCTGAAACGCGGCCTGACCGTACTCAACACCCCGGGTACCATCGATGCAGACTACCGCGGTGAGGTAGGCGTGATCCTGATCAACCTAAGCGGCGAACCGCAGACGATTGAACCGGGAGAGCGTATCTGCCAAATGGTGATCGCCAAACACGAGACACCGGAGGTAGTGGAAGTAGAAGAGCTAAGCGACACCGAACGCGGTGCAGGCGGTTTCGGACATTCAGGTCGAAAATAAATCGTTATAACGTTATAACGTGCTTACGTCATTACGACATATATTTTTAGTAACTGCCCTGCTCTTTGTGCCGGCGATACACGCGATCACGGTAGAGCAAGAACAGCAATTCATGTACTACTGGTACGCGGCGCGTCAGGCGATCACCGACGAGCGCTACCAGGAGGCGTTTGCATTGCTGCAGTTCTGCAACACGATCAAGCCGGACGATGCCAAGACCTTATCGTTCCTCGGCGTGATCTATGAGAGTTTGCATAAGGAAGACATCGCAAAGGAATTTTACAAAAAGGCCTACGAAGTGGATCCGGCGAATAATTGGCAAAATTGGTTAGAGCCGCTCAAACAGGACTATATCGCGCAGGGAGAATGGAAGAAAGCACTGAAGGTGCAAGACGAGATCGATGCACGCAAGGGTGAGATCGATGCCTACAGTGCCTTGACCCGCTATGAGATCTATGCCCGTTGGGGGAAGACCAAACAAGCCATCGGAGCCATCGATGCGTACTTGAAGACCGATCCGGACAATTTGCGTTTTCAGCTTTTCCGGCTGGAATGTCTGGAGCGCACCAAAGCGAAGAAGAAAGAGCTGTATGCGCAGTACGAACGAGTGTTGGAGTTGGATCCGTATAATGCAGTGGTGCTCAATAACTACGCTTACCACTTGGCGACGCACGGAGGCGATCTGACCAAGGCAGAAAAGATGAGTAGTCTGGCTATTCGCGAACAGCCGAATAACCCGGTCTTCCTGGATACCTACGGCTGGATCTTGCATCTACAGGGTCAAGACGACTTGGCGAAATTCTACCTGCAGAAAGCCCTCCGGAACGCGGATGCGGAAAACAGCGAAGAGATACAAAGTCATATCGATGCGATTCAATAAATACATAGTGTTTTTGGCGGCCGTACTCGTATTGGCGAGTTGCGGAACGAAGAAGAAAGTAGTCGAAAGTCAAGAGTCGATAGTCGAAAGCGTACCGACTTGGCATACCTGTTTGATTCAGGGCGCACAGGCGACGGTGACGACCGAGAACGATCGGATCTCTGCGGCGGTGACGATGCAAGTCGTGCGGGACTCGATGCTCGTGATCAGCGTGATGCCGATGTTGGGCATGGAGATGCTACGTGTAGAGGCTACGCCGCTGGAGGTGATCGCGATCGATAAGATACACGGTCAGTATGCCACCGCGACCTATGCGGAGCTGAACCGGAAATTGACACCTTCGTTAAACTGGGATATCTTGCAACAACTCTGTTCGGCGGAGTTGCCGACGGGCGACCAGAAAGCGAGGCTGCTGTATATGTTCGGCGACGATACGATCGAGATCGTGATCAACTACTCGCCGCGTCAATTGGATGTGCCGGTACGCGTGATGAACATACCGACCAAACGTTACACCAAAGTAGATATATCTAAATGGCTATAAAACGAAACATAGTAGTCTTGGTGCTTTGTGCATTGTTCCTTGCTCCCGCCTATGGTGAGAGCGTGAAGGATCTGCAGAAGAAGCAGAAGAAGCTGCAAGAGGAGATCGAGCAGACGAATAAGATGCTCAAGCAGACCAAGAAAGATGAGTCAGCGACGATGAATAAATTGCAGCTCATCGGGCAGAACATCAAGACGCAGAAAAAACTCATCAACACGCTGGACAACGAGATCACGGCTTTGAATCGCGAGATGCGTCATCTCAATGCGACGCGGGATTCGTTGCAAAAAGTGCTGGAGGGGTATAAGAACGACTACGCGGAGATGGTGCGGCAGAGCCATTATGCCCGCATGCAGCAGTCACCGTTGTTGTTCCTGCTCAGTAGCGACAGTTTTCAGCAGTTAGCCCGCCGTGCCAGGTACTTGCAAGAATTTGCCCGTTATCGTCAGGAGCAGGTGAAGCGTATCGAAAACACGCAAGCGGAGATAGACACGCAGAATGAGTTGCTCAAGGCCAACAAGAACGACAAGCAGACGGCATTGAGCAACAAGAAAAAAGAGCAGGAGAACCTCAAGCGGGATGAACGCAAGCAGAAGACGATGCTGAATCAACTCAAGACCAAAGAGAAAGACCTGACCAAGCAGATTCAGCAGAAACAGAAGAAGGTGAACGAACTGAATAAGAAGATCGATGATATCGTTCGCCAGCAGGCGGAGAAAGCATCCAAGACGACCTTGACCAAAGAGCAACAACTCATCGCCGGTGGTTTCGAAGCCAACAAAGGACGGCTGCCTTGGCCGGTGGAGAAAGGAATGATCTCCGGTCATTTCGGCAAGCAGCAACACCCCGTGTACGCCCAAGTGATCATGGACAACAAGGGTATCTACCTGCAGACGGTTGCGGATGCCAAAGCGAGGGCAGTGTATAAAGGTGAAGTGACGAGTTGCTTCATGGTAAACGGCACCTATGCGGTGATCATCCAGCACGGTAACTACCGTACCGTCTATTCGAACCTCAGTAAGCTGAGTGTGAAGCAGGGCGATAAGGTGGAGACCAAGCAGGCACTCGGAACGATCTTCACCGACCCCGAACAAGACCAGAAGACGGAATTGTATTTTCAAGTATATAAAGACAGAGACATTTTAAACCCTGAATTATGGATAACAAGATAAAGACATTTACCATTTGGGCATTTACCATTTGTTCATTTATTCTTTCCGGTTGTACGCAGAATAATTGGGCGGACTGGAAAGTGCAAAACGAGCTCTGGTTAGCGGATAACCTGAAGCAGGAAGGTGTACAGGTGACGGAGAGCGGATTGCAGTATAAGATCATTGCCGATCCGACGCCGAAGGATGCACGGCCGAATACGACCAGTACGATCGTGTGCGACTACCGTGTTAAACTCATTAACGGTTGTATTGTCGAGTCTCAGGGACCAACTTTTGGAGGTACTATTTCTGCTAAATTAAACTTAAGTCAAGTTATTCCGGGTTTCGTGGAAGGATGCCGTAAGATCCACAACAACGGCGATATCGAGTTGTATATTCCGGCGTACCTGGGCTATGACTATAGCAAGTACGAAAGCGATGAATACGACCAGGCCGAAGGAGCCGGTACCGAAGGTACATCCAGTTTTATTCCGCCCTACTCGACTTTGATCTACGTGATTCATCTATGCAGCGTTTCGGATTAATAGCGTTTCTTCTATTGGTGCTGACGGCATGCGAGAACACGACTTTTCGGTCCAGTGTTCCTACCTATCCGGTGCATGTGGTCGTAGATACGAAGGCTGTTTTTGTGGATTTCCTGCCGGAGAACACAAACGCTTATATCACCGTCAACGCCGAGGGTTACAAAGAGAACGGACAGTTCATCAAGGCTTTGACCATCGAGGATGCGTACGGCTATGCGGGCGTGTTGGTCTATGTAAGTCTGAATGGCTACGCGGCTTTCGATCTGGCCTGTCCGTACTGCGCGGCGAAAGGAAGGAAAATACCCTGCGAGATGAACGGCATCCATGCTGTCTGTCCGCATTGCGGAGAGAAATACGAAGTAGGAAGCGGCTATGCTATGCCACAAAACGGGATCAGCCATGAGGCCTTGCGGGCCTATAACATCATGTCGTCGGACGGACGCTTAACCGTCACACAAAAATAAACGCCTATGATCAACGAATCAGATTTGCTGTCTATCGGTTTTCTCAAACGTACCCGCTATAAGGACTTGCCGGAATTCGTGTTCGTCAAACGCGACGGCCTGTTTGTGCCGTTTCGCTCAGAGCGGATCGCCGAACTGATCGGAGAAGAGGGATTTGTGCTGAAGGGCGATATGGAAATCGACGAAGACGAGATGGCATGGGTCGATTTTGAAGGTTGGACCTTGCAGGAAGGCGATAACACCTTAGGCAAGATCGTGCGGGTGGACGATAGTACGATGAATATCTTCTCCGAGTTAGAAGACGGTCGCATGGTCCCTTTGCATGAAGATTTTATTGTTGAGATAGACGAAGAGGCGAAGGTGCTTCACGTCCATTTACCTTTTGCTTTATGAGCCAAAAACGAACGACTGCTGAGATGGGTCGCATGAATGTCGACCAGTACCGTGAGGCGGATAAGCTGCCGTTGGTAGTTGTGCTGGATAATGTGCGCAGCCAGCATAATGTAGGGGCGGTATTCCGGACGGCCGATGCAATGCGTATTGAGCGCGTCGTGCTCTGCGGTATCTGTTGCTGTCCGCCGAATGCAGAGATACACAAGACCGCGCTGGGTGCCGAAGAGAGTGTCGAGTGGTCGTATTATAAAGAGACGCTGGATGCCGTAAAGGCGCTGCAAGACGAAGGTTATACGGTCTATGCCGTCGAGCAGGCACATGACTCGATCACGCTGGAAGAAGCAGCGGAAAGCCTTTCAACTTTTAACTTTCAACTTTCAACTTGTCCAAAAATCGCTGTGATTTTTGGACACGAGGTATTCGGTGTTCAACAAGAAGTAGTAGATCAATGTACGCAATGCATAGAGATCCCTCAATACGGAACGAAGCACTCGATGAACGTGTCGGTGACGGCAGGCATCGTGATGTACCGCTTAGCCTCCTCGCTCCGGCGCGCGACAAAGAAGTAGCGAAAGACGCGATACAGGCAGGTGCAGACGCTATCTATATCGGTGCGCCTGCTTTCGGTGCACGTCAGGCGGCAGGTAACTCGCTGGAGGACCTGGCGGAGGTGGTGAACTATGCGCATACCTACGGGGTACAAGTGTTGGTCACGCTCAACACCCTACTCCATGACGATGAGTACGCGCAGGCGGTGGCTCTCGCGCACGCGTTGTACAAGATAGGTGTCGATGCACTTATCATTCAGGACCTACATCTGCTCGATTTCGACCTGCCGCCTATTCGACTGCATGCGTCCACACAATGCGATAACCGCACGCCGGAACAGGTGAAGCGGCTGCGTGACTTGGGTTTCAAGCGCGTGGTCTTGGCGCGCGAACTGGGTATCGACGAGATACGTGCCATCCATGCCGCCGTACCGAATATCGAGTTGGAGGCATTTATTCATGGAGCCCTGTGCGTGAGCTATTCGGGGCGCTGCTATATATCCGAAGTGCTGGCGAACCGCAGCGCCAACAGAGGAGCCTGTGCGCAGTTCTGCCGCATGGCGTACGATGTGCTGGATGCGAACTATAACGAGGTATTGGACGAGAAGGGAGAACCCATCCATCAACGCTATGTACTAAGTCTGCAAGACCTCGACCGCTCGGCGTATCTCAACGAACTGATCGATGCCGGCGTGACCACTTTTAAGATCGAAGGTCGTCTCAAAGATGCGGAATACGTGACGAATATCACGGCGTACTATCGCGAAAAATTGGATGCCATCATTCCACCATTCCATCATTCCATCATTCGTTCCTTCACCCCTGATCCGGAGAAAACTTTTCATCGCGGGGCGACGGATTATTTTCTGCATGGCCGCACACGACCGATGGCGAATTGGTCCACACCCAAATCGACCGGCGAATATATCGGTGAAGTACTCGAAGCCCACGGCAACACCCTTCGCGTGCGGTTGCAGGAAGGTATCGTACTGCATAACGGCGACGGCCTGACCATCGGTTGCGAAGGCTTCTCGGTCAACGGCATCGATGGGAATATCGTGAAGATCAATAAAGCCTTAGAAGGTCGTTATAACGTTATCCCGTTATACCGTAATAATGACGTCGAGTTTACCAAGAATCTGCACTCTGAACGACGTATACCTGTCGATATCTTGTTCCGCGAGACCGAAGACGGTTTTGAATTATCATACCAAATAGTAAATGGTAAATGCCTAAATGGTAAATGGATTTATGCCCATGAACCTGCGAAGAATGAGACCAAAGCGATTGAGACGATTCGGACACAGTTGAGCAAACTCGGAGACACTCCTTATATAGCGCGCGACGTGCGCGTGGAGAGCAAACCCTATTTTATACCCATTAGCATCTTGAACGAATGGAGACGACAAACCATCCTTTGATGACTTGCAAGTACTGCCTGTTGTTTGAACTCGGTCACTGCCGCAAGACGAATCCTTATCCCAAAGATAAGGAGCCGCGCTTCCTGCGTCTGCGTACGGGTAAAGTGTTGGCGCTCCATTTCGATTGTAAAACCTGCCAAATGACCGTAGACGAATGTTAGCCTTTCTTTTATCATTAGTACTGCATGTACATGCCGGTGAGTCGATCAACGCTGCGTTGGATTCGGCGCGGGCGGTGTATGCGGCGAAAACAGAACGAACGACGATCCTTCTTGAACCCGGTACGTATCAGGAGGAATTGACGATTGATGTGCCGGGCTTGAAGATCAAGGGAACGAAGAAGCACGAACCGGCGAAGATCACCTGGTACTACGGGCACGGCTATCAGTACCGCAGCATGGGTGCGATCAATTACGGTGGCAGCCGAAGTCGCAAATGGAACGCATCGGTACTCGTGACGGCTCCTGATTTCTATGCAGAGAATATCATTTTCGAGAATAGTTTTAATCTCTATGTAAGCGAAAAAGAAGCCGCCGACAGCCTCTATATCATACCGGAATATACGGCACACGAGATGCCGATTCGGCCGAAAGAGGCAGGCTCTACTGTCGTTGCCACAAAAGCCTATCGCGAACGAGCAGCAGCTATCTCGTTTACGGAAGGTGCGAAACAGGCGCACCTCAAGAATTGTCAAGCCATCGGTAAACAGGACGTACTGTACGGCGACCAGGGAGCATCTATCTGGTGGGAAGGCGGTGTTCTTTCCGGTAGTGTGGATTTTATCTTCGGCGGCATGACGCTCTGTGTCGACCAGGCAACCATCATCGCGAATGTGACGGAAGAGAAAAACGATAAGTGCTATATATCTGCCGGCAGAAGTGAAGTGGGTTCACGCGGCATGCTGTTCTATAAATGCCATATTAAGTCGCCGGTTCAGGGACAAGTGTGGCTGGCACGTCCGTGGCGTTGGTGGGGCGAGACCGTTTGGGCCTATACCACTTGGGATGAAGGGGTGTTGGTGCCGGTGGCATGGAATACGGGGCTCGTATATAAGAAAGAGGGTTACAATCCAGAGAACCCTTGTCCATATAGTTATGAGTATAGGTCCCAAGATGCATCAAAAAACCGCCCGGCATGGGTGACGATCTTGTCTAAACCCCAACTGCCGGACGGTACGAAACTGACGCCTAAAGCGTGGCTAAACGCTAAACACTAAACGCTAAACGTCACTTCACTGCCTTAAAGCTCATATCGAGACTCTTGTAGCTGTGCGTCAAGGCCCCAACGGAAACGAAGTCCACTCCTTGGAGCGCATAGTCGCGAATGGTATCGATCGTAATACCGCCGGAGGACTCGATCTCCATATGACGACCCGCTGACCGTTCCCATGCACGGATGATATCCACCGCCTCCTTGGTCTGGGCAGGGGTGAAGTTATCAAGCATGATACGATCGGGGATATTCGTTGCCAGCGCCTCGTTGATCTCCTCAAAATTACGTACCTCGATCTCGATCTTGAGGTTCTTGCCTTTCTCTTTACAATAATCGCGTGCACGCGTAAGGGCGTTCGTGATACCGCCGGCAAAATCGACGTGATTGTCTTTTAAGAGGATCATGTCGAATAGACCGATACGATGGTTCATACCGCCACCTAAGACAACTGCCTCTTTCTCCAGGTAGCGCAATCCCGGTGTGGTCTTGCGCGTATCGAGTACGTGGCAGCCTGTATCTTCAATCAGGCTCTGGTACTTATGGGCCGTGGTCGCTACGCCGGACATACGCTGCATGATATTGAGCATCGTACGTTCGATCTGCAGCAGGCTGAGTTCTTTACCGTATACCTTAAAAGCGATGTCACCGGGCTTGACGTGATCGCCGTCATGCAGGAATTGCTCAAAGCGGCATTCGGGATCAAAATAATTAATGATCTCTTTGGCTACTTCGACACCGGCGAGCACACCGGTATCCTTGATGATCAACTGCTGGCAACCCATTTGGGTCGGCGGAATACAACTGAGCGAAGTGTGGTCACCGTCGCGGATGTCCTCTTCAAACCAGATAGCAATAAGTTTACGAAGTTCTTGTTTGTCCATAGTAAATAACATTTTGCGCTGCAAAATTACTACAAATATTTGGAATATACAAGGATTTAACGGTAAAAAATAAATTTATTTATGTTTTTAGCGGGAAAGACTTGTTGTTCGCTCAACTAAGCGAACGTAAATTCGGAGGGAACCCTTTAGGGGCGTGCCGAAGTTACTACAAATATTTGGAAAAAAAATGACATATGCAAATTTTTCTTGCATATATTAAAAAAAAGCAGTACCTTTGCAGCGGCAAAGGTTTTGGCATGCTATTTGTTCAAGACCTTTCAACCAACTTAAATTTGTGCGTTATGAAAAAGTATTTACTTATCGGCTTAGTAGCCATGATGGGTTTAGGGATGACCGGTTGTACAATCAACAGTAGTAGTGAACCGTCTGAACGGATGCATAAGCAGACGATAGACCTGAATGTGAAAGCTAATTCATGGGTGTGGGATGCGGGTGCGAATATGTATTATTGCCATTTCGATCTGCCGGAGTTGACCAGCGACATCTATAACTACGCCGAGGTAAGTGTTAACCGCGAGTACAACACCGGTTCTTCCAAGGCTTATCAGGTAGCACTGCCGGAGACGACCTATCTGACAGAAAAAGTCAACAATCAGGACTATTTCTACCAGCAGCATATCGACTATGCATACGGTGTCGGCTTCGTGGAGATTTTCCTTACCTTCTCCGATTATGTCTATGACCAGCAACCGGATCCGATGGTCTTCCGCATGCAACTGACGTATTAAAACACCTATCTACATATTAGGTCCTTGTGCGGCGGAAAGCCGCGAACAAGTGATGGAAACTGCCCGTGCTCTTGAAGCGCGGTGCAGTGTTCCTTTTATTTTTCGCGCAGGCGTATGGAAGCCGCGCACGAGTCCGAGTAGTTTTCAAGGAGCCGGCGAAGAAGCCTTGGCGTGGCTCCGGGAAGTAAAGGACACGTTCGGCATCCCTGTAGCGACCGAAGTGGCGACACCGGAACATGTAGAAGCGGCGCTGAAAGCAGGCATCGACTACCTGTGGATCGGAGCGCGAACGAGTGCGAATCCGATCGCGGTGCAGGGTTTGGCTGCAAGTCTGAATAATCCGAATAATCGGAATAATCTGAAAGGCCTGCTCATCAAGAATCCGGTGAATGCGGATGCGGCGTTGTGGATCGGGAATATAGAGCGTCTGGAGAAGACGGGGCTACCGGTGATGGCTATCCACCGAGGCTGCAACCATCAGCCGTGTTGGCATATGGCGCATGCGGTGCGTACGGCCCGACCGGATATACCGATGTTGCTGGACCCGAGCCACCTGAGCGGCGATGCGGCGCAAGTTCCGGCACTGCTGCAGAAGATAACGGAGCTTGGCTTAGACGGCGCGATGATAGAAGTGCATTGCAATCCTGCTGCCGCTTTATCGGATAAAGCGCAGCAGATAAAGCCGGAGAATCTGAGTACTCTGATTAATCCGAATACTCTGATTAATCCGAATATCGAATTGGCATGGCTGCGGGCAGAGATCGATGAATTGGACGAGCAGCTATGGGAGACGATCGCGGCACGTATGGCGGTGAGCCAGCGCATCGGCGCATGGAAGAAAGCGCACGGCATAGCCCCGCTGCAACCCGAACGATACCAGATGATAGGTGAAAGGTTAAAGGTGAAAGGTGAAAGGCTGGGGCTTCCGGAGGAATTTATCAAACACGTATGGGATCTGATACACGAACAGAGTTTAAAAAAGCAGGAGTGATCCTTGCCCTTTGCTTCTTGTTCTTTGTTCCCGTACGAGCGCAAGAGGCCTCTTTGCGCACCTATGGTGCGAGCGCGATCGTGAACGGCGATACGCTGCAGGACATCATCGTCATGCCTTCGTACCGGCGGCGCGACTATAAGCGGAAGAACAACCCGGCGATCGAGCTGATGAAGCAGGTCATTGCCCATCAAGCCTCTAATACCATTCGTGCCAAGGACTATTATACGGCGACCACCTACTCCCGTGCCTCTTTTGCCGCAGACGATCTGCATATTAATTTTCAGAAAGGGATTTGGAAGCATCTGACTTTCGCAGAGAAATACATTGACTCGACGGGTACGACGCCGCGTCTGACGGTGAGTATGCGTGAGTTGGCGGGCGAAGAGTACTACCAGCGTGATCCGCATCGGGAGAAGAAGATCCTGCAACGCAAGCGGGTGGTAGGCGCAGAGGACCTCTTGGGGCCGGGTACGTTTCGGCAGATGAGCTATACCCTCTTTCGCGATGTCGATCTGTATGCCAATAGCTTGGAGTTGCTCTCGAATCGTTTTGTCTCGCCGCTCTCTTCGACGAACGCTATCTCCTTCTACCGCTATTATATCCTCGATACACTCCTTGTGGACGGGATGCCGTGTATCGATGTCTATTTCATGCCGGATAACTCGCAGGGCTACGGGTTCAAGGGCCATTTCTATATTGCCAACGACTCGACCTATCGCATCCGGCGGTACATCCTAAACGTGCCGGAAGAGATCAACCTCAATTTTGTGAACTCGTATGTGCAGGAAGGATCGTTCGGCTATTCCGACAGCGGCGAATGGATACCGCAACGCACGAACACCTCTGCGCAATTCCATGTTTTTAACAAGAAGCACCCTGTCCGGGCGCAGCAGACGAAGATCTATACCGGTTGGGATACGGAGACGCCCTTGGACAAGCGCCTCTTCTCCGATATGACGGCGGAGGAAGTAGCAATCAATGACTCGACCGCCGAACGCGTAGCGGATACAATTTGGGCGCAGACGCGTCCCGAGCCCCTTACACGCGCCGAAGAATCGGTGGTGGATCTGCTGTATGAGTTCACCCATACGCCGCGGTTCAATAATCTCATGCTCTTCGGTCACGCGCTTTCTACGGGCTTTGTACCAACGACGCCTTCGTACCGGATAAACGAGAGTAAATTCGATTTCGGGCCGATCTATAGTTTCCTCAGTTGGAATATGTTGGAGGGTGTCCGTCTGCGGGTAGGCGGAACGACGAAAGCGAGTCTTCATCCGCAGCTCTATGCGCGCGGGTACATCGCCTTCGGCACCAAGGACCTGCGGCCTAAATACGAAGCGACGCTCATCTATTCCTTCGACAAACATAAGTACCATCCCTACGACGGTATCCGCCATCATCTGCTTTGGACGGCGATGTATGATGTAGAGCAGCCGGGACAGAACGAAGAGACGGTGCGGCGGGACCATATTCTCAACTCGATTCCTACGGAGAAACCGAAGATGGGTAAATACCTCTATGTCTTCCACGCCAAGATGGAGTACATGAAAGAATGGCAGAACAGGCTGGCGCTGCGTACATCGTTTGATTTCACGCATAATGAGCCGGCCGGTACGCTCTCGTATCTGCGTCCGTTCCGTGACTATACGGGGCTGGTCGAACTGCGTTATTCGCCGCGCAGTCCTTTCACGATGGACTGTATGGGCTATGACTCCCCCTTGGCTTTGGAGACGGACGCGCCGATCTTCCGATTGATGCATTATGTAGGCTACATGGACGACCGCTATCAGGGCGGAAGAGGCTACCTGCATAACACGACCGAACTGATGATCGACAAGCGCTTCTCTTTCCCTGCCTTCGGTCAACTGGACACGCGTCTGAAAGCGGGCTATATATGGGATAAAGTGCCGTTCACCCACCTGTTTGCGCCCAAGACATCCACTGGTATCTTATTGAATACCAAAGCGTTTAATCTCATGCGGCCGATGGAATTTGTAATGGATAAATACATCGCGTTGTATGCCACCTATCATTTCAACGGCTGGATCTTAAACCGCATCCCGGGCATCAACAAGCTACGCCTGCGCGGCGTGGTATCTTTTGCCGGCATCTACGGTGGGTTAAGCGATAAAAACAACCCATCCGAATCGGATGGGCTGTATGCTTTTCCGGAAGGTTCTTCGCCGATCGGTGCGCTTCCTTACATGGAGCTGACCGCAGGCTTTGAGAACATTTTCCAGTTTTTGCGTATCGACTACGTCCGCCGTCTGACCTATACCGCCAACACCTCCGTCTGGGGGCGCAACGGCATCAAGGTCACGGTTCGGCTCACGCTTTAGTTCGAATAAGAGAGCCTTTATTTCCAGCGATAAGCCACTCCTAAAGCAAGGCGCTCGGGATAGAAAGCGCAGTCTCCCACCAGCTTTCCTTTATTATTCTTATAGTAACCGAACATATCGGTTATACTGACCAGATAATTGAGGTTTATCTGCACCCCTACCGGAAACTCATATCCGACATGCGCGATAAATCCGGCATGGTTGTCATGCAGCGAGACGTAGTCAGCCGGCACTTCAGAGGGCGTCACGCCGGACTCGTTATTGGTATAAACGCCTGTGTTGCTGGCAAACGTAAAGTGCGCAAAGATACCTGCTCCCACATTGAAATACCCCTTACTCATATTTCCCAATCGGTATAGGAAGAGGACAGGGATATCTGCGCCGAAGGACCATAAGTGATTCACCGTATTGTTGATACCGAATTGGTTTTGCGACGCAGTGAAAACCAGACGCGCCTGGATAGCAAAATGGCGCGCAACGAGGAAGTCCATGAATCCGCCCACCTCTACTCCGGCACGGAGATAGGTAGAAGAGGTACGATACTTACCGGTCCACCGTTCGGTGATCAGGAAATGGCTCATATTTGCATTTACCAACAATCCCATCGTAACAATCTTGGGAATCTTCTTCTGATCAAGCGAGTCCAGCGAATGTTCGCTCAACCATTGTTTGGCGTTAGGCGACAGGACACTATCCATATATTGCCCTGCCCGAGGCATAGGGGCATCCATGATCCGGTCTATCTGCGACACTTGGGTCTGAGCGAAACAAATTGAAAATTGAAAATTGAAAATTGAAAGGAAAACTATTCCTAACAACCAATTCATATGTACTTTTTCACTTTTCATTTTTCACCTTTCATTTTAATTTATAAAGCAAATCGCACGGTTATTTTCACTCCGTTTCTTCCCCAAGCTCCTAAGCGTTGCCGCGGGGTAAACATAATAGGATTACCATTCTCGTCAAACATCGGGTTTCCGTTCGCATCGATGCGTTGCATAGCGGGCAGCTCGTAGTCATTATAGGTCAAACGGCGTATATAGTCGATACGGATAAACTTGAAGATATTTTCCAGACCGGCCGTGATCTCCATATAGGGTAACTTACCGATAGGCGACATGGATCGTCCGGCAGTCACCACATCGGGGTTGTTCTTATCAAAAGTCAAACGGCTCATATCGTTCGGGAAGGCGTACATCCCTTCGTTGCCCTGCAGGTATGGGTTATTCTTCTTGGACAAACCGCCGTATATACCGCAGAACGAAATCACGCCACGCAGTTTGAGGCGGTTGATACCCGGTATCCGGTTCAGGATCCATCCCTTGAAGAAATAGGTGGCATAGAGCGCTACATAGGCATCAAACATAAACTCGGAAGGGTTCATCAGGTTGAAGGCGTTCTTTCCCAAAAGAATCGATGTACTGGTGGTAGGGCTATAGAGTTTGGTGAACGGAACTTTATTCCATATATAACCAGCCTGCAAACGGGTATCGAGGTGCCCGAAGGACGAGAACCAGAAACGTTTCTCCGCCGTTATTTGGGTATGATTATAGAAATATCCTCTACCGCCCAAACCTTGCTTATCATGCAATCCACGGTCGTCCAAATAGCCTATCTGGTGTTGGATGGAGATGACCGGAGCATCCTGCTCGAGTGTGAACGGACTCTCTACACCGTATCGGTTAATCGGGAAATGCGAACCCGGAGTATAACGCAGTTCAAACGTACCTTCATACGAATGGTAGGCATTCTTGTTATAGCGATCCAGGCAAAGGTCTTTCCCGAGCACCCGTCCCAGCGTATCAACCGCAGTCACGCGTTCGTACTTCATCGCTCCTGCCGCCTCGTTATACTCGTAGTCAAAGCGCGCTTTGAAGGTGAGCTGGTTCGGCCAGTCCTTATAATACTGCAGGCGCGCGCGCAGGATATACTGTTCATACTTATCGGCGATCGTACCGGTCGGGATAGACATGATGATATTATCTCGTCCGACGAGTCCGACCTGCTGTCCGGGTTCTTCCACATCGTACATCACCGAGGCGGATATATAATCGCGTAGCGCTTCGTACTGATGGTATTTCTTCTTATTGAACGACCACATCAGTTCGGCCTGTCCTTTGGGTCGTAAGTCATGCGTACCGAAGGCCGCATAGCCGGAGACGAACAGTTGCTTATGTACATTCGCAGTCGTCGTTCCTCCTACACGAAGCCGGACACCTTCCAGCTTGTTCCACGAAACGAAGTTCAGAATCGGTCCAAAGTCCCATTTGGACTCTCCCCACCGGTTCGAGGGAGCGGTAGTAACAAACTCCGTCATGAGCGCGTCACCGGCTTTGATAAGGGCATTGAACTTAGGGGTAGCCTTCAGTTCGTCCAGCAGATCCATGACCGAACGCTCATAGAACGTAAGCGGTTCGGGACGATGGTCATCCCACCATTTGAAATCTTCGCGGATAGACGTAGTGTCTTTCTTCGCCGAATCAGGACGCAGCACGTTAGCAAAGGCATCCTTCGGCAGCTCTTCCGCCATGTCAAAATGCGTATATATCTTCGTCTGCCGCGCAAGCAGATTCTTCTTACGGCTAACAATATAGAACTTACAGAAGGTATTGGTCCGGTCCGGTGCCCATAAGCCGCTCTCCAATTTCTTATACTCATGCTCCACAGAGAAATGGCTCACGAAATTGAGGTTGATATGCGGCGGGATATTGATGGCGTATTTCTTGATCTTATAGGTAGAGTCGTTGACGATATAGAGGTGACCCGTGAACGAATAGCTCTCGGAGTTCACCGGTACGAAGGCAAGGTCAATCACCGAATCCCCGTCCAGGAGGATTGTGTCCATGATGTAATATTGGTAGTACGAAACTGCCAGGAAAGACGAGACAGGCGACACGAAGCGGTTGAAGAGCAGATTCATATTATCGTCATAGATATCGATATCGGTGAAGACGGATTTCATATTATCTTCAATCGTTTGCGTCGAGAAGACCGATTCGACACCAAAGATACGCTGCCTATCGATCGCTTTTTTCTCACGTCTCGGTTTGCGCTGGTAGTACTCATGCCCGATATTCTCACGGATAGAGATCGTCAGCGCAGGATAAACACCTGTCGTATCGATATATTTCTCCATGAGCTGGAAACTCTTCCAGAAACCTTTCTTGAAGTTAGGTGTAAAGTTATCGAGCGCAAAAGACATCCTGTGGTAGGTGTCCGCCTTGTAATGATCTGCGGTCTTTACCTGGAATGAATCCTTGTTGGCAATGACATTCTTGATGAGTTCAACGGCGGGGTTTCCTTTGCGTTTATATTTCTGTTTCTGGTGTTTGGGCGTCACGACAATATCCTGCAAGCCATAAACGTCCGGTTTCATCTTGATCTTTATCCCTTTGCGTTGTTGGCCTGCTTTGATGGTAAACATCTCCGTCTTGAAGCCCACCATCTGAAAATTGACGGTCGTATATCCCACGGGATTGGAAATACTGAAGTTTCCGTCCAGATCGGAGGTCGTACCATACTGCGTAGCCAGCGATCCGTCGCTGGAAGGTTTGATAAAATAAATCTGAACGAACGGTAGTTTCTCCCCTGTATCGGCATCGACGACTACTCCTTCGATAGAAGTCTCTTTGCTCTGTGCCACACACGGAACAAACGCCCCTATCAAGAGCGTCAATGCCAAAATATATCTCACTTTTCTTTTCACTACGAATTTCTCTTATACTTTAGCAATAAAATAACATCCCATCATCACCATTGCTACGCCTATCCATTGCAAGTAGCCCACCGTTTCATGGAAGATGAATACGCCGGAAAGCATTCCGAAAATAAAACCGAGACTGGTCAGAGGATATATCTGCGAGAAAGGAAACTTATCCAGCAACCAAAGCCAGAACAGATTCGCTCCGATAAGGAGGATCAGTCCGATCAGAAACCAGAGATTAAGAATCACTTCGTGCCAGATATACGGCCAGGACCATTCCCAAGCCGGCATATCGCGCATTCCTAATTTGAGTGCTACCTGCCCAAAGACAAGCATCGCTGTCTGAAGGAGCATATAAAGAATCATTGTTAGCATAGGTTGTCGCTGTTACGATTTATGATGTTTCAATTTATAGGATTGCTGGATGTCGCGGTACCGCAAGATCACTTCGTCAATCACGCTTTCCCAGGACCGAGCGATGGTACGTGATGCCGCTTCTCCTACAGAGGTCAGGATATCCGGGTGCTCGATGAGATAGGTTATGCGATCTGCATAGGCATGGATATCGTTGGGCGTCAGGAAGCCGTTGACGTCCGGTTCGATTACTTCCGCCGCTGTGGCTCCCTCCAGCAACATCGCGGGCGTATGCATCGCCGCAGCTTCGCGTACTACCAGCGGAGCATTGTCATAGAGCGAGGGGAAGAGGAAGAGGTCCGATGCAGCATCGATCCGTTTGAGACGCTCGCGGTCTTGGATATTACCCAGCATCGTCACACGGGAATCCAGCCCTAACTCATGGATCTTATGCTTGATCTCGCGTACGGCGTAACCGGTTCCGACCATAAAGAGCTGGAAGGGTTTGTCCTTGATCAGCGCTAAGGCATCCAGGATAAACCCGATATTCTTCTCCCATATATGTTGTCCGACAAAGAGGAGCATCATCTCGTCCGGCTCCAGACCTAACTCCTCCCGCATCTCGTTTCTCAAAGGCGGGATCATCTCTACCGGCATCGAGAAGTCGTTTCCGTTCTCCACTACCTCTACATGTCCTTTGTAGCCATACTCACGCAAGGTAGGCTCTACCGCAGCCTGCGGGATCCATACCTCGTCCGCATGCTCAAAGAAGGAAACCACCTGCTTGATCATCCAATCCACCACTTTTTTGTTCGGCACATTGTGCTCAAAATCCTGACGGTATTTCGAATGGAACGTAGCCACGATAGGGATGTCCTGACTGCGCGCTGCACGGTAAGCCAAGCTACCGGAAGTAAAAGGACAATGCGCATGCACCAGATCGAATTGCATCTTACGCCAGTTCTTCCAGAACGCCCAGTCGGCATACGGGAGACCGTACCGATACGGATGACGGAAAGGAATAGGAATAGACACATAGCGGTTAATGGGATAAGGTGCGTTATTGATGAACTCACCGGCTTTCGGGGCGTACGGCGTGATCACGCGTACGTCCTGTCCCTTGCGATGCAGCCAATAAGCATAGTTATGCGCTGTAAGTGCTACTCCGTCCAAAATAGGCGGGAAATTATCATTGAAGATTCCGTACATAGTGGTTTTCCTTTCTTAGTTATTTCCACTCAAATTTTCCTCCCTTCTCTATCCGTTTGGTTTTGGTATCAAAGAAGACATAGAAGTACGGCTGACCGGCTTTCGCGTCGAACACCACTCCGTCGGCACTCGGTAGTGCACTACGGAGGATCTGGTTTCCGTTCTGATCGACATCCACCTCCACGTCTGCCGGA
Organism: uncultured Bacteroidales bacterium; assembly: GCA_902799555.1. Taxonomy (GTDB): domain Bacteria; phylum Bacteroidota; class Bacteroidia; order Bacteroidales; family Paludibacteraceae; genus Colicola. Next base: position 31,024 of record CADCBB010000017.1, read on the forward strand.
TCGGCAGTCGGCAGGGTCTGGAACAGAACCAGACGGCCGGCCATATCATATACGGCAAACTGTACACCGATGCCAATCGTCACGGCTTTGTACCGGCCATCTCCGAGATAGAAGAAGAAATAATCATCGGGATCGACCTCGGCAGAGGGAGCCCAGTTCGCGAAGGTGAAGGACAAGCTATAGGTCAGCATCGTGCCGTCTTCCGCGATACCATAGACATCTACCGTCGTACCGCTCTCCGTCTCCACCGGCATGCCTAATTCCCAAGTCGCAAGGGTGTCCAAAGGTTCGGCGGTGATGACCGGCATGATGGCGCCCTGCGGCAGGACGATCTCATAATGGAGCGTATCCATCTCATAGCGACGCAAGGTATCGGCATCCAGCCAAATCATACGCAGACGTGCCTCGGACGAACGGATGATATGCTGATAGATGACATAGACCCGACGGGTGCCGTCCGGCGCCGTCACGAGGATCTGCGCCGTCGCGTTCTCATCCATCATGATCGTCACAGTAGCTTCTTCATCTTCCGTCACTGCCGTCACATCGGCCTGCTCAAAGAGGGCCGTACTCGGTGTTCCGGCCGGATAGGTGAAGGTATAAACGATCGTATCCGGATGGAAACCCTCTACGGTCGTGCCGCGTACCTGCAGGTCCGCCAAGCGGCAGTTAGACGAGAGTAGATGCTCGAAGGTGAGGATGTACTCGGCTGTCGCGAGACCGTCTCCGGCCGTCACAGCGATCGTCAGTTCGGTATCGCCTACCCAAGCCGTATCCACTACCTGTTGCTCATCGCCCACCGTCCAGGTCACTACCGGCATCGGTGCTCCGAAGAGCACGGTATCCTTATATTCGTACGTATCCGGCGCGAAACCGTACTGCAGCACGCCATTCAGATAGATCGCCTGCAGGTTCGCATTGGTAGAAGGCAGGAATGTGAAGGTCAGGGTATAGACATTCTTCGTCTTCCCGTCTTCTGCCGTCACGGTGATCGTTGTGCCATCCTCGGATACGCTGACGGTAGCGGCCGAATCTTCCGCATCAGCCGTCACTACCGGTATGGACGCGCCGAACGGTAAGGTGATTGTATAGGCATACTCATCCGCATAGAAATCCGCCAGCGGCTCACCGTCCAGGTAGATCGCCTGCAGGTTCGCATTCGTCGATTTGGCATAGGTCAGGGCGATCGTATAAACGGTCGTATGGATACCATCCTCAGCCGTCACAGTGATCGTAACGCTGCTTGCATCCTGAACCAGCACTGCCTTGGAGGTCTTATCGGTCAGGACATAATAGACATCCGGCGCGGATGCACCACGCGGCAGTTCGACCGTATAGGTTGTCTGCTCGGCAGCAAAACCTTCTACGGGAACGCCGTTGACGTACAGGTCGCTCAGCGTACTGATGTCCGAAGGCGCCACATTGACCTGCACGGTATAGATGCGGGTCACGGAGCCGTCTTCGGAAATGACGGTGAAGGTCACCGTTGCCGACGAACCGTCCGGCGTCGTGGTCGTCTCCACTTCAGCGCCCGCACAAGCTACCGACGAGAGTTGCGGGATAGCCGAATGAGCAGGTAAGGAGATCGTATAGTTGTATTGATCCGATGCAAAACCGTTCAGCATCACGCCGTCCGCTTGGATAGCCGTCAGGTAAGCCTCCGACGACAGCGGATGGATATGCGCCAGCACCGAATAGCGGCTCTGCGTCTTACTGTCACCGGCCGTCACGAGCACATAGATCGCGTAATACGAAGCGTCAATCGGCAGGATGATATATTGCACCACCGCCGTCGAATCCTGTGCCTCGGCGCTGAAGGAATCGAGGGAGCTGAGCGAAACGCTATAATCGTAGTTCTCACTGTTGAAGCCCGGTATCATCTGGCCATTCGCCTGCATCGACTCCAGCAGCGCGTTCGACGAAGCATGACGATCGATGATATACGTGGTATCAGTGCTGATACCGAACACACGCAACTCGTATGCTGAATCCGTCATCAGCATAGCCACGCTATCGAACGCAAACTCTCGGTTGTAATTGAGCACCGGCGTCGTCTCGAGGTTTACCAGACGGGCTGTCGATTCCGCACTGATGACGTTCTCCGCCAGCACTTTCGTCACACGCGCCGTCTCCATATTCGTTGCGCTGCGCCATAAGACGGTATACGACTTTTGCTTTCCGGTCTCGGCCGTTACGGTGACGACATATGCCGTATCTTGATTATTATTGTATGCCTGCACATCGATCGTCTGGTATGGCGATCCTTTGATCACCGTCAGGTCCCGACCGTTCAGCGAACAGGTACAGCTGACGTTCGTCGATTTGGGACGGGTGACGGTCAGCGTATAATCGGTGTACGACAGGTCCTCGGCGTAGTTGCGGATGGTAGCGGTACGTACCCTATTCACCTCTTCCGACCAGGTTACTACCGGCATCTGGTCATAGACAGCATGCTGCAGAACGATATTCGGCAGGCCCTTGTAATCGGCAGCAACGGTCGCCGTGAAGGCGTTTCCGCTACGGGTCGCCGCTACGCCGTTGACGGTGATACCGTTCAACGCGGACGAGTACTCAAAACGCATGTTATCCACCCACATCTCGGACAAATAGCCGTCAGATTCCGTGAGCGAATTGACGTTATATGCAGCCGGCGTTTCATAATCCCCGGAGTTGATACGTATCTCCAAAGCCGAAGGAATGAAGTCATCCGAATAAGCAATCGGCAGCGACATCGTCTTCCATGTCCGGTCAGCCGTGAAGGCCTCTTCGTACTTGTTGGACTCACCGTTGATCATAAAGAGGAAACTCCATTTGCTGATCTTCTTCTTCGATCGCAGGTTATAATCCATCTTCACTTTATCCGGCGAGTTACGGAACTTAATCGGGTCGCCGAAAGAGAGCGTCGAAGACGAGCTGATACCGCCGATACCCAATATCCATCGACCGATATACACCGATTGCGGCGAGAGGGAGAAGATACCCGGCATCGACTCCGCCGAAGTAGTCAGGAAAGCGGTCTTGAGTACCGCCGCGTAGTTGCCCTGCGTATGATCTTCCGTTCGGCTCTGATTATTTTCCGGATAATAGGTATTCCAACTGGCGGTGTTCTCCGTGGTGGCACGGATCGGAGAGTACCATCCTTGCGGACAGTAAGCCGACTCGTCGACCGCATTATTGGTCACGTTGTCATACCGGTCGAAGGTCATATCGAAGGTGATATCGCCCGGATAGAAGAACGACACCAGATACACATGTTTGTACTTGCCTTCCTCCGCTTCGACGGTCAACTTGACATACTTTTCGTTGGCGTCCACATCTACCTCAGCCCCTTCGGGCGCGGTATAGGTAACCTCCGGCGTCGAAGCAACGGATACGACATAACTGTAGCCGTCGGATTTAAATTGACTGATTGAGGTACCCGCCACTTGGATATCCAGCAGTTGAGCCGGATCCAGGGTCGGCCGATGCGGCGTGATCGTATAGACCTTATCCGCCTCGTCCGGGTTGAGGGACTTGACGATGATCTTCGTCGGATCTGATACGCCACCCTCAATAATAATCACCTTCTGCTCCGGATAGTTCTTCGCTACGGAGATCACCTTCAGCGAGTCCATACTGTACGGCAGATCGATGGTGAAGTCCGGGCCTTTCGTCATATCGAGTGCACCCACGCCGTCTACTACGATACCCAATAATTCATTCACCTTATTGGAATAGCCTACGCGATAAGTGAACGTATAGGTGGCTTGCTTGCCGTTCTCAGCCGTTACGAGGATGGTTGAAGGCTGACCGATAGGCGCCTCGGTAATCACCAAGGACTGAGTCGGTTCAGCGCGCTCCACCGTCAGCGAAGGAGACTGAGTCATACCGTAAGGAAGCAACAGGTCCGTATAGGTCATCACCGCAGGATCAAACACAAAATTATCCACGCCGTCTATCTCCACCGATGCCAGCGCGGTATTGTCGGAGCGGGTAGCTCTGAAGAGGATCTTATAGGTCTGCGTACTCACGCCGTCCGCCGCCACCACCTGAATCGTTGTCCAGCTGTTCAGGGCACCGTGTGAGACGGTGATCGTCTGCCCTTTGGTAGCGGCTACCGGTACGACGGCCGGCACCTCATAGGTATTAGCAGGCAATTTACTGTAGATATAAGAGAATGTGGTCGGCTTGAAGGACGCATAGGGCTGTCCGCCGATATATAGCGCACTCAGCGAGGCATCATGCGATACGGGGAACGAATCGATCGGGAAAGGCGGCAGGGAGGCTGCATCGGGCGAAACGAGCGTCACGGTATACGTGATCGATGTGCCTTCATCCGGCGTCACCTCGATACGAGCCGTGCCGTACGTCGAAGGCATGGCGATAGCTACCGTCTGACCTTCCTGACCCGACACCGTCACTACCGGCATCGTCGCCTCGTGCCATACCAGCGAATAATTCAACTGCTCCGGCACGAAACCGCTCAAGGAATCGCCGTTCAGATAAATCATCTGCAGCAGGGCACTCGCCGATTTCTCCACCTCCATCGAGAGGGTATACATCCGGGTTGATCCGTCCCCTGCCGTCACGGTCAGACGAACGGTCATCAAGGCCGCATTGACGGTCACTGCTACCTGCTGGTAGCTATCACCCGGGATATAGGTCACCTCCGGCATACCGGTCGTACCGGCCGGTAAGAGCACATGATAGTTCAGCACCTCCGGATCAAAGTCCGCCAGCGCTTCCCCGCCGATCATGATAGAGGACAGGGCATTATTGGTCGATTTCTCGGTACGGAAAGCGAGCCGATAGGTCGTTGTGGCGCCGCTGGGGGCTACCACCTCGATACGGGTTGTACCTTCCACTCCACCCTCGGTCATCGTCACGCGTTGGTGATCTTCGCCTTTGGTCTACCGGCAAGGTACGAATAGGAGGATGCTTCGATCTTATAGTTCAATTTATAGGTCTTCGAGAGGCTGGTATTCGGCAGCGATACCTGGATCTGCGCACCGCCCTCCAGGCTGTTGTTCAGCAGGTTTATCGTCTGCACGCCGGCTGCGTAGGCCGACTCCCAAGTGATCGTCGGCGCCTCGGTCGTACCCAGCGGCAGCGAGACGCTATAGTTCGATTTGGAAGGCTGGAAACCCGGTAAGGGAGCGCCGTTCACGAAGATATTCTTCAAGGTCACATCGGTCAGCGCCGCCACGGAAAAATGCAGGGTATAGGTCTGCTTGGTCGTGCCGTCTCCGGCGGTGACAGCGATAGAAGCCGTACCGGTGGTAGAACTGGCCTGCGTGATGACCATGGTAGCCGATGCATCCTGCAGCGTCGCCGTCACAACCGGCGCCTCTGTCGTACCGTACGGCAAAGCCACATCATAACTCGTCAGATAGGCATTGAAGCCGCTCAGCGACTCGCCGTTCACCCGGATATCGGATAGACGGGCATTATTGGAAGCCTGCGAGACGAACTTAATCCGATAGGTCGTTGTGGACGATCCGTCTTCGGCACGCACCGTCACAATGGTCGGCTCGCCGTCCACCTCACCGTACTGGATCGTACATTCGGAGGACGACAGACGACGTCCCTGGAAGGTAGCACGACCGCCACGCGTGTTGGTTAAGGTACCTGCGCCGCGTACTGCCGATATCTCCGGGATAGCGGTCACGCCTACGCCTAACGAATAGGTCTGCTCGCCCGTGTTGTTCGGGTCAAAGCCCTTCCATTCGCGGCCGCCGATATAGAGTTTCTGTATCTTACTCGAATAGATGAGCTGGATATCATCCACGTCCAAGCTGTTACCGGCGTATATGCCGGTACTGGCGCGAAAATCCGGATAATGGCCCGGGGACAGGATGACGTTACACTTGGCGGGCGCTTCGTCACTCATATAATAGATAGGGACCACGATACGCGTCCAGTTGTTGTAGCGTTTCTTCTGATAGAGCCACCCCTCCGCGATCTGCTTCGCGAACTCTTTCGTACCGCACTCATTGGCATCCAGCGCCTGGCGGACATCCGATTCCTCGTCCACGCAGTACTGAGGCGCTACCGAAGCGATATTGGTACAAGTTCCGTTTTTAGCCTTGTAGGACTCACCCTTCGAGGTACCCGTCCATGCGTAATACAGGATACTGAAGTTCTCCTCTGTCGTATGATCGCCGGCGGCCTGCTCGACACCACTGTCGTAATAACGGCGTACCCATACCACCAACGAGTCCGGACGGTAATTCCAACTGATACCACCGTGTACACCGCCCGATGCTTCGTTGATACCGGACATACCGGATATATACGACCACGGATGACCTAAGGTTACATATCCCGGCGAGGTGGCACCGATACCACCCACGCCGACGAACTGGTTCTGGATCTTCAGGGCATAGCCCGAACGACCGTTCGTCTTATGCGCGTAGTTCTTATCTACACCTAATTGGGATACATTGGAATAGTTCCAATATTTCGGTTGCTCACTGCCGGCAAATTGCGCTCCGGTCCAGTTCTCAAAGCCCGAATCCGGGAACTGCTGCGCCATCATCGGCATCACACTGACTAACACCAAAGCCGATAATGTTCTCCAAAATTTACTCATCTTATGATTTGTATTAAAAATATTACGTTTTTACAGCCCCAAAAGGGCCGATTTTTATCGGCTGCAAAATTACTGCTTTTTTGTCAAGTGGACAATAGCTTTTCTTATGAAAAGATATACGATTTTTATGGTCTGTTTAGGCAAGTACATCGTTTCACGATGTGAAGAAACGTTCTTTTGTTGTTTATGGGGTATCTCTATGGCGCGCGCGGCGTGCGGCGCATTTTTTTTGCCCAAACTCTTGCATAATTCGTAAAAAAGCAGTACCTTTGCACCCGCAAAGGTTAGAAACACGAAAAAATGAAAAATAGAATGTTCAATTTTACCCCCCCCCCAGATGTAAAAATGTTGCATCTGTCGTCTTAGGACTTCTTCTCCTTCTGTGGGCTGCGCTCGTCGTTTGGCTCGGATATCGCGACACGCGCCACAACAACACCATCGTCTGGGCCCATCACATCCCGGAACTCTACACCCCCATTTTCTATAACTCCGACTCGCTCTACCATTTTATCTTCGTCGCTTATCATGAGGACGATCCGGAGGCGCTGTGCATTGCCGGCACGGCGGCTTATAACGTGCAGCTCTTCGACAAAGCCGCACAGGACACCCTGCCGTTCATCACCCTTGAGGACGCAGATATCATGTTGTTACGCAGCGCGCACTTAGGTTACGCGCCCGCGTTCACTATCATTAATTATTTAGAAGATTTAGGTCTTTGGTCGCATTCGTTGCCGACCAATGAGCCTACGTACGTCCCTGACGCTCCCGCCAAGGACGACCCTAACTATGTACCTATGATTGCGAAATAATCGAATACCATGAGAACAGAAGATCAAGTACGCGACGATGCCAATAAAATCCTTGGTTTAGTAGATACCGAAACCGCCAAAGCCGGTGTCGGTCAGATAACGTCCTTTGGCAAATTATTAGGAATTAAAGGAGAGGGCGCAAATAATCGTCCTGATGGATGGTATTTCCCTAACGAGTCCTCGTTTCCCGCTATCATAGTTGAGTTTAAAGGAGAGGATAAAGACCTTAAACAAGCGCATATAGATGAGTTACTCAAGAATTGTCGTATAGCGCATGCTAAATATAAAAACATCATCGGCATCCTATATAATGGTATCGATATACTCGTATACAAAAACGAAGAATTAGTGCAAGGAGAAAAGGAGTTGCTGAATAAAGAGCATTATCTTGGGCTTTTTGCGCAAAACACCATTGACAAGCAGAAGATATACAACCTTACCAAACGCATCAATGACAACCTGCATTTTAAATTCGGCATCAATGATCTCAAAGACCGAATGATCTTCACAGCTTGTGCGCTTGTGGCAAAGCGTTATGAGGCTATCTTGACAAAAGGTATGTCCTATAATGTTTTGCGCGCATCAATTTTTGATACACTTAACAAGTCATTTGAGAGTGCCATTCAGCAGAACATAAAACTCAACATCCTCTTAGAGAAATACGCTGCCGTACAGGTGAATAATCCCGAAAATCAAGACGCTATCGATGATTTTATTGAATGTATCTCGGATATATCCGATAATATCAACTCTGATTTTTGGCAGGGAGAGGACGTAATGGCGATTTTCTTTAACGAGTTTAATCGCTATAAGGGAAAGTCCGACCAAGGTCAGGTCTTTACACCAGACCACATTACATCGCTCATGTATCGCCTTATTCATGTAGATAAGGATGATATCGTATTAGACGCAGCATGCGGTAGTGGTGCATTCCTCGTTAAGGCGATGTGTAATATGATTAAAGCCGCCGGCGGAAACAATACTGATAAGGCAAAAGACATTAAACGAGACCAGTTGTATGGCATCGAGATAGATAAGAAGATCTTTGCATTAGCTTGTGCCAATATGCTCATACACAAAGACGGCAAGACAAACCTTGAGAACTTGGATAGTTCGACTCCTGAAGCCGCTCAATGGATAGCGTCAAAAGGCATTACGAAAGTGCTAATGAACCCGCCTTTTGAATCCAAATACGGATGCATTGATATTGTGCAAAATGTACTGGAGAATGTCACTTCAAACACCCTTTGTGCGTTCATTATGCCCGATAAGAAATTAGAGAAAGACCGCAAAGGAAAGAAGCTGCTTAAGAAACATACACTCCTCAAAATCATCAAATTGCCGGAGAAGGTTTTCGGTGAAAGTGTAACGGCCTCGATCTTTATTTTCAAAGCTCAAAAGCCCCAAAACGATAAGGAGATTTTTGCTTGTTATATAGCTGATGATGGATTAGAAACGGTTAAACTACAAGGACGTCAAGACATCCGTGACCGTTGGCAGGCTATTGAAGACAAATGGGTAGAGATTATAGAGAAACAATCCGGAGACGAAACCATTCAATGGCTTAAGCCTTCGGAACATCTTTCCTATCAAATGCCTGAAAAGCCTTTCGAGATCTTTGAAGAGGACTTCGTTAAGACCATGATGGACTATGAGATGTTCAAGCAAGGTATAGATGTGAAGGAGTTTAACGAACAACTTCTGCAACAGATCCTTTATAGTAGTGAGGTTTCCGAAAACGAAAGTTCTACCCAAATCAGCCTTTCCAAATGAAGAAGATAGATACAAATGGTTGGAACGAATTTACTGTTGAATACCTTTTTCGTGTTCTGAAGTGTTCGAAGAAAGTAGGGCAAAAGGAAACTAATGAAGAAGGAAAGGTACCTGTGTATTCTTCAGAATCGTTAAATAATGGTATAGTCGGATATTGCAATCTAAAGCCCTCATGGATAGTAGACCATGAAAATCCGTTATATTTAATTTTTGGAGACCACACAAGAACTTTTCATATTGCAGATAGTAGTTTCTGTGTTGCTGACAATGTGAAAGTATTATTACCTTTACATGCTGAAATGAGTGTTAAGGTTCTACAATATATTTCATCTGTTTGGCAAAAAGAGATACCGGATTTAGGATATTCAAGACATTGGTCGGCTGCAAAAAAGTTGAAGATACTTCTTCCTTCTAAGGACGGAGTTCCTAACTGGCAATTTATGGAAGAATACATGCGCCATATAGAGCAGCATGTTCAAAGTACTATATTCGCACTTAAAGATGCCCAAAGCAATCCTCTTAAAATAGATCATTCTAATTGGAAAATGTTTGATCTTAAAAGACTTTTCGACATTGTTCTTTCAAAAGGAGATATTCAAGCAAAGAAGATGAAAGAGGGCGACATACCTCTTGTCTCTTCTGGTAAATTTAACAATGGTATCTGTAAATATATCGCAGAAGGAGATGGTAAAGCAGAGATGTTTGATGCTAACGTTATAACTACGGACATGTTTGGTAAATCGTATTTTCAGGATAAACCATTCTATGCTGTATCTCATGGGCGAGTAAATATATTGTTGCCATTGTTTAGGATAAATAGCTATATAGCAAAGTTCCTTGTTAGTGTACTTGATGCTTCTTTCTTGAGTAAATATTCTTTTTCTGGTATGTGTTGTCAGAAAGAGTTACAGAAAGAGAAAATCCTTCTCCCCGCGAAAGGCGATGAACCCGACTGGCATTATATGGAAATGTATATGCGTGGTGTTGAAGCGATCGTCAAAAACAAGCTTTCCTTGCTCGTTCCCCATAAGCCGGAATTAACTATTCAGGACGCCGCGTCCATTACTTTCAATGGCGCAAACGTGACCTACATTGATAATAGTAAGAATTATTCGTTAGAAAAATAGCATTTTATTTGCATATATCGCAAAATTGTTGTACCTTTGCGCCCGATTTCGCTGGCACCGACAGCATGAAAAAGCGGTGACATATTGATTTTTAAGGCATATTCCTTTGTAAACGAATTCGGCAAATTTTAGTAAAGAAGAGAAATATGTCCCATTACCCTATGCATGGGAAGGTGGGGCATCTTTACGCTTTGCCGAAAGCCGTTTACTGTCCCACCGACCTGTGCTTTTTTTATGAAGCATTATGAGTAAGCCGGTATTTCTTAATTCCAAAGTAGTCTATCACGACAACTCTCGTGAGTACCATATCGATGCGCGCGGCAAAGATCTTGCATCCGTTATGCGCGCACTTGAAGCGGAAGATGTCGCGCCTGTCGTTCAAGATGAACCGTCGAAGGAAGAGAGTAGACTTCCCTTCTTTGTCCCAGAAAAATTAGCCGCTCTCGGCACATATTCCATTTCGGAATTTGTGACCATGTATCATGATGCGGTCAAGGGCGGAGCACCCAAATTAGCTAAGTTCATCAAACATTATAAAGAACTCGAAGTCTTTGATACCGGAGATCTGAATAAGAAAGAGACATACGAAGAATTAAAGGCGTATTTTGGCGCTGAATTAGACTTCGGCTATCCGAATTTTGCCGTCTATTATTGATAAAATCCATTTGATTTTCATTTGATTCATTTGATCGCAAATAGCCCTCTATTTGATTTTCATTTGATTTTTATTTGACTCATTTGATTCTCATTTGATTATAGGCTTTCCGTAACAGGGAAGCCTTTTTTTATACCTACCTTTGCATCGGATTTGAGCTGTAGCAACGTCGCTGCACTAAAGATCCATGCATTATGAATAATCTACAAACAAAACCCACACGCCTTTGGTTCTTAGGCAAAGGCTACACACCTATCGATCCGACACTCGTTCACGGACGCGTTTTATATATACGCGTCAAAGGCATGGAAGTGTCCATCCTTAATCATCACGGACAAAAAGCCTCTATCCGACTTCGACCAAATGAAAAGGGCTCAATCAATGCCGGAAACACAAACTTCTATTATTACCTCCATTTTAAAGTCAATGGTCGCCATTATGATATCCCCATTTCCCTTCTCGTGATGGCGACCTTCAATAATCAAGTACCGGACCGTTCGAAGAAACAAGTTATCGATCATATCGACGGCAACACCTTAAACAACAACCCTCGCAACCTCCGTATTGTCACACGCGCTATCAACGATCGTGACGGCGGCTTCATGCGCAAACTGCGTAACAGGGGCATAATCGTCGCCGAATACGAGACTACCATTATCCTCGAAGGCTACAAGCGCATGGCTATCTGGAAAGCCGAACATACGGCATATAAATACGACCATCTCAAACGAGATGCCCTCTTACAGATCTTTTTAGGAAAGGAGGACAACAATGAATTATGATGAAATCTGCGAGGCTTTCGATAGTCTCACCCCGAAAGACAAAGCCTTCTTCATCGATGCACGCCTCGCCTGGGCTTCCGGCGGCGCTCTCTGCGGAGAAGTGCACATACGTATATGTGATCCATTATGCGATGAATCAGAATCGAGTAACCGTTTAACGATTTAAAATATAACTTGATATGCCAAACGATTTATTAAAACTAAAACGTAAGTGGGTTATGAATGCTGGAAACAGTCTCAAAAAAACCTGTCCGGTCATCCTGCGAGGCGCAGAACTCGACGCCAGCAAAGCCTTCAAATACGCATGGTGGTTTGAGTCCTTCCGCGACCAACTCCGCTCAGGCGTTTACCGTTTCTCGTATTTCAAGATAGACGGCGATATCCGTGAAGCACGCGGCACGCTCGACCTCTCTCGCATCCCTGCCGAGCATCAGCCAAAGCCTTTGTCAGGTGCTCCGGACGTCAGGCTGGAGAATTACGAGACTTTCCGCTATTATGACCTCGATGCCGACGGTTGGCGCTCCTTCCGTCTCGATAACTTCATCGGTTTCGTCTCAAAGGTGTCGTAAAAAGAAAAAGAACCAAAAAGAAAAATAAATCTTGTCCTGTCCTATGTCCTATATAGTATGGGACAGGGCAAGGGACAGGGCAATTTTTAAAATTTAAATTTTATGGACAAAGACTTTAATGAATTTTGGGACGCGTATCATCCTAACGAAATACGTTTTCCGAGGCGTAGAGCTGCGACTTTCCGCGCATGGAACGAACGGACATCTGCGGCACGCAGAGCCATGCTCGAGCAGGTCAAGAAAGAAGGTGCGCCTGAATGGAAAAATCCTTACTTCTTTGTAGTGGACTTCCCTGAGCCGCAACCCGAGTGGAAAACCGGCGGCGAGACAGGCGAAGATCTTGTGCAAGTCCGCTACAATGGTGCGTATAAAATTTGCACACGTGCCACCATGGAACTCTATGGACTCGAATGGGTACGCGATTGGTAACAATAACGTTCGTCCCTTACGTCGGGATACCATCCCGACAAAACATCGTGCATTTTGGCGATATTTTTATCGCCACATTATTAACCCTCAAAAAATTATTCGTATGAAAGTAGAATTAGCAGCCGGCATTGAAAGCGTATCCGGCAAATGTGGTAACATGATTTTCAAAACCTTTAAGCGTCCGAACGGCAAGACAGAGACACGCGCCTATTTCAACCCGTACCGCCCTTCGAGTTGGGAAAAAGTAAACGCCCGGAAAACACCTCCCTCCGAGGCCGAAATCAAAGCGAGATCCCTCTTCGCGCGACGACAAGCCTACGTGCAGGAGTTGCTCGCATCCGGCAGATACCACGATAAGCGCGAAGCGTGGAAAATCGCTAAAAATGAGATTAAGTAGTATGCATTACCTATTCATTACCTGGTTATTACCTGTTCAGAATTATGAAAATCATTTTATCTAAACAATGCGAGTCCCTTACCGGCTCGCTCGGACGAGGCTTCGGCTATCATATTCAGAAGCGCAAAAACGGCTACTTTGCCAAAAGAAACTCGAAAGGCGTTATACCGCCTGACGGCCATTGGCGCTTTATCCTTACCTGCGCCCAACTCGCACAATCCAAACTCCATATCGCCGACATCCGTGTCTCGCGCGAAGAACTCAAGCAGGCCATGTATGAAGCTCGCATCTTCATCGCCATGCAGCACCTCCGCAAAGCCACCTACGATGCCCGCGACATCATCAACCTCAAAACCACTTTTAGTTTATGAAAAAGGAAAAGAAAATTATGATTCATTCGGTCTTGAACCATCTTCAAGAGAGAGACTCTGCTTGGGCGCATGGTAAGATGCTACCTAAGTTCAAAACCCTGTATGGCGGATGGGCGGATACATGTGTACGCCATCATAAACACTCGCGGGAGTACTTCTCGCGCAAATGGAGAGACGGATGGTTGCCTTTAGAGGAATATCTGGACTTTTACAAGTACGTCATGCAGTAAAATTGACAATTATCAACGGACGGAGCCACAAAATTTGGTGGCTTCGTTTTTTTGTTGTACTTTTGCACCGGATTTCAAAAAGAGGTCCTGCTCTCGCGGCTAATTCCGCGAGCATAATTTTGGATTTTGAATTTTTAATTTTTAATTCTGACATGAAAGAACGAATCATACAACTTATCACAGCCGCCGTCCTCTCTATTGGCGGACTTGCACTTCTCTTTACGGGAGTGCTCATTGAGCCGCAGGGACAGATCCATGAGACGCTTCTTGTGGCATTCGGAGAGGTGGCAACCTTTGCAGGCTCGATAATGGGCATCGATTATTACTATAAAATCAAGAACAATTATGATACAAATCACCCTCACACGCCAGAAGACCAGCGGTCAAGCCGTCATCAGCACGATGACCTTTCCGCTCCTG
>CADCBB010000018.1 GCA_902799555.1 uncultured Bacteroidales bacterium
GTCTCGTAATCAAAGTTATGATGACTATCCACGTTCTTGATAATATTGTTTCCACCGTTCTTCATCTGACATCCGGTATCCGCCGATCCGTAGATATCGAGGTTCTCAAAGAGATTATAACTGCCTTCGTTATACAGGTTGTTTTTGCCCGAATAACGAAGTGTTAAGTTCTTGATATGCAGATAAGTACAGGTGTTCTTGATCTGCAGACCACGCGTGCCGTACGCTGTGGAACGGAAATCCAAGATGGCTGCATAGGTGCCGCTTCGGTTGATACCTTCGTAACCGGAGATGACGATACGCTTGGATGCCGTACCGTTGAGGTTTTGCACGGCCGTGTTGCCTAAGTCGTATTGTCCGCTGAAGAGGTATAGCGTATCTCCCGGGAGGCTTAGTTTTTTCAGTCCGTTCGCGAACGAACAGGGATTATTGAACGAGCCATCACCATTACCGGTAGGTGAAGCGTAGTACGTGGCAGCGCTAAGACTGACCGTCAGCAGCATTGCTGCGAGGAGGGTAAGTATCTTTTTCATGCTTTCAAAAAATGAAGTTTCAAACGTATAATTGTGTATAGCAAAATCATTTTACCTTTGCGGTCAGCTTGCGGCACTCGTTTCTTGAGTTCCGCAAAGACGCGTTGTTCCGCTTCGGGGTGGCGTTGGGACGTGGTGCTATGCGGGTTCGCGGTGTAATGATAGCCTCCATAACGAATGCGACGGTATGGCAAATCGCGCATCCATAGATCAACGGACCAGATGACATCTTCATAGATCATGCCTTCCGTAAAACGCAGATTCTCGATAGCCAAACGACGATAGAGACGCATACAAGGCGATGTGAACTGATAGCGATGACATGGGATCTTTGTGTCATTGTATCCGCTCTGCACGTAATCGACTCCCTCGATAGCTTGGAGTAGGATCTCACACCAATTGGCATCGATCGTATCATCGGCATCCACAAAAGCGATATAGTCTCCTTTGACATAGCTTAAACCCTTATTGCGGGCCGCCGATTGACCGGCATGGGATTGAACGTATATTTCGATGCGCGTATCCTGCGCCGCATAGCGTTGGGCCACAGCCAGACTGCCGTCCGTACTGCCGTCATCCACGAGGATGATCTGCAGGTCACGTACGGTTTGCCCCAACAAGCTGTCGAGGCATGCAGGCAGGTACTGCTCCGCGTTATAGATAGGTACGATAAAACTGATCATACTGGTTATTTCTTGTAAATTCTTCCCGATGTTGCGTAGCCTGACGGGTATAACCGTTCTTCTTCCAAGCCTCGTAATGGGTAAGGATAAAAGCCTTGATCTTATCGGGATCATCGGTCGCGATGCCGGCATTCGTATAGGCGATGAGTTCCGCCAAAGCGCCTTTGTCGGACGGCACGCATAGCACGGGTTTCTCGCAGCCCAGCGCCTCGTAGAACTTCGTGGTCAGCATCCCGTGCGTGTTCGGTGCAGTGAGCACCAGCATCATACTGCTCCGACGAATGGCATCACCTAATTGGGTATGCGGGATCGGGTTGTTTTGCGGCGTATGCATCTCAAGCTCTACGTCCAAGCCCTTGATGGCTTGTCGGACGATCTCCAAGGCCGGTTGCTGCCATGCAAAGAGGGAGCCGATATACGTGATTTTAAAGGTCTCTGTGCGCACATCCTCCGGATAGAACTGCTTGTCGTCAAAGCCGTTATACATCACCTGCACCTTCGGATTAAACTGCTTGATGAACTCCGCGTGCCATGGGGATACCGTAGTGATGGCATTCGCAGCACGGAGCACCTGATTGCGTCGGCTTACATGGATGGCACGGTAGAGATGACGGAAGGGCATCAGCCATCTGGACTGATGATGGTAATGATAAGTCGCATCTTCGACCTGTTCCTCCAGATCGCGAATATCGCAGATGAGGGGTACATTCAGCGTTTGGGCAATCCGTTGGGCGGCACCTAAGGGGAAGTCGCTGAAGGCGGAACAGAGGACGGCATCAAATTGGTGATAGGTAATGGGTAATTGGTGAATGGCTCTCCGTGCAAAGGCCCGGTTATGCCAATTGGTGAGCAGCGTCCAGACGGTTTTGATAAACCACTCGAACGAGCCTCCGCGATACATGCGAATGGTTTCGATGGGGTAGGTATGCGCAAAGGGCAAAGGTTCGTTTGCTTCGGTCAGTAGGGTCACGTCAAATCCTTTCTGCACGAGGTACTCGCACAGATGGCGCACACGCGGAAGATAACCCGGTGCTGCAGGCGGATCAGATACAATTAATAATCTTTTCATACAAGGACCTATGATAGGTCGTGTCGTTGATATTGCTGTTATGCCACAACAAACACAGGTCGCCATGGTGCATGCGCACCTTGTCCATCAATCGTTCGCAGAGGAAATAGGCCTCATCTTCGGTCAGATCCATATAGTTCTCTTGGTTGAGCGTGTTATCCATCACCAGCAGCGGATGCAAGGTGAGGGTAGTCAACTTGTACGTATAGGGATTGATCCACCGAACGGCACGCGAGGTCTGAAGACGGAATCCGGCGGCATCCGGAAAACCCATCGTGAAATCATCGGTATAGCCGGCCTTGATAAGACGCGTAAAATGGCTTGTCGAGCCGCGCAGGAAATGGGTACGATGGAGCGTACTGATCGGCTTTTTAGGCAGATCGCCGTAATAACTGCTATGCACGCCTAATTGTCCGCCATGGTCGAGGATCATCTGCTTCAACTGCTTGAAATCGCGTCCGTGCAGCGAGTACTGCGGGTAGTCGAAACCGGTACCTGCCGTCTGTTTGACGAAATAGATCGGCTCGGCGTTCGGCACTTTCGCATCCATCTCCATCAACCACGGGAAAGTGTACAACGGATCGTTGTGGATATCCCGGATAGCGGCCCAGGCCTGCGCTTTCTCTCCGCGATGCAGTCCGCCGAAGAACCCGCGCAGATGGCGGTACTGCGAGATAGCATCGATATCGTGGGTAAGGTAGATATGTCCAAAACCGCTTTGCGGTAAAGGTGCGTTCAATAACTTCAGCAACAGCCGCGCATGCTCGTCCAGCATCGGAATATGCATGCGGTTCTTCTCGCCTAAGATGGAGTACTCGGCCAGAAAACGGTCATGGTTATCGCGGTTCGTGTTAAAGGTCTCTTCAGCGCGTGAGATGAAGAAGAAAGTATTATACACGATATCCGTGCGGATAATGGCTTTGTTTTTTGCAGGTTGTTCTACCTGCACTTTATCCATTTCCGGCAACACGATTCGATTACCCAAGTTACCTTTCGGCACAATAATCACATCGTGATCTTCCAAGGCTTTCTCATCCTTGGTGTACGCTACTCGTTTGGCCAATTCGCTGTCTCCGTAACACAGCCAGGTAATGATGTAGTCAACGATTTCGTTTACTCCTCGTTTAGAAGCTCCCATACGTATAAATTTTGTTCTATTTGGTGTTTAATAGTTTCGTATTTATGGAAATTTTCCGGTGTCTGGTTTTCCGGAATTGCCAGCATATTCTCCATGTCTGCCTGCTCTTGTTCCAATGCCGCGATCTTTGCCTCCACTTCGGCAATCTGTTTTTCTTTCTTGCGTTTTTCCGCTGCGAGTGCTTTCTGCTGGGCGTAGTCGAGCGCTCCACTAGGAGAACTAGGAACCCTAGGAGAACTCGGAATACTAGTTTTCTCCAATTCCTGGAGGGTGGAGATCTTCTTCGTCCGCAGGAAATCGTATATACCGCCTAAGTGCTCTTTGACATGTCCGCCACCGAACTCATAGACTTTCGTCACCAACCCATCCAGAAAATCACGGTCGTGACTGACGCAGATAAGCGTGCCGTTGAAGTCCTTGAGGGCGGCTTTGAGCACATCCTTGGACTGCATATCCAGGTGATTCGTCGGCTCATCGAGTATCAGCAGGTTGCAAGGCTCCAGCAACAGACGAATCATCGCCAGACGACTGCGTTCACCGCCGGACAGCACTTTGACTTTCTTGTCGCTTGCTTCGCCGCCAAACATAAATGCGCCTAAGATATCGCGTATCTTGGTGCGTATATCGCCTACAGCCACGTAATCAATCGTCTCAAAAACCGTCAGGTTCTCATCCAAAAGTGCCGCTTGATTCTGGGCAAAATAACCGATCTTGACATTATGTCCGATCTTGAGCGAACCCATATAATCCAACTGCCCCATGATACATTTGACCAGCGTGGTCTTTCCTTCGCCGTTCTTACCCACAAAAGCCACTTTCTCTCCGCGGCGAATGGTGAATGTCACGTCATGGAACACGGTATGCGTGCCGAAATCCTTGCGCAAGTCCTCCACGATCAGAGGAAAATCACCGCTTCGAGGTGCCGGCGGGAAACGGAGGTTCAACCGACTTGTATCTTCCAGATCGACCTCAAGTCGTTCGAGTTTTTCGAGTTGTTTGATTCGACTCTGTACCTGTACCGCTTTGGTCGCTTTGTACCGGAAACGCTCGATGAACTCCTCTGTATCCTGGATCATCTTCTGTTGGTTCAAATACGCCCGGACTTGTTGTTCGTGCCTTTCCTTACGTAGCTCAACAAAGCGAGAATAATTAACATTGTAATCATATATCCTACCTAAGGTTATTTCAATCGTTCGTCCGCACACATTATCGATGAAGGCGCGGTCGTGACTGACCATTAGCACCGCACTCGGACTCGTCTTGAGAAAATCTTCCAACCATTGGATGGACTCGATATCGAGGTGGTTCGTCGGCTCGTCGAGTAACAGCAAGTCGGGGTGACGTAACAGGATCTTCGCCAACTCGATACGCATTCTCCATCCTCCGGAGAACTCGCTGCAAGGACGTTCAAAATCCTTGCGTACAAAACCCAACCCGATCACGGTGCGGTCCATCTCCGCCACAAAACGCGCCTCGTCTTCTCCGTTAAAGATCGTCATCACCTCTTCGCGCAACGTTCGGTCGTCCTGAAAAAGCATCACCTGCGGCAGGTAACCGATCGTCATGTCGGTCTCCCGGCTGATGCGTCCTGCCGTCGGTTGGTACTCTCCGGCAATGAGACGCAAGAGGGTGGTCTTACCCGCTCCGTTCTTACCCACCAGCGCGATACGCTCCTTCCTATTGATCAGGAACGAGATATCGTCCAGCACCGGGCGGGACGCAAACTCCATACTCAAGTGATCAATGCTTAGCATGCTCTCCGTACAGTTTGCTGTTGATTAAACGCCAAAGAATCAGCGTCAACGTGGTTGCTAAGGCAAAATCGGCAATGAGTAATAGCCAGTTATTCCAATTGCGTCCTATAATAGCCAAGCCGATAAAGACCACACTCACGCTGAGCAGCACACATGTGGTCTGAATATGATTGAGACCTGTGCGAAGCAGCAGGTGATGGATATGGTTCTTATCCGGTTGGAACGGACTGCGATGCTGTTTGATACGCGTCAGACTGACACGAATGGTATCGAAGATCGGTACGGTCAGCACGCAAATCGCAACCGCAGGCGCGGCATCCATATGATAGCTCTCCGGGACGAGATGATAAGCATTGATTTCGCAGAACCGGAACACGAAAGCCGTCAGCAGGTACCCCAAGAGCAGACTTCCCGAATCGCCCATGAAGATCTTCTCCTTGCGTCCGAACACATTATAGATGAAGAACACCGCCAAGGCACCGATCATACAGATGCCTAAGATGGACCAGCTCTTCTCGCCTACCAAACCAAAATAGAAAGCGAAGAAGAAGCAATAGAGGATCCCTAATCCGCTGGCCAGGCCGTCGATGCCGTCGATGAGATTGACCGCATTGATGATCGCAATCAAAACGAAAAGCGAGATCAGATAGCTGGGAATGATACCGATCTCTTCGATACCGAAGATACCATGCAGGTGGGTGATACGAATGTCGGCAAAACCGATCAAAGCGATACTGGCCAAGGTCTCGCCGAACAACTTGGTGATGGGCGTCAAAACCAGGACATCGTCGATGAAACCGACCGCCATAATGGCGAACAAACCGATGAGGAAGAACTGGCTCTGACTCATCTGGTCAAACTCAAAAATGAGATAGGTCAGCATGAAGCTGAAGCATATATTCAGGCCGCCGATATTGGGTACTTCCCCTTCATGGCTCATTCGCTTATTGGGACGAACGACCAGTCCTTTCGCCTTCGCGATACGAATCACGATCGGCATGCCTACCAGCCCCAACGCGAAACTGATTAAACCGATCAGGTAACTATGTTGTAAAAAGAAATCTTGTATCATTGCGGGTCTAACTGTTCGTAAATAGAGTTGTTACTGATATATTCGGGCACTAACTTTTTCATCAACTTCACCGTCATGAAGGGTTTTGTCTGTTGGCTGGTAGCAATCAGTTGATCGACCTCCGGGCTAACCGTATCAAAATCGAACTCACGTACCCGCGCGACCATGATCTTCTCGTTGGCGGTAGGAATCGTGGTCTCTTTCTGATTAAGCAGCTCTTCATACAGTTTCTCACCCGGACGCAGCCCTGTGAACACAATACGGATATCTTTCTCCGGCGTGTAACCCGCCAAACGAATCATATTGCGTGCCAGATCCAGGATCTTGACCGGTTCGCCCATATCGAAGACGAAGATCTCGCCGCCTTGACCCAAGGTACTCGCCTCCATCACCAGACAGCACGCCTCGGGGATGGTCATGAAATAGCGAATGATATCGGGGTGCGTCACCGTGACCGGTCCTCCGGCTGCAATCTGCTTGCGGAAATAGGGGATGACCGATCCGTTCGAACCCAGCACATTGCCGAAACGGGTGGTGATGAACTTGGTGCAGTGCTCGTCTTTAGCCTGCAGCTTCTTGAAGAGCGACTGCACATAGATCTCCGCGATTCGCTTGCTGGCCCCCATGATATTGGTCGGATTGACCGCCTTATCCGTCGAGATCATCACAAATCGCTGCACCTTGTATTTCACCGCCATGTCGGCCATGTTCTTCGTGCCTAACACATTCGCCTGGATGGCTTCATTGGGGAAACTCTCCATCAAGGGCACATGCTTGTAAGCCGCTGCATGGTACACTACATCGGGACGCATCTCGCTGAAGATCTGCTCGATACGTGTCCGATTACGTACATCCGCAATCACGGGAATGAACCGCGCTTTCGGAAATTGATTTTGCAGATCGAGTACCAGGTCATGCAAAGGCGACTCGGCGATATCCAGCAAGATCGTCACCTGCGGCTTATACTGCTGCACCTGACGCACCAACTCACTACCGATACTGCCGGCCGCTCCGCTCACGAGTACCACTTTTTTCTGCAAGATCTGCCGCACGTTATCCATGTTGATCGTTATCTGCGGACGTTCCAGCAGGTCTTCAATACGAATGGCATCAATGCGGCCGATTCGTTGGGCATCGATCGCATCCACATTGTCAAACTGGGTGAAATACGGCGTGGTCAGAATATGAATATTATGATTGATGAAGATCTGCAGATCTTTGGCAGGATTGATGTCCCGCATCTTCAAGGGCGAGACGATGACATGCTTTACCCCGCGTTTCTCCATCCATTCAAACAACTTCTCATTCAAAGGACGCACACGCAGACCCGCCAACTCATAGCCGTTTCGTTCTTTTTCGTCCGCGATGAATCCTACCGGTCGATAAGGCGTATTACCCGCCGAACGGAGCATCTTCGCGATCGAGATACCGGCTGTTCGCGTACCATAGATCATGACACGCGGCGCACCGTGTTCGTCCAGCAGCACTTCGCTCATGGTCTTGACACCTACGCGTAGCGAGAACAAGAGCACAAAAGCAATCGGCAGATAGATGATAATCAAGGTGGTCAGCAGCGGGTGCGCACCCGTGCATAACTGCATGATACCGTTGAAAATCAAGAGGATCGCGGTCGTCGTTACATTCGCCATCAGGATCTTGATGGTGTCGATGAAAGTGGAGTAACGCAAGATGCCAGCATAGGTGTGGAAAAAACCGAAAGCCAAGGTCTGCATACCCAGCACCAGCAAGAACTGGTAGCGTAAAGGCCAGGTCTTGTCGCCTTCTATGAATTGGTACTCAAACGTACCCGTTCCGATCCATGCACAAAGCCAAAATGCGATGGTGCATAGCAAAATGTCCAATAACAGCACGCCCCAACGAGGCATATAGTCTGTTTGTGCTTTCAATTGAAAAAATTTCATTGTTTACTTTGTATAATATGGGCAATATACTTGCCGGTATAACTTTCTTGGCATTGCGCGAGCTCCTCCGGCGTACCTTCGAACACGATATGCCCGCCTTCGTTTCCGCCTTCTTTACCTAAATCGATCACATGGTCCGCCGCCAGAATAACCGCGGGGTTATGCTCGATGATAATGACCGTGTGTCCCTTGCTGATCAGCCGATTCAACGCCTTCAACAGCACGTCAATATCCCGGTGATGCAGACCCGTGGTCGGTTCATCGAAGACGAAGATCGTCGGGTGACTCTCTTCGGACGCCAGGAAGGACGCCAACTTCACACGCTGGCTCTCACCGCCCGAAAGCGTACTGCTGCTCTGACCCAACTGCACGTAGCCGATGCCGACGTCTTGCAGCGGCTTCAACCGTTTCACGATCTTCGAGCAGGCCGGATCCTCGCTGAAGAACTCCACGGCCTGATTGACCGTCATGCACAGGATATCATAGATCGACTTGTCGCGATAACGCACATCCAGGATATCTTGCTTGAACCGCCGTCCGTGACATTGTTCGCACTCCAGCACCAGATCCGCCATGAACTGCATCTCGATCGTGATCGTTCCTTCTCCCTGACAGGTCTCGCATCGTCCGCCCGGCGTATTAAAACTGAAATGCGCCGGCGTCAGACCTAACTGTTTGGACAACGGTTGTTCCGCGAATAACTTACGGATCTCGTCGTAGGCTTTCAAATAGGTCACCGGGTTGCTGCGGCTCGAACGACTCAGAGGATTCTGGTCCACAAACTCAATATCCTTCATCAAATGCAGACTTCCGCTCAAGTGACCGAAATCGCCGGTATGCTCCGCATACACACCGCCGTAATGTTTCTTCAGCGCAGGGTAGAGCACCTTGCTCACCAAACTACTCTTACCGCTGCCGCTGACGCCGGTCACTACCGTCATCGCAAAGAGCGGAAAACGCACGGTGAGGTTCTTGAGGTTATTCTCACACGCACCCTCCACGCAGATATAATTATTCCAATGCCGCCGCTGCTGAGGGATATCATACGTGAACAACTCCGTTCTCGGACGCCCCTCGTACACCACCTCGCCGCCATGCCGACCTGCCTGCGGACCTATCTCAATCACATGGTCAGCCGCCGCAATGATATCTTCGTCATGCTCCACGACCACGATCGTGTTGCCCAAGTCACGCAACTCCTTCAGCACATAGATCAAGCGCTCTGTATCGCGCGGATGCAGCCCGATAGAGGGCTCATCCAACACATACAGCGAACCCACCAGACTGCTGCCCAGGGACTTCGCCAAATTGATGCGCTGACTCTCACCACCGGAAAGGGTCGTGCTCTGCCGGTTCAAAGTCAGATAACTCAATCCCACATCTTTCATGAACTGCAACCGGCTGCGGATCTCCTTGAGCAAGATCTCGGCCGTCTGCTGCTCGATATCGGTCAATAGCAAGTGTTCAAACCACTCGTCCAACTCGTATATTGGCATGCTGCATAACTGCTGGATACTCTTCCCCTGAATCAACACATAACTCGCTTCCTTGCGCAAATGCATGCCCAGACAACTCGGACAGATCGTCTTCCCCTTAAAGCGCGCCAGCATCACCTTGTACTGGATCTTACCGTACTGCTTCTCCTCCAACTCCTTGAAGAAAGCATGCAGTCCGCGGAAGTATTCATTTCCGGTCCAGATCAACTGCTTCTGTTCCGGCGTCAAGGCATAGAAAGGCGTGTGAATCGGGAAATCGAACTTCGCCGCATTGTAAATAAGCGGCTCTAACCATTCGCGTTGCATGGCTTCGCTCTGCCAACACGCAATCGCTTGCTCGTAGATGGACTTCGACTTATTCGGCACCACCAGATCCTCGTCGATCCCCATCACTTGGCCTACGCCCTTACATTCGGGACAGGCACCCAAGGGATTATTGAAGTCGAACAGGTGCTCACTCGGTTCGATAAACTGTATCCCATCTGCCTCGAAGCGCTCCGAGAAAACACTCGTCTTCGGTACATTGCCTTGTTGAACCACCACCTGACATTCGCCTTGCCCCTCAAAGAACGCCGTTTGTACGCTGTCTGCAAAGCGGTTGCTGGTCGCCTGCTCATGGTCCACTACGATACGATCGACCAACAGATAGGCCTCGTGACCTTGCGCCTTCTCCCAAGTGCTGTCATCCAGACGTACCGCATCGCCGTCAATCATCAAGCGACTGAAACCCTGACTCATCCACAAGGCTAACTGCTCTTTCAGGGTCCTGCCTTCCGGCAAAATGATCGGACTCAGCAGGTACAGACGTGCTCCCATGGCCTGCTGCTCCATGTAACTCACCACATCGCGGATCGTGTTTTTCTTCACTTCTTTCCCGCTCACGGGCGAGTACGTTTTGCCTACGCGCGCGTACAATAACTTCAAATAGTCATAGATCTCCGTCACGGTACCTACCGTCGAACGGGGATTGCGACTCGTCACTTTCTGCTGAATGGCGACTGCCGGCGGGATACCTTCGATCTTCTCCACCTCCGGCTTTTGCATGCGACCCATGAACTGTCGCGCGTACGCGCTGAGGCTCTCTACATACCTTCGCTGCCCCTCCGCATACAAGGTGTCGAACGCCAACGAACTCTTGCCGCTGCCGCTCACACCGGTGATTACCACCAACTTACCGCGCGGTATATCTACCGACACATGCTTCAAGTTGTGGGTCTCTGCGCCTTCAATATGTATTACTTCGTCCTGCAAGCTTCTTCTGCCTCTATCCGCAATGCCTCCAAACGCGCTTTGGTCTCTGCATTCGTGGTATCGCGCTGCTCTTTGGTCAATTTCGGCACACGAATAGGCGTACCTACCTTGATCCTACTCGGGTTCACGATCACATCTCTATTGGCGTCATACAAGTACGGCCAGTATTTCTTATCGCCGTAGTACCGCTTTGCCATCCAGGTCAATCGACTCGCCTCGTGCATCTCCTCGATCGTGATCAAGTCCGAATAAGGTTCCGGTTCTACCGCCGGTTCTTCTACCACCGGCTCCGGTACGATCGTATCCATCACCACCGGCTCTACTACCGGTTCTTCTGACTTCTGAATACTGATTTCTGAATTCTCTTTCGGCTGTGCCAGACTCTCCATCCAACGGGTCAACTGACTCCGCAAGAAGAAATATCCGCCGAACAGCAGTAATAACAACACCACGACACAGATCAACAGATCCCGCACAAAATGGAATTGTTTCTTCGGTTTCTCCGGCTCTTTTTTCGGCTGCGGCTCTACAACTACAGGCTCCGGTTCCGGTGTCGGTTCAACTACCGGTTCTGGCTCAGGTGTCGGTTCTGGCTCAACTACAGGCTCCGGTTCCGGTGTCGGTTCTGGCTCCACGACCGGTTCTTCGGGTTTCTCGCTCTTCGGACCTTGCCCCAGATCCGCCAACAGGCCTACGATCTCCTCGGCCTGTTCACCGAGTTTCTTGAGAGGGTCTATCTCAGTACTTTCCACTTTCGACTTTCCACTTTCGACTTTCGAATCGCCGCGTTCTACCAACTCCTTCACACCCACTTCCGGCATAAAGACGATCTTATTGTATCCCGAGATGACGATTTCTTCACCCGTCTTCACATTCACACTCTTACGCGGCGCGACGGCTTGTAACTTGAACGTACCAAACCCGTTGATCTTCACCATCTTATCGGCACGAAGACCCCGTAATAACTGACTCGTCAAGGCATTGAGGAACACCCCGGCTGTCTTCTCATTCACGCCTGCACGCGTAGCAACTGCACGGCGCAACTCGGTCCAACTAAGTTTATCTGCCATACTTCTTACGCGTTTTTAAGTTCTTCTTTCATGGCATTCACAGGACGGAAAACCAACTGCTGCTTACTCGGAATCGTACTCCGTTCACCCGTTCGAGGGTGCACGATTGTACGGGCCGCGCGCTCTTTGATCTCAAAAGCACCCAAACCTTGCCACTGAATGACCTTACCCGCCATCAGATTTTCCCGCATCACAGCGTTCGTCGTCGCTAATAACTGCTCCGTGTCTTTCTTACTCAGACCCGCTGCCTGAGCGATCATGCCAATAAATTCCTTGGTTAACATATATCTCCGTATAAATCAAATTCTTCTGCTTTCGTAATCTTCACATCATAAAAATTACCAATGACCAATGACAAATGACCAATGTTCTCAACGAGAACCTCGCAATCCACCTCCGGACTGTCGTACTGCGTCCGGCCGATCCAATAATCGCCTTCCTGTCGGTCGATGATCACGCGTTGAATAGTACCCACTTTCTCTGCCATCAACTCAGCGCTGATCGCCTGCTGGATATCCATCAACTGTTCTACCCGCCGATCCTTCACCTCCTGCGGAATCGTATCCTCGTAATGTTTGTAAGCGTACGTGCCTTCTTCGTTCGAGTACGCGAAACAACCCATCCGCTCAAACCGCATCGCCTTCACCCATGCCTTCAATTCCTCAAAATCTTCTTCGGTCTCACCCGGATGGCCCACTAACAAGGTCGTTCGGATACAAATACCTGGCACGCGTTCCCGTATCTTTTGAATCAACGCGTCCTGTTCGGCACGCGTGATATGACGCCGCATCAAACCCAACATATGGTCCGTGCAATGTTGGAGCGCGATATCGAGGTACTTGCACACGTTCTGATGCTTCGCCATCACATCCAGCAACTCCTCCGGAAAATCCGTCGGATACGCATAGTGCAACCGGATCCATTCCATTCCCTCTATCTGCGCCATCTCATCCACCAACTCCGGTAACAAGTGCCGTTTCTCCAAATCGAGTCCGTAACTACTGAGGTCCTGCGCAATGACATTCAACTCCTTCACACCTTGCCCTACTAACCATCTCACTTCCGCCAAGATCTCCTCCTTCGGCCGACTCGTATGCCGTCCCGTGATGAGCGGAATCGCACAGTACGAACACATCCGGTTACATCCCTCGCTGATCTTCAAATACGCATAATGGGATGGGGTAGTGAGATGTCGCTCATAATTCCGAGTATTCTGATTAATCGGAGTATTCTGATTTTTCAAGCCGTCTACCATGTTCTCAAAATCGAATTTCCCGTAGTATTCATCCACCTCCGGCAGTTCTGCCTCCAATTCTGCCCGATATCGCTCACTCAAGCACCCCATGACGATCAACTTCCGCAACTTCCCTGCCTTCTTCCGCTCGGCCATCTGCAGAATCATGTTGATGCTCTCTTCCTTTGCGTCGCCGATAAATCCGCAGGTATTGATCACGCACACTTCGCCTTTCGGCTCTTTCGGGTCATGCACACATCGCCATCCTGCCGCCTCCAACTGCCGCATAACCCGCTCTGCGTCCACCAAGTTCTTCGAACATCCCAACGTTATAAAATCAACTACGCCTTTTTGCACAATCGTCAATTATTATCAATCGTCAATAAATCGTACCTCGTCAATCGTCAAATCGTCAATTCCCAAGGTCACAATGGAACTTCAACCGCACTAACCTTACGTGCATCTCATCGTAATAATCCTCGCCGAGTTCCTCCATCGCGGTCTTGATATTATCGTTATCGGCGTTCTTGAAATAATCGTAAATCTCTTCCTCTTCATCGGGATCGACCACCTCTTTGATGAAGTAATTGATATTGATCTTCGTGCCGCTGAAAACGATCGCCTCCAGCTCGTCCATCATCTCCTCCATACTCATACCGCAACTCTCTGCCAGATCGTCCAGATCCACACGCCGGTCGATCGCCTGAATGATCTGTTTCTTGCGCGTACTCTTCTTGGCAACCGTACGAATCCGCAGATCCTCAGGACGAATGATCTCGTTCTCGTCCACATACTCCTTGATCACACGCAAGAACTCATCGCCATACCGTTTGGCCTTCGCTACACCTACGCCCGGGATGGTCAACAACTCATCCATCGTGATCGGATACGTCGTAGCCATCGCTTCCAGGCTCGGGTCTTGGAAGATCACAAACGGCGGCACATCGTTCTTCTTCGCTACCTTACGGCGGATATCCTTCAGGATGGAGAACAGCACCTCATCGGCAGCGGCACAGGTCGCACCCGCACCTTCCATATCCATCTCGTCTTCGTCATGCACCTCAATCGGCACCTCGAACTTACCCGGCTTGCGGATGAACTTCAAACCGTCTTTCTGCAACTTCAGATCGCCGTACGTATCCACATCTTTCTTGATCATACCGACCAACAAAGCCTGTCTCAGAATGGCATGTAACGTACTCTCCTCCACATCGCTCGCGGCACCGAAGTTATCCAACTCGTCGTGGTGATAACTCATCACTTCGGCTGTCTGGTTGCCGTGCAGGATATCTACGATATGCTCTGCCTTATGGTGTTCGTTCACCTGCTGAATCGTCTCCAACGCCAACTGCAGCAACTCGCTCGCATCGATCTGCTTGTAGGTCTTCCGGCAGTTGTCGCAGTTGCCGCACTTGTCCTCCGTGTACTCCTCGCCGAAATAGTGGAGCAGCAACTTACGCCTACAGATCGTACTCTCCGCATAACTCTGCGTCTCGAAAAGCAGCTGATTACCGATGCCGATCTCTTTCGGCGTCTTGTCTTTTTGGAAACGTCTCAACCGCTCGATATCGTCCGGACTGTAGAAACAGATACACTGTCCCTCGCCGCCGTCACGACCCGCACGACCTGTCTCCTGATAGTATCCTTCCAGACTCTTCGGGATGTCATAGTGGATCACAAAACGAACGTCCGGCTTGTCGATACCCATACCGAATGCGATCGTCGCTACAATCACCTGACACTCTTCCATCAGGAATGCGTCTTGGTTCGCACTACGCGTAGCCGCATCCATACCGGCGTGATAAGGACGCGCCGAGATACCGTTCACTTTGAGCACCTCTGCCAGGTCTTCCACCTCCTTGCGCGCCAGGCAATAAACGATACCGCTCTTACCTTCCATCCCGCGGATATAGCGCACAAGGTCTTTATCTACCTCTTCCGTCTTCGGACGTACTTCGTAATACAGGTTCGGACGGTTAAAACTGCTCTTGAAAACGGTTGCATCTGGCATACCGAGGTTCTTCTGAATATCTTTCTGCACTTTCGGCGTAGCCGTAGCCGTCAACGCTATAATCGGCGCCTTACCGATACGCTGAACCATACTGCGGATCTGACTGTACTCAGGACGGAAATCATGACCCCATTCCGAGATACAATGCGCCTCATCTACGGCATAAAACGAGATCTTCACACCGCGCAAAAAGTCCACGTTCTCCGCTTTCTGCAAACTCTCCGGCGCCAGGTACAAGAGCTTCGTCTTACCCGCCAGCACATCTTCCTTCACCGCATTGATCTCTCCGCGCGTCAGACTCGAGTTGATGAAATGCGCCACACCTTCCTCTTCCGAGTAGTTACTCATCGCATCCACCTGGTTCTTCATCAACGCGATCAACGGAGAGATAACAATCGCCACACCCTCCATGATCAACGACGGCAACTGGAAACAGAGACTCTTTCCGCCTCCGGTCGGCATCAGCACAAACGTGTCCTTGCCCTCCATCACATTGCGAATGATCGCCTCTTGATTTCCCTTGAACGTGTCAAACCCGAAATAGGTCTGCAACGCCTTCACTAATTCCTCATGTGTTACATTCATATATGTAAAAATCCAATTTGGCTGCAAAGATACGAATAATTTTTTATATATGCAAGGCTCTATGATTTTTTTTGAAAAAAAACTATATTTCGTCCCCTGATTTTTTTCCGGCTAAATACACAACTTTTTGAAAGGTTTCGGTACGTTTCGAAGAAAAAATGCACAAAAATGACGAAAAAATGCACAAAACTCTTGCATATGTCATAAAAAAGCAGTAATTTTGTGGCCGATTTATAAAATCGCAACTTAAGTTTAATAGGAAAATACTATGCAGAAACGGAATTTATCCTTTACACAACTCTTCAACTTGAGTTTTGGATTTTTCGGAGTACAAATCGCGTATGCGCTTCAGAGCGCCAACATCTCCCGCATTTTTGCAACATTGGGTGCAGATCCCCACACGCTGAGTTTCTTCTGGATTCTCCCGCCGCTGATGGGTATGATCGTGCAGCCACTCGTAGGTAAGTATTCGGACAAGACCTGGAATCGTCTTGGCCGCCGTAAACCTTATTTACTCGTGGGCGCGCTCATCGCAGTAGCCGTAATGTTGTTGTTGCCGAACGCCGGAGACTTTACCTTCGCGCAATCGGCTTTCCTCGGTCTCAATGCCGCAATGTGGTTCGGACTCTTCAGCCTGATGTTCCTCGATACCTCGATCAACATCGCTATGCAGCCGTTTAAGATGATGGTAGGCGATATGGTGAACGAGGAGCAGAAGGGTACAGCATATGCCATTCAGTCGGCTCTCTGTAACGCAGGCTCCGTAGTTGGCTACCTCTTCCCGATCTTCTTTACCTGGATCGGCATCGCGAATACCGCTCCCGAAGGCGTCATCCCTGACTCAGTCAAGTGGTCCTTCTACGCGGGCGCAGCGATCCTTATCCTATGCTCCCTCTATACCTTTATGACCGTCAAGGAACTCAACCCGCAGGAATATGCTGAGTTCCACGGCATTGATGCCAGCAAGAAAGAGGAGAAAGAAGAAGAGAAAGGATTCATCCAGCTGCTCAAAGAGGCTCCCTCTGCTTTCTGGACAGTAGGCCTCGTGCAGTTCTTCTGCTGGGCTGCTTTCATGTATATGTGGACGTACTCTAACGGTACGATTGCCGTGAACTGCTTCGGCTGGGATGGTGTCAATGCGGCTGACGCAGCCTTCCAGGATGCCGGCGGTTGGGTAGGTGTCGTCTTCTGCGTGCAAGCAGTAGGCTCCCTCATCTGGGCGGCTTTCCTGCCGAAATTGGAGCATTGGTTCGGCAACAAGGGTGCGTACGCGATCTCCCTCGTCGTTGGCGCCATCGGATTCATCTCTGTTTATTTTGTGCACGACCAATGGATCCTCTTCATCAGTTACGCGCTGATCGGTGCTGCTTGGGCGGCTATGCTTGCCCTGCCGTTCACCATCGTGACGAACGCCATCAAGGGCGGAAACATGGGATATTACCTCGGCTTGTTTAACTGCACCATCTGCGTGCCGCAGATCTGTGCCGCCCTCTTAGGTGGTGTTCTCCTTACTAATATCGCGCACACGCAGGCGGGAATGCTTGTCGTTGCAGGTGTCCTTCTCCTCCTCGGCGCTGCCTCCGTCTTCGCGATCAAGGAGAAAGAATAATCGAAATAACAATAAACAAATATTATATCTATTATGAAAAACAAACTACTTGTAAGTGTATTTGCGGTGACGGTAGCGGCATTCGCTTTCACTTCTTGCGAGAAAAAATCCAATGTGATTGATGTCTGCTCGGACATGGTAAAGAAGAGCATTCATGAATCCGCTCGCAGCCTTCTGGAGGTGAATGAACAGACGCTTACTATTACGGAAATTGAATTTCCGAGCGCTGATGTGAACGACAAACGAATGGTGTGCCGTACGGTTTCCTTTGGTAACCAGACACCTTTTGTGAAGCAAGAAGAGGCTGTGACGTTCGAGTATGGTAACTGGAACGAAGACAACACGGCTTATTCCCTCTTAGTCACTCCTTCTAAGGGAGACCCCTATACCATATGGTACCGGGGCAATTCATTGGTTATGCCTGATGGACGTAAGGTCGGAGGCGAAGGAACGGATAACTCGGCTCGTGTCGAGAAATTGTCGAAAGTGGTCGGCTGTCTGCCTAATACCAAATGGGAAGGTCGCTTCGAAGGCGAATTTGTACTCGATAGCGTTTTCCGCGATTCCATTCGTACAATTTTTATCCCGCCTATGACTTTTATTACCGATACAATCCAGATATTTGACAAAATGGATACAGTTTCGGCAGATACGTCCTGCTACTATATTCTGGAGTTCAACCGCGATGCTACCACTTACGCAAATACGGGACATTTCTATCGTAAGGAGGTTCGTTCGAAGTACGATAAGAAGACTCAGTCTTGTGATACTATCAGCGTGAAGGTGAAAGAGTACGATTGCAATTGGTTTATCAATGCATTCTCTTCCGATTCCCGCTTCTCTGTTTCGTTCATCAGCACAACGCCGGGCGTAGAGGGTGATCCTATCAGCATCTCCAAATTCGTAATGAACGATAAGAGCAAACCCGATGGCTTCTTGTACAGCGGTGCAAGCTTCCATCGCCTTCCTTAACCTCTTCAATCTAAACAAAAATCATTTGCAACAATGAAAAAGACAAACATGAATATATTTCGTACGTTAGCCATCACTCTCCTCTTGATGGTGGGATCGGTCGCTGCTTATGCCCAGTTGGCCGTGCAAGGTACGGTGATCGACGCTGCTAACGGAGAACCGATTATTGGTGCCTCTGTGCTGGAGATCGGTACAACAAACGGTACAATTACCGATTTTGATGGTAATTTTACATTGACCGTAAAAGCGGGCGCCAAGCTCTCTATCTCGTACATGGGTTACAAGACCCAAGAACTGGATGCCAAACCAAACATGTCGGTTAAGTTAGGCGAAGACTCCGAACTTCTCGAAGAAGTCGTTGTCGTTGGTTATGGTGTCGTTAAGAAAAACGATGCTACCGGTTCTGTAACCGCTATCAAACCCGATGACATGAACAAAGCGCTCACCACGACCGCAACGGATATGTTGTCCGGTAAGATTGCAGGTGTGAATATCGCGACCGACGGTGGTACTCCTGGTGGAGGAGCATCTATCCGTATTCGTGGTGGATCGTCTCTGAATGCGTCTAACGACCCGTTGATCGTCATCGATGGTCTGGCTATGGATAACAATGGTATCCAGGGTGTTTCAAACCCGTTGTCTCTTGTTAACCCGAATGATATCGAGACCTTTACAGTCCTCAAGGATGCTTCGGCAACCGCCATTTATGGTAGTCGTGCTTCGAACGGTGTCATCCTTATCACAACCAAGAAAGGTAAATCTGGACAGAAACTGAAAGTATCCTACGACGGTAACGTCAGCTTTGGTTCCGTTCTCAAGCACCTCCAGGTGTTTACCGGTGATGAGATTCGCGCCTATGCTACGGCTGCCGGTCAATCTGACATGGCCAATGCCTTCCTTATGAATGAAAACATCGATTGGTTCAATCAGATCTATCGTACCGCTGTTTCTACCGACCATAACGTTTCGTTAATGGGTGGTGTGAAGAACAAAGTCGTAGATATGCCTTACCGTGCATCGGTTGGTTATACCCTCAATAACGGTGCGGTCAAGGGATCACAAATGCAGCGTGTAACAGCTGCGATGAACCTCAACCCGTCGTTCCTGGATAACCACCTCACATTCAACCTCAATGCCAAGGGAATGTATATCTACAACAGCTACGAGCCGGGTATCGCCGGCGCTTATCTGGATAAAGATCCTACGGCTCCGATCTACTCGAATGGAAACCTCACTAATATTCATGGTGACCCGATCCTCGTTGGTGAAGCGAATGGCAAATCGTACTACCTCACCAAAGAAGAGCTCGATGCACACTGGGATGGCTTCTTCCAGCCGCTCGGTACGTCTACTTCGGAACTTGGTCCGTACGATGACCGCAACTGGATGTATAGCTTGAAATCCAATGCCAACCCGCTGGCACAGCTTAAGCATCAGTCTAACACCTCGCAGGCTGGACAGTTTGTAGGAAACTTGGACGCTACCTATATGGTACATAATTTTGAAGATCTGGTGCTCCATGCTAATTTCGGTGCTGACTACTCCTTCGGTAAGCAGACCAACGTAAATAGCATACTTGGTACCGCCAGCCACTATACCGGTTGGAACGGATACAACCAGAAGATGAAATATAACCTCCAGTTTAACTGCTACGCTCAGTACGGACATGACTGGGAGAAGGCTCAACAGCACTTCGACATCATGGCGGGTTATGAGTGGCAGCACTTCTATAACGAAGCCAAATGGGAGGGTAACGGTATCTATCCGATGACTTACGAAGGTTCGTCGGGTATCCCCGGTGGTCCTGCTTATCCGTCCGTGGGACAAGGAAAGGGTGAGAACTACCTCGTTTCCTTCTTCGGCCGTGTGAACTGGATCGGTTGGAACCAAGTGATGGTTACTGCTACCGTCCGTGGTGATGGTTCGTCCCGCTTTGCGAAAGACAACCGTTGGGGCGTCTTCCCCTCTGTGGCGCTTGGTTGGAAGATCAAAGAGACCTTCATGAAAGATGTCAACTGGCTCAATGACCTCAAACTCCGTCTTGGTTATGGTATTACCGGACAGCAGGATGGTGCTGCTATCGGTGATTATTCTTACATGCCTACTTATATCCAAACCACAGGGCATACTTCCTACTATCCGGTCGGCGGTACGAACTATGCTACCGAGGATTACGAAACCCATATCGTGGATAAAGTGGTAGATAATCCAAATAGCGAAAATCCGAATACGCTCTATATCTCTGATCGTCCAGAAGCCTTCAACCCGAATTTGACTTGGGAGAAGACGACGACCTACAACGCAGGTATTGACTTTGCATTCCTCAATAACCGAATCAGCGGTTCTATCGACTATTACTTCCGTAACACCACCGACTTGCTCAATAGAGTTATCGTTCCGATGGGTACTAACTTCCGCAAACGTGTGATGTCCAATGTGGGATCGCTCCAGAACCAGGGTGTTGAGTTTATGATCAATGCGGTCATCCTCGATTACGGCAAGAAATTCAAATGGGATCTCGGCTATAACGTTACCTGGAACCAGAACAAGATTACCAAGATTAATGGTGTAGCTACTATGATCGATGGTGATGGTAAAGGTGGTGAAGGCCTCGGCGGTAAGTCCATCACCAAATTTGCCATCGGTTATGCTACCAATACCTTCTACCTCTATGAGGCACGCAAGAACTACCGTGAAGATGGCTCGCAATACTGGTACATCATCGACCAGAACAATGATGGCTCGATTGATGAGTTAGACAAGGTATTCAAGCACAACCCTGTTGCTCCTGTTACGATGGGATTCCAGACGAAATTCCAATTCTATGATTTTGACCTCGGTATGTCGTTCCGTGCCAACATCGGCAACTATGTATTCAACAATGTCGTTTCTACACGTCTCCAGAATGTACCTATCGGTCAGCTCGCACGTGGTGGATACTATACCAACCTGCCGGTGGATGTATTCAATACTTACTACGTAGATGGTTATAATCGTACCATCTATGATGAGGAAGGTAAGTCGATCATTGGTAGTGCTGACGCAAGTATTACCGACCGCTTCCTGGAGAATGCTTCATTCCTCCGTTGTGATAACATTACACTTGGTTATTCCTTCACAAAGGATAAAATCTCTGGTCGTGCATTCTGCACCGTTTCTAACCCGTTCGTGATTACTGGTTACAGCGGTCTTGATCCAGAAGTAGGTCTCGGTGGTGTGGATAACTCCATCTACCCGCGTTCGATGACTACCGTACTGGGTATTAACCTCCAGTTCTAATTGAAAATTGAAAGTTGAAAATTGAAAATTTAAAAAATACTATGAAACGATTTTTGAATTATGTAGCGTTGGCATGTGTCGCACTGGGAATGGCCTCCTGTATACAGGATCTGGATACCAAACCTATTGATCCGAACTCCTCCACATCCTTTAATGCGGATCGTATGTTCACCAAGTGCTATGCATGTATGGCGGTCATCGGTCAGTCAAGTCCCGATGAGGACTCCGATGTGGAAGATATGGATGCCGGTATGTCGGGTTTCTATCGTACCATCTGGTATTGTAACGACCTGACTACGGATGAGGCTTTCTGGATCTGGGATGATGATGAGTCACGCGGTCTTCCTACGACCAACTGGACAGGTTCCAGCGGTATGATCAAAGGTATCTATACCCGTTTGAACCTCAATATCAAGTATTGCAACCACTATTTGACTTATGGTCCGACAGAGACAGATGAGGATAAATATCGTATGGCAGAGGTACGTTGGATTCGTGCATTCCACTATTTCCACCTCATGGACTTGTTCCTCTATGCGCCGTTTGTTACCACCGAGTCGAACGAATATCCGCATTATATCTCGCGTCACGAACTCTACCAATGGTTGGTAAAAGAGTTGAAGGATCTGGAGGTTGAACTTCCTGCTCAGCGCGTGCAACCCTACCGTGTTGGTAAAGCTGCAGCACAACTCCTCTTGGCGCGAATTTACCTCAATGCTGATGTATATAATAAATATAATAAGTCGTGGACTTCCGGAAATATGTGGCAGAAAGCCTATGATGCTGCAACCGCAGTAATCACGGATAACCCGCAACACGCTCTTGTAACCACTCCGATTACTACGGACTCCGGTTTCGTTTACACCGCTTATCAGCAGCTCTTTATGGGAGATAACGATCGTCCGGAGATCATGAAGGAAGCTATCTTCCAGATTTATCAGGATGGTCTTTATACGCAAAGCCACGCCGGCGCAAACTTCTTGGTTGCCGGCCCGCGTTATGGCGGTATGAATGCTTGGGGTATCGAGAAAGAGTGGCATGCTCTTCGTACATCGCCTACCATGGTGGATAAATTTCTCAAACCCAAGAATATTGACCGTGCTACGGCTGAAACGATGATTTATGACGAATATCATATGCCGGCTCAATTGGGTGATGACCGTGCTATCTTCTGCTCGGATGGTCAGAAAACGCCGTTAAAGCAGAACTTCAACCTGAAGGGTGATATGCTGATCGGTAAAGATGAGTATATCTATAACTCATGGGCAGGAACGAAATTCACCGGTGTTTACTCGATTGCATCCCTTCCGAAACTCTCTCCTCGTCGTAGCAAAGACTGGGCAGATACGGACATCCCGATGCTTCGTCTTGCAGAGGCATACATGATCCAGGCAGAGGCTCTCTTCCGCAAAGGTGATAAGGGAGGCGCGCTGGCGATCATCAATAATACCATTCGTGCGCGTGCGAACGCTGCTCCGCTCCTTGAACTGGACGAAGAAAGCTTGCTCGATGAATGGAGCCGTGAGTTCTGGTTCGAAGGACGCCGTCGTATGGATCTTATCCGTTTCGGGCGTTTCTTCGGAGCTGAGCCTGAGAAGTATCGTTTCCACTGGGAGGGACGTATGGGTAAAGCAGATATGCCGCCCGCAGTAAATAGCCCGTTCTTCGTTACCGGTACTCCGGAATACATGAACTGGTTCCCTATTCCGGATGAGGATAAACGCTCTAACCCGAACTTCAAAACCGATGTAGAAGGAGATTCGCAAAATGAATTCGCTACAAAAGGTGGTGACGGTTATGTATATTAATATTTAGAAGATAAACATCGAGATATCGACGTGTCGAGTAATCGATTTATCGAAAATAATTCAACAATTTAATTAACATTATTAACCAAAATTATTAACAAAAATGAAAAAGTTTTATGCTTTTTTGGCAGCTGCGCTGATGAGTGTTAGCGTATTTGCTGCAAAGGACGTAGTTCCGTCTGACGCTGTCCTCGCTGAGTATTACGAGCCAGGTCAGGTGTGTGTATGTATTTACGTACCGAATGATCTGAAATGCTATGACATCGTCTTTGTAGGAACCTACAACGACTGGAATGCTTCTGCTTCTGCTTGCCAGAAATTTGAGCCGGTTGAGAATTTCGACGGTTGGTATGTAGTAGCCGTTGATGATGATGGTATGTACGAAGATGCTGCGACAGGCGAACTTAAACCGTACGAGAGCCTTCAGGGTAAGCCTGTACAGCTGGATGCGAATGGTGACTTCAGCTGGGATTATCAGATTGGAGCTGCCACCTATGTTCGCGGTGGTGC
This sequence comes from uncultured Bacteroidales bacterium, assembly GCA_902799555.1. Taxonomy (GTDB): domain Bacteria; phylum Bacteroidota; class Bacteroidia; order Bacteroidales; family Paludibacteraceae; genus Colicola. Next base: position 23,997 of record CADCBB010000018.1, read on the forward strand.
TCAAATCGTAGAAGGTGGAGTTGCTGGTGAGATTGACATCAAACAGTATGGAACCGATGCTCCGAACGTTTACACCGTAGAGGGTTGGAAGAAAGATCCGTGCTCGGCTGTGTACAATTCTTATACTGTAGCTGTTATCAACGATGGTTGCGGTGGTTTCGCTGTGCCGTTCATTGTAGGTAGCTTCAACAACTGGAAATTCCAACAAATGCAAGTAGATGTAGAAAAAACTACGGAATTAGGTGCAGGCTACTACAAACTTGACTTCCGCGCAGCTTCTGGTGCAGAGTACCAGATTGTAAGCGGTTTGATGGATGAGACGGGCGCAATTGTTGAGCAACCGGCTTGGGCTGATATCGCTTATATTCAGGAGAATATCGATGGCGTATGGAGTCGTATTAATGGTGGTGCAAACTTCGCACTTGGTGAAGAAGCATTAATCGTATATGACCTTCGCGAGGAAAACCTTCGTTGGACTCGCTGCGATGATTCGCCTATTGAGACCGTTGAGGTTAGTGTTAAACTCCCGGCAGAGAACTTCCCTGAAGAAGGCGTAGAAATCATCGGTACTTTCGATGATTGGGCTGGTACTGCTATGGCAATTGATGGTGATGTCTATAAAGCAACTGTCGAGGCTAAGGCTTCGCAGTTCTTCAAGTTCCGCTCTGCTGGTAAATGGCCGGGTGAGCAAGGTGGTACCGAAATCGAGGTTTATCGCGCTGACGATGAGTGGACTTCCATTCAGGATAACGAGTTTGTATTTGGTCAACTCTGGGAGGGCGAAGAAGGTGCTCGTACTTTGTACCTTGACTTAAGCAATTCTGAAACTTATCGTTGGCAAGCGCGTGAGCAAGGCATTGAGAACGTAGTTCTGACCGAGAAGGCTCAGAAGGTTGTTGTTGACGGTGTCCTCTACATCATCCGTGACAACAAGATGTTCAACGTACAAGGTACTCAAGTTCGTTAATATACGACCTTATACCTAAAAGAATAGGTGCGCTTCGGTGCACCTATTTTTTTATGAATTCCATAAAAAAAACGTAAAAAAACGCAATTTTATTTGCATATTTCAAAAAAATGTTGTAACTTTGCGGCATAATTGAAAAACTACGTGGTTTAACCTTAAAAAATTGATGCTATGTCACTGGAAGAATTCTTGCTCTATGCTTATGTTTTTGTCCTCATCGGTTTGATGTTGGTATCTCTGTTCCTGGTTTGGCACTGGTTCGATGCCCGTGACAGACTCAAGGTCGTTCGTGAAGCTACGCGTGAGCAAACGCTCCATGCAATCCACCATGCGCATAATAAATGCCGCATCTTGCTTTACATCAGTTTATTGTTGGCTGTCGCGTATATTTTCATTCCTTTCGTGTTAGGTGAATACTATGGCACCTTGGCTTATTCAGGAGTCGTTATCTTGGCGAACTTGCTGATGTTAATCGGTCTTCGCACCTTGGCGAAAAGATATATCGCCAGCATAGATGAGTATGTGAGTGCCAACGAGGAGCATGTCCGCGAAGCAGCTGCTCAGCGCGAGCAACAGCGTGAGCAATGGAGACGCGAAGCGCCGGAACTCAACAAGGAAGCGCAAGCGCAGATCAAAGAGATCTTCGGCGATGACTATGAGGTTTGGTTCCAGCATGATATCCTTACCGGCCGAAATGTGCTGGCAAACCGTGAGCTGGGCTTGCTCTATGCGCAAGGTATCGTCCTGAAATTCTCAGAGATTATGGAGGTTCGTCCGGGCCGTAAAGACCTTAAGTTAGTGACCAGCAGCAGTCTCAATCCGTTCGTGACGATTGACTTCGGTGCTCTGCCGATCAATCCGGAAACCGGAAACAAATACATGGACGAGATCGCCGAAAAGATCCAATCTCTTATCCCATAAAAAAAAGAGGCACGCGCCTCTTTTTTTAATAACTCTCCTCTGCATTCGGGAAAGTGCTGTCCTTGACCGCATCGATATATTCGCCTACTGCCTCCTTTACTGTCCCCGCTAATTGGGCGAAATGGCGCAGGAATTTCGGCTTGAAGCCTTGATTGAGTCCCAGCATATCGTGCAGCACCAAAACCTGTCCGTCGCATGCATTCCCTGCACCGATACCGATAACGGGACAACTAACCGCTTTGGTCACTTTTGCTGCCAAAGCCGCCGGTATCTTCTCCAAGACGATACAGAAACAGCCTGCCTCGTCCAGCAGTTTTGCGTCATGCAGTAATTTCTCTGCCTCTGCTTCCTCCTTTGCGCGCAGCCCATATCCGCCAAACTGGTTCACGCTCTGCGGCGTCAGCCCCAGATGTCCCATCACAGGCACACCCGCTTGGATCATATGGCGGATAGCCGGTAAGATCTCTTCGCCGCCTTCCAACTTGACTGCATCACAACCGCTCTCTTTGAGGATCTTGATAGCATTGCGCACAGCCTCTTCTTCGCTCACCTGATAGCTGCCAAACGGCATGTCGCATACTACGAGCGAGTGCTGCGCCGCACGAACGACTCCCTTAGTCAGGAAAATCATCTCATCTACCGTGATCGGCAGCGTGTAATTATTACCGCATACTACATTGCTGGCACTGTCGCCTACCAGCAGGATATCAATTCCTGCTTCATCGACCAGACTTGCCAGCGTAAAATCATAACTCGTTAACATGGCGATCTTCTCACCATTCGCCTTCATCTGACGCAACTTAGCTGTCGTCATTCGGCTATTTTGTACATGTACAGACATTTTTTATTTATGTTTTAATATAATCCAGATAATAATAGGCGCGCCAAAGAGTGCACTTACCGTACTAATCGGCAGCGGGTAGATAAAGAGCGAACACAGCACATCGCAAACCAGCAGCAGACAAGCGCCGATCAGCACGCAGGCCGGAATAGTAACCCTATGGTTAGATGTCTTAAAGATCCCTCGTGCGATATGGGGAACCGCTACGCCGATAAACGCTATCGGACCACAGAAAGCTGTTACGCCGCCGGCCAATAGTCCTGTCGCCAAGACGATGAACAAGCGCGTACGCGCTACATTAATCCCCAAGCCTTTCGCATACTCTTCGCCTAACAACAATCCATTCAGCGGCTTCAATGCCAAGAGCACAAACAGCGCGCCTACGATTAGTATCGGCACCATGAGTTGCATATCGCTCCAGCCGACGCTGCTCAGCGAACCTAAGGTCCACACGATAAATAACTTCAAGGCATCAGGGTTCGCGAAGTTCTGCAGCAGACTCACCAAGGCACCTGCTATGCTTCCGAACATCATTCCCACGATCAACAGACTCACATTACTCGTCACTTTCCTGCTTACCGCCAGCACTAACAACAGTACTAATGTCGCACCGATACATGCGGCGATAGGAAGCATCAGCACCAACGAAGCGGAACACATGGTCAGGAAAGCGACGCCGAGGCTGGCTCCGGAACTCACGCCTAAGGTATAAGGTCCTGCAAGAGGGTTGCGGAAAAGGGTCTGCATGATAAGTCCCGAAACGGACAAAGCGGCACCGGCTAAGATGGCGGTGATAGCCTTCGGCAGACGAATAGCATGCAGAATATTCTGCTCCATAACAGACAAGTCACCCCATGGCCACAACCAGATACTCCCGCTACATATATCCAGGCAAAAAAAGAGTGCCAAAAGCACGCTCAGCCCTATGAATATTCCTGCGTTTCTCTTCATCGTTTGCAAAAACGATGCAAAGGTACTGCTTTTTTTTGAGATATGCAAATAAATCTGCTATTTGAGTAGGTATTGTCTCTTATTTGCCTCCTATTAGGGTGCGTAAAGGGTAGTACAATGACTAACGAATATCCAGCGAATAACTAAGAAATAACTAAGAAATAACTAATAATAGGACTTATTTTGGTGCTTGACTAAAACTGAAAAAGGTTGTGACGGAGTGACCTCGTTCCTATACAAAAAAATGACATGACACTTTTGACACTTTTGACACTTTCTATCTTTTTGATAGCTCTGCGTCCTATTGGACGTATCAAAATGTAAACAATCGTCCCCAAAATCGCGCGCATTTTTGACTTTTTGTAAGAAAGTGTCAAAAGTGTCAAAAGTGCCAGTGCAAATTTTTATAATTTGGGAGGTTTTTAGATTGTACTTAAAAGCTATCAATGCCGTTCGCATTACGTTCGCATCCCGTACGTGCCCGTAAGACATAAAATATAAAAAATTTTTAAAATATTTGCATATATCAAAAAAAAGTACTACCTTTGCAGCGGAAAACAAAATAACTCATTCCATTGAGTAAAAATACTAAGTGTATTGAGTAAAAATTTGAAGTATGATGCAACGTCCTTATTTTGAAACGATTACGAATCGAATAAATGAACCAAGAAAGTTCATTCAAATCATTGAAGGACCCCGTCAGGTCGGTAAATCAACGCTTATCAAGCAAGTACTAAAGAGCCTTTCGATGCCTTGGGTGCATTTCTCTGCAGATAATGTGCCGGCAACTCGTTCAGCTTGGATCAGTGATTGCTGGGCTACGGCGCGCAATAAACTCCAGATGGAGAAACTGCCCGAGTTGCTGCTGGTTATTGATGAGGTGCAAAAATTACTGAACTGGGGTGAAGTCGTAAAGAAAGAGTGGGATGCCGATTCCTTCAATGATGTGCCCATCAAAATAGTGCTGTTAGGGTCGTCCCGCGTACGCTTGGAAAAAGGACTAAGCGAAAGCCTTAAAGGACGTTTTGAGACCATTAAAATGCCTAACTGGTCTCTTGCAGAAATGCAAGAAGGTTTTGGAATGACCATCGACGAATATATCTATTTCGGCGCTTATCCGGGAGCCGCTGATTTGCGTCATGATTTGGATAGATGGCAGGAGTATATCAGCAGTTCCATTGTGGACGCGACGATAAACAACGACATTTTGATGGACACTCCTATCGCCAAACCGGCATTGTTACGTCAGACGTTTGAATTAAGTAGCGCTTATTCCGGACAAGAAGTGTCGCTGACAAAGATGATCGGTCAACTGCAAGACGCTGGAAACACCACTACACTCGCTCATTATTTAGATCTTCTCAACCAGAGCGGCATGGTTTGTGGGCTTACTAAGTATGCCGTTGATAAAGCACGCCGCCGTAACTCTATCCCCAAGTATCAAGTCTATAACAATGCATTGATGAGTCTCTATTGCGAGCATGATTTTGAAGCGGCAAGGGCTGATCATAAATTATGGGGACGGTTGTTTGAATCTGCAGTCGGAGCACATATCATGAATTGTGCTTATACCGGACGGTTTAATGTTTATTATTGGCGCGATGGAGGAGAAGAAGTAGATTTTGTATTAGTAAAAGATACAAAGGTCGTGGCGATAGAAGTGAAAAGTAATCACGAAAAAGACACTTCCGGCTTGCATACTTTCCAAGAGAAATTCCATCCTCATCGATCTGTTCTGGTGGGCGAAGAAGGCATTCCTATTGAGACTTTCTTGAAATCAGACTTAAAAGAATTATTTACGTAATTCAATGATTTGTAGCGCTTTTGCCGTGAAATTAAGCTTACAATCACAACACACGGGCGACTCATTCATTGAGCCGCCCGTGAGATTTGTACTTGGTACTTAGTCCCTTGGTCACTTTATTTGACTTCCTGTCCCGTTATGGTATAAACTTTATCTCCACGAAGGATGAGGATTTGACCGTTATGAAGGATTTTTTGTGTACGCTCTTTTTGTACCAAATAAGTATTCTCCGTAGTTACACTATCATCATTATACGTTACGCGAATAGCATAAATATTTACACCACTACTTGGAGAATAGAGATATATAGTTGTAGTATTACCAATATAGTATACTGTTCCTTTAGAAATAGTACTTCCATAAGCCGGTATTTGTTGGAGCGTATTACCGAAACTGTCTTTATCTACATTAAGCGTTCTATCTGCACTACCTGAAGCGGACTTTAAATATATGTCAATATTGCAATCTCCATTCACTTCGAAAGATAGCATTCTCGCATCACTAGTTCCAGCGCCACCAAATTTGAGACGGTGTGTGAACGAAAGACCATCAATTTCTTGGTTGCTTTCATCAATCACCACATTTTTTGAGGATGTAGCATAGATAGTAAGTCCGTCAATGGTTTGTGTTGATGTAATAGTGCCAAGCAAATTGAATGGATCATCGCTCATGTTCCAGAATGTAGAATTTTCAGGCTGTGATGTACTTGATTGCTCAAAATAAGCAGTAAGCGAAACATCGCTTGTTAATATAAATGAATACGGATTAGCGGTACTGCCGTCACTCCAATGTGTGAAAGAATAGCCTTCACTAGGAGTCGCAGTAACTATTACTATTGTTCCTTCTTTATATTCTCCACCACCGGATACTATACCCATAGAGGTGTTGTTAGAAGAAACAGATATGGTGTAATAAGTTTCTTCCGATGGCTCCGCTAAATCAAAAAATGCTTGCAGATTAATATCGGACTCAACTGTTATTCCACGGGGATTAGCAACTATACCATCACTCCATTGTGAAAATTTATAGCCTTGATTAGGCTGGGCTTTAGCAATAAGGTTGGTGCCTGTTGGATATTGACCATAATTTAAACTCTCTGTTTCTAACAGGTCACTAAAAAAAGCAGAGCCCATTCCAAGATCGGCAGATAGAACAGACACATTATATAAAATGCCAAACTCGGCAGTAAAGGTTGTGTCTTGGGTAAGGACAAAAGTTCTCGGATTATCTTTATTTCCATCTGACCATCGTGTGAAATAATAGCCTTCATCGGGAATAGCAGTAAGCGTAATATCAGAACAAATAGAATCAATTGATATGTTTCCGTGTTGAGCATTGGTAGAAATGGTATATGGAAGTGGCTGTTGTTTGATTATAGAGGAATAACTTGACCAGCCGGATGTTGTTTTGTATGCCTCTATAGTACCACACGGGACATATATGGATGTTAACAAATTATCTCCTTCGAACGCCAAACTACCTAATAATGGTGGTGTTTCTGCTTGAATAAATGCAGACGTTAAATTGGTGCAATTGTGGAACGCATATTGACCAATGCTTGCAACGCTGCTGCCTATTGATATAGAAGTTAAACTGCTGCAATAATAAAAAGCATATTTTCCAATACTAGTAACTCCTTCTTGAATAATAATTTTCAAAATTGAATTTTTATAAGGACTCCACGGCAAATTAGAAGTATAGTCATTCATTTCCCCAGTGCCTGATATTGTGAGCGTAGTTGAATCACAAGAAAGTTCCCATGTCAAGAAATCACCACATTTTCCACTGTCAATAAATGAACATTCAGGATCATCAGGATTTGTATGTTCTGCTTCATATTGAGCATTAACCACCATATTGTCAGTTATATTATTAAACTCTTTGTCCCAGCCTGTGAAAGTATAACCGTTGCGAGAGGGAATAGTTGGAGCTGTTGCCGATTCTCCAGAAAGCACTATTTCTGTTTTCAGTATTGTTCCATTCCAATCTATGAATTTTACAGTAAAGACATCGGCGATAGATGGCACTACTGCTATACCAGCAACACACGTACCGGTAGCTTCTGCCCGTGAAAGATAAATAGTATCAATGTTGTTCCGAAGAACTACAAAACCTGTCTTATAATCCTTTTTCCCAGTACCTGTTGGCATAGATGCAATAATATCACCATTTCGAGCGACATTACTACTAACTTTTAAGCAATTATACCCAAGAACCTTAAGAGTATCACCTTTAACAAAATTTCCAATAGGTTTATAAACCTTTAAATATAGAGCATTTGCTCCTAATTTGATACTATAAGCTCCTGCATAAATATAATGGGGAAGTGTATCTGTTTCCATATGCTCCCAATAAGCGTCCTCTAATGTAAACGATTTTGCCGGATCACTCGTCTGGTATGTTAATAAAAGATTTATACCGGTTGAATCCGTACTTCCGTTCTCTGGTGCGGAAATACTCATTTGTCCCCAAGTGGAAATATAGTGTGGTTGCGAACCTATTGCAGCAATATTTAGAAATCTCCAATAATTGGACGTTCTGTAACTATATAAGCTTTCTAGTGGGACATATACTGGAATGCGTACTATATCGCCACCATTCAACAGGTCAAATGAATTTATATCTGTATATGGTGGAGTAGTAGATTCACACTTTATATATTTTAGTTCTGTGCAATAAGTAAAAGCATCTTTACCTATTGAGATTATAGAGTTAGGGATTACAATAGAATCAAGAGTGGCAGAATAAAATGTAGAATCATTAATTGCTGTTAATCTGCTTGGAATCTTGATAGATCGAATAGCGGAATACATAAAAGCAGCTGTTCCTATTGTAGTAACACTATTTGGAATATTAACAGTATTGCTACTACGATACCCTGTGCGGCGAAAAGCATATTTTTCTATTGTTGTCAATTTGTTTGAAAATACGACAGAATCAAAATTAAGTTCATGACACTCCTCGAAAGTTCCTTCTTGTATGACCGTAATACCGTTAGGGATAACAAATGATCTTAAACTTTGACATCCATAAAAAGCATATTTCCCCACATTTGTCAAACCCGCTGGAGTAGAAACATTCGTTAAACTTTTGCAATTATAAAAAGCATAATCATTAATACCAGTGAGATTGTTAGAAATCGAAACTGACGATAAATTACTACAATTACAAAAAGCATAATTACCGATTTTAGTTATACCATTAGCAGGAGTAAACGAAGATAGATTATTACAATTATAAAAAGCATATTCACCAATGCTTGTAATATTATTTGGGGATGCAATTGATGATAGTAGTTTGCAATTCTTAAAGGCATGGCTTCCAATAGAGGTTAAACCACTTATTCCTTCTGGAATAATTATAGATGACAACTGGGAGCAGTCTTCAAAAGCATACTCTCCTATTGAACTTACACTATCATGGAATGTGATAGATGTCAGATTTTTGCAATTATTAAAGGCGTAACTGGCAATTTTGGTTATACTACTTGGGAGAGTGATTGAAGTTAGAAATGAGCAGTTATAAAAAGCAAAATAACCTATCGAAGTGACTGTATATGTAACGCTGTTATATTTTACATTTGCGGGAATTGTCATCGAGAAGGGCCTAGTTCCATAAGAATTACCTCCGGCACTTCCTCCACCAGTGTGATTAGTTACAGTTGCAGTTTTTTCGTTTTCGTTAAGAATGTAATAAACACCGTTAATGTCAATAGGAGTAACTGCATTAAGATTCATCATCGTGCAGTATAAAACTGCGGTTAGCAAAAAAATATTTTTTTTCATAAAATGTCATTTTTAGAGTTAAACTTAGCGGAATTTTTCCTTCTTTTTTCCATATCCTCATAGACGCCATGTGCCATTTCGGCAATGGCTTCTTTTTGTTGCTCATTAAAAGTGCTGTTGTTAGATTGCTGATATAATATAGATAATACTGCTATGAAAGCATATATAATCCACGCAGAACTTTTAAAAGACAGTAATTGTTCTTTAAAAGGAGCATTACTATCAATATGCAGTAAGTTGCATAGATTGGCATCAAAAGTAGGAGTGCAACCATAGAGAATAGAGATAATCCGTGTGATTAATGATACAGGTGGATTATCCAAGGCAATAATAGAACGAATATCTTCGTATAAGTGCAATACTTTTTCTACATAATCTTCGTCTGACCAATGCCATTCATAAGGTTCAGGGTTAGAGTTCCTGTATCTGATAATTTTTTCAAATGAATCAGCCAAACTTGGAGACATTTTTTTGCAGAAATGTCCACGTCTACATAGGTATTCGTATAAAACATCTTTACCTTCCTCCGTAGGAATTGGTTTGTGTTCTTTGAAGTACCGTGCTGTTGTTGCATAATCAGTATCTTGCAACAATGATAGTTTTGCGTCAGGAAACTTTGCAAATTGTTCCATTAAAAGAGATAATAATGACTCCTCCATATGTTTTAATTTAATTAATACCTATGGATTCCAGCATAGGAAAGGGTAAGTAAAAAAGAAAGCGTGGAACCTTATTTCGCTTATTCTCTATCACGAGGTTCCGGAAAGACCCTTCCAACAAGAACAAACAATAACGTCCACGCCCGATATGTATTACCCTCCCGCCCAGTTCGGGCGAGGACAGAATATAACATATCCACGAGGACGCTTATTGCACAATCTTGCTTTGGGTTGGTGAAATTTTCCGGATCTCGTGATACCAAAACAAGCGTCAATAAACGCCTTTTATGTAATCGCTTTTTTACGCTGCCGATCTCAGCGTCTCCATCTTTAACGTCTCGGAGAGGGGATGGTATTATATCACTTTTGCGGTGGTGAGTTCGTTTTGAAGGAAGGAATAAACGTAGCCGGGACTTTGGTAGTACAGGCCTGTGGAATTGTCTTGTATGCGTTCAAATGTCTCAGAGGTATAAAGCACATCTATCGCCTCTTGAGGATTATAATGGTAATCGTCCACAAGAAACCCTGCCAACTCCGTACAGAGGTCATCCTTCATTAGTTGTATTTGCTCTTTCGTCAAAGCCATATCAGATACGTTTTAAGTATTTTAATGCACGGTCAGTTCCAAAGAAATACTGGAAAGTGATTCCTTTCGGATACCGTAATTCCTCAATCAACTTTGCCAGCGAAATAACTCCTCCTTCGTAACGACGTAACTGAAAAGTCACGCCATCATCGGCTATCGGACCATAGACAATATCGTAGTCATGAACAGGTTGCTTCTGTTCGTAACTGCGATTCGCCAGAATGAAATTGACCCATTCCTCACTATAATCATCGAAGATCTTAACCTTCAATTCGCCGGAAGTCATGACCGACTCATCAAACAGGAAGGTGGAGACATACACGCTGCCTTGCTTTATCTGGCTAAGTTTCTGCTCGCCCATATCAACAGCCTGCTTACGATTCGCAGACAGGTAGAAGCCCTTGCCAAAGTCTTTATACGGTTTCGAGTGCTTTAGGTCGGGCACAATTACCGGTACATTGGAGCCATGATATAGTTTCATTTCAAACCTCCTCCGTTATGCGCACAGACTTGTGCCAGTGCCTCAACCGTATCAGGGAATGATTGCGTGTGAAGAACGGCATAGTGCTGCTGCAAATGCTCCATTCCTTTATAACGCTTCATGTACGCATACGCTTGACGCGGTTCCACACCAAAATGGTTCGCAAACTCACTTACAAGTGCGATTGTATAACCGATAATATTTCTCTCTTCACGAGCCATAATCATTAAGCTTTGCAACTTTCGGCTGCAAAGTTACAACTTTTTTCTGAATTACGCAAATAAATCTCTCTTTTTTTATGCAGGCACAAAAAAATCTGCACTTGGAATGCAGATTTTAAGATTTTTATTTGTCACTTTGTGAATCGTCCTCGCCTAATAAGCTGTTAGTTGAGCCAAAGAGAGATAACTGTCGTATAGCGCGATCATAGTCGGACTCTAATTGGTTCATCTCTCGCTGCCTGTAGATAGTATATTCGTGTTCGGCTTTTTCTCGCGCTTGTTGATGGCTAATAGAACCGCTTCCTTCTAACAACGGGCGACGATTATTACTGAGAACCCGATCAAGCTCATCTATCCACTCTTGCATGGTCATAGGATGTTGCTCCATCGCTTGCAATTCCGCATAGTCGAAGAACTGAGACACCAACAGATTTAGTCGCTGGAGTTCTATTTCCGTCAAATAGTTCTTGGCAATGATCACATCATCTTTTGTGATATAGTTCCCTTTGAAGTTCGTCATGCCGAGCATCGGCTTTTCATTATCGACTCTGTCATAGACCACCTCAGCCGCTGTATGTTGGTGTGCTGCATAGTGCATCTTGTTTTGCACCGTAGCAAAGAACTGACG
>CADCBB010000019.1 GCA_902799555.1 uncultured Bacteroidales bacterium
ATCTCCTTCTTTATATCCCGGCAAGCGGTTCGGAATAGCGGCATCTTCGATAGACCAGTGGACGAGGTCTTTCGAGACTAAGATCTGCAAGCCCGGCACACTGTTAAACGACGAAGAAGTCATGAGATAGGCATCGCCTACACGGATGATATCCGGGTCGGAATAGTCGTACGGAAGGATTGGATTGACATACCCGAGCACGGCTGCTATCAGCGAATATGCCCATAGTAAAAACAATATAGTAGCGGACTTTCTCATATTTTATTATTTGCATCGTTTACGGCGCAAAGGTACAAAAAAAGGATGGGCTTTTTATACGCATGTATAGCCGCCATCTACAGGCAGTGCCACACCGGTGACGTAGGTCGAAGCATCGGAGGCGAGGAAGACGACCGCCGAGTCCAGTTCGCCTTCATGACCGTAACGTTCCATCGGGATGACGGTCTTGGCATATTGCGCGAAATAATCTGACTCCAGCGTTTCTTTCGTCAGCGGCGTGATGAAATAGCCGGGACAGATGGTATTAACCGTAATACCGTATTTGCCCCATTCGGCAGCGAGCGCACGAGTGAGGTTGACCACACCGCCTTTAGCTGCATGGTAGGGCGAAGCCGGAGCGATTTTATTACCCACCAAACCGTACATCGAAGCGATGTTGATCACGCGACCATAGCCGTTCGGAATCATCGATTTCTTGGCCACGGCACGCGCTACACGGAACGTACCGAAGAGATCGACTTGCATCTCGTTCTCAAACTGAGCATCGGTGATATCCTCTGCCGGAGTTACGGCGCCTGTACCGGCATTGTTGACGACAATGTCAACTCGTCCGAAAATCATCATTGCTTCATCGACCATCTCATCTACGCCATCGGTACTTGTGATGTCGCATTGGATCGGCAGGACTTGTACGCCATACTCTGCTTCGATTTCGGTTTTCACTTCAATCAGTTTCTCATAACGACGGGCGATAATAACGAGGTCAGCACCTCTTGCAGCCAGGGCTTTCGCCATCTGTACGCCCAGGCCTCCACTACAGCCGGTGATCAGCGCCACACGGCCTTTCAAATCAAAAATGTCTTTCATATAGTTTGTTGTTTTTGTTTACTTAAAGATGCCCAATATGATTAAAATAATTCTCATCCGCATACATATTCGTTTATTTAGTTTTTTTTGATTTGTCAGCATTTTTAGCTCGCCTTTATCGTAATGATGTCGCTCAGGTCGGTGGTATAGAGCGGACTTTTATGCTCGGTTTTATATACCGGCTGAGTCGATGTCATTTGAGAGCCGAGAAGGATAGCGCGCTTGCCGTGACGGTCGTCGATATGATCCAGCACGCGCTGGAGGCGTTTGTCCTTGTCGCGGTCTTTCGTATCAAACATATCCGGCACCACAGCCGTTTCGGGAATAATCTTGAGCAACACCACACCTGCTTTCTTATAGAGCGCTCCCGTGCGGTAGGCACGCCGAAAAGCAGCCAAGGCATAGGAGATCAGTTCTTGTGTGTTGGAGGTAGCGACGGGCAGCGTGACCAGTTCGGAGAGATAGTGCTGCTCTATATCCGTTCGGAAGGCCGATGTGTGCGCATAGACATACAACTGCTGTGCAACGGACTTCTGCATGCGAAGTTGACGGGCACAATGCGCGCAGAAATTGGCGATCTGTTCTTCCAAAAGTGTTTGATCGGTGATGGCGGTGGCGAACGTACGCGAGGTGGTTATGCTCTGCTTCATGGGTAGCTCTGTGATGTCGATCACGTCTTGACCACGCAGTTCCTGCCAGGTGAGCAAACCGGGTTTATTAAGCAGACCTCGGGCAAAAGAAGATGGTTTCTCGGTGAACTGCAAGGCAGTGGTGACACCAGCTGTCGTCAGTTTGGCTTTGGCTCGTCGGCCAATCCCCCATACATCACCAATCTCGAAAGTCGAAAGCGCTTTGATGCGCTGCTCCTCGGTGCGTATCTCACATACACCGTGATAGCCCGCGTATTTCTTCGCATACTTGGATGCTACTTTAGCGAGTGTTTTCGATGACGCAATGCCGATGGAGATGGGTATACCGACCCCTTGCCGGATGGCTTTAACGAGCTTTTCGCAGTAGGCTTTCTGTTGGTCGGCAGGCACATGATCGATATTGAAGAAGCACTCATCAATAGAGTATTGCTCAAAGCGCGATGTATGCTGACGAATGATAGACATGACCCGATCGGAGAGGTCTCCGTACAAGGAGAAATTGGATGAGAAGCAAATGACGCCTTCTTTGTCCACAAGGCCTTGAATCTGGTATAAAGGTACGCCCATCTTGATGCCGAGTGCTTTGGCTTCGTTGGAGCGGCTGACCACACATCCGTCGTTACCGGACAGCACAACCACCGGCTTTCCCTCCAAATCCGGACGGAAAACGCGTTCGCACGAAACGAAAAAATTATTGCAATCGGCTAAGGCAAACATCAGAGACGCGTTTTGTGAATCGCGTACGTGACAACTCCCCAAACTTGGAAATTACTTTCTGCCGTCACTTGTATCGGTTGGAAATCGGGATTGTGCGGTATGAGCCAGGCGCACTGACCTCCCTCATCCATTTTGAACTCTTTGAGCGTGTATTCGCCATCGATATAGGCAACGATAAAATCCCCGTTCTTTGGGTCGAGACTCCGGTCAACGACTACTATATCGCCATCCAGGATGCCGGCATCGCGCATCGAATCGCCTTCCACGTGGGCATAGAACGTCGTTTCCGGATGAGGTGTCATTTCCCGCGCCAGGTTGATACGCTCGCCTGCATGGTCGGCAGCCGGTGAGGGAAATCCGGCATGAATGGATTCCGCGAACTCTAAGGCAAGTGCGGCTTGCTCGGAATCCGTTATGTCTATCAGTTTACTCATGTTAGAATGATTATCATTTTTGTTCGGACATAAACGGTTCGTGGAGCACGTAGTGCTTGTAGCACGAGATGCCGAGGGTTGTGAGCGGTAGCGCGATGATCATTCCGATGACGCCCATCAGCGCACCCCAGAAACTGAGGCTGAGCAGGATAGCTGCCGGACCAAGACCGGTCACTTTACCCATGATCTTCGGCGTGAGATACATATCTTGGAAGGTTTGTACGACGATGAACACAATCGCCATCAGCAGCAGTGTCAGCCACACGGGTTGTCCTGTCTGCGCCGATTGTACCAGGCAGAGTAGGATACATGGCGGGATGCCAAGCGCCTGCATGTACGGTACGAGATTCAGTACGCCGACGATGAGCCCCATCACAAAACCCATCGGCATGCCGGTAAGCGTAAAACCGATAGCAAAGAGAATACCCACACAGAGCGCGACGAGTCCTTGTCCGCGGAAATAGGCATTCATGTTCACGCTCATCTCGTGCACAAGCGTGGTGATCTGTGTGTAGTATTTCTTGGGCACATAGTTCCGCCAATTGGCGCGAATAGACGGGAAAGCAAGCATCAGGAAGATGAGATACATCAGCCCGATAAAGATGACTAACAGTTCGCTGAGCCAACTCAAACCGCCGGTGATCCAGCCACCGATTTTGGGCAGGATATTCTTGATGCCGTCGCGCACCTCGGGATAGGATAGTACCGATTCCAGATTGAGGCCGTCAAGCGTGGAGTGGATCTTCTCCTGTTGCTCGGGCGTGAAGTATTTATCGGCATCGAAATGGGCGAAATACTGCTCCACGGCTACGGCTGCCGACTTGACCTCCCGACCCATCGCCGGGATGATCAGATACACGGCAAGCGATAGCAAACCGACGAACAGGATAAGCGTGATAGCGACGGACAAACCGCGGAACTTCACGCGGCATTTATGCTGTATGAAGTTCACCAGCGGGTCAAGCAGCCATGCTAAGAGAAAACTGACAAAGAACGGCAATAATACGCCGTAAAGACGAGATAACATAAGTTATAGCATTGCTTCGATGTCTTGTTCAAAATCTTTCGGCTCCACTACCGGCGCATAGCGCTTGATAGTCTTGCCGTCCTTGGAGATGAGGAACTTGGTGAAGTTCCAAAGGATATCGCTCTCTTTCTCTACGCTCTTGCTGATACGCTTGAGCATGGCGTGGGCCGCTTTGGCTTTGAGACCGTTGTACTCCTCGGTCGGCGCTGCAGTCTTGAGATACTCAAAGACAGGATTGGCGTTAGCACCGTTGACATCCGATTTAGCCATGAGCGGGAAAGTCACACCGTGGTTCAGACGGCAGAACTCTTCGATCTGCTCATCGCTACCGGGTTCTTGGTTAGCGAACTGGTCGCAGGGGAAGCCGAGGATGATGAATCCCTGGTCTTTGTATTTCTTGTACAGCGCCTCCAGACCGTCGTACTGCGGCGTGAAACCGCATTTGCTGGCGGTGTTAACGATAAGAATCACTTGACCTTTGTAGTCCGCGAGGTTCACCTCTTTGCCTCTGTTGGAGAGGGCTTTGAAATCATAAATTGTTGCCATAATAGTTTTTTATTTGTGTCGTTTGCGGCGCAAAGGTACAAAAAAAGTCTGACATATGCAAGAGGGGAGTACATTTTGGGCACAAAAAAAGCGCCGAAGCGCCTTTTTATTCTATCTCAACGATCCGGTTTTACGTCAGCGAATGACAATGGTTATTCCGTTTCTATCTCACGCATTTTTGCTTGTAGGAGTTTCTTGTCCGGCAAGCAAAGTTTATATTCCGCTACCATCGTAGGTGACAAAGAGCGACTGAGAGCATACTCAACGACTTCGTTGTCTTTATCCTTACATAGAAGAATACCTATACTCGGATTTTCATGGGGTTTCTTTACATCTCGATCCAATGCCTCCAAATAGAAATTCAATTGTCCCAGATGTTCCGGTTTGAACGACCCCATCTTCAGTTCGAATGCCACAAGACATTGCAACTCGCGGTGGAAAAAGAGCAAATCAATACGAAAATCACTATTGCCCACTTGCAAACGATATTCTTCGTCAATAAAGATAAAATCTTTGCCGAGCTCAAGGATAAACTCCTTCATCTGCTGCACGAGTGCTGATTTCATCGAGTTCTCCGTCTTGTATTCCTTACCTCCTATAAACTCCAACACATATTGATCATGGAAAACGTGTTCTGCTGAAGGTGCAATTTCTCTCAACAGTGGTGAGAGTTTGGGTTTCTCCAACATCGCACGCTCAAATAGCGCACTATCTATCTGGCGATTAAGATCTCGATAAGAAAGATGTTCTTTTACACAAAGTTGCAGATAAAAAAGCCTCTCTTCTTCCGATTTTGTGCGGCTTAATATAGTTAAATTATTAGACCAACTAATTTCTCTCAACAGTGTCGAGAGTTTTTCATCAGCACTACGATAGGTCTCATAAAACTGTTTCATACGCCATAGGTTCTGTGCGGAGAATCCTTTCAGTTCAGGCGCTGTGCGTGCGATATATTCTGACAACTGCTGTACGACGCTATCTCCCCATTGGGCAGATTCAATCTTATTAGACATGTATGCGCCCAACTGCCAATACAACTCGATGAGTTGAGAATTGGCTGTACGGACAATCTCCGAGCGAGCATGCTGAATCAGACGAATCACTTCATCGAATTGTTGAGTCGCAACTATGTCAGTCTGTTTTGCCATATATCAATAAATGCCTTTTTATGTTCTCCGGTTTTACGTCATGGAGAGGGGACTATGATTCTTTTTTTATGAACTTAACGATACAATCTATACAAATTGGTTTGCCGGATTGCGGGTCAATGAAGACATTGGCCGGGTGCATATCTTCAAGGTGTAGACGGTCGCTAATATAGTTAACACCATTTCCATCACCATTGTCATGGAAACCTTTCGCGCCTACCATCTCATCTATCTCCGCTTTAGTGGCGAGTCGTTGGCAATCAATAAAGGGTTGCGTTAGGATGATACGGAATAATCCGTCTGAATCGCGCGTGAAACCGATAGTAGTCATCGGTGTTTCCGGAAACAAGGCGTTATGAAGCACTATTGCTTCCAATGCTTTGCCTAATGTCGCATAGATTGACGCACGCTCCTTAACGACAGATGTATCACCTGATTTGCCGTATACTTTTGCTTCCGCGCCCTTAGCAATCATCGGGCCATAGACGTTCGAGAATGCTTTTTCGGGATTCGTAAACCAGATACCTTTAGCACGAGCCCATTGTTCAACGCATTCCTCTTGTTTAGCGTCTATTTCCCAGTTCGCTGGGCTGCCTGTTTTGCATTTAAGAGAAAAGCGACCTGGTTCAAAGCTTTCTCGCGCGAAATCACATACGGCATACGCCCCAATGAGCGGCGAATCTGCAAGGCAGAGGCCTGCATGCTCTTGTTGATTAAATCGATCAAGATTTGTTCTTCCATTGAGTATATCGTTTATATAGTTATCAATCAATTGGAGCGTGTGCTCCGAAAATCCGTTGTATTTAATAGAGGTGTTGATTTGTTCTTGACGTGTAGGCCATGTATCTTCTCGATGACTTAGGCGATCTTTTGAGTCCCACTCGGCTTCTCCAAAGAGCACTTCGTTCACCACCTCAATTATCTCCTCGTCTGTCCATCCAAGACCTGAACGACGGAACTCCTCCAGTAACTCTGGAGCCCAGCGTGGATCAATCAACTCTGTCCAACCTCTGTCCTCCAGATAATTGTCGGCTACGCATATTGCTGTTGGATATTGTTCGTTCATGTCTTTGCAACTTTCGGCTGCAAAGTTACTGCTTTTTTTTGATATATGCAAGGATTTTGCACAAAAAAAAGCGCCGAAGCGCTCTTTTTATTCTATCTCAACGATCCGGTTTTAGGTCATGGATGGGACGGATTTTATATTATTTTCGCTTAAAAATGCAGATTTTTTGCATTTTTTTGCTCTAAAATTTGCACATGTCATTTTTTTGCAGTACTTTTGCAGTCGCAAAAGCTTATTGAGCGGTGTGGCTCACTACCTGCGTCTGGTTGCATTCCGTTTTCACTTGTTGCAATTCAGCGGCACAGAGGTAAGGCTGAACGGAAGTCTTATGTTAAGAGCGGGGTTTAACACACACCAACTCAATTTTACGCAGCCTGCCCTCTATCTTCAATTCCACTACCGCACATTGCTCCAAATCACTATTTCTCGTGCTTAGCAGCACTCGATTAAAAAGTGCTGCAAAGTTACTGCTTTTTTTTGATATATGCAAGAAAAAGGAATAAAAAGTACAAAAAAAGCGACATCCCGCTTTTCACAAAGAAGGATGCCTTAGAAAAGATTTTTTCATATACCTCACGCTCTGCGTGGGATGGTCTTTAGTCGATGTCAGTACCGCTATTAATAGTCGGAGCACCGGATCCTGTAATAATATTGAGGCTCTGCATAATGCCGTTCGAGCCAAGATTGATCATCTCCGTATTAGGAGCAATATAATTCTTTTTCATAGTTGTATCCTCCTTATTTTACGATTTGACCTTGGAGGTTGAATACCTCATTACCACGGCGGATATAAACCTGACCGTCCTCAACGAACTTCTCAGCCTTTACAGTCTCAACCTCTACGTTGTCAACAGCGGTTGTCTCGTTGATGACCATGCGGATATGCTTCGGAGCGCTACTAGCACCACCGGGCAGCGGCAAATAAGCCTTGTTAGCCGGCATATCAGATCCGGTGTACTGATACAGAGCTTCGTCATGAAGAACGTAAATATTGCCGGTATTGCTCGTCCATGAAGAACTCGGCTTCAGGCTATTACCCGAATAATCGGAAGAACCACTGCCTGCTGCGAAGTAATACTTCGTGTTCGGCGCACCGTAAACGATAACACCCTCGTTTGCTGCTACGTAATTCATTTCACTCAGATTCAATACATCACCTGCAATTGCGCCTTTGTAAATCTTAAGATCTGTCGGGAGAGTTAACGTTAGATCTGCATTGTAAGAGAACGAAGCCCAACCATATGCATTAGTGGTCACATCTGTTACAAAACCGGTAACATTGTAGTTAATCACGAAGCGGTTTCCAATAACGGTATTGGTTCCTGCTACGTAGTTTTTTGCATTGGTGGTATTCACTTCAAACGGTCCGTAAGACTCACCATCAACGATGGTTTGCTCTGCACCGGTTACAAGGTCTTTGATGGTAAGAGAACCAACGCCTGTACCTGCTAATACATCTTCAAAATGAAGCGTATAGGATTGAGCTGCTGCACCCATACGATCGGTGATAAATGCTATCGGCAGATTCTCGAAAGAACCATCCGTAGCGTAAATCGAATAGCGTTCATCGTCTTGAACATAGATAGCTACGTTGTCCGTGTTAGCCAGCGGAGCAACGAGAGTTGCGTTGTCGGCAGACGTCACGCCGGTACCCGAAGCGAGGAGCAGAGTACTCTCACCACCGCTTTGAGCCACAAGTTTGATGTTGACAGCGATGTCTTGGGCTGTCATTGTGATGGCAGCAAGTGCTGCTACACATAAACTAAAGATCTTTTTCATGTTTATTAAGTATAAGATGTTACTCATTAAAATACCTTACGTTTGGGAGCAGTTGTTTTACCAATCTGTTGACCGCTATTAGCACCGCTTGTGCTGAAGATTTGACTGTCGCAAAGCGTTCCGGTCTCCCATGCGATAACTTCTACTATAGGACTTTTATACGTTTTCATATACATCTAGTCATATTCTCTCTTCCCGCAACGAGAATGCTACGGGAAGAAAGAATAGATTATCTTATTTTACAATCTTTACACCGTTTACTACATAAACACCTGCCGGCAGATTCGTGAAGTCACGACCCATATATTGACCGGTGATAGTGTAAATACCGGTAGCCTTGACAGCCTCTTCTACATTCTCAATAGCCGTTGTTGCTTTCGGAGCGGCAATCACTTCGAAGCGAGCCGGAACGGTAGTGTTGGCAGCCTGCGTAAAGGAGTACTCTACACCTTCTTCCATTGCAATAGTCATACCTGTTACATTATCACGAAGCATATAATCCTCGTTGCCGTTTTCGAAGGACAGCGTGTACTCGGTAGCGTTGCCGGCTTGGAAGGAGATCAACGTATTCTCCAAATTGTCGGTAGCAACAATAGCTTGCTCACCATCGTTGGTGGCTACATAGAGGTTCATGCTGTTGTTGTTGATGTACTTACCTGCGTCAGCACCGTTATCAAAAGCATTAGAGAAGTCCTCACCCTCAACGAGCGTAACCATCTCCTTGTTGCCTTCAGCAGCTACAGTAATGTTCGTCCAGAGCATCGACTCACGACGAGCAGGAGCCGGAGAAGCTGAAACAAGCGAGTTGATACGCGGGTTGTTCCAAATAGCATCGCGGTAGTTAATCGGTGCATTACCACCATCTGCTTTCTTATTCAGAATGAATGCTTGCAGCGAACGAATCTCTTTGATAACAGTACCATCTTTGTACTTGGCAGAACCTATACGGGCAGCCAGCGGGTTAACGCTGACGTAAGTATCAGCACCTGCGTCATAGAGCCATACAGTACGCTCGTAAACGGTGTTATCCAATGCACTCAAGAAATTGCTAATTACGATCGGTGCAGAATAGGAGTTACCGAAGTAACCATAACCATTTGAAGTAAACGCATATTCTCCATCTGTATTTCCGAGCAAGTTGCCTTTGAATGTGTATTCAACACCACCGTTAGCGGAGTTATTGGTTAACTGATAACCCTTGAACGGAACAAGGCTAGTCCAGCTATTAACCAAAGCCCAATCGTTACCACCCCAAGTATATACACCGGTAACAAATTCAGTCTCGCCTGCGAAAAGACCATGAACAGCTTCGTCGAAGTTATTGGTCGGTTTGGTGGAAGGGGTAATCTCAGCTACCGGACTTGCAAAATACTCCCAGATATAGTTCCATGGGTTAGCACTCTTTTGGCGAGCTTTTGTCGAAAGAATAACAGTTGCCAGAGGTTGTGTATTCTGAATTACATCCGGATCAATCAGTAGTGCTGCTTGTTTCTCGGAATTTGCCTGCAATACGAGATTGTCTGTACCGCTTGCAGAGGTGATACCATTCACACCTACGGTTACTACAGCGCCCGGCTCAACCACAACTTGCGAACCTGCGTTTAAATCCAAACCACCATTACCGATATTAAGCGTTACATCTTCACTTACAACCAGTGTATAGTCTTCTGCAACCTCAACTTTCTTGGAACTCTGATCCTCGTTAAGAGTATATATTGTACCCTCTATATTTGGGGATTCAGCAGCCGTAGTTGCATTAATCTCTACATATTCAGCTTGTTCTTCCGTGAAATCGTAAGATTGTACGTAACTTTCTTCTCCGATTTGCCACAAGTCAGTATAAACAACTGCATCATGGTTGTAAACCGTCGGAGTAGGATCTAAATGAGTAACTATATAACCGTCTGCCGGAACAAATGGGGTCGGGTCTGAAGAGAAAATACCTTCACGTGCAGAAAGGTGACTTGCTGCCTCTTCCCATACCAACGTCTTAGAGCCAACAGGTTTTGTGTTATCCCAAGTATAGGCAAGAATAGCATCTTGGTGTTGAGCTAAGAATACACCGCCCTTGATAGTAAACTGCGGCATACCGCCAGGATAGTTACGATCTACGATAGATAATGCAGCACCATCGTGTATAAAACCGTCACCGGTCTTGGTTGCGCGTTCATCGGTACCATAAGCCTCAAAACGACCTCCGGTAATTGAACCTGTCATACCAACACCTGAACATAGCTGCACACCGGAACCTCCCATAAACACAGGGTTCCCGGAAATTTTAAGCAAACCTGCCTGCGGATGATAGAGAGCTGCTTTTGTTTGTGCAGAGCCGATTGTGCCTCCGGAAATATTGATAGTTGTTCCGGAATATTTGTTGCCACCATTACCAGATATAGCATAGAGTTTAGAGTCTATAGATCCTCCTGTCATATTCAGAGTAGCTCCATTACCCCAAAGTACAATGCCATATGCATCTGATGTGGCATTTTTGCAAACAATAGAACCTCCGTTGATAGTCAAGGTAGTTGCAATAGGATCACCAGAACCTGAGGTGTTACCATAAATATCTATAACATAGGCTTTTGTTCCAGAACAAGTGTTGGTAATCAAACCGCCGTTAATCGTTATCTGAGCACCGCTCTGCGCATAAATAGCATCCCATTTGGTTGTATTTTCAATAGTTCCGCCATTAATAGTCAATGTACATCCAGCACATTTTATCAAATCTGGAGTACCAGTGCCGATATATTTGACTGTACCACCGTTGATGGTTATAGTACTATTGGCATAGCCATAGATGGCGTTGCTTGAGCCTGATGACTGTACAGTTACACCATCGTTAATCTCAAATTCTGCATTTGTCCTGCACAAAACGGTCCATGAGCCACTAGTGATATATCCATCATTTGAAGTATCAGTATTAATAAGAATCAGTTTGTTACCTCCATATATGTTTAGAACAGTAGCAGAAGCTTTCGAAAGCGTCTTGCCATTAACATCTAATGTGACGGTTTTGTTGAGACCTTCTGCTAATGCAAATGAGCCTTCTACACTACTGAGTAGTTTAATAATGCCCTCATTAGCTACATCTGCAATCGTTGCATTGAGAGCCTCTTGTGCAGTTGCATAAATGTGATTTTCTGCGTCAGCTTCATCGCCTTTGTAATAGGTCGTCTCACCTATTTGAGCGATTGCAACATTTTCGCCCCACGCCATAACGCTACATACCAGCGTCATTAGCGAAATTAAGAAAAATTTTTTCATAAAAATGAATTTTTTTGTTAATACTTGAGGGTTGCCCCTCGTTAATTATAAATTGGTTTTGTTTTGGTTTTATCTATGTATCTGGTCTACTGGTCTATTGGTCATATAGGCGATCATAGACGACGAAAAAGCGGTAAACCGCTTTAATTGGATTACCGCTTTTTAATGTAACTTATGTGTTATGTGTTACTTATCTTCGTAATGCTCTTCTGCTTGAATGACAAGTACAGAAATGGTCTCGTCATAAATGTCGTAAATAATTCTATCATGCGCAGTTATGTGCCGTGAGTATGTAATATCATTCCCACCGACTAGAGGCTCAGGATGCCCAATACCTGTTCGGGGATGCTGCATAATGTCAAACAACACCTTGGTTGCTTTATTAAACAGCTGCGGGTTAGACTTTTTCCATTTCGCAAGAGTCTTTTTTGCAGCTTTTGTATAATCGACTGTATACATTACAAACTATCGAAAAATTGCTGCATCTCTTGCTTGGTTCTACATTTTATCGTCTGCCCCTCCGCATATTCTTTGCGTGCTTTATTGATTCGACGACGCAAGGCTGGCGTAACAGAGGGACTATCTTCAGTACTCTCTACCGAAGATTCTCTTTTACTAACTACCCATCCTAAGGTTTTTACCATTTGTTCAAACCAGCCTACTTGTGCTGCGGGTATTTGTACTGTCATTATTGCCATAATAACCTCCTTTGCATCAAAATTTGCTAAGCAATAAATTTTTCTCGTGCATACAGCACTCGATTAAAATTTGCTGCAAAGATACAGCTTTTTTCTGACATATGCAAGAGAAAAGAGCTTTTTCGAATCATTTTGGTCTTTTTTGACTAAAAATAACGGTAATCCAATATGTCAATGTCCATTTGCCGGCTTTTTATAACCTCCGGCTCGGTTAATACGAAAAAGCGGTAATCCGCTTTGAGTGTTTCCACTCTATTGAATTACCGCTTTTTAATGTGTTATAACTTACTCTATATAATCAGTCTAAATTCAGTCTAAATTGAGTAGGCGAGAGGAGCCTTGTATCTCTATGCTTTTCTAAATCAGTCAGATCCTTATCTCCGGAGATGATATAATCCGCTTCGATCGAATCTGCAAAAGATAATAGATATAAGTCTTTGCTATCACGAATATATACATCTGCTTGATGAGTAATAGTAGCATTGATGCAATAGACCTTTATCAGTTTGAACAGTTGTTCTATGTCTTCTTCGCCTATACGGCTGCGAATTTTAGGACGACTTGCTACGTCTCCAATCTCGCGTAACAATTGAGGACAAACATATACATCGATATGCTCATCTGTCAATATACTATGCATCAATTCCTTTTGGAAGCCCAGCAGGAAAGAGATCCACACATTGCAATCAATAATGACTTTCATCATGCGTAGCGCACAGCGCGAACTTCGTTCATAATATCCTCTTCCGTGAGATCCACATTCATCGGACGAGTCTGCATAAACTCTTCCAACATTTGCTCGCGAGTCTCAGATTGCCAGCCGAAACGATTAACCAATTCCTGCAGCAAAGCCCAATCTGCGCGTGGGATATTCAAATATACCCCTTGTGTCATAGTTGCTGTCATAATAACCTCCTATTTTGCGTTCACGACGCAAAGGTACAGCTTTTTTCTGATATACGCAAGTTTTTGAGCAACTTTTTTACTTTTGTCGCTCATTTTTACGGTAATCCAATATGTCAATGTCCATTTGCCGGCTTTTTATAACCTCCGGCTCGGTTAATACGAAAAAGCGGTAATCCGCTTTAATTGGATTACCGCTTTTTAATGTATTATGTATTATGTGTTACTTATCTTCGTAATGGCCATAGGCCGTGAGGATAAGAACTATGACTTGCTGCTCAATTATCTGATAGACTAACCTATGCTTCTTATTGATCTGACGACTCCAACGTCCCTCGGGCTTGCCTTTGAGGGGTTCGGGATGTCCTGTACCGGTCTTAGGGTGCTCTCGCAATTCTTCGATAAAAGATTTGACCTTTTGAAATGCTTTTGGCTCATTCATTAACAATTTTGCCAAACCCTCATTCGCCTCCAGCGTGAATTTAATCTCATATAACATAGCCACAGCGTTTTAACATATCCTCTAAAGATTCGCCAGGCAATTGAGTAGTGTACTCACCCCGAGCATATTGCTGTTCTGCGCGATCAATGCGGGCAAAGAACTCCTCCTTTGTCATGCACGTCGGATCGTCGGTCATCTTATTAACAAGACGGCGAAGCGACTTAGCTGCTTTTTCGAGCATCGACTCATCTTGCGAAAGAATTGCCAAGTTCCGATAGATGTCTGCATTGAGTTGTAAAGCTGTCATAATAACCTCCTTTGCATCAAAATTTGCTGCAAAGATACAGCTTTTTTATGACATATGCAAGAGAAAAGAGCTTTTTCGAATCATTTTTGGTCTTTTTTGACTAAAAATAACGGTAATCCAATATGTCAAAGATCTTTCCAAAGTGTGGCATAGGTACGAAGTAAGATACAAAAAGATACAAAAAAATATGAACTTCGTACCTATGCCGTACTATGGTATTTCAATAGGACACAATAAAAAAAGCGGTAACCTGCTGACTGTGTTCCGCTTTCAATACTGCGTATAAAAAAAGCGGGACTGCAATCTTGCTGTTCCGCATTCTGAGGCTCTGGTATTGCCTTTGTAACAAACAGCAACACCGAAGCCCACGCCGTACGTATATATATTATTTAAGGTACACGCCTATGCGCGTACGTGTATATACATACCATAGGCATCTTAGTGTCGCAATGTTTTGTTACTTTCAACGAAATTTACCAGATTTCAGAATGCCAAAACAAAGCGCGTAAGACGCTATCTATTATGTCCTGTATCCCTCCGCACTTTTGGACACCTCCCCGACGTGGACTACAAAAAATGTATATCCTACGAAAAAAATGACATACGCAAATAATATGTCACTTTTTTTCATTTTTTTTGTTTTTTTTATACCTCCAAGGCATTCTATAATCAAAAAAAGCGCCGAAGCGCCTTTTTACTGTTCGTGGCAGAGAACGGCTCGGATGAAGGGAAGGAACTCTTTGTAATGATCGGGGTTAGAGAGTTGTGCTCGCCATCGTTGGTAAAGTTCCATGAAGCGGGGATGGGACTTGTCGCGATAAATAACGAGTGCTTCGCGACAGGCTTGTGACCAATTACCTCGTTGGCGTTTTTCGCCGGGAGTGAGGGGGTGTTCGTTATAGTCCCGTTTGTCTTTGATATACATCTCGTTGGGTCCGTATCCGACGACCTCACCAGTGATGGGGTCATGGTGTTCTTTCCTGCGTGTAACGGAGATGTGATTTACTCCTTGGGGAGTTGTTTTCTTGAGTGCGCCGGTGATACCATCGATCCCGTTGCTGATAGTAAAATGAGCCATAATGATAAGGATAATAAATAAGTAATAATTAAACAATATATAAGGAATAACTAAAGAATTGAGGGTTTGCCGGATATGATCCGGCGGAATGAACATACGAAAATTTGCATGACCAAGTTGACAAACTTGACCAACTTCGAGCGGACTTTGTCAACTTGGTCAAGTTTGTCATGCAATTTTTTTGTATACTCCATAACGAATCTTTTGTACCAGACCGTGCGCCATCCATTCTTCGTTCCAGCGAGTGGAAGTTCTGGGAGATATTCCTTGAGACTGGGCTTCGGCGACGAGGGTTTTGGATTCAAACTCATCTGGAAGGAGGGAGAGGAGGATCTGCTTTTGGTCAAGAGGTTTGACGGTAGGAAGGGAGATACGCTCGGTGCCTTTGATGAGTTGGTAGGCCTGCGCCATATGGAGGATGAGCTTATTGCCAATGAGCTCGGCGGTAGTATAGTCGGCGTCGGAACAAACCAGATTCTCGGGCCTGACGTCCCGAGCACCCGACAAAGAGGAAGTGTCCGAATCCAATTCTTTACCCGCAAGGGGTACGATTATTTCGGACGAAATGGACGGAGACATGCGAAGGGCGGAGAGGATCATGGCGATACGCTCGATATGGACAGCCATACGCAAGACGACGGAGTGGAAGTCTTCGCCAAGCATGCGGATGAGGGTCGGGTAGGCTGTTTGAAGATGGTTACCCAAGCGAGCCTTCTGCTCTTTGGTCAGACTGAACTCACGGGGTTTGGTAAAGAGCAGTTTCTCGTAGAGATGATAGAGTTGTTCGGCTGCGACTTTAATGATCTCGCCGGAGTTCTCGGAGGGTTCTACATACTGACTATTGAAGGCCTGATGCTCATCGACGATAAGGGTGATCAGACGCGAGAAGTAACCATTTTCGATGGAGGGTACGAGGGCTTTGTACTGGCTGAACGTACCGGTGAGGACCATCGAGAGTTGCGGGTTCTCGATGACCGAGGCTTCTCGACAGCGGCTACGAGAGATGGTCTCGTGCTCTGCAGCCTTACGAAGGGCGGTGTTGTAATTCGCTGTGGAGGAACGCCAGATGTCGGTGATGACCGAACCTTCGGACTCATGGATGTAACCACGGCCATGTTGCTTCGCCAAGGTCTGGTAGAAAGCCGGATAGGTCGCATCGCCCGGGATGATGAGCGGTGTGGCTTCATGGATAGGTTTGACGAGTTCGAGAGCAAGGTTCGCAATACCTTTTCCGCATGCTGCTGAACCTACAATAAAGAGCTGGAGGTTCGGGTAATAGCGCTTGGCGCTGATACCGTACTTGACATAGAGGTTGGGCATGACGCTACCGCACGCAACGAGCGCGCTCATTAATAACATGTCTTTCTCTGCAGGCGTGTTAGCGAGCGAGAGGACGGACTTCATTAGTTCAGGCAGGTTGTTTACATCCATGTTTTCCACGATGTGGAGGTTCGCCTGCTCCTCCATAGAATTAATTTTTTCCATAATGTAAAAAATTGTTAAAAGGTTAAAAGGTTAAAATGGTCGCTTGCGCGACGTTAAATGGTTAACAATAAAAAACAGCGGACTTTTTTGAAATCCGCTGCAAAGATAGTACAAAAAATGTCGTTTCTAAAGGACATTTATGTCACATGACATTCAAGTGACATAAAGTGACATTATTTTTTGTACTTTTTTTTCAGAATAGGTAATTTTTTTGCTGCCCGATTGATATTTTTGCCCAAAGGGTTGGCATCCACGAACCAACCGAAGATGTAGGTTAGTTGTTGACAAAAGACGATCAGATCGTGGTCTTGGTAGTATTTTCTAAACGCCTCATCGTATTGACAACGATCGGCGATATAGTGGCTTGTCAATGTGTATTTATTATGAGCTTTCGCATCGGGTATGGACGTTATATTGTCCGGGAAGAGGACTTGTCGCGCTTTGGGGTTAGCGAGTTGTTGCGGAGTCGGCTGCTCGAAGGTAGGCGTGAGTTTATCTTTGATAAAGTTTATCCATCCGCTCATCCATTTGCGGAAGAGAACTTGATCTTCCGAATCCATGAGAGCAATCTGATCATTCAGATAGGCGAAATGCGTCTCTCTATCGAGTATGTCCATTTTTGCCTGCTCGAGTTGGATCTTAGCGTCCGGCTGTTCGGATATCTGCGCTACAAGAGTCGACCAAAGCCAATCATAATAGCTATTCATGATATCGTTAGCCGCTTCGCCTTCGAAGGAAAGGGTAGGTGTGGTCGGTGTTTTTTGTGTGGGTAAGGCAATGACGGTAGCAGGGTCAAGCCAATTGATATGGCGCATGGCTTGGCGAACGGACTCATCGTAAACCGCATTGATAAGCCATGAAGAGAACGGATGTTCCCACTTGGTATATTCCCAGATATGTGCGCCGTATTGCTCGATGACGAGGTGGTTCATATAGTGCACGAGAAGGGCATACGCGAGGTCGATAAGCAATTCATTATGATGGAAGATATCGGAAATGGCATTTTCGCTGAGAGCGAGTTGCTCATATGCTTCAGCGAGCATATTCACTTCCCTTTCAATCAGACTCCATCCGTCTCGGCGCACCTCCCGTTCGTAGCGTTTGATCCACTCTGTTTTATCTTCGTCGGAGTCGATAGCGATAGTACGGCGGTTACCTTCTTCGGTATCAACGAGCAGCGCGCATAGGATAGCCGCACCAAAGGCACCTTGTATGCGAATAGGATCGTCGGACGGTATATCCGCAATAAGTGTATGCGCCTCATAGCGGAGAGAGTCGGAAAGGATGATATCTTCTAACATATTACAAATGATACGCGATGGAGAGTTTGGCCCAGGCGCCGGGTTGAAGAACGCCGCCATAGTCGTAATAATGGCGGTTGGTGATGTTGGTGCAGGAGACGGCAAAGCGCCAATGCGGGATGTCGTAGTAGATCTTTCCGTCCAAGAGGAGGACCGGTTGAAAATCGTTCACCGTACCATCGGCATTATTGAACTGCCCTACGCGGTCGCGATAGCTGAGCGTCCACGAAGCGCCGAGACCGGCGTAGATGCCGTGCTCGATCTGCAGGACGATTTTATGGCGGAGGTAATCGAGATAACGCGAGTTAGTCTGCTGCAGGTTGATGTCGAGGTGGGTGAAAGCATAGGTGAGTTGGACGTTACGCAGCCATTTGTTAAGCCTGTACTGCACGGAGCACTCGACGCCAAGTGTGTTCACCCGCTGCTGGTTCTGCGCGTGATAGGGGCGCTTGGTATCCGAGGGGACATAGATCCAATCGATGATATCGCGTCCCCAACGATGGTACAGCTCGGCATTGATAGCGAACGTACCGGCCTTGTCAAACGATTGCTGATACGCGGTGCCGAACGATGCCGTCCATGCTTTCTCCGGCATCAAATCCGCATTACCGAGCTGGTTGCCGGCATCGTAATAGAGGTCAGTGAAAGTCGGCATGCGCAGCGAACGGTTGGCATTGGCATAGAGCGATACGCCGCAGTCAAAGGCATAGCCGAGATCGGCTCCTACCGTCCAATGATGGGCGAACGAGGTGTTGTAGATGCCACCTGCTGTGAGGGAGGCAGAGAAACGCTGCACATGGAAGGTCTGCTGCGCGAAATAATGGATGTTCAGCCGGTTATGATCGCCGAAATTGGTCGAATGGATGTTCTCGTTGCGCGCCTCGATGCCGACGGTCGTTTTCCCGATCGACGAAGCGTAGTGGGCTCGCAAAGCAGCCGTAGCGTTCTGCGTCAGATGGCGATTGGAAACAGTACCCCGATGCCACTCGTAGCGGTCATGATTCGCCCGATAAGCGGCCAAAGCGTCCAAGGACCATTTGCCCCACGTGTGGGAGTAGCGCGCCGAACCGAAAGCGGTGCGGGTGGCATCGAACTGGTCCTGCGAACCAAAGCCGTAGAACATACCGGCTCCGGCATCTTTGTACTGCGTCCCGACTTGCATCTCCAATCCGCGCCAGGTCGCGTTGAGGTAGATATTCGCGCCGTTGAAGTCGGAGTTCCGGAGGGATGTCGCCTCTTTGTCGGTTGGGTTAGGCGCGTAATAGCCGTAGCTATGACTGTAATCGGCACTCGCGAGTACCCGCCATTCATTGCGTCGCCAACCGCCGGTTAGTTCCGCTTTGGCAAAGCGGTTCATACCCATCTGCATGGATGCATGATAGGTGTCCCGGTCAGCATGTCGCGTGACGATGTTGATCGCTCCGCAGAAGGCGTTTCCGCCGGCTAACGAAGCGGTAGCACCTTCCAGCACTTCGATACGCTCGATGGCCGAGAGGGGAATAGGGATATTCATCGCGTAATGGCCTGTCTGCGCGTCGCTGACACATACGCCGTTAAGCAAAATCAGTACTTGGTCGAAGGTACCGCCGCGCATGCTTACGTCCGCTTGCGCACCGTTCGCTCCGCGGGTACGGATATCCAGCCCGGGAAGGGTCTGCAGCAGGTCAGAAATGGTCGTGGCAGGCAAGGCAGCGATCGATTCTTTACTTATCTGCGTCACTAAACGATAGGCCTGCGATTGGATCTCCGTCTGCTGTCCAACCACTTGCACTTCCTGTAAATGAAACTGCGCGTGGACTGCGCCTACCATCGACAAGCATAGTGCCAAAAATGTATGTTTCCTCATCATTTTTTTTTGCGTTTGGATTATTTCTTGGCAATCTTGATTACTTCTTCTGCGATGCGGCGTGCCGAGTCGGGTTGCGCCAGACGTAGGATATTTGTATGGAGAAGCGTTAACTGCTTATCATTTTGGATAAGTTTCAGAGCGGTGGGAATTAACATTTCCGCCGCTTCTGCATCCCGTACCAGTACCGCAGCCTCTTTATTGACCAGCGCCATGGCATTGTGCGTCTGATGGTCTTCGGCTACGTTGGGTGAAGGTACCAGAATAGCCGGTTTGCCGAGCAGGCATAGTTCGCTGATGGACGAGGCGCCGGCACGGGAGATCACGAGATCCGCATTGGCGTAGCGATCCGGCATGTCACCGAGAAATGGTTGTACTTCCAACCATTCCTCGATTGACGATTGGACGATTGACGAGGTACGATTGATTGACGATTGAATTTTATCGTAATAGGTCTTACCTGTTTGCCAGACGACATGGATGCCTGCGGCTTTAAGTTGAGGCAGGCCGGCAAGGACGGCTTCGTTGATCGTGCGGGCACCCAGAGAGCCGCCTATGATAAGGAGCGATTTTCGATTATCGATTATCGATTTTCGACCTTGCAGAAGATTCTGCCGTACCGGATTGCCGGTGAGGATGATCTTATCGGCAGGGAAGAAACGCTCCATGCCTTCGTACGCCACGCAGATCTTGGTGGCTTTGTCCTTGAGGATCTTATTGGTCACGCCGGCAAAACCGTTCTGCTCCTGAAGCAGGATAGGGATGCCCATGTTAGCGGCCGCCCACATGGCTGCGCCGGACGCGTATCCGCCGACGCCGACTCCGACGTTGGGTTGGAAATCGCGGATGATCTTCTTCACTTGGTGAATGGACTTGGCGAGGTCGATAAGTACCGATACGTTCTTCCATGGTTGGGCACGGTTGAATCCGCGCACAGGCAGACCGATGATTTTGTACCCTGCTTGCGGTACACGCTCCATTTCCATGCGCCCCAGCGCACCGATAAACAGTATCTCCGCCTCCGGATCCAATTCCTTCAGCGCGTTTGCAATGCTTACTGCGGGGAAGATGTGTCCACCTGTTCCTCCGCCTGAGATTAAATATTTCATATTTAATGTTAAACAGTTAAATCGTTAAAATGGTTTTTATTACATAAAAACGTTAAACAGTTATTCAAGCGTAACTATCGGAGCATCTTCGAGGCTCTCTTCTTTGGTCTCGTTGACGCGATTTTGTAGTTCTTTTTGTTCGCGACTCACCGCCATCATGATGCCGAAATAGATCGAGGTGATCAGTACCGATGTACCGCCTCGGCTGATGAGCGGTAGGGGTTGACCGGTGACAGGACCGAGTCCTACGGCCACCAGCATGGAGATGAGGGCTTGACAAGTGATCATCAGTGCCAGACCCATCGTCATAAGCATCGCCGGCATGTCGTTATAGCGGCTGGATATGTTACAGGCTCGGAAGAGGATGGCGAGATAGATGAAGATCAGGCCAAACGCCCCTATGATGCCGGACTCTTCCACGATGATAGCAAAGATATAATCGGCGAAGGCCAGCGGCAGGTAATCGCGCTCTTTGCTGTTTCCCGGCAGTACACCTACCGGCGATGTGCCTCCGCGGGCGATAGCAACCGACGAATAGACCTCCTGGATATTTTCGTCGGTGAGGACATACTTGGATGCGTCGTCATGCTCAAAATGGCGGTCGATACGCGCAACCCAAGTGGTGGCCCGTTTGAACGGTCCGTGCATGGCGCGTCCCGGACGCACAAAACCGAACTCGACGATGGCGTAGCCG
The DNA here is from genome assembly GCA_902799555.1 of uncultured Bacteroidales bacterium. Classification (GTDB taxonomy): domain Bacteria; phylum Bacteroidota; class Bacteroidia; order Bacteroidales; family Paludibacteraceae; genus Colicola. Next base: position 21,581 of record CADCBB010000019.1, read on the forward strand.
AGGCCTAAGACCACGATGGCGATGCCAAGGACAGAGAGCGTGTATTTCCAAGGGATGCGAGCCAGTATCCAGAGGCAGAAGATGATCAGGCCGATAAGGACTGCTGTAGAGAGATTAGACGCCATGATCGGCAGCATGACCACAGCCGCGATGATGAGGGTGCGGTAGAAATATTTCTGTTTGTCGGCTTCGGTACGAATACGCGCTAACTGGTCGGCAATGACGATGATGAGCGACAATTTCGCCAGTTCGGAGGGTTGGAAAGTGATGCCGGCGATACGTACCCATCTGGCTGCACCGTTGATGGTGACCACAAGCGGATTGCCCGGTATCATGGTTGAGAAGACGAGTAGGGTACTGACAACCAGCAGAGCGTACCCGCCTATGCGCACCCAATAGGTAGGTAAAAACTGAATACCGAAGGCGGCGGCTATACCCAGGATGATGAAGAACATCTGCTGTCCGATCGGTCCCAAGGCCGAATGATGCATGTACACGAGGGTAGAAGACGCCGAGAAAAGGGCGATGATCGCCACTACAATCAGGGCCAGGAATAATGCCCAGAATGTGCGGTCAATGTTGTTAAAATCAATCTTTTTCATTTTTGTAGGGGTTTAGGTTTAATGTCGTTATTACGTCATGACGTCATGTCGTCATAGGTTTCTTACGGCTGCCATGAACTGCTCGCCGCGATCTTCGTAACTTTTGAAGAGGTCGAAAGAGGCGCAGCATGGGCTGAGCAGCACGGTGTCGCCTTCGTGCGCCGCTTTGTACGCCCCTTGGATAGCGTCGTGCAGATTATCGGTATCGATGATTTGCAGGCCGAAGCCTCCAAAATGTTCGCACAGTTTTTCGTTATGCAGGCCCATGAAAACGAGGGTATGACATTTTTCGCGAACGAGATCGTCGATCTCGCTATAGTCATTGCCTTTGTCCTTGCCGCCTAAGATAAGTACGGTAGGTGTGGTCATGCTCTCCAGCGCGTACCAGCAGCTATTAACATTGGTCGCTTTCGAGTCATTGATCCATCGTACGCCGTTGACCGTTGCTACATACTGCAATCGATGTTCGACACCCCGGAAGGTCATCAGGCTCTCGCGGATCACTTCTTTCTTGATCCCCACCACTTTGGCGGCGATGGTAGCGGCCATCGAGTTGAGTACATTATGCCGACCCTTGAGCGCCAGTTCGTCTTCGCCTACCGGCAGCGGGTTGGGTTGGGTGAATCCGTACGGGTAGAGCGTCGCGCCGAGTTGGATCTTCTTCATCTCGCGGTCGATGACCGGATCTTCCGCCCAATAGATGAACGAGTCCTCTTTGGTCTGATTGCGAGTGATGCGGAACTTGGCATCGATATAGTTTTGGAACTTGTAATCGTACCGGTCGAGGTGATCGGGCGTGATATTCAGCAAGATGGCTACGTCTGCCTTGAAATCGTACATGTTATCGAGTTGGAAAGAACTCAGTTCGATGACGTAGTAGTCATGATCTTCGTGCGCCACTTGCAACGCCAGCGAGTTGCCGATGTTACCCGCCAAGCCGACATTGAGTCCCGCCTGACGAAGGATATAATAGATGAGCGAAGTGGTAGTGGTTTTGCCGTTCGAACCGGTGATGCAGATCATCTTCGCATGCGTGTAACGCGCCGCAAACTCGATCTCCGAGATGATGGGCGTACCTTGTGCCTGCAACTTCTGAATCAGCGGTGCGGTCAAAGGTATACCCGGCGACTTTACCACTTCGTCGGCATTGAGAATGAGTTCTTCCGTGTGCTTGCCATCTTCCCATTTGACACCGTTCTGGTCGAGTAACGCACGATAGGGCTCGCTGATCGTACCGCAATCGGATACGAAGACGTCAAACCCTTTCTCTTTGGCCAGGATAGCTGCTCCGCTACCTGATTCGCCGGCTCCTAAAACTACGATTCGTCGAACCCCTCTCCGGCTCTCCCCACAAGGGAGAGAGGACTGATTACTCTTGCTCATATTAGATATTTTTTTATACATTCAACAGTTTGCTCAATATTGGTAGTTACCTCTTCGTTGGTAAAACGAATCATTCGATAGCCTTCTGATTGTAACTTATTCTGCCGCATTGCATCGAATTCCCGCTGCTCACCATCGCTATGGTACTTACCATCTACTTCTATGATTAGTTTCTTTTCAAGACACACGAAATCAACGATGTAATCATCCAAGATTTGCTGTCTTCGAAACCGATACCCAAGTTGATTATTCCGTATATACTTCCAAAGAACATACTCAGCTTCTGTTGGATTGCGGCGCATCATCCTTGCATTCTCTTTCAATTGTTGATAGGATGCTGTTCTTGCAGTAATATATGAAGGAATTATCGTTTCCATCTTATTTCCCTCCCTTGTGGGGAGGGTCAGGGAGGGGTTATTATCTTATCTTCAGAGTTAATATCGTGATGGCAGCCAAGATGAGGGTCACGATGCAGAAGCGAAGGACGATCTTCGATTCGTGGTGCAGATTCTTGCTGCCTTTGAACACGATCGAACAGGTAGGATCGTTCTTAAGCACCTGATCGACACTCGTGCGGAAATGGTCATGGAGCGGCGTCCGCTTCCAGATACGCACGTGTTGGCCGCGTTTCTTGTAGTATTTATAGACTTGCGTCTGCACGATGACGGAGACGCTCTCCATGAGGAAGATGCCGCAGAGAACAGGCACCATCAGCTCCTTATGAATCACCATGGCGCATACACCGATGATACCTCCTACGGTCAGGCTACCCGTGTCGCCCAGGAAGACCTGTGCGGGAAAGCCGTTGAACCAGAGATAGCCGACCAGCGCACCGACAAACGATGCGAGGAAGACTACTAACTCTTCGCTTCCCGGGATGTACATCACATCGAAATATTCCGCCCACACGACACTACCTGAGGTGTATGCAAGGACGAGTAGCGCGATGCCGATGATAGCCGAGTTGCCGGCACACATGCCGTCCATACCGTCGTTGAGGTTGGCGCCGTTACTTACCGCTGCTACCACAAACACGGTCAGCAGCACGAAGAAGATCCAGCCGAAACGGTATTTATTGGTATCTCCGGTCCAGGAGAAGAGGTCGGCATAGTTGAAGTTATGATGCTTGACGAAGGGGATGGTCGTCTGCGTGGACTTGATCTCCGGCGTCTTCTCTACGACCACGACGTTGTTCTCGATATGACTCGTGACCACTTCGTTCATGGTGGTCATCGGTGCAAAACGAAGCGTCAAACCGACGATGAGACCCAAGCTTACCTGACCGGCGATCTTGATCCAACCGTTGAGGCCGTCTTTGTTCTTCTTGAAGGTCTTGATATAATCGTCCGCAAAGCCCAGCGCGCCCATCAGCAGCGTCGTGATGAGCATCAAAATCATATAGACGTTCGTCAACTTACCGAGCAGCAGACAAGGCAGCAGGATGGCGGCAATGACGATGAGGCCGCCCATCGTCGGTACGCCTTTCTTACCTACATTGAAGGGGTCGGTCTTCTCATCGCGTTGCGTCTCGGTGATGTTACGGCGCTTCATGAAATCGATGAACCAGTTGCCGAACCAGATGCTTACCAGCAGCGCAATAATGCCGGCTACGATGGCGCGGAACGAGATATAGGTGAACAAACGCGCACCTAAGAGTTCGTTATAATGTTGAAAAAAATGATATAACATATATTTTCGTTATTTCGTCATTACGTCATTACGTTATTACGACTTAAATAAATTTTCTTACGATTTCATGGTCGTCAAAATGGTGTTTGACGCCCTTGATGATCTGATAATCTTCGTGTCCTTTGCCGGCGATGAGGATGACATCGTTAGCTTGCGCCAGCGTACATGCCGTCTGGATGGCTGCAGCGCGGTCTTCAATGACGAGCGTACTGCGTAACTCATCTGCTGTCAGGCCGTCCGTCATATCCCGAAGGATATCCTTGGGCTCTTCATCCCGCGGATTATCAGATGTCAGAATCAATTGCTCGCTGCCTTGTTTCGCGATCTTAGCCATCATCGGCCGTTTGCCCTTATCGCGATTTCCGCCACAACCGACCACGGTGATGAGTTTAGCGCCCTCTTTTTTGATCTCGCGGATAGTCTGAATGACATTATCCACGGCATCCGGCGTGTGGGCATAGTCCACGATCGCTGTCCAACCTTTGGGGCTATGGATCGTCTCAAAACGACCGTTCACCGGCTTAAGGGTAGAGAGGACGCGCAGCACCTCTAATTCATCGAAACCGAGGTTGAGGGCAGCTCCGTAGATGCAGAGCAGGTTCGATACGTTGAATCGTCCTACCAACGGTACAAACACCTCTTTGCCGTTGATACTGAGCATCATACCGTCAAATCCTTCTTCGAGGATCTGCGCTTTGTAGTCTGCCAAGGAACGGGTAGAGTAGGTATGTACGGCGGCCTTGCAGTTCTGCGTCATGACGAGTCCGTTCTTGTCATCTTTGTTCGTGACCGCAAACGCGGTTTTCTTCAGTCCGTCGAAGAGGCGTTTCTTGGTGTCGCGGTAGTTATCGAAGGTCTTATGATAGTCGATATGATCGCGGGTGAGGTTGGTAAACAATGCCCCATCAAAATCGAGTCCGGCGATACGCTCTTGGGCAATGGCGTGGCTGCTGACCTCCATGAAAGCATAGGTGCAGCCGGCATCGACCATGCGACGCAAGAGCCCGTTCAACTCAATCGCGTCCGGCGTGGTATGCGTAGCCGGAACGGCTTCGTCTTCGATATAATTGACCACGGTAGAGAGTAAGCCGGCTTTGTGTCCCATCGCGCGTACGAGCTTGTATAACAAGGTAGCGATGGTCGTCTTGCCGTTCGTACCCGTCACGCCGACCAAGGTCAATTCCTTACTCGGCTCACCGAACCACTTGCCGGCCAACAAACCCAAGGCCTTATCCGTGTTCTCTACGAGGATAAAGGTGGTAGGACGCTTCGCTTCAGGACGCGACAAGTCGCTACAGGGTTCAGGGAAATAGGCGCGGTCGCTCAACACGACTGCTGCAGCACCTTTGGCGACACAACCATCAATGAATGTATGTCCATCTACTGCTGTGCCTACCTGGGCTACAAACAGGTCGCCTTCGCCGATCTTGCGGCTGTCGAAATGCAGACCCTTAATCTCCTTGTCCGTCGAACCGATGATCTCGATCGGTTGGATCACTGATAATAATTCGCTTAATATCATTGTATTAACGTTTTTCTAATTTGCGTTCTCCTTGATCGTATATATAGCATCCCGTGTAGGCCATGGTCTTTTCGGCAATGGTGCGTACCGTACTGCCGCAGTCCATGCCTGCGTCGTAGGGATATTGCGGATCTTCGATCATGCAGATACAGGTGTACCGCGGGTTCTCTTCGGGGAAATAGCCGACGAAGGTGATTCTATGGTGCTTACCGGAATAACCGCGGCCCGGGATGATGAGCTGGGCGGTACCGGTCTTACCGGCGATAGCTACCAAGTCGGATTGTGCCTTTCGTCCTCTCCAACGGTTGACCGAAGCGGTACCGAGATGGCTGTCCCAAACCACGTCGTGCAAGGCACTTCGGATATCCCGGAGGGCGCTCTTGGAGCAGATAGAGGACTTGACCACTTCGGTTTTGAAGTTCTTCCGTATCTCGCCGTTTTGCTGGATCGAAGTGACGAGCATCGGTCGCACCATACGGCCGTTATTGGCGACGGCGTTGTAGAACATCATGATCTGCATCGGACTCAGTTCGACCGAATAGCCGTACGCCATCTTACTGAGCGTCACGGTGTCCTTCGGTATGTCGATACGTATCTTGTCTGCACCCGGGATCTCGCAATAGATACTATCCATCAGCCCCATTTTCTCGATTCGCTTGACGAATTTCTTCGCCGAGCCTTCGTAACTGCGCGTGATGATCTTCGCCAACGCGATGTTACTCGATACCGCCAAGGCCGAACGAACGGTCAGCATTGTGTCCATCGGGTGGGCATCTGTATGTTGTACCGTGAAGTATTTCCAAGGTTGACGGCTGACGCTTATCGTGTCGTCTATCTCTATCTTGCCGTCATCGAGCGCCGCTAATAGGGCAATCGTCTTGAAGGTAGAACCCGGTTCAACACGCTGCACGGCATGGTTCTGCGCCTCGAAATAATCGCCGTCTTCATCGCGGTCGAGGTTCGCTATGGCGCGTATATAGCCCGTCTGCGTCTCCATAAGAATGCAGCAGCCCCATTTCGCATGTTTCTCTGCGGTCTTGGCCCACAAAGCGTTCTCCACGATATCTTGCAGGTTGGCGTCGATGGTGGTCACGACATCGAGTCCGTCTTCCGCCTCTTCGATGGTCACGGACTCGTTCCGACCGCCGATACGCTGGATGCTACTCATGCCGTCCACGCCGCGCAGCTCTTTGTCAAAACGCTTCTCCAGCCCTGAGTTGCCGACGCCGTCTTCGCCGTAGATACTACCGATGGTCCGGCTGGCCAGTACGCCGTAGGGCTTGATGCGGCGGTGTTGGTCCTCAAAGAAGATACCGCTCCTGTATTTGCCTTTTTTGATCAACGCGTTCTGCTCCAACTCGCGCCGTTGCAGGTAGTTGATCCGATGGTCGCATACTTTGAGTCGTTTCTCGCCACGCCGGTAGGCTTGCACGATGCGGTTCTTGTATTCCGCTGCGGTCTTACCGCCTACGATGGTGGCCAGGTCTTTGCTCAGCGAGTCGATATGGGCCGTAAACAGCGCGCCGTTCTTCTCGTGCAACGCGGGTACGCGCGTATCCATATATATATAATACTGCGGCATACTGCTCGCCAGGAGTCGACCGTTACAGTCGAGAATGTTACCGCGCGTGGCTTTGATCGGTTTGAGCGTCGGCACTTGCCGTTCGGCTACCTTGAGCCACTCGGCTCGTTCTACGGTCTGAATGTAAATGATTTTCGCCAGCACGGCTACAAAGCCAAGGGCGATGATGATGAAGATGATGGCGAAGCGCCACACCGTGTTTCGTTGTTCGTCACTCATAATAGTTAAGGATTTTGGTTGGTGGTTTGGTATTTTCTTGCAGCGTACTGCCGCATTCGCGCAAGGCATCGATGATATGCGACTGACGCGTGGTATTGGTCAGCTGGGCGCTGATGGTCATGTAGCGGAACTTGGCATCCAGCATCTCATTCTTCGTGTCCGTCAAATGGTGCTGCTGCTTAGCCGACTGATAGCCGAACAGGATATACAGAAACACCAGACCGGCTATCAGACCGATCAACGGATATTGCTCCTTGAAGCGTTTGCTACGAAGTTTATCTCCGTTCAGCCAACTCTGTATGTCCTGACTATTTACCATTTATTCATTTACCATTTGGTCATTTTTTCTCAGCTACGCGTAGTTTGGCGCTGCGGGCTCTCGGATTGCGTTCTACTTCTTCGGCGGAAGCTTCGCGTCCTTTCTCGATGAGGGTGAAGGGACTTAAGTTATTGCCGTAAAAATCTTTTTCGATCGTTCCCTCAAGGTTGCCGCTGCGCAGGAAATTCTTTACCAGCCGGTCTTCGAGCGAATGATAGGTCAGGATGGCTATTCGTCCTCCGGGCTTCAGCAGATCTCTGGCGGCTACCAGCATATCCCGCAAGGCTCCCATCTCGTCGTTCACCTCGATGCGCAGGGCTTGGAACAAGCGCGCCAACTCTTTGCTCATCTCGGCCGGTATACGCGAAGCGGCTACGAGGTCTTCGGTGCGCTCAATCGGCTTCTGACTACGGGCTTTGCAGATATTCTTGGCGATGCCTCGACCGTTCTTTAGTTCTCCGTAGAGAAAGAAGATCTTCGCTAATTCCTCTTCGCTGTATCCATTCACGATATCCGCCGCGGTACGCTTAGCCGTCTGGTTCATACGCATGTCCAACGGCGCGCTAAAGCGAAAACTGAATCCGCGTTCGGGGCAATCAAAGTGGTGAAAACTAACTCCCAAATCGGCCAACAGACCATCTATATGTTCCACTCCGTAATAGTCCATCCAGTTGCGCAAATACCGGAAATTGCTATGCACGAACGTCCATCGTTCATCCTCAATCGCATTCTGCAACGCATCTTTGTCCTGATCAAAGGAATATAAGTGACCAATGTCAAATGACAAATCACCAATAGAGTCCATCCTTTGAAGGATGGCTCTCGAGTGTCCTCCGCCTCCGAACGTGACATCTACATAGACTCCTTGAGGCTTGATTGCCAAGCCCTCGATCGTCTCCTGTAGCATTGCAGGTATGTGATAGACAGAATCCATTTATGATTTTTTCATTTTTGCACGTAGACGTGCAGCGAGTTCTGTTTGACTCAGTTTCTTAGCCGCGAAGGTGTCCGGCGCCCAGAGGGCAAAACGATTCAGCATGCCGACAAACAGCACGTCGTTCTGCGCACCGATGGTCTCGAGGTTCTTCTTTTGCAGCAAGATGCGTCCCTGACCGTCCATCTCCAAGTATTCGGCATCGGCCATGAATTGCATCAGGATGAGCTGATCTTCCGGATCCCACTCGTCCAATGTCTGACGCAACTGCTCTACTTTCTCGTTCCAAACGCTCTCGGGGTAGAACATCAGGCACTCGTTATCGGTATCCCGACGCATCACAATGCGCTTGGACTCCTCTTCTGCCAGAATCTTACGATACACCGCCGGCACAAAGATACGTCCTTTGTCATCTAACTTTGCCTCGATATTTCCAATAAAGGTTTGCATAATTCACCACTTTTGTTAAAAAACGCTGCAAAGATACAAAAAATATTTGATATTCCCCACATTCCCCCACAAAAAAATTTTTCAATTGTTTTATTAACAGGTTTTCAACAATCGTAGATATACAATAACTCGCGTAAATTCAATGACTTACGCGAGTTATTAACAATTTAACAAAATTGTGGGGTAAAATGGAGGAATCTTATTGGATTCGTTGTCCTTGAACTGTATAGACGTTGTTATTACGTACGATCACCACTTGTCCGTTACGCAATTCTTTGCTTGCGCGAACGCTCTCATTGGCCTCCGTTTGCTCGATATCCTGCGGATAAACGGGGCGGATATCGAGGACTACACGTTGCTGCAAATTAGAGTAGTTGTCTTTATCCGGTTTCAGGCCGCGAAGTGGGTACCAGCCGTTATAATGTCCGCTCCAGCCCCAGTTAACGTGGAACATGGTGCGTTTGCCTCCCGTTGATGTTGGTTCAATCTTATAACCGTCCAGCACAAAAGCGTGTCCGCCGCTCGTGGCAGTACCTGCATAGAGTACCGGTAGGCCTTTGTCGAACTGCTCCTGCAGATTCTCCGTCCAGTCTTCCCAGTTGGGCGAATCGGACTCGTAGTATTTCATGTTCTCGGAATAACCGAAATAGGTCCGGAGAGCGTTATACGAATATTGAATATAGGATCCGCTGGCTTCCGAAGAATAGTTCATATTCACCGACGCGCCGCAAGCCAGCATCAAGTTCGCTACTGCTGCAGCTTGCGTTTCATTGTACGTGGGATAACCCATTTTGCTATAGGTATATTGCTCCAACATATTGTCCCAATCGAAGGGATGCTGCGAAAAGACGTACGTAGCAGCACCGCTGGATGAGGTGTAGGTAGCTTCTCCGGTGCCTACGCGCGGGTGCTTCCAGTAACGCATGATCTGTGCCATAGCCGTTGCTACACAACCCGTAATGGCACGACCGCCATTGATGATCGGGCACAAGTCATTGTACGGCGTACCTTGGTCGTACTCGATATTGCCCAATAACGGACCTATCGAATCATTATCAGCCTGAGCGAATTGTACAAAAGCGGCATCGTCCGATTCTACGCCGATGTAGGTGTCCAATAACGAGCGCACCTCGGCCGGCATGTTGCTAACGTCCTCGTCCTGATCGAACTCGGCAAGCACAACCGCTTGCTCACCCGTACTCTTCAGTACATGATGCCCTGCAATCTTCTCCAGCTTGTAGGGGCTAATGGCCATAACCGTCATCGCGGAAAGAACCATCGTCATGGTTAATGATACAATCTTTTTCATATGTCTTATTTTTTATAGATGAACTTCGCCCATAAGTCTTTTCTACTCATTCGATCGGCAAATAGCTTAATCAGGTAGAGATGCCCCTTGCACAATTTATCTACCGGTATATCGGGGTTGATGACACCTGTAGCCAATGTTTGCACATGCATCAACATGCCTTCCGAATCGTAGATAGCCATATGGGTTCCTTCCGGAAGAGCGGTCTCCGTGAGCAGAATATACCTGCCGTCATCGGTGATGACTACTGGTATCCGGCTGTCTTCTTTTACGTCCTTGAGCGTGGAGGTGAGCATCTCTTTGCTAGGAGATATATTCTCAAAACAGCTCTTTTGTTCTGCCGCTTGTATGGCCACCCGATAGAATGTGCCCGAGCGGAGATCCGAGAAGGTGGTAGCTGTATTTGGTGCCATCACTTCGCGTTGCTCTTGCTCGGTATAGGTGACCGTAGTGTCGTTTTTATCACCCCGATACAAAGTGAGGTAGTAATACTCGGCATCTTCCACCTCTGTCCATGTAGCACGGAACGAGCTCGTACTCTGCTTATCCGCCATAATCGTATCTACGGCGGTGAGATAGTTCGGTCTTGGCGCAATGCCGTAAAGCGTCCTTAAGAGGTAATCCGTACTGTCTGCCGTGAAGATCGTCAGCAGACCCGTTGTGGCGGAGCACAACTGACGAGAGGGAGTATAGCGGATATGCAGATCTCGCTGATAATTGCCGTCTTGAATCGAATCGGTTAGGGTATCACCCGAACTACCCCAAGTCTCGCCGTCCCAAGACAGGTAAAAACGACCCGTTACACGGATCTGCAGCAACTCTGACGATAAGTCTTTGCCGTAGATGGTTACCGTTTGCTCATCGTATTCGATGACCTTCTTGTCAAACGTGCTGACAAAAGTGTCCGGTACCTGCGGTGTTAGTTGTATCTTCAGATCCGAAGCGTTACCGACAAAGAACGATACCTTCCCGTCTGCGCGCTCGAAGATATTGGATAATTGGTAGTTCGTTAATACCTGTCCGTTGTTGAGGGTAGGTAGGAACGATGTAACACCGCCCTTACCGGGGTAGGTATCTGAAGCAGAAGCCGCCTGTGTCTGGCCGGGCTGAATGGCTTCTACCACATCGTATCCTAAGGGGGTGTAGTTATTAAATGTATTGCTGTACCAACGGTCTTGCGAGAACGTGATATGCGATATCAGCAAGCCTGTGCCAGGCAAGCACGAACTAATACTGTCCCATCCTTCCCGTTGCCGGTTTTCAATCATGAAATACTCGGATGGATTTGGAAAGAAGGGAGTGAGATTAGAATTGGTCTTGGCAAAGATATACGCGCTGTTCGTTTGCTCCAATGAACCCAACTTATATTGCATAGGTGCGTTGAGTTGCTGAGGAGTCATCCATCCCAGCATAAACCGCTCGAAAGCCGAATAGACAGGAGGGGTGCGAGAGTTATTATTGTAGCAGCCGGAACACATGACATCCCATGTGCCTACTGTATAAGCTTCTTTATTTTTGGTGTCGTACAGGTCGGGTAAACCTAACACATGTCCGAACTCATGGCAGAATGTGCCGATATTGGCCATGACGTGGCCCTTGTATCCTCTTAACTCGGAGGTCATGAGGTAGGCGGTCAGAATCTTTCCGCTCACGCGGGTCGTATTCCAGACCGTACTTTGATGCGGCCATATACTTTTGGCCTCACCGCCTTCTGCTTCGTTATGTCCGGCGGTCACAACCGCTACCAAATCGACATAACCGCTGTTTTTGTTGTCGTATTTCGTGAAATCCACACCCGCTGTCTCGGCGAGTTTGGTCACTTCTTTCACCAGCTCTTGCGCATTCTTGTTGTTGGATGACTTGGTGTTTCCGCCATAGTATTCCTCATTTTTGGAAAGCGTATAGGGACCATAGACATCAAACTGTACATCCAGCATGTTGTTGGAGGATGCTAAATAATAATCGCGTACAGAGCCGGTAGAGCCGTTCTGGGAAAAACGGTGCTCGTTGTATAGGTTCGTAAATTGCTCGACAGGATCCTGAATCACAAAACTCTTGTCCGCATATTGTGCGAGCAGTACGACTACGTGTACCGTGCCCGTTTTCGGGAAATCGGTATTGGTCGTGTATTGCTGTTGGATTCTTCGCGCCTGTGCCTGCTCTTGGCGCTTCGATAGCCGGGCTGCTGTCTCCATATGCAGCAAACCCTGATCGTTTTTCTCCCAATAGTTGCCGTTTAGGTCTTCGTACCAATGGTAGAACTCATCGCCGCGTAAGGTGACGAGGATTATTTCTCCCGACTGAGTGGTAGCTTCCATCCATGCCTGCTGTGCAGGGACAGCATAGGCTATCCCGCTCATCATAACGAACGAGATAAACAATATTATGTCCCTGAAAGCACGCATTATAGGTCTTCTTATATTACTACAATACCACGCGCATTCCTGCCCGTGGTGTTGTAGTAAGACGGTGTTTAGAACACGATTATTTCTTTACTTTGAACGTTTTTGCACGGTCAAGTTGCTCACGCAGAGTTGCTCTTTGAGCCTCTGTCAGCACAGGCATCTCAATATAACGAGCCTGCTTCTCACCCTGACGAGCGTTAACTTTTGCAGGAGCATTGAACTCATACTTGTATTCGTTACCGAAATAAACTTTCTGGTCAACGAGCTCAATATCGGTATCTGTCTCTTTGAAGTGTGCACCGTACTGATAGATCTCATAGGTCGTAGTATCCGATTCCCAAAGGAGTTCTTTAGCCTTGAGGCTGTAAGCATTTACGCTAAGCATGTATTTCGATGCGCTGTAGTTGTCTTCGAAATCCAAGTAACCTTCTTCAAAGAAGAGATCAGGAATGTACGATGCGTAGTATCCGTCACTTCCATAACCCTCTTCTGTCGTATGGTACTCGTAAATTCTTAGAGTAGCACCGCTGATATAGCCGGATGCTCTCTGCAGGTCTTGACCTGCTTTTTGTTGATCCTTTTCAATGTATCGGTCGATGATATAATCGTAGATAGCGCTGGTGTAGTTAGCCTCATCGATAGAGAACGGTCTACCTACAGTTGTAGTGCTGTCCGGATACTCATTCGTGATTGCCCAGTCACCCAACACGAACTTTGTTCCACTACCGTTGTTAGCCCATGCCGGAGCCCAGTAGAAAGGAGCTTGGAATTCAAGAATCGCACCTTTGTCTGTACCGGAGAGCTCAAAATCTTCGTTATAGTAGAAACCTTCAGAGAAGACCATTACGTTGCAGAGCACTTTCTTTGCTACGTAGTACTTAGCCCCCCAAGACTCGCTGCGGAGGGTATCAAGTTTATCACTATAGGTGGTGTCATAGTCATACACAAATGCACCGGTGAAGTTGAGCGCCTCGTACTCCGATTTAACGGTTACTTCACAAGTTGCGGTGTAGTCACCAGATTTAGCGGTAATCGTTGCGTTACCAAGATCTACAGCAGTTACGGTACCGTTGTTGCTAACGGTTGCTACATCGGTGTTGGAACTGGTCCAAGTGATGGTTACGCTCGCGCCTGCAGGCTCTGTTACATAAGCCAGACGAGTGCTCTCACCAACGGATAATACAAGTTGGCTCGGCTTAACAGTAAGACCGGTGATAGAAGTGTTGGTCGGATCCTTTTGCTTTTCCGGATTACAACTTGTCACTGTGAACGCTACAAATGTCATAGCGATCAGCGAAAAAATAATACTCTTTTTCATAACTCGAAAAATTTTGTGGTTTATATTGTTTTTATCTTTTTCTCATTTAGTCTCCTAGATGAGGGTTGTAGTTCGTTTCCGAAGCAGGAATCTGCATCGTATATTTGGTTTCATCATCGTAAGCTATCTCGGCTCCCTTGTCGTACGCGTGGTTAGCACCCCTGCGTACTTTCTCTTCCACAGTCTTCGTCTCCTCGTTGTAATACTTGTATTTGTGACAAGTCAGACGACGGAAAGTCTGCAATCCGTATCCTTCGCCCCACAACTCAACACGCCAGTTTAGGATAAGCGCTTTGATGAATTCTTCTTCGTCGGTGGAAAGGCTTGCTCTGTAGGTTGCATATTTGTCGGCTGCCGTCGAATCCTGCAGGTTGATACGCTCGTCCGTGATAGCCGTCAGATACATAGCTGCGGAATCGAGGTCCTCCAGGAAATAACAAGCCTCCGAAGCGATGAGATACATCAACTCAATACGCATGAATACGTTATCGCTCAGCCACTCACGGTCGATATTGTCTGTTGCAGTAGAAGTCGGGTTCTTGGAGGAGAAATACTTCTTGTCCGGGCAAAGGGCATACGTGCTGTTCGCCTTGCCGTCATTGAACCACAGTTTGCGGACGTCCCAAGCCGGGATCTCGTCATACAGGTGTTTGTCTATCGCTTTCGTGCCGCCTACCCATGCATAGGAGTAAGAGTGGATATCTACGTGACCTTGGAACGATGCCAGACCACCGGTCGTCTCTACCGTCACATTCTGTCCCCACATCCACGATTTGTCCTCTATGTTGTTGAAACCGGTTGTCAGAACCGAACGGTTAGGGATGATCTCATGCTCGTGGGCTTGGATCACTTGGTCTGCGTACGTCAACGCTTTGCGCATCGGCATCTCTAACAGCGGGTTCGACGCTCCTACGTTGATCTCGCGTGCACGGTTCAGATAGTAGTAAGCCAATATACCGCGTGCTACATTGATGTCCACCTCCAGCTTGCTTGCGCCTTCGTATTCTTTGCCGAAAGCATCAAATACCGAGATAGCACTCGTCAAGTCTTGGTCAATGAGGGTATATACTTCGTTGAGCATCGCCAGCGGCTGTGCGCCGTCGTTCATGTTCGCCTCGGTGTACACGGGGAAACACGGATAGTTCGTCAAATTGTATCCACCGTTGAACAAGTGATCTACCGTCGGAACGAAGAAACGCACGAGACTCGAATAGACATATCCACGCATGGTCAAAGCCTGTGCGTAGTAGATCGCACTCAGCGAGTCCTGCTCGTTATAGTGATAGATTACGTTGCCTGACTCATCCAGCACGTTCAGACCGTCGGTCGGCATGCCGTATTTGTTCAGGTTGTCCCAGAACGTGGTCTGCGTCTTCACCGTGGAAATCACCATGTTGATATTACGCAGCATACCGTAGAAGTGGCTCCATAAATAGCCACTACGATACTCACGAGTCAATTGACGCTCATCGTACATGAACCAACCGTACGATTCGTCGGTTAAGGCCATATCGCTGCACAGCAGATCGCCGTACATGTCAATCGAGCGTTGACCGAAGTTCTCCGTCGACGACACGGCATACATCATTGAATACACACCGCGCATCGAGCCTTCCAACTTATTACCAAGTTGGTCATATTGCTCTTGGATCAAGGAACCGCCGATAGGAGGTTGATTCAAGAACTCGTCACAGCCGGCAAGGGATACTGCCGTCGTGAATATAAGCAATAGTTTTGTTATCGTTTTCATATGTTTGCCTCCTTAGTCTTTAGAATTGGAACTTGATACCGCCCATAATCGTGGAGAGCGGAGTGTATTGATACGTATCCGAAGAACCTGCGTAAGAAGTCATCGGGTTGTAACCTTTACGTGCGGAAATCAGCGCGAGGTTGTCTCCTGTTACATACAACTCCAATACATTCAGTTTAATCTTCTCGATCAGTTTTTTCGGGAACTTGTATCCCAGACGTACGTTGTACAGAGAGAGGTACGAGTTCGAGATCAGGAAACGATCCGAGATCGAGCTGGCGTATTTGTCATCGCCATTAGACAGACGCGGAACACCTGCTATGCCCTTGTCTGCGATAGCTTGTTTCTCAGCTGCTGTCATCTGCGGAGACCATGCATTACGCATATCTACGTGCCAGTTGATCTTACCTACGCGCTCCGATTGCATCAAAGTAGCGTATTGGTAATCAACACCATAACCTCCGATACGATACGGGCACATAACGGAGAGAGATACACCGTAAGCCTCGAAATCGATTCCGATACCACCTTCCAATGCAAACTCTGCAGACTTGCCCAGATAATCAGATCCTGCGTACGGATACTGGTCGGTCGTAGTCGTCTTGATAACTGCATCCGGGTGTTGCTCGCGATACAAATATACGTTGTCGATATAGTTGTTTCCTTGCTCACCACGAGCACGACGGTTGGCTGCACTCGTATAACCGAACGAACCTAAAGTCTCGTCATAGTATGCTACGTACAAAGCCTTACCCGATTCTGCATCCACACCGGCATATTGCGGCATGTTGTAGTCGTACAACGAGAAGCCTTTGGCGATACCGCCGTTATACAGCATCTCGGTCTCTGTATTGATGTCGGTCGGCAAGGTCAGCACCTTGTTGTGGTAGTGACCACCCGTCAGACGTACGTCTAACTTCACGTTACGCGTATCTACAGCGTGCACTTTGAATTGGAACTCAACACCGTTGTTGGACATCGAACCGCCGTTTACCCATGTGCTGGAGTAACCTTGCGAAGAAGCAGTGTACTTCGGCATCAATAGGTTGTCTGTGTATTTCCAGAAGTAATCAAATTCCAAATCCAGATACTTGCTCAGACTCAACTCCAAGCCGACGTCAACCACCTGCGTACGCTCCCAAGTGATATCTTTGGCACCTTTGTAATCCCATACATAACCAACCTCACCATCTACGTTCTCGATCGAGTATTGATCAGAATAGAGGTAGTTGCTGATACCCTGGTTACCGTTGGCACCCCAGCTCAGACGTAACTTACCGTTCTTCAACCAATCGCCGGCTGCCGTATTGTCGATGAAGCTCTCGTTGGTGAATTTCCACGATACACCGACCGAGCCGAAATGACCCCAACGGTGACCCTTGGCAAATTTAGACGAACCGTCGGCACGGTAGTTAGCCGTGATACCGTAACGCTCGTTGTACCAATAACTTGCATTGATCAACCAGCTATCCAGCGTCGTGATATTCTTATAAGAGGTCATATACGACATCTGAACCGCGTTACCCCATTCCAATACGGAAGGACCTGTCGTTGCGGCTACGTGGTTCATACCACCAGCCATAATGCCGTACTGATAGTAGTTCGTCTCGTGGAGCGCATACATATCCAGCGTGTGCTCGCCGAAGGTCTTGTTGTAAGACAACTGCTCGATGATATCAAACGCCAGTAAGTTGTATTGCGTCTTTCCGATACGACCGATACCTGCTGCATCGCCATAGAATGCATTCGTGTAATCCGAGTTCGTAGCACCCAGATATTGCAAACCACCGGTAATCTTGAGTTTCAAGCCCTCATAGAGCTTGAACTCTAAATTCGCGTTCGCTGCCACTTGGTGTTGTACGGTGTTATCTCTATCCCATACCAGCGAACCGGCAGGGTTAATACCGGAACCGTAAGCACGACCCCAACCTTCATACATACCGTAGTCAAACATCGGACCACCGGTTTTCGGATCAATCAGAATATAACCGTTACTGTTGATCGTCTTACCGGTAATACCATTACCATAGCTGTATTTGCCTACAGGAATAGTACCGGAACCGTTCTTCTCGCTGCCATATACATAAACCGGATAAATCGGCGGAATCTCATTCACATACGCAAAACCGTTGTTCATGTTGCTGCCTTGACCGACTGCATTGGTGGAAGAATAGGTGTACGATACGTTCATCGAACCCTTGAACCATTTCTTGGGTTGGAACTCGATGTTGGAACGTGCCGTGAAACGGTCGAAGTCAGATCCGATATAGTATCCCTCGTCTTTCAGATAACCGAAGGAAACATAGTACGATGTCTTCTCCGATCCTCCGGAAATACGGACGGTAGCGTCGGCTTTCTGACCTGCGCGGAAGATAGCTTTATCCCACGAGATCATATCTTTGTATTGCTCCAACATCTGAACCTCCGGGTAGAACTTACCGGTATAACCATTGATCAACTCGTTGCCGGCGTGATCCCATAAGTTGTAACCTACAGGAAGACCCTTTGACGAGAACAACGTGTTGTTCACCGCTTGGATCAATTTGTCTTCCGACATGTATGATCCGTTCAGCGAGTTGTAGATTGATTGCCAGGACATCTCGACGTACTCCTTCGGGTCGGTGATGACGTCGTACATCGGCAACCAGTGCATGTTGGCACCGTACTTCACATCTACGTCAATCTTACCGGACTCACCCGATGTACCTTTCTTCGTCGTGATCACGATCACACCGTTGGCGCCACGGCTACCATACAACGAAGTAGCGGTAGCGTCTTTCAGAATCGTAGTCGAAGCAATATCGCCCGGGTCAATGGATGCAATGTCACCTGCCTGATAAGGAATACCATCTACAACGTACAACGGAGCGTTGCTTGCGTAGATAGAACCGATACCACGGATACGAATCGATGCGTTCGTTCCCGGCTGACCGGAGGTGTTAACCACTTGGACACCGGCTACCTCACCCGCAAGGGCTTTGGTTACCTCTGACGGACTCTTCTTCTCAATGTCGTCTGCGCTCACGGCTACTGCAGATCCGGCGAAAGAACCCTTGCTCACATTGCCGTAACCCGTTACAACCACCTCTTGGATGACCTCGGAGTTCTCTGCCAACACAACACGTACATTTTTCTCTGCCTGCACTTCTTTCGTCTCCATACCGACAAAACTGACTACCAGAGTCTTCACAGATTCCGGCACTTCCATCTCGAACTTTCCGTCGTAGTCCGAGATCGTACCCTGTGTGGTGCCTTTCGCTTGGATGCTGGCGCCGATCACCGGCTCGCCTTTCGCGTCCACTACCACACCGCTGACTTGTTTCTCTGCGAACAATCCTATGCTGATCGCAGCAAGAAACAAAAGTGTAAAAATCTTCTTCATTGTTTGTTATTATTGTTAATTATTTCGTTCGTTTTGACTTTTTTCTTATACGCGTACGTATATAATATACGGAATACGCATACGCGCACAGACGAAAAATCGCGCAAAGGTACGACTTTTTTTTTATATAACCAAATTTTTAGAGGAAAAAGTGCAAAAAAATACGTTTTTGCATCAAATATATGTCAAAATGTAACAATTTTCGTCACAAAACAGCTCATTTGCTACATTTGAGAGGTTCTGTGCTGACGTTTGTGCAATTTTGTCGAATGTTTCCTGCCATAATGGTGCGCTTCCATGGTACAACATCGACTTCGCCAACGCCAATGCGCTGTTCTCCTGATTCTGTGCCGAGATAGCTAACTGACCCCGTAATTGCTCCAAAGCATGCTTCAGTCCGCTCTCGGTCAAGGGTGTCGTGCGGAGTTTGTCCAGCTCATGTCGTACTAATCCTAGACTATACTCGTAGTCTTCAGGGTCGCACGCCCAATAAATGCACCAATATCCCGTGTCACTCAGCGGCGTATAGGTCGATTCGACAGTATATACAAGTCCTTTTGACTCTCTCAGACTCAGATTCAAACGGCTGTTCAGACTCCCTCCGCCCAGGATATTATTGAGCAAAAACATTGCTAACTGCTTCTCGTGCCCCAACGGATATGCCCTGCCACCTAACATGGCATGGACTTGGTGCGTGTGCTTTTTGAAAGACCGCTCATGTTCAGGCGTATTCAGAGTATTCGGAATACTCCGATTATTCTGATTATTCCGATCCTCTATTTCTCCAAACTCCTTCTCCGCGATCTTGAAGATCTTATCAGGTTTCACGTTGCCTTGGCAGAAAACGACCATCCGATTCGGGGTGTAGTGTTGCGCCATCCAGTCCAGCGCATAGTCGGGTTTGGACGAGAGATGCTTCAGCGTCTTCTTGGTGCCTAAGATAGGTAGCGCAAGGCTGCTACCGGCAAAGACCAGACTTTCAAAATCATCGTAGATAAGTTCACTCGGGCTATCGTTATAACTCTCGATCTCGTCCATGATCACCATCCGCTCCTTGTCCGTCTCTTCTTTCTTAAATGTTGGTTTTAGGATCATCTCGGCGATGAGATGCAAGGTCAGCTGCACATGTTCGGTGAGAATGGCGGCATAGAATGTGGTCTCCTCTTTGGTAGTATAGGCGTTGATCTCGCCGCCTATGCCTTCGATGGCATGGATGATCTGGCGCGCCGAATGATGCGCTGTACCTTTGAATACGCAATGTTCAATATAGTGCGCCATGCCGTTTATCTCCGGCTCCTCATCGCGCGTACCCGCGCCTACCATCACACCCACATACGCAACAGGAGAAGGCGTCCATCGATGCACGATTTTGACGCCATTTGGCAAAATATGATAAAAAGTTTGCGAATTTTCTTGCATATTCCAAAAAAAAGCAGTAATTTTGCAGCCGCAAATCGAAAATCCTCTTCTCGACATCGAAGGAATTCTCAATCTCGCTAGAGATTTTCGATTTCCGCGGTAACGGAGGGAATTCTCAATCTCGCTAGAGATTTTCGATTTCCGCGGCATTGGCGGAATTGGTAGACGCGCCAGACTTAGGATCTGGTTCCGAGAGGAGTGAAAGTTCGAGTCTTTTATGCCGCACAACGGGTTCGATTAGAGCCCGTTTTTCTTTGCTTCATTCCATAACTCATCCATCTCGGCGAGAGTCATGTCCTTCAACTCCTTGCCTTGCTCCTTCGCTTTCGCTTCCACGTAGTTGAATCGCCGGATGAACTTGAGATTCGTCTGCTCCAAGGCATTGTCCGGCCGCAATTTATACAACCTTGCCGCGTTGATTAACGCAAATAAGATATCACCTAACTCCGCTTCCGAAGGATCGGCTTCAAACTCCGCGATTTCCTCTTTTACCTTCGCCCAAACATCTTCGCGTTTCTCCCAGTCGAAACCTACATTCGCTACCTTATCTTGAATCCGATAGGCTTTCACGATGCTGGGCAAACTATCCGGAATGCCACCCAGAACGGTCTTGTTGCCGCCTTTCTCTTTGAGCTTCACCTGCTCCCACAGATGACTCACCTCTTCGGCGTTCTGGGCTGCCGCTTCGCCATACACATGCGGGTGGCGGAAGACGAGTTTGTCGCACAGCCGGTTGCAGACATCCGCGATATCGAATTCCCCGGTTTCGCTACCCATCTTGGCGTAGAAAACGACATGCAGCAGCACGTCTCCGAGTTCCTTGCTGATCTCGTTCATGTCGTGCCGACTGATCGCCGTCGCCAACTCATACGTCTCCTCGATCGTGTTCTGGCGCAGGCTGTCGAAGGTCTGTTTACGATCCCACGGACATTTCTCCCTGAGGTCGTCCATGATATCCAGCAACCGCTCAAACGCCTTCAGCTGCTCCTGTCTCCTCGGGCTCATAATTATGCATGGTTAAATTACCGTGGTGATCCAGTTTGGCATAGGTCCATTGGCGGAACGTGTCGCCTAAGATGATAACGCGACTTCCGGTCTCCAGTTTCAGATCCAGTTCGATATGACGATGACCGAAGATATAATAATCACGGTGATTGTTCATTTTCTCCTGCTCCTTGGCGAACAGCACCAGTTCTTCTTTCTTCTCACCTTTGTACGGGCAGGGATTCGCTAACTCTTTGAGACGGCTTTTCTTCGCCCATCCGTAACCGATCTTATTGCCCCAAGCCGGCGGCAGACAACGGAAAAGGAATTGCAGAGTAGGGCTATTGAAAATCTTCTTGAGGAAGAGATAATGTTCTATTTGTTTTCGTACCCGACGCGGGTAGAGGTCTTTCCAACGTAAAGGCAGTACGCCATCTCCGTGGCAGAGATACAAGGTCTTACCGTACCGATTGATGGTAGTAGGCTCATAGTGGATCTCTGCGCCGGTCAACGAAGCCAGGCCGCCGAAGGTCCATAAGTCATGATTGCCGGTGAATATATGGACATGAATGCCTTTCTTGGCTAATTTACGCAACTCCTTGCAGAACGGATGATAGTCGCGTTTGCTCTTGTCATGCACGAAATACTCCATCCAGAAATCGAACATGTCGCCTAACATGTAGATCGACACCGCGTCCTTACTCATCTCCTCAAGCATCTGGATGAGTTTTTTCTGATGCGCATACCCGCGCTCTATCGCCCAACTGCCTAAGTGGGCGTCACTCAAAAAATATATCATGGTTTATCTATTATAGGAACCCCAGTTCCAGCTTTGCTTCTTCCGACATCATATCTTTGGTCCATTCGGGCTCAAAGACAATGGTGACGTTCACATCTTTGATTCCTTCTACGGATCCGACCTTCTGACGGATATCTTCTACCAGAAAATCACCCGCCGGACACGATGGCGCGGTGAGTGTCATTGTGATCTCACATACCCCGTCGTCCTTTATCTCTATGCCGTAAATCAACCCCAGATCGTACACATTCACCGGTATCTCGGGGTCGAAAACGGTCTTGAGCATCTTCAGTATTGCTTCCTCTTTCTCTAAAAACTCATTCATTTGGTCTCTCAGCCGTTAATCGGCTGCAAAGGTACTGCTTTTTTTTGACATATGCAAATATTTTTGATTTTTTCTCCGTCAATTACGCCCGTGCTCCCTCCTCTCTCCCTCCTAAATAGGACAATTAACATGTTTTTTCGTATTTTCATTTGCGTATATGAAATATTTTTTGTACCTTTGCAGGCGATTTATCATGAGAAACAGAACGTACCAGTGAGACACACCATTCCGATAGTACTATTGATGCTTATGCCGTTGGTGGCAAGGGCGGAGCGGATCGATCCGGTGGTTTCCGAGACCGACACGCTGAAGGTGGAGACGTCGCGGCGAGGACATCTGATTAACTCGCTGGATGTGCTGAACGGTCAGACGGCGGGTGTGACGGTGGGATCGAACACGAATCCGGAGGCGATGCTTTCGTCCGTCCGAGTGCGCGGCAACCACTCCTTGACCGGTGGTAACGAACCGCTTGTGATGATAGACGGCATGTCGTCCGATCTGCGGACGTTAGCTACTATTTTTCCGGGCGATATAGAAAGTTTCACTATACTGAAGGATGCTGCTCAGACGGCTCAGTACGGAGCCCGCGGCGCGGCGGGTGTGATCGAAGTTCGGACACGCCGTGGGGCGGAAGGGAAGATCCATGTCTCGTACGCGGGTAATATAGGTTTCGCGCACGCGGATAAGTTCCTGAGGATGCTGAATGCGGACGAGTACCGAGATCTGGCGAGCAGCCGCGGTATGAAGATCGTGGACGGCGGCAGTTCGACGGACTGGCAGCGGGCTATCATACGAACGGGTTTGGTTCATAATCATCATATTGCCATCGGCGGGGGAACGGAGACCAGCAGTTATCGCGGCGCGATCAGTTATAGCCAGAACAACAGTATCGTCCGCGAGATGGGGACGCGCAATCTGACCGCCAAAGTGGATGTGACGCAACACATGCTGTCCAAACGGCTGACGTTCGATCTGGGTCTGTTCGGCGCGCTGGGACACAACCAATACCTGAACGACGTGCAGAAGACGTTCTATTCGGCCGCGGCATTCAATCCCACTTTCCCTAATGAACGCAACGCTTCGGGCGGTTATAGCGGCTATGCCGATGCGAGCCAAGTAAACCATCCGATGGGTCTGCTGGACATTCAGAAGCACAACGAGGCGATGCATTTCAACACGCATCTGCGGATCAAAGGCGATATCGGCTACGGTCTGACGGCGGCGATTTATGGCAGTTACAGTTACGATGCGGACGACGAGAGCCATTTCTATCCGACGTATATGGAGAGCACGGGCAAGGTGTATCGCGAGGCGGGGAAAAGTCATGTGTGGCTGACGAATATCGTGCTTCATTACGGGCACGAATGGCAAGGTTCTCACCGGCTGGAGGCGGATGTGCTGGGCGAGTTACAAGGTCGGACGCTGACGGGTTTTCACACAACGATCAACCGCTTGGCGTCCAATGCGTACGGTTACGACAATATATCCGTGGGTGCATTGCGTCTGTGGGACGGCAGCGGCAGCAGTTATGAGCAGCAGCGGATGGCTTCCGTCATGGGGCGTGTGAGTTATACGGCTCTGGACCGCTATACGATCACTATCTCTGCCCGAGGGGATGCCAGTTCGGTAGCCGCGAAAGGGCATAAATGGGGTTTCTTCCCTTCCGCCAACATCGCTTGGAACATGAAGAAAGAGTCGTGGCTGCGGGACGAAGAATGGCTGACGCGGCTGAATATACGCGCCGGCTGGGGTCTGTCCGGTAACTTGGGAGGTATCGCGGCTTATCAGTCGCTGAGGCTGATGACGCCGACCGGTATCACGGAGTCGGAAGGTCTGCCGGATGTGATATTGGGTATCGCGCGGAACGAGAACCCGAACCTGACGTGGGAGAAGACGCAGACGGCGAATGTGGGGATGGAGTGGGGATTCTGGAAGAACAGGGTGGTCTTTACCGCGGATTATTACTACTCGTATATCTACGATATGCTGTATAACTACACGATGCCGGTTCCGCCGTTTATCTACGACAAGATGCTGGCGAACCTCGGCAAGATGCAGAACCAGGGTGTGGAGGTCGGTTTTGGTCTGGCGGCAGTCCAGACAAAGGACTGGGGGCTGAATATCGGAATTAACTTGACGTGGCAGCAGAACAAGTTGCTTTCTCTGAACGGTTATTACGAGAACGAGTATCTGACGGCTCCGACTTATACGCCGATTGCATCGGTCAACGGCGCGGGGCTGCACGGCGGCAACACGGATGTGGTGTACCAGATACCGGGTTATTCGCTGGGTGTGTTCTATCTGCCGCATTGCACGGGTCTGACGACGACCTCGACGGGCGAGCGGGTGTATGAGATTGAGGACTTGGACGGCGACGGATTTGTTGATTTGTCGGACGGCAGCGGCGACCGGCGTGTGTGCGGTCAGGCGACACCGAAAGTGCTGTTGGGCAGTAATATCTCCGTCCGGTACAAACAGTTTGACCTTTCGCTTCAGTTGAACGGCGCTTTCGGGCATAAGATATACAACGGAACGGCGCTCAGTTATATGAATATGGGTTCAATGCCGTATTACAATGTGATGAAGGATGCGAGCGAGCGCAATATAGACGACTTGACGGTGACGGACTACTGGCTGGAGCGCGGGGATTATGTCAATATCGACTACTTGACATTAGGGTGGACTTACCAGCCGTCAGAGGCAGCTCGTCAGCGCAAATACCAGCTTTCGGCGCTGCGGCTCTCCGTTTCGGTCAATAATCTGGCGACAATAACAAGTTATTCGGGGCTGACACCAATCATCAACAGTACGGTGATTAACAATACCTTAGGAGTGGACGACAAGCGTTCGTACCCGGTGAGCCGGACGTATAGTCTGTCGCTGCAAATACAGTTTTAGTCATGAAATCGACATATCGACATATCGAGTTACCGAGATTCCGAAGGTTCTTATTTATGTTGCCGGTGGTGGTTCTGATGAGTGCGTGCGGTTTTCTGGACGAAGATCCGCATTCGGGTCAGCCGCAGGAGAAGGTGATCACATCTGCGTCGGCGTTGTACCAGCAGGCGGTTCTGTCACTGTATAGCCATATAGGCGGCAGCACGGACGGTTACGGGCTGCAGGGAACGTACCGCGGCGTGTATGATCTGCAGACTTTTGCGTCCAACGAAGCAATCATTCCGGTGCGCGGCGGCGACTGGTGGGACGGCGGTCTGTGGGTGGATCTGCACGAGCATACATGGACGGTTGACAACGAGTGCTGCGAGAACTCATGGCGGTATCTGTTCCAACTCGTGGGGCTGTGCAACTATTCGCTGTCGCTTCTGGACGAATACGGATATCTCTTGACCCAGGACCAGTCGATGAGTTATAACGCCGAGGTGCGTGCGGTGCGCGCGATGGCGTATATGTACCTGCTGGACCTGTTCGGGCGCGTACCTATAGTGACCAAAATAACCATGCCCGTGCATGATATCTACCAGTCCGAACGGAGCGAAGTGTTTGATTTCGCATGGGATGAGATGCAGATGGCATTGCTCTACCTGCCCGACGAGCGCAGCAACAGCCGCGGCGAATACTACGGTCGTGTGACCAAGCCTGTAGTGCATTTTATGCTGATGAAAATGGCGCTCAATGCGGAGGTTTGGCGCGATGACGACTGGACAGACGAGGTGCGACCGGACGGCAAGACCATCCAACTGCCTTGCGGCGACGCGGGAGAGAAAAACGCGTGGGAGGCGGTCAATTTCTATGGTCAGCAGATACTCAGTTCCCAAGCCGGATATGTGCTCTGCGAGAGCCAGTTGAACTGTTTCTCGACGTACAACGAAGACGCGACGGAGAATATTTTCACTATTCCGATGGATCCGAATGTGTATCGGAATAGGTTCAAGAACCTGTTCCGAAGTCTCCATTACCAGCACGCCGCGGCGATGGGTTACGGCGGCGAGAACGGTTCTTGTGCAACCCAGGAGACGCTGGATGTGTTCGGTTACGGCACGAACCATCCGGACTGCCGTTTC
>CADCBB010000020.1 GCA_902799555.1 uncultured Bacteroidales bacterium
GTCGCGGATATTGCCTTTGTCATCTGGATGCGCGTCACGCCATTCCTTTGCCGTGATACCAAACAGCGCCACATTGAGCACGTCAGCCTCGTTGGCATATATGAGCGAGCGATGATATTGGTCAATTTCCTGCGGAATTAGATGCTCCTTTATGGCATCGGTATGGATATGGTAGTTAATCTTTGCTAACTCACGTTTTGCTGACCAGCCTAGTGCTTTCTGTTCTTCCTCTTTGAGTCGCTGGAACTCTTTAACTACGAGTAAGTTGAATTCCGGCGAAAGCCACATGCCAAAGTGGTATGCAATATCCTTATGGGCATACGTACCACCATATCGACCGGACTTAGCAATGATACCAAGGGCATTGGTACGTTCAATCCATTCTTTCGCAGTAAGGATGAAGCGATTAGTACCTGAAGCATTTTTAATTGCATCGAATTCGATGCTTTTAAAATTAGGGTTATGCAAAGTCTCCCATACGCCCAAGTAAGAAATGGTATCTTTGCGCCTCATCCAGTTTTGGATGACGATATTAGTCCGATCACTATTATCTCCCGCTTTTACCATATCCGTCAAGCAGATATAATCCTCGTCATGGAGACCAAAAATAACCGAGATTTCTGAATCGTCAATATTAATTTTACGTACTGCCATAGTGTCTAACGTTACTGAATTCCGTAACTTATAAATTGTGGCGAAATCGCCATAATTCAAAACGACTGCAAAGGTACTGCTTTTTTGCGATATACGCAAGAGTTTTGGAGAAAAAAAATCTATGCTATTTTTTTCGAAATGTTACGAAAGAGGAATTGAAACCCTTTCGTTTGGGCGTAAGGGTGTATAAATCAGTTATTTATGATATGCTTCTTCTCAATGCGCGCGTTTTATGTTCTATAACATATATTGCACACGCATACGTATCCTATATTTTTAGTAATTTTGCGGCGTTTTTATGGGCTTTATGGTCCGAAATACCAATGAAACAAACAATTTTAACAACTATAAATTCCAACATCATGAAAAAATTATTCCTTTTAATTCCGGCATTGGTGCTTTCGTTAGCATTAAGTGCTGATGTGATTTACATTACACCGACATCGCCTCATTCGTCCAACAACCTGCGTCAAGCACTCGCTGCAGCTGCAACAGGCGACATCATCGAGATGAGTGCCGGTACGTATGTAGAAACAGGTGACTGGCTTGCAGTTGACGACAAAGACGTTACCGTACGAGCAGCGGCTGGTGCTGAAGTTATTATCAAACCGCAATTCTCTGTACGCATAAAAGCCGGAACAACTAATCTGGTCGGTAAAGCAGAGTTTATTGGCGTGAAATTTGATTGTAGTGCATTGGAGTCTAGCGAACTTGTAGTACCTTCTGCTAACAATGCAAACCAAAGCATTTATCTTAACAATTGTGAACTATACGATTGGTCAGCAAATAAAGCATTGATTCATTCTACTTCATCAAGAAAATTGGACGTAATTAGCATTAACAACTGCTATTTCCACGGTTTTGAGAAGAGTATTGTGTTTGTAGAAAATGCCAGCCTTGTAAGTTTGAGTATTATCAATTCTACATTTGAAAATGTTACTGCAAGCATCAATAATGATTATTACGCAGCTCCTATTTATGTAAAAGCAACTACGGGAAGTGTCTTGGTAGACCATTGTACATTCTACGATGTCAACTCAATGTCTCTCAGTTATGGTACTGTTACGGTTGATAATATAGTTAATCCCGTTGTTTCTAACTGTATATTTATGTTGACAGCATCTGCTGATATGTGTGCTACCAATCTTAAAGCAGGTGGCGATGTTAAGAACTGTCTTACTTTCAACTACGACAATTGGCAACCGTATGGTCACTATAATACAGCAACAGTTACTGATTGTGTTAAAGCCAACCCGCTCTTCAAGGATGCGGCTAATGGAGAATTCTACCTGTATGCTTCATCACCAGCGCGCGGTGTAGGCTTGGAAGGAAGTAACCTTGGCGACCCGCGTTGGGCAAAAGCATTGGCTCCTATTGCAATTCCGGCAACATTAGTTCCGTTTGATGCACTTTTAAGTACCAAAGCAAGTATTATTCAAAGTGATCCTGATTCGATTTTCTTAAAGACGGAAAGCAAAGAGGTTATAGAGTGGGCTAAATGGAATATAAGTGTAGCAGAAAGCGGTTTATATGATTTTACTGCATATGCAAAGCGGACAGGGTCTGCGAGTGACCAGAAATTACAAATCTTAGTGCTTAATAGTGCTGAAAATGACACACTAAAAAACAAATCGGACAATAATGTGCCTAACGAAGGAACTATCAGTTCAGGGGCTGTAAATCTGGAGGCCGGTAACACGTATGTAATTAAGGTACTTAATAATTACGACTGGGCAAAAAGCAAATTGATTAAAGTAGAAGCTGCATACGCAGGTGGTAAAACAATCGCTGTTCCGGACACGCTTTGGCCGATTGATGCTCTGAAGAGCGAACGTGCTTTCATCAATGAAGCAGGAGAACTCCGCTTTACAGATGATAGCCATACAGGTTATATTCATGATCAATGGGCAAAGTGGAATATTGAGGTAGCAGAAGCCGCTAAATATAAATTCCAAGCCAATGTAAATAGTTCAAATGGACAAAACTATCGAATCACCCTAAAGAATGAAGATGAGACTTCTACGCTGGGTACTTGGTACGGAACCGGCAATAGTTCCGGCGCTCGCAAGATCGCTACCGAATTAGTGGATCTTGCTATCGGTAACTACGTACTCATGATTGAAGATACCGTTAATTGGTCTCATGGTCGCGTAGTCAATATCATTGCTTCTTACGAGGGTGGCAATACCGTTGAGGTTCCCGGACAAATTCTCGCGAAAGAAGCTGTTATCGGCATAGTAGAGAATGGTCACCAAAAAATGTCTCACCTTATGGGAAGTGGCGATTTGAAATATGATGATAATGGTTATAACATGGAAGAGTTTGCTACTTGGACGCTCAATGTGACGAAAGCCGGTGAGATGGCAGTGACGCTGAATGTATCTCATGCAGGACATATGTTCAGCCTCGAGTTATATCAGGGCGAAACCCGCTTGGATAGTATTGGAGAGATCACTGCGGGCGATAATAAAACCGTTTGGGACGATGGAAATATCACATTGCCGGATCATCTGATCTTCCCGGAGATAGGTACGTATACACTCAAGCTTCTCAATAACCAAGCACACTCAGGTGGTGCACTTCACGCTATTTCCTTCGCAAGAGTTCCTATTGTTATTGATGAAAACGCTACAGTGAACGGCAACTGGGCATATTGTGCCAGTGATGAAACGATTGACTTATCCATCATCCGTACGTTCAAGGGCGGAATGTATAATACAATATGTCTCCCGATTGAATTAGGTTCGACAAGTTCCATGAATGCAGCTTTCGGAGCAGGCTATGAGCTTCTGAAATTAAGTGGCGCAACATTGAATGGCAATGAACTTTACATAACTTTCGAGAGCGTGGAAACGCTTGAATATGGCATCCCGCATCTGATTAAACCGGTAGCAGATGTTGTTAATCCGAGCTTCACAGGAAGAAAGATTAAAACGACTACAGCCTCCACGGTTACTAAGGGTGTCGTTGACTTCATCGGTAACTTCATTGTAAGCGAAGTTCCTGCCGGAGAGAACAACCTCTTCCTTGGCCCGGACGACTTGCTCTATTTCTCGCAAACGGCTACTCCGATTAAGGGTATGCGTGCATACTTCAAGGTAAATGTACCAGGTGCTGCGAATAACATTAAGGCAGCTCGTATCGTGAAGGGTACACAAGTGATCACCGAGATTGACCTCGTTGGCGCTGACAGCAAGGCTGTCAAGACCATCGAGAACGGACAACTCATCATCACCATTGACGGTGTACGTTACAACGTGATGGGTACTAAGATTCAATAACCTCTAAAAAATATAGCATTATGAAAAAGAACTATATTATACCAAACACAGCAACCGTTGCATTCGAGTCTGGTTTCATTTGTGACAGCGCAAGTCCCGCCGGTGGCATGAATATCAACACCAATGCCGGCATTGGGACCGGAGGTCAAGGAGATAACATTGATCCGATGTAAAAAATCCTTATCTTATGAAACGCGTTCGTTTCATCTTAGTAGGCTTGCTCCTGGGCACGATAGTGCTCAGGGGCGCTGTTATTAATGTCTCCCCGGGTACGGGTACGCTCCGAACGGCGGTTATGAATGCAGAGGCAGGGGATGTGCTGGTTTTGACTACCGGCGAGTACAACGAGAGCTCTACCATCACCACCTCGGTACCGCTGACTATTCAAGCGGCAGAGGGTGCACAACCCGTCGTGAAAACGAGCAAACGGATCGAGGTGAATGCGGACTTTGCGCTCGAGGGCATAACCTTCGTCTGCACCTATCACCTGATCCAGGTGACGGCTTCCGCGCCGATTAGCTTCGGCGTGCACCATTGTATCTTCCGTATGGGGACCGCTTCGGCCAATAGTTATCGCGCGATCTATATTGATAACGCGACCACGCGCGTGAAGAACGTCACGATCACTGATTGTACCTTTGATGGCGGCGCGAACGGTGCCGGACGGTTTATCTATATCTATCCGGGTAATGACATAGCGGCGCTGGAAGGACCGGTCGTCATCGACCATTGTACGTTCTACAACTGCAATGACAGCCGTGGCGTCTATCCCGCTAATGTGGACAATACGCATATCACCAACTGCATCTTCATGAATGCCGAAGAGCGGGAGGGAGCCAACAGTTTTGCGGCCTATGGCTCCAACTCATACGTGCATAACTGCATCGGACATAATGCGCCCGTCAAGATCGGAACCGGCGCTTCGCAAACTAACTGCTCCGTACGCAATCCCTATTTCGTGGATCCTGATAACGGTGATTTCCAACTCTATGCCAATAGTCCGGCTATCAATGCCGGTACGGACGGCAGCACGCTCGGTGACCCGCGTTGGGGTGTCTCGTCTGACGAATACGACACGTCCGGCGAACCCTATGTACCGTACAAGCAACCGTATTCGATGGCGCCGACGACTACCTCTGTCAAGATCCTATGGCAGATGTCCGAGGAGACCGAACCGACCGATGCTTTGGTCTATTACGGTACCGATCCGAACAACCTCAACCTGAGCATCCAGACTTCCGCCGGATGGAATGTGGCGGACGAAGGGTACATACATGTGGTCACCCTGACCGGTTTGCAACCCAATACCCGCTATTACTTCACCGTAGGTCAGAACGCTACCCGCCGCTTCGATAAGATATGCTGCACCAAGACGGCGCCGGAGCAAGGCACGGCTTTCCGCATCTTTACCATCAGCGATATCCATGGTAATGCCCGTAATAACTGGTCGAACATGCAGGATTTTATCTGCGGGTTGAACTGCGATATCTCGCTTATGAACGGCGATTTTGTCAGCAGCAAGGGGAATGACCGCAACT
Organism: uncultured Bacteroidales bacterium; assembly: GCA_902799555.1. Classification (GTDB taxonomy): domain Bacteria; phylum Bacteroidota; class Bacteroidia; order Bacteroidales; family Paludibacteraceae; genus Colicola. The sequence goes on from CADCBB010000020.1 coordinate 5,474, forward strand.
GGAATAACTATTTCTTTACGCCCGGTGCTCCCTTCCTGAGTCAAGTGCCGCTGATGTCCTCTTCGGGCAACCATGAGACGGGTGATCCGCGTGGACTGAGATGGTCGTCTTTCTATGACTATTTCCATCAATTTGCCCATGAGGGTGCGTGCGAAGGCGATACGATCGACCCGCGCAATGAAGCCTATTTCCATTTCGTATATGGTAACGCCGATGTCATCATGCTGAACCTCAACGGCGATGAGTCGTCTCCTGAGTTCCTGCCCGGCAGCCGTCAATATGCGTGGGCAGACTCCGTATTAAATACCTGTACGCGCCCGTGGATCATTATCTGCCATCACGTAGGTGTGCATACGACCGGCTATCACGGACAGTGGGCCGATGAACCGCGGCAGATGGGTGCGCTCTTCGAGAAATACGTCGCGGCACCATACAACAAACGTATCCTCTCCCTCTCCGGTGACGATCACTCGTTTGAGCACCTCTACAAAGACGGCGTGCATTATCTCCGTCCGGGTTGTGGGCGTGATGCTAACTATGACCAGCAGAAACAGCTGCAGGACTATAAATACTCGATGTTCTATCGGAAAGTGTCCTGCTTCTCGACGCTTGACATGGCCGCCGATGCATCCTCGATCGCCCTTACGGCCTATGACTCGGTAGGAAACGCATTCTACACCTATACCTTCCTGCATGATAACGAAGTGATCACGCCGGCCGTTAACTTCACCGTACCGGCTACCGAAGTGAATGCCGAAGACTCGATCCTGCTCCGTTGGTTCACCTTCGATCCTGCAGGTGATGCGACCGTCTCCCTCTATTGCGGGCAGACGCCGGATGCGACTGAAGTAAGCGGTCTTACACCGATCGTAACGAACCTCCCCGGTACGGCCGAGAAATACATGTGGCATACGCGTACTATCATGCCCAAGGGGAAATACTACCTCTATGCCGTCGTTACGTCCGGCGGGCAGACCTATAAGAACGCGACCAAACCCGTGGTGAACCTGCTGGAAGACACGACCCCTCCGCCGGCTCCTACCGCCCTTAGCGGCACCGTGCAGAACGGCCATTACCAACTGACCTGGCTTAATCCTACGCACCTCGTTCACTTAGACGAACTACTGACGGATTTCAGTGCCGGCATCGCACCGGTGGAGAGCGCCAACGAAGACGGAGCGATGATGAATCTCAGCCTGGAAGACGGTGCGCTTCAATGCGATTATACCCTCACGCAAGCCTGGGCGACCACGGCCGCGGAGTATGTGTTCTCTACACCGGCAGACATGCATCAGACACCTATCCTGAGTTTCCGACTCAAGGGGAACGGCACCGCCACTGACTTGCGTATTGTATGCAAGAATATGTCTGCGAACCATGAAGACTGGTGGTTCACCGAGTCGATCAACCTCTCCCAAAACACCTGGCAGGATATCACCCTCGATCTGCGTAGTTTGCAGGCCTTCGAATGGTACACCAATACCGATGACCGCAACCAATGCGAAGGCATTGTACGTCTCTCCTTCGGTGTTTCTACCGGTAACCCTGTCAGCGGCACTTTTTGGCTCGATGACATGCATCTGACCGGTGATATTTACCCGGCACCCGACTATGCCCAGACGGTCATCGTACGCAAGGAGAATGCCTATCCTGCTTCACCTACCGATGGCGTGGAGATCTATCGCGGTACCGCCGAGACCTGCACCGATGCGTCTGCGGTCGTCGGACAACGCTATTACTACGGCGCTTTTGCGGCCGATGACCGCAATAACTGGTCAGCACCGGAGGAAAGCGCCCAATGGCGATCCGATCAGCAAGAGGAGATAGCGGATATAGACACGAATAACGCGCCGCAAAAATTCATCCGTCATGGACAACTCTTTCTGCGGCGCGCGGATAAGACCTATTCCGTTTTAGGAACTATCGTAAAATAATCTCTCCGAAGAACTGCGGACAATGGAAGTCCGGTTTCGGTAAAGCAATCGGCTGCCAACTCAAGAAGTGCGGCCGTTTGGTTTTATCGGCACATTTGTAAAAATTGGCACGCAAGGTCAAAGGGAATTGAAGATCGGAGATCGGGCATTGGAAGATCAGGTCCAGCGGGATCCGCTCTTCTACCGTCCATTCAAACAACCCGTCTTTCTCTTCAAACGCCTCGCGCGGGTAGTCACACTTGCGTTCGATACGTGCCATCTGCTCCGGCGCAAGAGGTTGCACGTCTTCGGCTCTGCCTTTGCGTCTCGACCCTACCATGGCGCCGATACAGTTGCATTCGAAATTGAAATAATGATCCTCTCCCGGCACCCGGCAGAAGAACTCTACGCAGGAGTCCTCCCATACAGGCCCCTGGTCCTGCGTCGTCACGGCCCGCAGTTGTTCGCCTTTCACATGCCACTTCAGCACGATCGCCTCATGGTCGTTACTTACCTCTACCGTCACTTCCGGCTTCTCCGGAAAAGCCTCCGGCCAATTAACTTGATCAATATTTAATCTCATAACGTAATGACGTAATATCGTTATAACGACTTAATAATCTTTTTCATTTCATCTTCTACTTTCTCTTGTTCTTCGAGCAATCTCAACTGTGCTCTTGTGCGCACCAGGTTATGCTCCGGATAGGCGATCTTGTAGTACGTATCGCCGTTGATATAATCGGTAAAGAACCGCACCGTCTGCATGTAGCTGAGCAGCCGGCATCCGTACGGCAGCAGCTCTTTCTCGAGGTCGGTAAGGAAGGTCGCCTCTCTGAGATAGCCGCGTGTGTAGGCCTCGAAGATCTCGAGATCGACATGGATATTATCGAGGTTCGGATCATCCTCCAGCCCCGTGTTCGCAGCCGTACGCATGAAATCGCCGAAATCGCTCAGCACAAAGCCCGGCATCACGGTATCCAGGTCCACGATACAGATCGGCCGTCCGGCTTCATCAAAGAGCACATTATTGACCTTCGTATCGCAATGGTTGATATGTTTCTTCAGCTTTCCTTCGCGGAAGAGCACCTCCGCCAGACACATGGTAGCGCGGCGCCGGTTGATCCATTCGATGATATCCGTGCATGCCGCTTTCCGTCCGGCCTTATCGGCTGCCAAAGCCTCATCTAACTCCTGCAGACGGAACTCCATATTATGGAAATTCGGGATCGACTCGCATAGCGCATTGAACGGCAGGTCCGCCAACTGGCGTTGGAAACGACCGAAGGCTTCGCCGGTCAGTTCCGCCGACATCGGCGTCACTTTCTCCTGCGAAGTAGCCGGTTCAACGAGCACATACAATCGCCAATAATCGCCCTCCGGCGTCTTGTAGAAGAGTTTGCCATTTTTGGTCGGAACCAATTGCAGCACTTTCCGCTCGATATCCTCTTCGCGTGCAATCAATAGCTTCTCGCGGATATGCGAGGTCACGATCTCAATATTGCGCATCAGACCCTCTACATCCTTGAAGATCCGATGGTTGATCCGCTGCAAGCAATAGGACGGTTCGCCTATCCGTTTCGCCGGTACGACAAAAGAATCGTTGATAAACCCGATCCGCAAAGGTTGCGGCTCATTGACATCATTCCAAATAGCAAAATGTGATAAGATCTCTTTCATGGTCCATAATCATTTCATTGCGGCTGCAAAATTACAATAAAAAATCGGAATACGCAAATATAAATCGTAATAAAACGTATTCGAAAGGTTTCGAAACAAGAAACGAAACCTTTAAGGTGCTGAATTTCAGTGATATAAAACATAATGTTTCGAAATTATGCTATAAAACATATTTCGCGCGCATAAATATATAAGGAAAAAAGAGTAATTTTGCAGCGTGTTCGGCTTGGTTTACACCGGGGGCCCCATTAGATCAAACAGATAGAAATAAATTTAAAACACAAATAATATGGAGAACACAGGTTTTACCTTTAATGAGATTCATCAGCAGCCTGCTATGTGGCGCAAGGAACTAAAGGCGCTATTGGAGAAACAGGAAGAAGTGAGTGCATTCATGCACAAGTATTTGACGCCTGACACGGATATCGTGCTGACAGGTGCCGGAACGTCAGCGTTTATCGGTGATGCGTTGCAACCGGTGATGCGCGGTATGTGGAATAATGTTCGTTCGGTAGCTACGACGGATATTATCACCCATGCGAACTATCTGCTGAATCCGGAGAAGCCGCTGCTGCTCATTAGTTTTGCCCGTTCGGGAAACAGCCCGGAGAGCGTCGGTGCAGTCAACCTGGCCAACAAGCTCTGCAAGAATGTAGCACATGTCTATATCACTTGCAATAAGAACGGTAAACTCGCTTTGCAGGCAGAGGGTAAGGATAATATCCTGCTGCTCTTGTTGCCGGAAGAGACCGATGATAAATCGTTGGCTATGACCAGTTCGTTCTCGACGATGTTGCTGACCTGCCTGATGCTCGGTCACATCGACACGCTGACGGATGATATCGAGATGATCGAGAAGACGGCGAAGAACGCTGAGGCTGTTATTGCCGAGTATGAAGATAAACTGAAAGAGATCGCGAGCCGTCCGTTTGAGCGCGGTGTGTTCCTGGGTTCGGGTGCGCTGAAGGGTATCGCTGAAGAGTGCCATCTCAAACTGCAGGAGTTGACCGACGGAGCTGTGGTTTGTAAGTTTGACTCGTTCTTGGGCTTCCGTCACGGACCGAAGGCGGTGGTGAACAGCAAGTCGATCGTGGTATATCTCATGACCGAGCAGGAGGATGTGCAGCGCTATGAACGCGACCTCGTTAAGCAGGTCGATGCCAACAATACGCCGGTGGCACAGATCATCGTCATTGCCGGTAAGGCACCGGAGTTACCGGGTGTGAAGGCGGATCTGGTAGTTAAGATGCCTTACGGACCGAAGGAGAATGATTTCTACGGCATCGTGGCGTATGTGCTGGTAGGACAGTTGCTGGGCTACTACGCTTCGTTGGCACATGGTCTGAATCCGGATGCTCCGAGCGTAAGCGGAAACATACACCGCGTGGTTGAGGGAGTGACGATCTACGAATAAAACTCGTCATTACGACATGACGTCATGACGACATAACGAAAATTTTAAAACACAAATAAGATGAAAAAGACTGAGCATATACTCCAGGTGATGGAGGAGAGAAAGAAAGTGACGGGAGTGCCGATGACGTTGTTTGCAGCATGTCCGAACTCCTTGTCGGTGATCAAAGCATCGTTCCGTGCCGCGAAACGTAACAACGCGCCGATCTACTTCGCAACGACGCTGAACCAGGTGGACTGCGACGGTGGTTACACCGGCATGACACAAGAGGCATTCACGAAGATCTTGGCCCGCGAAGCTGCAGCCGTGAACTACACCGGTCCGTACGTAGTAGCGATCGATCACGGTGGTCCGTGGTTGAAGGACAAACAGAGCATCGAGCGTTGGGACACTGAGCGTGCGATGAACGGCGTAAAAAAGAGCTATGAGGCAGCTATCCTGGCAGGTTATGACCTGATTCACGTGGATCCGACGGTAGATATCTTCTTGCCGAAGGGTGAGATCATCGATATCCATGTGGTTGTTAAACGTACGGTAGAACTGATCAAGCACGCCGAGGACTTCCGCAAAGCACATAACATCGCGCCGATCAGTTATGAGGTAGGTACGGAAGAGGTACACGGTGGTCTGGCAGACGAGAAGACGTTTGACACCTTCCTGGAGGGCCTCAAAGCCGGGCTGCATGAGGTAGGTCTGGACGATGTATGGCCTTGCTTCATCGTAGGTAAGGTAGGTACGGACCTGCACACGACCTTCTTTGATCCGGAGGTAGCACGCAACCTGACGGCGAAAGTACGTCCGTACGGCAGTTACATCAAGGGTCACTATTCTGACGACGTCGAGAACCCGGAGGACTATCCGAAGGCAGGTATGGGTGCTGCAAACGTAGGTCCGGAGTTCACGATGAACGAGTACGATGCGTTGGCTGAACTGGAAGAACTCGAGAAGAAACTGTATGCAGAAGGCAAAGTAGCACAACTCTCGAATATGACCCAGGTACTCTGGCAATGCGTCTATGAGAGCAACCGCTGGAAAAAATGGTTGCATGGCGAGGAGGTAGGCAAAGACCTGAAGGACTGCACGCCGGATCGTCAGTTATGGTTAGTCAAGACCGGCTGCCGTTATATCTGGCAGAAACCGGAGGCTCTCGTAGCTCGTCAAGCGCTGTATGAGAACCTGGAGCGTCTGGGTATTCAAGCCGAGGAGATCGTGCTGATGCGTATCGAGCATAACATGGATAAGTATTATAACGCCTTTAATATCGTGAATCTGAATGACTATCTCAAGTAAATATTCCATATTTCTTTTGGTGCTGGTAGTCCTGTTAGGGGCTTGTGGTTGCGAGAAACCGAAGCCGCAGGACGATCCGCAACCTCAGCAGGACCCGCAGGAAGAGCAGATCATACCGGCAGACATGTCGTTGATAGACCTGTCCGTACCGGTGACGGATAACTGGGTGTGGAGCGGTAAACCGCAGATCACGATTCATATCACCAACAACAACGCCGGAGCGGTGAAGTTAGGCACGAAAGTCGTTATCACCACCGATAAGAAAGCGGAGGTAGTGACCCTGACCGACAGCGTGGTCATCGGCACCAAGAAGCCGCAGGATGTGGTCATTACGACTACCGCTGACTTAGAGCCGGGTATCTACCATGCCGATTGTTCGGTGAACAAAAAGAGCGTCCGTGCGTTCAACTTCGCCATCGATCCGTTCGAAATCACGTCGGTCAATGATAAACCGGCGGATTTCGATGCATTCTGGCAGGCTGCGAAGGACCAGTTGGCTGCGATTAACATGAACGCGCAACTGACACCGATTCCGGAACGTAGCAACGCCAACGGGACGGTTTATCTGGTAGAGATGTATTCGGTACCAGACGGTTTGGAAGGCGAACCGGTGAAGATCCGCGGTTATTACTGCGAACCGAAAGACGGTCAGAAACACCCCGTGATCCTGCATTTCTATGGGTACGACACCCAGGGTTATACCGGTCAGGTGGCCTGCCCTTATGCCGGCACGGACGCGGAGTTCTACCTCTCCCATCGCGGTCAGTACCTCAACAACCGTCCCGCCGGAACGAACTTAGGTGTGGCGGAAGAGACAGTGAATATATACGGCGACTGGTTCCGCTACAACTTAGGCGAGCGAGACAGTTATTACTACCGCGGCGCGTACATGGATGTCGTGCAGGCGATCCGTTTTATGGCTACGCGGGAGACGAGCGATATGACGAAACTCTTTGCCGAGGGTTCGAGTCAAGGTGGCGCACTGACCTATGTGGCTGCCGCGTTGAGCGACTATCCGTTCACCGCTATCGCTGCCAATGTGGCTTTCATGGGTGATTTTGCGGACGCAAAAGATATCGAGAGTCTGGCTTATTGGGAGATCAGTGACCACTACTGGGTGGACGGTGTGCCTGTCGAGACGAGTATCCGGTACCTACCCTATTTCGACATCAAACATCTCACGCCGCGTATCTCCTGCGCCGTACTGGCCTCGAGTGGTCTGGCGGATGAGACCTGTCCGGCGCGACTGAACTTAGTGCCATTTAATAACCTGGCTACGCCGGCGGACAAGAAGGAATATATCATTGAACCGGAGATGGGACACAGTTATCCTGCGAACTGGTCGAAGAAGATGAACGATTTATTTAGCAAGTATTTATAATCATGAAGACATTTGATATTATCGCGTTAGGCGAGCTGAATGTGGATCTGATCCTGAATCAGATTGAGGGAGAACCCGAGATCGGCAAAGAAAAGTTTGCCAAGCAGATGACCTTGACCTTAGGGTCCTCCACCGCTATCTTCGCTGCCAATGCCGCAGCTTTGGGCGCTAAAGTAGCCTTCTGCGGCATGATCGGTAACGACAGTTTCGGAGACCTGGTAGAGAGCAGTCTGAAAGCCAAAGGTGTCGATACCCGTTACCTCATCCGTCAAGATAAATACGCCACCGGCGCGACGATCTGTATGAGCTACGACGAGGACCGCGCGAACCTGACGTACCAAGGAGCGATGGATTTCATGTCCTTGGAGGATATCAAGCCGGAGGTTTTCAAAGAGGCCAAGCATATCCATATCTCGTCGATCTTCATGCAGAGCGGTGTGAAACGTGACCTGATGAAGATCCTGGAGCTCTGCAAGGCCAACGGCGTCACCACTTCGCTGGACAGCCAATGGGACCCGACCGAGACCTGGGACCTCGATTATAAAGCCGTGCTACCGTTGGTGACGGTCTTCATGCCGAATGAGACGGAGTTGAAGTTCCTGACCCAGAGTGCGACCCTCGAAGAAGCCATCGAGAAGATCCGCCCGTACGCCAATGCGGCGGTGATCAAATGCGGTAGCAAGGGTAGTCTGCTGATGCGTAAGGGTCAACCCGACCGCATGCAGAAGGCCTTGCTCAATGAGCATGTGGTCGATTGTATCGGCGCCGGCGACAGTTTCAATAGCGGTTTCATTACCCGTCTGGCGGCCGGAGATGACTTGGTACGCTGCCAGGAGTACGGCAACATGACCGGCGCGGTCAACACGACGGCTGCAGGCGGTACCACCGCTTTCACGAGCAAAGAGAACGTAGAGCGCATCGGAAGAGAGCGGTTTGGCTGGCAGTGACTAGATGGACTAGATGCTCTAGATGAACTAGATAAACTAGATAATTAACCCAAAATACTAATCATATGAAAAAACTTTTCCTCTTTTTGACGGTTTGCGCAGTCAGTCTGTGCGCGTCAGCAAGTAACAAGTACATCTCCGCGTCGGGAGATGACTCGAAGGACGGTAATTCGTGGGCCAATGCCCGTGCAACTATCGGTTCAAGTATATGGAGTGTTGGCTCCGGTGACACGATGTTTATCGCCGAAGGTGTCTATCACGAGGCTATTTCTGCTCAATCAGGCTGTACATACATGGGCGGTTTCAATGCCGAAACGGGTGATCGTGACCCGGAAGTGTATGAGTCGATTTTGGACGGAACGGGAATGACATCGTGGTTATTGGTCAAATATGACAATGATCCGGAAGTTCGCATCGTCATAGACGGACTGGTTTTCCAGAACGCGAACCACAGCGAATGGGGCGGGGCTGCGATGTTTATTCGTGGCAATATGACCGTAAACAATTGTCTTTTCCGCAACAACACGAGCGGCTCGAAGGCTGGAGGTATCTTCATTGATCCATCCTCCACGGCGCAAACGGTGATCAGCAACTGCTTGTTCGAGAACTGCAACAGCACCTTAGTCGACCAAGCAGCCGCTATCAGTTGCGAAGAATCCAACTTGAATACACTTATAGAGAATTGTATCATCCGCGGATGTACAGGCGATGTGATGATTTATTCGAAGTCCGGAATGACGGTTCGTAACTGCGTGATTTACAACAACCATTCAAGTAAGAATGGTTGTATCTACGGCGGCGGTACATTCATCAACAACACCATCTGTAATAACACGGGCGTGGAAGGGCGTTATGCCGGCGCACGTGTAGAAGGTAAGGTGGTTAATACCATTTTCTGGGGCAATATCGCTCCGAACGCACCGAATGTAAACTATGTCGGTAGCAGCGGTGGCAGTTCCAACAATATGGCCGATGCCGGTTCGGGTATCACGCTGGGTCTGGCGACCGATAACAGCGACCCCAACGGTCCGAATTTCCGCAACCCGACAGGTTTTGCAGGGGTAGCCAAGACGGACGCAGAGAAATTAGCGGTTCGCGATGCCGATTTCTCGCTGACAGACGCTTCGACGAAATTGCTGAACGCCGGTCTAGCTTCCGTAGCTCCCGCAACCGATATCAACGGGGTAGCTCGTCCGAAAGGAACCGGTGTGGATATAGGTGCATATGAGTATGATCCCGATGCCGTAGTGATTGCTGTAACGGGTGTGAATATCCTGCAAGACTCGATCACGATTATTGTGGGTCGTACGGGTACGCTGGTTGCACAAGTAGAGCCGGTAGAGGCAAACAATAAACGCATGACATGGTCGATAGATAACCCGTCGGTTGCTACCATCCAGAACGGTAAGATCACGGCTCTGGCAGAAGGCGAGACCATGGCTCGCGTAGTGACACAAGACGGCGGATTCGCCGACTCGGCGGTAGTGATCATCGCGCCTATTCCGCCGGTTAAGTATCCGGACGAGGTAGTAGCTGCTGACTCGATGTATCATATCGAAGATTACACGATTCCGAGTTTCATTCCGTTCCTCGTAGCTAAAGAGGAGGCGCGTATTGACAGCTTGGGCGAGGATGTCGATCTGTCGATTATTCCTGAGAAAGTAGCGGCTATGCAGGCTCGTATCGCTGAACTGCAAGTGAAAGAGTATCCGTATAACCAGATTGCTACGATCAACGGTGATCCGGCTACGCATATGGGTTTCTGCTGGTTCACGAACGGTGGTATCACCGATGGTGTCGTTCAGCTGGTAGCCAAAGCGAATGCGACGGAGGCAGACTTCGCATCGGCAGACGTTATTACTGTTAACGCTAACACGACGCTCGCCAACCTGCACTACACGCCTATTCAGGCTTCGGAGAGTCCGAAATACGATATCTGTACAGCTGCCGGTCTACCGCGTGACACCAAGTTCGATTACGTAAGTCATAAGGCAATCGCAGACGACCTGACACCGGGTACTATTTATAGTTGGCGTGTCGGTTTTGACGGTTACTGGAGCGAAATCGCTCAATTCGTCACCAAGGATGCCGACCAACACGGGTACTCCTTCGTTTACATGACGGATAGTCATATTCAGGATGCCGAGTATATCGAGCAGGCTAATCGCTGTGCCAAGGCGGTAGCCAAGAACGAGAAAGACGCTAAGTTCTGTCTCTTCCCGGGTGATTTTGTGGATACCGGCTGTAAGACGAACAGCGAGTGGCAGTGGGAACGCTGGTTCGAGGGATCAATGCGGCCGATGCTGAATAAGATGGCGGTGGTTCCGACAGACGGTAACCACGACGACAGTCCGAGTCTTAACTACGACTACCATTTCAATACCGACTGGGGCTTCGCGAACGGCGCAGAGACCAAACCGCAGTTCAAGGGTATCACGTATAGCTTCGTCTATGGCGATGTGCTGTTCCTCGTTTATTCGATGCAAGACTGGTGGCGTGCACCGGGAACGAGCGAAGAAGGTATGACTTCGCCGTATTTCACGCACGACTTGCGGAACTGGTTTGAGGAGCAGATTGCGCTTCATCCGAACACCAAATACCGTGTCACTTTGTGCCATAAGAACGTCTTCTCGGGCGCCGGCCACCATACCGACGACGAGTCGTCGCTCATTCGCGCTATGATGTTGCCGATCTTTAGAGACTGCGGTATAGACCTTGCTATCCAGGGTCACGACCACTGTTATGAGGTAATGGGTCCGGTGGATCCGGAGACCAGAACCGTCATCCCGGGTTCTGTCACTGACACCATACGTGTAGCACCCGAAGCGACCGGCAGATGGGAGCGCAGCTCGAACAAGACCGGTCTCGAAGGCGGTACGTTCGCAACCAACGACGGAACGCTGTATTTCATCGGCGCTACCTGCGGACGCAAGCGTTATGAACCGCATAATCGCGCGCTGATGGAGGAAGAGTATACGACCGACCCGGCGATTCTCTTTGACTATCACCACCACAATGTATTGAACTTGTTCGACCTGTTTACCTCTAAGTTCGGCCAGCCGGGCAGTCCGTCGTACACCCGTTTTACGGTGACGAGCGAATATCTGGAGGCAAAGACGTACTATCTGGACGAGAATGACAATCCACTGGAATTCAACACAATCCGCGTGGTTAACAACCGTCCGAGTACGTATCAAGGCGTAGAGAATGCGCAGGAAGGAAACGCGGTTGTCAGCGATAAGTTCATCAGCAATGGACAGCTCTTCATCCGCAAAAACGGTGAGATCTACAACCTTATTGGGCAAAAAATCGCCCGGTAACGTACCGTAGAAAAGTGAAAAGTGAAAAGAGAAAAGAAACGACTCGCAATATTGCGGGTCGTTTTTTGTTATACGATGCGAACCTCTACACCGGCTTCCTTCAGTTTAGAGCTCATCCCTACCGGAATGGCGCGGTCCGTGATGATGCAATCCAGTTCCTTCACATCCGCCACATGGACATAACTGCGTTTGTTGAACTTCGAACTATCAAACACCGCATACACCTTATCCGCCTGCTGGATCATGATCTGGTTCAGCAAAGCCTCTTCGAGGCTGGGCGTAGAGACGCCGTTCTCCAGCGAGAATGAGTCCACGCCAAGGAAAAGTTTATACCGACTGAAGTTACGCAGCACATTGAGCGCCAGCGGACCTACGGTCGAGAGACTCTGCGGACGTACGTTACCGCCTAAAAAGACCACATCAAATCGCTTGTAAGCCATCAACTCCACCGCAATATTGATGGCGTTGGTGATGATATGCAGGTCATGAAATTTATCCAGATGACGCGCTATCTCCAAGGTCGTCGTACCGGAATCGAACATGATATAATCGCCATTCTTGATCAACTTGGCAGCCTCCGCACCGATACGCTCTTTTTCTTTGACATTGAACATCCGCTTGCGCTCGATTGCCGTGTCCTCATTCGTATTCTCCACCGGTTTACGCATCGCACCACCTCGGGTACGTAACAACAGATGACGGTTTTGAAGCATCGTCAAATCCTTTCGAATCGTCACTTCCGAAATACCGGTTTGTTGACTGATCTCGATCACACTCACTTCCTCTTTCTGCTCTAACATACGCAGAATAAGCGCTCTACGCTCCTTGGCGGATGATGCATTCATAAGGCTATTTACGATTTAAGTAGTTACGATTTACGATTTCGGCTGCAAAATTACTACATATTTTCGAAATATGCAAATAAAAAGTTTCGTTTCTTGTTTTCGAAATATTGCGAAAGGTGGTTTTACAACCTTTTAACAACACGCAATACGCTTATATTCAGCATATTAGACAAAAACATTCAAAATATATGCTATAAAACATATAATTAAATAATACATTATTTAAGAAAAAGCAGTAATTTTGCACCCGTAAAATTATGTACCATTATGAAAAAGCACTTATTTCTGATTGTTTCTATCGCCCTTCTGGCCGCATGTGCGCCAAAGGAGAGTGACCAACAGGCGAATCCGGCAGCTGGTATATTGCTGAAAGATTTTGCGCCGCAAGTGATCAACAATATTCCCAAGACTCACGTAGAGCGTGCGAAATTCGATATCATCGACATGCATGCCCATGATTATGCTTCGAGCGAAGAGGAGATCGCCCAATGGTGCAAGGTAATGGACGAGGTAGGCGTACTGAATACCGCCATCATGCATTGCTCCTGGATCGGTCGTCCGTTTGAAGAGTATGTAGAAGCCTATGGTCCGTACAAAGATCATTTTAAGTTCTGGTGCTGCTTCGATTATACCGACATGTCTCCGGAAGGTATTCAGAAAGCCTGTGAGAAGCTCGCTCAATGCAAAGAGATGGGTGCAGTAGGCGTCGGTGAGTTAGGCGACAAAGGTGAAGGCGACACTTATGCTCGTCCGGGAGACGGTAAGGATATCCATATCGACGACCCGCGTATCAAACCGCTCATCGAGAAATGTGCGGAACTCAAGATGCCGATCAGCATCCATATCGCTGAGCCGTACTGGATGTACCTGCCGATGGATGAGAAAAATGACGGCCTGATTAATGCCGTAACCTGGCATGTCGATACGACGAACTGCTATGGTTATGACAAGCTGATGACCACGTTTGAGAATGCCGTGCGGGAGAACCCCAATACGCTCTTTATCGCATGCCATTACCTCAATATGACGCACGATCTGCCGCGTCTGGGGGCATTGTTAGATAAATATCCGAACCTCTATTTCGATATCTCGGCACGCGTAGCAGAGAGCGCCCATACCCCGCGTGCTACCCGCGAGTTCCTTATCAAATATCAGGACCGCGTGCTCTTCGGAACGGATAACGGGATGGAAGCCGCAATGTATCAGAATATCTTCCGTGTCCTTGAGACCAACGATGAGCATTTCTACATGCCGGAGAGCGAGTACCACTGGGCCCTCAGCGGCTTCAACCTGCCGGACGAGGTGCTGAAAAAGCTCTACCACGATAATGCATATCGTATTCTTACAGAATATCGATAAGTTGAAAGATGAAAGTTGAAAGATTTATGAAAAAATCATTCTATATTATCCTTGCGTCAGTGGCATTAGCAGCCTGTGCACCGAAGCAAGAGACGGAGCGGCTGATCTGCGCGGAAGCGGAGATGAGTACGTTTCCGTATTGTGAGAACGATCTGCGCGTCGTTAAGCATCAAACCGTTACGCCGGTGGAAGGCATCGACGGACTGGAGATCATTGAGACCTTTTTCGTCAATGAAGGTAAACCGGTGACGGTAAAGGCCTACGAACTATGCCGCACCGAAATCACGCCGCAAGACAGCGTCGTATGGTCTTTGCAACCCTCCTCGACCGCAGCCCGTATGGACTGGACGCTACCGGTGACGGAAGGGTTCTACCAGCGTAACTACCTAGGCATGAATAACACCGACTACGGAGGCGGTATCCCGGTAGTGGACCTTTGGCAGCGCGACGGCGGTATCGCCATCGGTCTATTCGAACCCGTACTCCGCATGATCGCTATGCCGGTAGAATGGAAGCGCTATGACAACAAAGTGACGATGGCCTTGCATTACGACCTGCCCGAAGCCCTGGAATTGGCTACCGGCGACACGCTGCGTTGCTTCAAGGCTTTCCGTCTGACGCATAAAGGCGATTATTTCAATGCGCTCCGTATCTTCTCCGATTATATGCAGGCGCATCTGGGCGTCACCATGAAGCCCTCCGAGCCCGAAGCGTTCGAACCCGTATGGTGCGCCTGGGGTTATGGACGTCCGTTTAAGATGGACATGGTGTTAGGTACCTTGGATAAGGTAGCTGAACTCGGCTTCACCTGGGTGGATATCGATGACGGCTATCAGATCGCCGAAGGCGACTGGAATACGAATAAGCTCTTCCCGGGAGGCGACAAGGACATGCGTCATATCACGGACGAGGTGCATAAGCGCGGCCTGAAAGCCAAACTATGGTGGGCTCCGCTGGCTGCCGATCCGGATACCAAGTTGGTCAAAGAGCACCCGGAGATGCTGCTCCTTACCGAAGAATGGGCACACGAGTACATCACCTGGTGGGATAGTTGGTATCTATCTCCGGTCAATCCGGCCGTAGATGCCTATACAACCGATCTGCTGAATATGTTCCTCGACCGCTGGAACTTCGACGGACTCAAGATAGACGGTCAGCATCTCAACTGCTGTCTGCCCGATTATAATGAGCTTACCGGCCTCGCCAACGCGTGGGAAGCACCCGAACAGATGCCTACGTATTTCGAGAAGGTTTATCAACAAGCGCAAGCCCTGAAACCGCATGCCGTCATTCAGGTATGTCCTTGCGGTTGTGCAGTGAACTATTTCTTGATTCCGCATATCAACCAGGCGGTCGCTTCCGATCCGATGTCGTCCCGTCAGGTACGTATGAAACGCAAAGCGTACGCGGCTTTGGCTCCAGATCTGGCATATTACGGTGACCATGTCGAGCTCACCGACGGCGGCAATGACTTCGCTTCGCAGATCGGTACGGGTTCGGTCATCGGTACAAAGTTCACCTGGCCGAAAGACAACCCCGACTGGTCAGAAGGTCCGTTCTTACTGACGCCGGAGAAAGAGGCGCTGATCCGCAAATGGATGAAGATATATAAAGAGAACAACCTCGCCAAAGGCGAATACCTCAACCTCTACACCTGGGGATACGACTACCCGGAGACGCATGTCATCCGTCAGAACGACGCGATGTACTATGCTTTCTACGTGGACGATGCTTCGTTCAGCGGTACGCTCGAACTGCGCGGACTCGATCCGGAGGCTACCTATACGGCGATCGAATATACAGCCGATGAACCGCGTTCATTCACTGTCAACGGCGCCGATCCGCATATCGAAGCCGAGTTCACGCGCAGTTATCTATTGAAATTAACCAAAAATTAATACTATATGAAACGAATCCAAGCGATCTTTTTCTGCCTGATTCTGAGTGCGAGCATCTTCGCCGACATCAGCGTGAAAGGTACCGTTATTGATGCCGACTCGTCGGAACCGATGATCGGTGTCAGCATCCTCGTCAAAGGTACCACTACCGGTACCATTACCGACTTTGACGGAAACTTCGAGATGAACGTGCCCGACAAAGCTACCTTACAACTGTCTTACATGGGTTACAAGACCATCGAAGTGCGCGCCGTTCCGACGATGAGCATTATCATGGAGAGTGACGCCCAGCAGCTGCAAGAGGTAGTTTCCCTCGGTTATTCGGCCGTGAAGAAAGCCGAACTGAGTTCTGCGGTCGTTACCGTAGATGCCGAGAAACTGACCGATGTCACGACGCCGGATGTAGGAAACATGCTGCAAGGTAAGATAGCCGGTGTGCAGGTGACCAATGCCGGCGGTCAACCGGGTGATGCGGCGCAGATACGTATCCGCGGTACAGGGTCTATCACCGCTTCCTCCGCGCCGGTCTACGTAGTGGACGGTGTGATGGGCGGTTCGTTCAACCCCAATGATGTCGAGTCGATCTCCGTCCTGAAGGATGCCGGTTCTACCGGTATCTACGGTGCAGCCGCAGCAGGCGGTGTCATCGTTGTGACCACCAAGTCCGGTAAGAAAGGCAGTAAAGTGAGCGTCGATCTCAAAGCAACCGCGGGTGCTAAGCAGGCGCTATTCGGTAACTACCATATGATGGACTCCAAGGAGTTATATGAGTACCATAGAACGCTGTTTAACAAGAAGACCTTCGCCGCTATCCGTCCTCAGTCGTTGCTTGAGCAGGATTGGAACTGGCAAGACGAGTTCTTCAAGACCGGCGTCATCCAGAACTACAACGTAGCAGTCAAAGGCGGTTCTGAGCATGTAGGTTACTACGCTTCGCTCGATTATTTCGGAGAGCAAGGTACATTGGTCGGAACCGGCATGCAGAAAGTGAGCGGACATGCGTCCATCAAAGCCGACATCTGCAAATGGCTGGATATGAACGTCAAGGTAGACTTCTCCAAATCGTCCGTCAACTATTCGCCTTCCTGGATGATGCTGGACGATGCATTCAATAAGATGCCTTGGGATTGCCCGTATGTCTTAGATGCGAATGGCAACCCCACCAATGAGTACATCTATATGGACCAGAGCCGTACCCGTTCCGATAACGGCGGAGACTGGTACAGTCTCTCCTATTGGAACTCGCTCCATTCGGCGCAATACAATTACGCGAAGTCCAATAACTTCGATTTCTCCGGTGTGCTGCAACTCAATGTACATTTCACCGACTGGTTGCATTTCTCCACCACCAACACCTTCAATACGGGTTATTCCAAAGGCACCGACTATACGGACCCGCGTACGTATGACGACACCTATAGAAAAGGCTATCTGAAAGAGTCGATCGGTTTGAACAAGAGCTTCGGTACAACCAATATCCTCAAGGGTGGAAACCAATGGGGAGCCCATAGCTTTAATGCCATGGCCGGTTTTGAATACGGTATCTGGAGATCAGAATACACGATCGCTGCCGGTACGGGCATGCCTACGGGTATTGACGCCCTCAATGCTACCGTACCTTATGCGGTAGGCGGATACAACATCCCGGGAGCCTCCTGGTCTGCTTTCGTGCAAGCCAGCTATGACTACGGCAAACGCTATTTCATCACCGCTACCTACCGCGCCGAGGCAAGTTCTATTTTCTCGCCCAAGCACCGTGTAGGTCACTTCCCCTCTGTGGCAGCCAGCTGGCTCATCAGCAATGAGAACTTCATGAAGGATCAGAAAGTAGTCAGCTTCCTCAAGCTGCGTGCTTCGTACGGTGTGACGGGTAATAACAACATCCCGCCTTACCAGTATCTCGCTACCTATAAGCTCTCCAACTTGTACCAGAACAATGTGGCGGCCACCTCGAGTCGTCTCGCCAGCCCGGATCTGCGTTGGGAGACCGCATACATGGCAGCTGTCGGTATTGACCTGACCTTCATCAAGCGTATCGATATGTCGATCGACCTCTATCAGACAGACAATACCGATTTGTTGCTCGATGTACCGGTAGCGCCTTCGACCGGTTTCTTCAAAGTAACGAAGAACGCCGGTTCGGTTCGGAACCGCGGTATCGAGTACCGCCTCGACGCCAACGTCATCGACAGGAACAAATGGCGCTGGGATATCGGATTCAATATCGGATTCAACCAGAACCGCGTCACCTATACCCCGGATCATATTCCGTTCTTGCAGACCTCTACCGACGTAAGTCAACAGGTGAAGGAAGGACAGGATATCTACTCCTGGTATATGAAAGAATGGGCAGGTGTGGATCCGGCTAACGGAGACCCGCTGTGGTACGTAGTGGATAAGGACGGCAACTACGTCTTGGACGCGGCCGGCAACAAGACCACGACCAATGACTACAACGCTACCTATGCAAGAGTCGTAGGTTCCGCGAGCCCGATGTTCTCCGGTGGTATCAATACCCAACTCAGTTGGAATGGTATCTTCATCCATGTGAATACCAACTTCACCTACGGCAACCTGATCTACAACAAGACGCGTGAGATCACCGATGCCGACGGTGCTTACACCGATGCGAACCAGATGTCGCTCATCCATTCTACGCAGGGCTGGACCCGTTGGACCAAACCGGGCGATATAGCTACTCACCCGAGAGCTATCAGCGCCAACGACTCCCACTCCAATGCCGTTTCATCCCGTTATCTGGAGGACGGTTCATTCTTCCGTCTGCGTAACATCACGATCGGTTATGACTTCCCGGCACAACTCATCAGCAAAGCCAAGATGACCAAATGCCGTCTCTATTTCACGGCCGATAACATCGCTACGGCTACGAAGTTCTCCGGTATGGACCCGGAAATCAACATGGTATCCGGAGAAAACACACTGGCCGGATTGTACAACTCCAACTACCCCGTCGGACGTACGTTCCAGGGCGGTGTAGAGATATCGTTCTAATGAACGATTTTATAATTTAAAATTTAAGATTTAAAATTTGAATTATGAAAACGAAATCATTATATCTGACCGTAGCACTCGGACTGATGCTCGGTTTCGCAAGTTGCGACATGGATTATTATCCGTCTGATGAGCAGAGTAGCGATATTCTCATTCAAGAGTCCAGCTCCACGATCATGGATGGCTGTTACTCCTTGCTCAAGGATGAGATCGAGTACCTCGGATGGCCGAGCGGTAACTCGTATTGCCGTCATTATTTCCAGATGGCAGAGTTCCCATCGGATAACATCTGCCTTTCCGGTAAGAGTACCGACCCGCTTTTCCAGGCAACCACCTACACCATGACCGATAACTTGCAGAATGTAGGATCCCTCTGGATGATCGGTTATAAGATCATCAATATGACCAATACCCTCATTGGCGCATTGGATGAGAATAACCCGAATGAGCAACAGATCTTAGGCGAAGCCTATTTCATGCGTGCCCTGATCCATCATAATCTGGTGACGCTCTTTGCCAAGCCTTATGCTTGCGGTCGCGGTAACATGGGTATCCCTCTGCGTACAGCTTCTATCAGCACCGAAACCAAACGGGATCCGGTAGGGGATGTATATGACCGCATCGTAGAGGACCTCAAGAAAGCCGCAGCGCTGATGGCTAATGAACCGCGTGGCAATGCCGGCTATCCGTGCAAGAACACAGCGCTCGGTCTACTCTCCCGCGTGTACCTCTTCATGGGTGATTATGAAAATTGTATCGTGACGGTCAATACCATGCTGGGAGGTAGCGATAAGACCTATATCGATCCTTCGGATAAATTGGATCCGAACCTCGCTTCCTATTTCGCCAATGCCAAGACATCCAAGGAGACGCTCTTCTGCATTGCGCATGAGCTCACCGATGACCGCGGGCAATCCTCCATCGGTTCTATGTACAACGGCGACGGTGGCGGATGGGGAGAGATCTATCCGTCCTTCCCGCTGATGAACCTCTATGAGCGCTATCCGATGGATATCCGTTATTCGGAGTTTATCAAACCACAGTATAAGAACAATGCGGCGCCCAGCGCATCGAAGAAAGTATTCATCCCCAATGGTACGCCCGGTTCTACCGAGCGACGCGATATCGTCAATCCGTGTCCTACGGCTACCTATGATGCGGTCTCCGGTCAATATTCCTTTGTAGAGAGCGGCGTCAACTACACGGTAGAGAACCGCGCTATCCAAGGAGAATACAATGAGTATCACGTCTATTACAACGGAGAAGACCTGACGGTACGTATCATCCCGAGCAATATCACCGCGCGCAATACGTATCCGAAGTACTATATCACCAAATTCGGATACCAGGACGGTAGTCCTACCCTCTCTTCGCCGGTTGTTCTGCGTTGGGCGGAAGTGATCCTCAACCGTGCGGAAGCGTACGCACGCTTGACCGGTTATGACAAAGAGGCACTCGATGATGTCAATGTCATCCGTACCCGTGCCGGCATCCCTGCCGCAGGTCTTTTCGCTACCACCAACATGCATGGCTATGCCAATGCCATCGACGTGGTGATGGATGAGCGCCGTTTGGAACTCGCCTTCGAAGGACACCGTATGTTTGATGTCTATCGCAATCAGCAGAATATGAACCGCGAATATCCGGGCTTGCAGGCTTGGAAAGAGATTCAATTCGATTTCAATAAGGAACCGCATATCCTCTACCCGATCCCGAATGCGGAATGGACGGTCAGCGGTATCCAACAAAATGACGGCTATTAATGATTATAACTAACTATATTTATTAACCAATTAAAAATCAAAACATTATGAAAGCAAATTGGAAAATTGCACTTATGTGCTTAACGATGGTAGCATTCGCTGTATCATGCAATCCGAAAAACCAGCCTACCGATCCCGGTACAACGCCTTCTACGGACTCTGTTCCCAGTGTTGATCCCGGCTATGTCAGCCCGATCAATGTGAAAGACAACTCGGTAGCAGACTGGGACGCTTTGGATCCGACGAAAGTAGCAGTAGCTAATATGACGGAAGAGCCGTTTTTCGATGGTCTCAAACAACTTAAGGTTTATTCGGATGGTGTATACATCAACTATATGCTCGTCTTTGATCCCACTATCTATACAAGCCATGTAGGCGCCAAGGACGGTATGCATATCTATATGAATATCGACAACAGCGCTGAGACCGGTGGTTTCTTCGATCTGTTCGCTGATGCAGCGGTGGATCTGATGTTCGAGGGTGAACTCTTTGATGATGCAGGCTCCCCTGTTCCTTATTCTCCGACGATGCACAGATGGGTTGGCCAGGAAGGTGGTCTGCCTTCTGAGAGAAGCTGCGATGCTGCCGGAGGCTGGGATGTAGCATGGGAGGCTGCAGGATCGGTTAAAGGTGAGAGCCAGATTGTAGGCGATAATATCATCGAAGGACGATTAGTCATCGGCTTGATCTCTGACAAATTCGCTGCAGAAGGCTTTGGCATCGGTTTCGATATCCAGCAGAACTGGGAAGGTGTTGGTTTGCTTCCGCAATTGGACGCACAAGGTGAACAAGGTGAGTTTATCGGTCGTACCAATATGCTCTTCGTGCCGTTTGACGAGTCTGAAGAATAATTATAAAATGGCTATTATTGTATGAAAAAACAATATCTTTTCATGGCTTTGGGTTTGCTGCTTATGGCATGCAAACCCATTGAGCCGACACCTACCCCGAACCCGGGGGAAAATCCCGGGGATACTACGCCTGTGATCATACCAGATCCGGAAGGTACAATCTATTATACCGAAACGGATGAGTTATTTACAAACCCCGAACGCGGTTTCTATATACAGACCTACTACGAATCGGATTCGTTAGGGAAAGTATGTACGCTTGCTTCTGTTCAGAGCGCACGGGAAAAATCGCAAATATCCTTATTCCTTCACTCCTATTATATGAAGGACTACATCGCGAGCGATATCCCGCAGGAGTACCTGAATCGTTTTGATCAGAATATGAATACGCTGCGTGAGGGTGGCGCCAAAGCGATATTGCGTTTTTCATACAAGCACACCAATGGCGTGAAAGCCAAACCTTGGGATGCTACTCCCGAGTGGGCTATGCGTCATATCGAGCAACTCGAACCCTACCTCAAGAAGCACGCCGACGTGATCTATTGCGTCCAGGCGGGCTTCATCGGGGTATGGGGCGAGTGGTACTACACCACCAATTATCCGCAGAATCCCTCTGAAGATGAAGGTTATGCGACCCGTTGGCCTGTGGCTGAGCGTCTAATGACGGCTGTGCCGGCCGACCGGCAGATATGTTTCCGTCAACCGCAGTTCAAAATGCGTTACCTACGCTCCCATGGTGAGGAAGTAGCGCCGCTTACGGCGGAAGAAGCGTATCAACCGACTATTAAAGCGCGTTGGGCGGGGCATAACGACTGCTTCGTTTCGTCCAACAGTGATGTAGGTACGTATCATAACGATGAAGAACGGGAGTTCTGGGCACAAGATACCAAATACACCCTCATGGGCGGTGAGACCTGCGGCGAGTGCGAGTACTCCGGCGGCGAGAATGCTATCCATGAGATGGAGAAATACCATTGGTCTTACTTGTGCAATTCCTATCATCCGGACGTATTGGGTTCATGGGCTGTCAGCGGCCATCTGCCCGTTATCAAACGTCGTCTTGGTTACCGTTTTGCATTGGACAAAGCGCTCTTGACACAAGCGCCAAAAGCAGGCGAAGCCTTCCAGGCAGAGATCACCCTGCATAACTCCGGTTTTGCAGCACCGGCTAACAAACGTGACGTGGAGCTTATTTTCGTCTCCACCACGAATCCGGACGAGCAATATGTCTATCCGCAGGAGGAAGATCCGCGCTTCTGGATGGCAGGCGAAAAACGGGTCATCAACCTCGGTTGTACGCTGGATGCGAAGATGAAAGGCGAGTACAAACTCTATCTCAACCTGCCTGATCCGTACGCGTCGCTGCATAACAACCCGCTCTACTCCATCCGCCTCGCCAACGAGAACATGTGGGATGAAGCAACGGGCTATAACTATTTGACCACTGTAACAGTTGAATAATATGAAAGATAAATTGTGGCTTATCTTTATCCTCATCACCGTCGTTACATGGGGTGTATGGGGTGCATTCTCCGGCTATCAGATCCAGAACGGAATACCTGATACCGTAGTCTATATCTTATGGGCGCTATCGATGATCCCTTGCGCCATCGTGGCTCTCATCATCAATAAAGGCAAGTTCCTTTGCGATGCCAAATCGGCGCTGCTGGGTTGCACGGTGGGATTATTAGGTGCAGGTGGTCAGTTAGTGCTCTTCAAGGCGCTGACCCTGGGTCCGTCCTATATCATCTATCCTTTCATCTCCATGTCGCCGGTCATCGTCATCACGCTCGCGGCTATCTTCCTCAAGGAGAAAGCCACACGCTGGCAGGTAGCAGGTATCGTGGTGGCCCTCATCGCCATCTTGCTGCTCTCGCTGGAGACCGGTCAGGAAGGCAGTCCGGTAAGCGGCTGGTTGTGGATCCTACTGGCCATCCTCGTACTCTTCGCATGGGGTATTCAGGGCTTCTTTATGAAGTTTGCCAACAACACCATGGATGCGGAGTCGATCTTCGTCTGGATGGCTATTTCCGGCCTCGTACTCATCCCTGTTGCATGGTATATGAGCCCGGATGCCGCTACTTTCTTTGCTGCCCAGACATCGGCCAATACCAGCCTCGGTTGTTTCGGTATCCAGATCCTCAACTCGATCGGTGCCCTGACGCTGGTCTATGCCTATCGGTATGGTAAGGCGGTGATCGTCTCCCCGATGGAAGGTCTCTCGCCGATGGTGACGGTACTGCTGTCGCTGATCATCCTCAGCGTCATCCCGAATCCGCTCCAGATAGCCGGTATTTGCTGTGCCGCCTTCGCTATGTATGCATTATCTAAATAAATCATACTACCATGAAAAAACTATTCCTTTTATCTGCTGCTATCGTAGCAGCAATAAGCATCAATGCCGCGGTCGTTGATGTCGATTTGAGCAAGGCCAAGTCCTACTCCTCTGCCGGATCTTCTTCGTTGGCATACGACGAGGCCAGTGGTGAGTTGACCGTCAATTGGACGGTAACTACCGGATGGGAAGTGAGCGGCATTCAAATCCCGTTAAGAAGCCTTACGGGCATTACAAGTCTCCAGTATGAGTTCCAGGGCGACGGCTCCGAAACCGACTTCCTCCACTGGTTCACTGACGAGCAGGGGTCGTACTGGTGGGATGATAACGGATGGTATAGTCTCGCGTCCTCCGAATGGCAGTCGGCTTCCCTCACGCCATACAAAGGCCTGTGGTGTGAACCATCCTATGACTTCGGCGATTCGCCGATTCTGGCTCTCTATTTGGTTGCAAACCCCGAAAATCCTACTTCCGGTACTTTCAAGATCCGTAACGTACGCATCGTTACCTCCGGAGATGACCCCATTATCAATCCGGAAGGACAGTCGCTGCCGCTGACGTACAACGGCGAGGTGCTGCCGATCAACACCGAGTTCGAGCGCACGATGATCGGTCAGGTCGGTGCCAACATCGCTATCCCGGAGGTATCCGGTATCGCATGTTCGCGCGTCACCCCGGGTTATATCTGGATGCATAGTGATGAGACGGATGCCAATACGAATCCGTTCATCGTAGCTACCGACGAGACCGGTTCCGTCTTAGGAGCAAAAGTGACATTCGACCATGTCTATCGTTGGGACTGGGAAGATATGTGCGGCGGCGTCTATAATGGCACCAACTACCTCTTCATCGGCGGATTTGGCGATAATAACCATACCGACGGCGAATATTGCATCATCTGGTTTGAGGAACCCGCTATCGATCCTGCTAACCCCAATATCTCGGTCAATGCACACCGGATCAAGTTTGAGTATCCCGACCACCAGAAGCATAACTGCGAGTCTATGATGTACGATAACGTAGAGCAGATGCTCTATATCGTCACCAAGGTCTATGATAATGTCAATACGGTCTATAGCCTGCCGTTCCGTCTCGACTACGGCGATACGCAGCAGACACTCACGCGGGTTTGTGACCTCGGTGTCACATCTGATATCGGCGAAGGTGAATATAGCGGCAGTATGCACCGCTACAAAGGTTTCCATCTCGCTACCGCAGCGGATATCTCGCCGGACGGTAAGTATATCCTCATCAAAAACCATAATAACTACGTAGCCATCTATTCATGGGTGCTCTATTGGGAGCGTGTCGGCAATGAGAGCATATCCGAGACCCTCAAGAATCGTCAACCGCAAGTGATCGACTGCTACGAGTACGAATGGCAAGGAGAAGCGATCGCATGGAAGGATAATAACACCTTCTATACCACCTCCGATTCGGATATAGCGAGCGAACCGCCTATCTATAAATATACGCGTGAGGGCTACGAAGGTATCACTACCCTCTCAAGCCCGACGGAGAACCGCCTGGAGATGCACCATAACATCCTGTATGTCCGCACTCCCAACGGCCTCTTCTCCCTCACAGGACAGAAGATCCAATAAGCCATACCAAGGAAAAAAGCAGTCGCGATGACTGCTTTTTTTTGACATAGCCAAATTTTTCTGCAAAAAAATGCGAAAAATCTTTCTTTTGTACGTATACGCGCAATAAATCAGGCCATATATATGCAAAAAAAGCGCCCGACGCTTTCTTTGAAAAGGGGAGCGGAGGCTTAGTTGCCGTGCTCCTGGTCGTAGGCGTTGCCTTCAACCATCCAGTACCACGCTTTCAGCGTCTGCTTGCCGCCGGCGAGGTTCTTCTGCGCCACGAACGCAGATTCATCCTCGGTGACTTTCATCAGGTCCGCTTTACGAGCCTTGATTGCCGCGGCTACAGCGGTGAAGCGTGCGCGAACTGCGAGCTCCTTGCCGGACGGCTGCGTACTGCGCTCTACTTTCTTGCGGAGGTACAGACGGTTACAGTCTTTCGACTCGGTGGCTGCTACGCGGTGGGTACCCAGCAACATCTTGGT
>CADCBB010000021.1 GCA_902799555.1 uncultured Bacteroidales bacterium
CGTCGAAACAACATACTTGAAGCCGAACTCTTTCATCATCTGCTCGAAGATGCCCTTGTAGCCCTCAGCGTTGGTCTCGCCGCCTTCTACATCTGCATCCGGCTTGAAGCCAAGGCAGAGCTCAGCGTCTTCCTCGTTACCGATACATACATCCACATACTTCATCAACGGACGCATGATAGAGATAGCTTTCTCGCTGGTCCACAGTTTCTTACGGAAGTTCAGGTCAACCGAAACGGTTACGCCGTGACGTTTTGCAGCCTCGCAAGCCAACTTCGTAATCTCAGCCGCTTTGTCCGAGATAGCCGGTGTGATACCGCTCCAGTGGAACCATGCTGCACCTTCCATGATCTTGTCGAAGTCGAAATCCTTCGGATCAGCCTCAGCAATCGCCGAGTGAGCACGGTCGTAGATGACTTTCGACGGACGCATCGAAGCACCTGTCTCGCAGTAATACAGACCGATACGGTCACCGCCACGAACGATGTAATCGTCCTTTACGCCGTAACGGCGAAGCGAGTTAACAGCAATCTGACCAATTTCGTGTTTCGGCAACTTGGTAACTAAATACGCCTCGTGACCATAGTTGGCGCACGAGATAGCCACGTTTGCCTCACCACCACCGGGGATGATACGGAAATGATCAGACTGAATGAAACGATCTTGTCCTTCCGGACTCAGGCGAAGCATAATCTCGCCCAACGTAATAATTTTAGCCATAATATTTAAAATTTAAAGTAATTCTTTGCATTGTTGTAGCAGATGTCTTCAACCATCTGTTGAACGCGGGCTTTCTCGTAACCGGTGTATGGGATCATACCGTTCTCGATGTCGTTGCCGAGGATGTTACAGAGCGTACGACGGAAGTACTCATGACGCGGATAGCTGAGGAACGAGCGGCTATCGGTCAACATGCCGACGAGGCGGCTCAATAGACCGAGGTTCGAGAGCGCCATCATCTGCTTCTCCATACCGTCTTTCTGATCGAGGAACCACCAACCGCTACCGAATTGGATCTTACCCGGAACAGAACCATCTTGGAAGTTACCCAACATCGTTGCGATTACTTCGTTCGCACACGGGTTGAGGTTATAGAGGATCGTCTTAGCGAGGTGTCCTTCGCTGTTCATCTCATCGAGGAAATGACTCATGGCCTTTGCCGTGGTGAACTCACCGATGGAGTCAAAACCGGTATCTGCACCGAGCTGAGCAAACATCTTGCTGTTATTGTTACGGATCGCACCGTAGTGGTATTGCTGGGTCCAACCCGAAGCGTAGTCCATCTCAGCCTGAGCGTGCAGATAAGCGTGCTTGTACTGACGGATTTCGTAAGTGCTCAACTCTTTGCCTGCAAGAGCTTTCTCGAAGATGGCATTGATCTCTGCGTCGGTGTACGGCTCGTCGTAGAACTCCTCTATTCCGTGGTCAGACAGACGGCAACCCATCGACTCAAAGAAGTCATGACGTTTCTGCAGAGCAGCTACCAAATCCGCAAAATTATGGATCTCCATACCTGCTACCTGTGCCAGTTTCTCGATATAAGCTTTCCACGTAGCCGCTTCGATATTCATACCTGCGTCCGGACGCCAAGTCGGCAACATGCGTACCTCTGCAGTCGGATCTTCTTTGACCATCTTGTGCCACTCGAGGCTGTCAGCCGGATCATCGGTCGTACAAACGAGTTCCACGCCGTAATGCTTCATCAAGCCGCGCGGACAGAACTTCGGATCGTTGGCGATCAGGTCGTTACACTTGTCATAGATAGCACGTGCGGTCTCGGGGTTCAGACGCTCCTCAATACCGAAAGCGGTCTTCAACTCCAAATGGGTCCAGTGATACAGCGGGTTGCGGAAGGTATAAGGAACGGTCTCTGCCCATTTCTCAAACTTCTCCCAGTCGGTCGTGTCCTTACCCGTGCAGTATTTCTCGTCCACACCATTGGAACGCATAGCGCGCCATTTGTAGTGGTCACCCATGAGCCAGATCTGTGCGATCGACTCAAAACGTTTGTTCTCCGCTACCATCTGCGGGATGAGGTGACAGTGATAATCGATGATCGGCATGTGCTCAGCATGCTCGTGATACAACTCCTGCGCAGTAGCTGTTTGCAGCAGGAAATCTTTGTCCATGAAAGACTTCATAATGTATGATTTTTAGTTAAATGATTAATAATATGCTGTTTATCAGGTTTCCGTAACGGTAGTATGTCGGCCGGTGAATTTACGATCCAATTCCGTCAATTCTTCTTCCGGAATATACTCCCGATAGCCACAACCTGCACATTTATAATTCTTATGGTACACCTTAACATGGTAGTACACATCATAGTCATTGTAGAGGGTGGTCGTACGGCTATGATTTCGTTCATTTTCAGTCGAATGGGTAGTTCGTCCATCACTCCATTTGGTCGTCACATCGGTCCATGTCTTCCATCGTTCAGTATGCGAATCAATCGCTTGCGAATCATGTCTCCATTCGTTATATTCGCGATCAAACGTACGATTCACAAACTCGATCGTTTCCATTCGGCGACAATCGGGACAACGGGTATGAGGATGGGTACCCAACATACGTTCGGCATAAGCCCACGCACATATTCCGGCTATCACGATAATCGGCAAGAAGAGCCATAAGCAGCCCCATACCGCCATCAGCGCAAACCACAAATAGATGGCCACAGCTGCAACAATACCAAAAATAGAAGCAATCGTGCCATCATTGAGGTGGAAATAGAGATATCGGCAGTAGAGGCCGGCTTCCAAGATCAATAACGGAAGGGTCTCCATAAGGAACATCCATGCCAGACCGCACACCACCCACAAGATCAGTGCAATCCACATATAGAACGGCACGTCTTTCCATGTCATCTTGGCTTTCTCAGTGTAGTTCTCGGTGTCGGCATTGATCCAAGAACCATAAATTGATCCCTCAATGAAATGGGCAAAGAAATCCGTATCTACGATCTTACCCAAGAACGGCATCCATTTGAGAATATATCGGTTATTACCGTGTCCCGACTCGTAGCCGCACGTCACAGCCACACTGTCCGCATCATAGACAACGATAGGATTATATAACTTACCGTCATCGGTATCTACAAGTTCAATATTCGGATAATAGGCCAAAAAACCTTTCTTGGTCTTATCAATGACCCAAGCCTGACGATAGCGCGCATCATTCTCTGCCAACTTATGCCCCATATAGAGACGCTGGAACTTTTCTTTGGTCATGTAATAATCGCCCTCTGTGCGTAACTGCACATCACTAAGGCTATCCGGCAAAATCGGACGTACAGCCGCCACATTAACAGCCTCTTTCTCGCCGTTCGCTTTGACGATATTATATTTCAAAGTCCCCTTGCTGCCTTTGACTTTCGATTTTTCTCGGAAGAGACTCTTGACGGTCACGGGCAGGCTGTCTTTCTTATTGGTCATCATCATCGGAAAGCCCATATCTGCAGCAGGCAGGAGTCCACGCTCTCCATCTTTCGTCTGTACTAACAGCCCGTATGGATGATAATACGAACCTTCTACCACACCTAAAAAAAGAACTGTATCCCCTTTCTTGAGTTTGGCTACCACCGCATCGTCATTTGCAACAATGGACTCCAATGAGATATTCTTCTCCAGTACGATTTTCAGAGGTTGATCCGGAAAACTCTTCTTTAGAAAAACACGCTGACCGATAAGTGTCAAGCCAAGAACGATAACACCTACAATCGTCGCCACATGGGGTAATTTGTCTATTTTCATGTGTGTATAGATTTTAACCGACTTTTTGCGACGACAAAGGTACTAAAAAAAAATGACATATACAAATGTATATGCCACTTTACTTTTTTTTTACCCCTTTTTGTCAATTATTCTACATTCTCCGTAGATTTTTCACCAGCATAGGCTGCCACAATGCGTTTGACAAGCGGATGACGAACGATATCTTTTTCGTTGAATTCAATAATCTTGATACCCTTGATATTCTTAAATCGCTCCATCGCGTCCCGCAAACCGGACTTTTGAGTCGGAGGTAAGTCAATTTGCGTCATATCGCCGGTTACGATCATCTTACCGCCCATACCGAGACGGGTAAGGAACATTTTCAGTTGGAGCGCTGTGGTGTTCTGCGCCTCATCCAGTATGACCACTGCCTCTGACAAGGTACGACCACGCATAAAAGCAAGTGGGGCTATCTGGATCGTACCTTTCTCCATGTATTCCGCTAATTTGGCAGCAGGAATCATATCTTGCAGGGCATCATAGAGCGGTTGCAGGTACGGATCGATCTTCTCTTTCATATCTCCCGGTAAAAAGCCCAGTTTTTCTCCGGCTTCGACAGCAGGACGGGAAAGGATAATACGGCGTACCTCTTTATTTTTCAGGGCTCTAACAGCCAATGCGATGGCGGTGTAGGTTTTTCCCGAACCCGCAGGTCCTACGGCAAAGAGCAGATCGTTTTCTTCGTACGCGCGCACAAGCGCCTGTTGATTAATGGAACGCGCGTAGATAGATTTACCGTTCACACCATGCAAGATGAGATTATCCATTGCTTGTTCATGCGGTTTTTCGCCATGCAGTAGCATCAAAATATCCTGCTCGGTAAGCCGATTATTGCGGATACAGAACTGCTCACATTTACGCAGTGCCTGTTCAAAATTATCGATTGCTCTCTCTGCGCCCGTTACCTTTATCTGATAGCCGCGTGCCACGACCCGCACATCAGGGTGCTGGTTCTTGAGACAGAGGATATTTTGGTTATTAACGCCGTAAAAGGTCGGCGTATCGAGGGCATCGTTGAGAGATAGTATTGTTTCCATCAGCGTTAATTGTTACAAAAATCATCTGCGGACCATTATACAGCAGCAGATAGGGCACATTCAGTTTTCTATTATAAGTCACCGCTTGGTCCAGTGTCTTTTGCGTCAAGGCAACGGTCTCCGCTTTGCATTCGATCAATACAAGCGGTTGCATTGCGTTGTCATACACCACGGCATCGCAGCGTTTCTTCGCCGCACCTACCGTGATTGCCTGTTCCACAGCCATGAGCGAGGCAGGAAAGTCAAGTTGCTCCACTAAAAAGTGAAGCAACTGTTGACGAACCCACTCTTCGGGCGTCAGGCGCACCCAACGGTGACGCCATTCGCAGAAGATCTGTTCTTTGCCGTTAGAGACACGTGTGTTCATTTTAGATAATTATCCTTCAACGAACAGGTACGGTTGAGAATGAGGTGATCGGGTTTAGAGTCATCATCCACCACGAAGTAACCTTGCTTGAGCAACTGGAAGTGATCTTGCGGTTTGGCTTTGGCCAAGGATGCTTCCACTTTAGCGGTCACTACCTTAAGGCTGTCCGGATTGAGCAGGTCACGGAAATCGCCTTCCTCAGCACTTGGGTTCTCCACCGCAAAGAGTCGGTCGTACAGACGAACTTCGGCGTCAACGGCACTGTTACACTCCACCCAGTTAATCGTCGCTTTGGTTTTGCGGTTTCCACCTTCGGTACCGGACTTACTATTCGGGTCATAAGTCGCATAAACGGTAGTGATATTACCATTCGCATCTTTCTCACAACCGGTAGCTTGGATAATATAGGACGCTTTGAGACGCACCTCACGACCACCAGGACTGAGTCGGTAGAATTTATTGTCCGCCTCTTCGAGGAAATCGCCTCGCTCGATCCAGAGTTCACGACCGAACTTCATCTCACGCGTACCGAGTTCTTCGTGTCCGTCGATATTCTCCGCTATGATAGTCTCCCCTTCGCCTTCGTAGTTCGTAATGACGAGCTTAACCGGATCAAAAATAGCACATACACGCGGTGCTGTCTCTTTGAGGTCCTCGCGAATGACGTGCTCCAGTAAGCCTTGGTCAATCATGCCCTCTACTTTGGTATAACCGATCTTGTCCATGAACGTGCGAATCGCTTGCGGGGTGTAACCGCGACGACGCAGACCGCAAACGGTCGGCATACGCGGGTCGTCCCAACCGGCTACCAGACCTTCTTTGACGAGTTGCAGCATCTTACGCTTGGACATGACGGTATAGGTGATATTGAGGCGGTTGAACTCACGCTGTTTCGGACGATAGTTAGGTCCGTACGGACTCAAACCGCAGAAATTCTCACCACTGAACTGATCAATGAAATAGTCGTACAACGGACGATGTACCTCAAACTCCAGCGTACAGATCGAGTGCGTTACGCCTTCGAAATAGTCGCTCTGACCATGCGCGAAGTCGTACATGGGGTACACTTTCCATTTGGTGCCCGTACGGTGGTGCGGGTGACTCGTGATGATTCGATACATGATCGGATCACGGAAGTGCATGTTGGGGTTGGCCATGTCGATCTTGGCACGGAGAACCATCTTGCCTTCCTCTATCTCGCCGCGTTGCATAGCCTCAAAGAGACGTAAGTTCTCTTCGATGGGTCGATCACGATAAGGCGAAGCCACACCGGGTTCGGTCGGCGTACCTTTCTGCTCAGCGATCTGCTCGGCAGTCTGCTCGTCCACGTAGGCCTTACCTTGTTTGATGAACATGATCGCCAGATCGTAGAGTTGCTGGAAATAGTCGGAGGCATAGAAAATCTTACCCCATTTGAAACCTAACCAAGCGATATCACGCTCGATAGTTTCTACATATTCCGTATCTTCTTTAGCCGGGTTGGTATCATCAAAACGAAGGTTACAAACACCGTTGTACTTCTCCGCAATACCGAAGTCCATGCAAATGGCCTTAACGTGACCGATATGCAGGTATCCGTTCGGCTCCGGCGGGAAACGGGTCTGAATACGTCCATCATTCACTCCTTCTGCCAAGTCTTTTTCTACGATTTGCTCAATAAAATTGAGACTTTTCTCTTGCTCTTCCATATATTGTTGTTCTGTATATTTATCGAATCACACTATAATCACGCAATAATCACCCTATAATCACCCAATAACACCCTTTAGCATGCCCTTAATTTTCCTCATGCTTTTACTATTCCTCTGGTTGATTGTTTGACAAAGGTCCAGATCGTATCCCTCTCTGTGCTCTGCGGAATCTCTTTCTCAATCTGTTCCAAAGCTTGCGTGGTATTCATTCCTCCTTGGTATAACAGACGATACACCTCTTGAATCGTATGGATCTGCTCCGGGGTAAAACCGCGACGGTTGAGACCGACAGAGTTAACACCGCAGTATGCGATCGGTTCACGGGCCGCAATGATATACGGCGGTACATCTTTGTTGATACGCGAACCTCCTTGTATCATCACGTGGCTACCGATATGGCTGAACTGGTGCACCAAAGAACCACCACCGATGATAGCAAAGTCATCTACTACCACTTCACCTGCCAACTGCGTCGCATTGGACATGATGATATTATTACCCAGCACGCAGTCATGCGCCACATGGCAATATGCCATGATGAGGTTGTTATTTCCGATCACGGTCTTGCCCTTACTGAACGTACCGCGGTGAACAGTCACGAACTCACGCAGCACACAGTTGTCGCCGATAAGCGTCCAGGTCTCTTCTCCGTGGAACTTCAGATCCTGCGGGATAGCACCGATGACAGCCGACGGGAACACATGGCAATTCTTACCCAACTTGGTATACCGGCAGATGGTAGCGCTGGCATCAATGATACAACCGTCACCAATCTCTACGTCCTTATCGATGAACACGAACGGACCGATCTCTACATTCTCGCCTATCTTGGCTTCGGGATGAATACTTGCTAATGGACTTATCATATAATTTACGATTTAACGATTTACGATTTACGATTATTCTTCGTTGATGATCTGGTTACGCAGACGGCGAACGCATTGCGTATTGAAGGTGTGTCCGGGCTTATAGGCAACTATACGTCCCTGAAGGCGCATACCCAACAAGGACAGGTCACCGATGACATCCAACAGTTTATGTCGCGCCGGTTCGTTCTGATAGTTCAAAGGTGATAGATAACCCAATTTGGTAGCATCCAAATGCGGCTGTCCCATCTTGTCGCAGAAATAATCCATACCGTCCTGCGACATCTCCGTCTCATAAATAACAAGCGCATTCTTGAGGTCGCCACCCTTGATGAGTCCGACCCGCAGCAGCGGTTCTATCTCACGCACGAAACAGAACGTACGCGCCGCAGCAATCTCTTTCGGGTACTTAGTAATATCCGTTAATGTAGCATGTTGCTCACGCAGCAATACCGAACGGAAAGCGATCGTCACATCCACCTCATAATGATCGCACGGCTCAATACGTAAGATGTTTCCGTGCTCGGACACATACTCAATCGGTTCTGTAACAATATATACCTGCTGTTCCGCCTCTTGTTCCTCGAGTCCAACACGCTGAATCTCTTTAACGAACATACGGGCACTACCGTCCAGAATAGGCATCTCCGGCGCATCCACATCGATGAGACAGTTATCCACCCCCATGGCATAGAGCGCACTTAGCGCATGTTCTACAGTACTGATCTTCCATTTACCGCGCTCCAAAACCGTGCCTCGCTCTGTACTCGACACGTAGTCCGCCAATGCTTGATGGCAAGGCTGTTTAGGCAAGTCGATACGACGTAAACGAATACCGGTGTTCTCCGGTGCGGGATGGAATGTGGCGGTTATCTGCAAACCTGTGTGCAGTCCGACCGAACTGAGAGAAAAACTCTCTTTGATAGTGTGCTGTTTCATATATGGATTTAATGTTTTCCTGATTGCTTGAATTTAACAACCGCACGACGCCATGTAGCGGCATCGATAGCGGGGCTTCCGCTGTACATACCCGGCTGTTTGATATTACCGGCCACACCTGTCTGGGCACCGAAGATGCAGTTATCCGCCACCTCGATATGTCCGGCCACACCAACCTGTCCGGCTAAGATACAATGTTTACCAATCTTCGTACTGCCGGCAATACCTACTTGCGCACAGCAGAAAGTAGACTCACCTACTTCCACATTATGGGCGATCTGTACCAGATTATCGATCTTCGCATTCTTACGCACGATGGTCGAGCCCATCATAGCACGGTCGATACAACTATTAGCACCGATCTCCACATCATCCTCGATAATCACATTTCCTATCTGCGGGATCTTTTGGTTCACACCCTGTGCATCGGGTTCAAAACCAAAGCCGTCAGCTCCCACTACCACTCCGGCATGCAGGATACATTGCGCACCCACCTTGCAGTTCGCATAGATGCGGACTCCCGAATAGAGGATCGTTCCTTCGCCGATCGTTACATTGTCGCCGATGTAGACATTCGGGTAAATCTGCACTCCTGCCCCTAATCGCACATTGCGACCGATATAGGCGAACGCACCTACGTACGCATCGGCAGGAATCTCTACTCCTTCGCTGATAAAGCAGGGCTGTTCGATACCTTTCTTGGCAGGGAACATCGCCTTTGACACCATCGTCAAGAGTTGTCCCATAGCACCACGGGCATTCTCCACCAAGATGATAGCACCTCCGTCTTTGCCTTCTCCATCAGGGAAAGCAATCTTCCCTTCCACAATACTGCGCGTGATCAAAACGACACCCGCCTTGGTATCCTGAAGATACGGTAAGTATTTCTCATCGGTGATAAACGCCAGGTGTTGTGCTTGTGCTTGCTCAATCGGAGCCACATCGCTCACCTTCACATTCG
Source organism: uncultured Bacteroidales bacterium (assembly GCA_902799555.1). Classification (GTDB taxonomy): domain Bacteria; phylum Bacteroidota; class Bacteroidia; order Bacteroidales; family Paludibacteraceae; genus Colicola. The sequence goes on from CADCBB010000021.1 coordinate 9,635, forward strand.
CATTGCCGTACAACGCTCCGCCCAAAACGGCTGCTATTTGTTGTGCACTAAATTCCATCTATTCGATATTTAAAGATATACATTTTTTTCGGTTTGCGCGTCAAGGCTTCAAGATCCAAAATCTCACTTGCCTCCGCGATATCACGTACCGTACCGTCGGAGTACAAAATATCAATGCTATCCGCTTTCTCCGAGTAGGTATTACTGGTCGACACATGTTCACTCCATAGGTATTCCGCATCTTTCTCTGCCACACCGAGCGCCGCAGCATACTGCTTATTCAAGGCCGTTTTCTGCGCATCCGTCAGCGGTTCATCCAGCAACTCGCCACGGAACAACTGACGATTGATAAAACTCCGGCTAAGCAAACTAAGCACCTTATCATCGCTGGCTATCCATGCTTTGATAGCCGACAACACATCATTATCGTCCAGCAACGCATACTGCTCCAATGCCTCGCTCGTCGGGCTGAAAAGTTCAAACGTCACATGCTGATAGAGGAAATAACGCAAAGACGGCGAACAGAAGAGATCCTTCCCTTCATGCGCCAACTCCTTGGCACGACTCAGGATTTTTATCAAATGTTGCTCCGCCGCCACAGAGGTTTTATGCAGATACACCTGCCAATACATCAGACGGCGTGCCACCAGAAATTTCTCCACACTGTAGATACCTTTCACTTGCACCACCAGACGGTCATTGCGAACATCCAACATCTTCAGCAGACGCTCGCTCGCCACACGACCTTCCTGCACGCCTGTAAAGAACGAATCTCTACACAGGTAATCCATACGATCCACATCCAACTGACTGGAGATCAACTGATGCAGAAAATGTTTCGGGTATTCGTTCTTAAAGATAGCGATCGCCATATCCAGCTGACCATGGAGATCCAGATTGATACGCTCCATCATCAGAAGCGATATATCCTCGTGCGTTACGCCATCGACGATGGTATGCTCCAACACATGCGAGAAAGGACCGTGACCGATGTCGTGCAGCAAGATCGCGATCATCGCACTTGTCTCCTCTTCCGGTGTAATAGCAACCCCTTTCAACCGCAACGAGGCAATCGCCTCATGCATGAGATGCATCGCACCCAGCGAGTGACCAAAACGGCTGTGCATCGCACCCGGGTACACCAAATAAGACAAACCCAACTGCCGAATACGGTTCAAACGCTGCACATACGGGTGCTGCAACACATCGTATATCAACTCGTTAGGAATGGATAAGAATCCAAACACCGGGTCATTTATAATCTTTCGTTTATTAGCCATACTACAAAATTGCGTGCAAAAGTACAAAAAAAAAATGAAATACGCAAGTATAATATGTGTAAAAATTGACATAATTTGATTTTTTCTTGCATATGTAAAAAAAAAGCAGTATTTTTGCACCCGATTTTAAAAATCAACCTGCCGCGATGTTGGAATAGGTAGACAAGAAAGACTTAAAATCTTTTGCCCAGTGATGGGCGTGCCGGTTCGACCCCGGCTCGCGGTACCGAGCGGGACGTGGAGCAATTCACATCCCGCTCTTCTTTTAAGAGATACACAAAAATCGAATAAATATGTATAGCATCATGATTGCAGCAGCCGTATTGCCGGCAGTATTCTTAGGATTATATATCTGGCGTAAGGATCCGCATCCCGAACCCTTCCGATGGGTCTTTCGCGCATTCTTATTAGGTATGGTCATCTGTATGCCGGTGGCTACGATCGAGCAGTACATCCATTATTTTCTTTTCGGAGAGGGTGAGCCTACTACCTTATTAGGTTCTACCACGATGGCTTTTTTCGTAGCGGCTTTACCGGAAGAGGGCGTAAAGCTATTTGCCTTATGGTTATTCCTCAAGCGCTGTCCGGAGTATGATGAAGATTTTGATTGCATCGTGTATGCCGTCTTCATCAGTCTGGGCTTTGCTACCGTAGAGAATATAGGCTACGTCCTGATGAGTGGCAAAGCATGGATGAGTACCGCTGTCATGCGCGCTCTGCTGGCCGTTCCGGGACATTACGCGTTTGCCATCCTGATGGGCTTCTACTATGCGATATATGCGTTTGTGGATCCCTCTCGCAAGAATGCATGGAAGATCCTGTTGGTTCCTTTTGCGGCACATGGTGTCTATGACTCGATCGCTATGAGCGGAGGTGTGGATCCGATCGCTGCCAGCGTATGCACGATCGTACTCATCTATTTCTGCGTTAAGTTGCAAAAAGGTGCCAGCCAGAAAATCAGCGATATGATCGCGCAGAACAAACGCAACCAACTGGAGCGTAACGCATAAGTGAAGACGCCGGAACAAATAGCGTTGGACAAACAACGGGACCGACTCACCAAGCGGTTTCATAAAGCCTGTGCAGACTACGGTTTAATCGCTGACGGCGACCATATCCTCATTGGTCTGAGCGGCGGAAAGGACTCGTTGTTATTGACTGAACTATTGGCGCGACGCGCGCGCATATACGTGCCGCGATTTAAGGTAAGCGCATTGCACGTGCGCGTGAAAGAGCGGGATTATCACACCGATCTCTCCTACCTTGAATCTTTCTGTGCCGAGCAGAACGTACCGCTGATCATACGCGATGTAGAGATCGGCGAGGCGCCCAAATCACCAATTACAAATCACCAATCACAAATAGAGAACCCCTGTTTCCTCTGCTCCTGGTATCGGCGCAAGACGCTCTTCAATGTGGCGCAGGAGATAGGGTGTAACAAGATCGCCTTCGGGCATCACCGCGATGATGTAGCGCAGACCCTGCTGATGAATCTGATCTACCAGGGTACGTTCGCCACCATGCCGCCGATGCTACAGTTAGACAAGATGCCGATACAACTCATCCGCCCGCTCTGCCTGATTGACGAAGCGGATATCATCACGTATGCAGCGATGCGGGGCTATCAGAAGCAAACGAAATTATGCCCCTTCGAGCATGTATCGTCCCGAGAAAAAGTAAAGGGCCTTCTATCGCAGATAAAAGCCCTTAACCCGGAAGCCATAGACTCCATCTACGGAGCCATGACGAATATCAAAACGGATTATCTTCCAAAGCCTATTTGAAGCCGAACACAAAATAGACGGCAGCGATCAGCAGCAGACATGCCACGAAATGGTTCCACCGCAATTCCATGTGAAAAGCGATCGCTGAGAAGAGGACGAACACGACCAACGTGATCACCTCTTGTATCACTTTCAACTGCATCAGGCTGAACGAACCTCCGTTCCCTTCAAAACCCATGCGGTTAGCCGGCACCTGCAGGCAGTATTCAAAGAAAGCTATTCCCCAAGAGAGCAGAATCACGAAGATCAAGGGCGTAGCATTGCTAAAAAAGCCCATCTGCTGCAGTTTAAGGTGGCCATACCAAGCCAGCGTCATAAAAATATTCGACGCCAAAAGTAATAAAATCGTATAAAGTGCGTTCATCCTTTCACCTTTCACTTTTCACTTTTTAACTCACAAATCAACTTATCCACCAATTCGGGTACACCTTCGGTAGCTTTTTTGCGAATATGGGTGATACGATCTGCCCACATGCCGAACTCCGGCTGTCCCGGATCCACAAAATAGATCGGACAATTCGCCGGCGCATAATGAATCAGGCTGGCCGCCGGATAAACATTGAGACTCGTACCCACCACTACCATGATATCAGCCTGCGAAGCGATATGACAGGCCTCCTCAAAGTACGGTACACCTTCGCCAAAGAAGACGATATAGGGGCGTAATAACGATCCGTCCGGATGACGGTCACCGTAATGTTGTTCCCATCCTTCAAGGGGTACTGTCGCCGTCTCATTGCGTTCAGAACGCAGTTTGGTGATTTCTCCATGCAGGTGTACCACATCGGTCGCACCGGCACGCTCGTGCAGGTCATCAATATTCTGCGTAATGATCCGTGTTCCCGGGATAGCGGCTTGCAATTTCGCGATCGCCACATGCGCCGCATTCGGTTGAGCCGCCAGCGTATCCTTACGGCGGGCATTGTAGAAATCGACACACAACTGCGGATTGCGAAGCCATGCCTCATGCGTACATACATCTTCGATGCGGTATTTCTCCCACAATCCGTCCGAATCACGGAAGGTCCCCAGACCACTCTCGGCGCTTACACCGGCACCGGTGAAAACAACAATGCGTTTCATATTCTTCGTGTAGTTACCAAATGATGCGAATACGAACCGATCTCTGCATTAAAGATACCGGTTTCATCGAGTTTTTCCACTTTCACACGTCCCGAACAATGGATCACCCGCTCGGGATCAATAACGATACCCACATGGGAGATCTTCCCATCCTCATGATCGAAGAAGACCAGATCACCGGCTTTCGCTTTGGAGAGCGTCGTTATCTCATGTCCACAGGTCGCTTGCTCTGAGGCGTTACGCGGCAGTTTTTTACCGAACAGGCTCATCACGATTTGCGTAAAACCGGAGCAGTCCATCCCCATCGCGTTCTTTCCGCCCCAAAGATAAGGGATATTGAGGAAGAACCGCACCGCTTGCAGCAGATTTTGTTCGTTGAGATCGAGACTTTTGGTGATCACCATACTCGGGTCTATACGAAAACCGACGCCTAAGACCTCGAAGCGGCCCTCTTTATAGTTCGTCAGTTTGGTGCCGGCCGTCAGAGGTATGGTCTGTCCGTTGTTCTCACTCACGGCATACGCCATCGGCATGGCCACCATCGCGGCTGTCTTCAATGCCTCTTGGTGCTGTGCATATTCCTCCGGTTTCATCGGACAAATCATCTTCGCATCGGCCCATCCTTCCTGTCCGTCCGACTCCAAGCGGATACGATACCAACGGGGGTGCTCTTCCAGAATCGTACAGAGCTCATTGAAAAGCATCTGTGTGCTCTGCTCTGCCCCTTCCCGAGCCTCAGCCCGTACCGGTACTATACTATGTAAAGAAATACCTACCATACCTCTTGCGGATGGTTATTCTCGGTACGCGGATAATCGATCGAGTAATGGAGGCCGCGACTCTCTTTGCGCTCCATGGCCTGACGCGTGATGAGATAGCCCACATTGATCATATTCCGCAACTCGCAAATTTCCTTATCGGCTTTGACACGTTTGAAGAGGTCTTCTGTCTCTTCGTAGAGCAAATCCAGACGTTCCCACGCACGGCGCAGACGCAGATCCGAACGCACGATACCAACGTAAGTGGACATGATCTGCCCCACCTCTTTGACGTCTTGTGCAATCAGTACGCGTTCCTCATTAGAAAGCGTACCTTCGTCGTTCCAAGCCGGTATCTTATCGTTGAAACCGTAGTTTTCTATCACACTCAAGCTATGCTTGGCAGCCGCGTCGGCATAGACAACGGCTTCGATGAGCGAGTTGGATGCCAGACGGTTTCCACCATGCAGACCCGTACACGAGCATTCGCCTACGGCGTAGAGCCGTTTGATGGAAGATTGACCGTCCAGATCCACCTTAATACCGCCGCACATGTAGTGTGCACACGGCGCGACAGGGATATATTCCTTGGTGATATCGATACCGATCGACAGGCACTTGGCGTAGATATTGGGGAAGTGATGCTTGGTCTCTTCCGGATCTTTATGCGTCACATCGAGGCACACATGGTCGATGGCATGGATCTTCATCTCATTATCGATGGCACGAGCCACAATATCACGCGGAGCGAGACTCAGACGCGGATCGTATTTCTGCATAAACTCCTCGCCGTTGGGCAAGCGTAAGATACCTCCGTATCCGCGCATGGCTTCCGTGATGAGGTATGCAGGATGGGTCTCGGCGGGGTTAAAGAGGCTCGTCGGGTGGAATTGTACAAACTCCATATCCTTGACCACACCTTTAGCGCGATAGACCATGGCTATACCGTCACCGGTAGCTATCTCCGGGTTGGTAGTGGTGGCGTAGACCGCACCTGTTCCGCCGGTTGCCATGAGGGTGATTCGGCTGAGATAGGTGTCAATTTTCTGGGTCTTCGGGTTGAGGATATAGGCTCCGTAGCACTCGATATCGGGCGTACGGCGGGTAACACGCACACCTAAGTGGTGCTGCGTGATGATCTCTACCGCAAAATGGTTCTCCAGTACCTCGATATGGGGGTTCTTCCGAACGGCTTCCATCAGTCCGCGTTGGATCTCGAAGCCCGTGTCATCGGCATGGTGCAGGATACGGAACTCGGAGTGACCGCCTTCGCGGTGCAGGTCAAACTGTCCGTCTTCTTTCTTATCGAAGTTAACGCCCCAGTTGACTAATTCCTCGATCCCTTTGGGCGCATTACGTACTACTTGCTCTACGGCAGCAGGGTCGCTGAGCCAGTCTCCCGCTACCATCGTATCATGGATATGCTTCTCGAAGTCATCCACCATCAGGTTGGTCACCGAAGCGATACCTCCCTGCGCCTTCGCTGTATTGGCCTCTTCGAGTGTGGTCTTACAACATAAGGCGATTTTATACTTACCCGTCCGCGCCACCTTGAGTGCGAAACTCATACCGGCTACTCCGCCGCCTATAATCAAAAAATCAAATTTTCTTGTCATATCATCGTGCTTTGCATAATGCAAAGACCGTAAATTTTACTCCTCTGATAGAGTGCATTGCTTTGAGGCAGGCTTTCATTGTCTCGCCTGTCGTGATCAGGTCGTCTACGACCATGATATGTTTATTGGCCAGTTCGCGAGGATTGATCACCTCAAATGCGTTGGCCACGTTCTTTTTTCGTTCTTCCCCTTCTTGCAGCGCCTGTTTGGGCGTATTCACCACGCGTACTACATGCGTTGTATCGATGGGTATGCCCGTTATCTCGCTAATACCTCGGGCGATATACTCCGATTGGTTATACCCTCTCTCTCGCAATCGTTTGGGGTGCAGGGGCATGGGAACGATCAGGTCGATATCTTCGAAGAAAGATTCGTTATCGCAGTCCAACACCGCCTGCCTGGCCATCCAGAAACCCAACTCCGGTTGGTCGCCGTATTTCATCTTATGGATGAGGTACTGCACCGGATGACCTTTCTCGTAAAAGAGATACGCGGCCGCTTTATCCAAGCGCTTCTCATCCGCCAGCGCCTCTTCTGTCTCATTCTGCCGCAGTACATCTTGCTCTGTGCGGGGCATGCGTATCCAACATCTGGGACAGATCCACTCGATATGCTCCAACGCTACAATCTCGTCGCTCAGGTATCGCCCGCACATAGGGCATGTGCGGGGATACAAGAGGGAGAGGATTTTAGAGCGTAACGCCATTCTTGAAGATGGATATCTCGTGGTATCCGTTCTTCTCGTTATTGGTCTTGGCGCCGTTAGCTACCTCGATAACGAACTCGGCAAAGCGTTTAGCCACCTGATCCATCGGTTCTCCTTCGGCGATGACACCGGCATTGAAATCGATCCAGTTCGGTTTATTGTTCGCCAAGGTAGAGTTGGTGGATATCTTCATTGTCGGCACATACGTTCCGAACGGCGTACCGCGACCGGTGGTGAAGAGCACCATATGGCATCCGCAGGAAGCCAAAGCCGTCGAAGCCACGAGGTCATTACCCGGGGCAGACAAGAGGTTGAGGCCCTTTACCTGCAGACGATCGCCGTAGGCCATCACACCGCGTACGAGCGATTTACCGCATTTCTGCGTGCAACCGAGGGCTTTATCTTCAAGAGTGGAGATACCGCCGGCTTTGTTACCCGGACTCGGGTTTTCACCTACGGGCTCACCATGACTGAGGAAATAATCCTTGAAGTCATTGATAAGGCTTACCGTTTGGTCGAAGAGTTCTTTATTGGCACAACGGTCCATCAGGATGGTCTCTGCACCGAACATCTCCGGCACTTCGGTCAGCACGGTCGTACCGCCTTGTGCTACGAGCCAGTCGCTCAGCACACCCAGAAGCGGATTCGCGGTGATACCGCTGAAGCCGTCACTACCGCCGCACTTGAGGCCGACACGCAGTTCGCTCAACGGCACTGCCACCCGTTTGTCATGGGTCGTCTTGGTGTACAGCTCACGCAAAATCGGCATGCAGTACTCCACTTCATCACCCTGGATCTTCTGCGTGGTAACGAATTTCACACGGTCCTCGTCGATCTCGCCGCAGAACTCCTTGAAGACATCCGGTTGGTTATTCTCGCAACCGAGGCTCACTACCAGGATGGCACCGGCATTCGGATGGTGGATCATATCACGGAGGATCTTCTTCGTATTCTCATGATCGTCACCGAGCTGAGAGCAACCGTAGTTGTGTTTAAAAGCGAAGATATTATCCGCACCGGTCTCCTGACGCAGACGTTCCGCACATTTCTCGATGATACCATTCACGCAACCTACGGTCGGGATGATCCATACTTCATTACGGATACCCACTTGTCCGTCTTTGCGGCGATACCCCATGAACGTCCGTTTCTCGTCCGGGATATTGAGCACCACATCCTTTGGATGATACTCATAACTGAGCAATCCGGCGAGGTTGGTCTTGATGTTATTCTCATTCATCCAACTACCGGCTTTCTTCGCTTCTTTGGCATGACCGATCGGGAAACCGTATTTGATCACGTTCTCACCTTCGGCTAAATCTTTGATGGCTATCTTATGACCGGCAGGCACATCCTCCAATACGGTGATCTGCTTGCCGTCCACTTCGATAACCGCACCGGCGGATTGCGGTTGGATAGCTACCACCACATTATCCGCCGGATTGATTTTCAGAATATTGGTCATAATTAGAACAAACTTTTGATCTTTGCAATCACGTCATCCACCTTGTCGGCAGCGAGCATGAGCTGAACGGTCTTGAGCATGCCGACAGACTCGATGGAGTTGAGGTAGAGCTCTACCATGTCGGTGAGACCAGGAATCTTGTTGAGGTCCTCTTTGCTCTCTTTCCAGATGATGTCGGTTGCGCCGAGAACACCTTCTGCCACTTTGCGGATGTCGCCGGTAGCCCAGAGCTCCTTGAGCAGATCCATGATCTCCTGTGCATCGTTCGGCTGGATCGGAGCACCGTCCTCGCGGGTACCGCCTTTGTAGTACTCGATGATAGCCGCCAGACCGAGAACCAGACCCTTCGGCAGTTCGCCCTTGCGCTCCAGATAAACCTTCAGACCCGGCAGGTCGCGTGTCTCGAATTTCGGGAACGAGTTCAGCATGATGCTGGTCACCTGATGGTCCACATACGGGTTGTTGAAACGCTCCAGTACGGACTCGCCGTAAGCCTTCAGTTCGTCCTTCGGCAGGTTCAGCGTCTCCAGAAGCTCGTCGAACATCACCATGTGGATGTATTTGCCGAGTACGTCGTGGTTGCAAGCGTCGCGGACGATATTCACACCGCTCAGGTAGCTTACCGGCGAAAGGACGGTGTGCGGGCCGTTCAGCAAAGTCACTTTACGCTCGTGGTACGGCTTCTCGCTCTCTGCGATCAGCACGTTCAGGCCAGCCTTGTTAGCAGGGAACTCCGCCTCGAGCTCTTCAATAGACATATTCTCCGGCTTCTCAATTACCCAGAGATGGAAGATCTCAGCCTGTACAACGAGGTTGTCGTTATAACCCACTTTCTCTTGGATCTCCGCGATGTCCTTGCGCGGGAAGCCCGGAACGATACGGTCTACGAGGGTTGCACAAACGTAGTTGTATTTCTCGAACCACTCCTTGAAGCCGGCGTAGTCTGCTCCGAAATCATCTTTCCACAACTCGATGTACTTACGGATGCAATCTTTGAGGTGGTGACCGTTCAAGAAGATCAACTCACACGGCATGAAGATCAGACCCTTGGTCGGATCGCCGTTGAACGTTTTGTAACGACGGAAGAGAAGCTGAACGAGCTTGCCCGGGTACGAAGAAGCGGGTGCGTCGGTGAACTTGCATGTGTCGTCGAAGGTGATACCTGCCTCGGTGGTGTTCGAGATGACGAAGCGGATCTCCGGCTGCTCTGCCAAAGCCATAAAGGCCCAGTTCTGCGAGTACGGGTTCAACGCACGACTGATCACGTCGATACGCTCCAGCGAGTTCACTGCCTCACCTTTGAGACGACCCTGCAGATTCACGTGATACAAGCAGTCCTGACCATTGAGCCATTCCACCATACCCTTCTCGATCGGCTGAACGACTACTACCGAACCGTTGAAGTTCGTTTTTGCATCCATGTTCCATACGATCCAATCTACGAATGCGCGGAGGAAATTACCTTCACCAAACTGGATGATTCTCTCGGGCATAACGCTCTTCGGCGCTGTCCACTTGTTCAATGCTTTTTTTGCCATAGTTTTTAAGTATTAAATGATTTTTTGTTGTTTTGCCACATATTGCGCTGCAAAGTTACAATATTTTTTTTACATATACAAGCGCGCGTGCGCTTTTTATGCATTTCCGTCAATTTTTACACATCAAATATTTGCACATGTCGTAAAAAAGCAGTACTTTTGCGGCCGCAAAAGAATTTTAAGACAAGATATGAGTTTACAATGTGGAATAGTAGGGTTGCCGAATGTGGGCAAGAGTACTTTATTTAACTGTTTGAGTAATGCGAAGGCGCAGAGCGCCAATTTCCCGTTCTGCACGATTGAACCGAACGTAGGCGTGATCACGGTGCCGGATGAGCGACTGATTAAGTTGGGCGAGATTTGCAAGCCGGAGCGCGGTGTAATACCGACGACGGTAGAGATTGTGGATATTGCCGGACTCGTCAAGGGCGCCAGCAAGGGTGAAGGGTTGGGAAACAAATTCCTCGCCAACATCCGCGAAACGGATGCGATCATCCATGTGTTGCGTTGCTTTGATGATGAGAACGTAGTGCATGTGGACGGAACGGTGAATCCCGTACGCGACAAAGAGATCATCGATGCAGAGTTACAGTTAAAAGACTTGGAGACGGTAGAAGCACGTATTCAAAAATGCGAGAAAGCGGCTAAAGCCGGTGGAGACAAGAATGCGAAGTTGCAGTTGGAGGTACTGGTTAAATACCGCGAGGCCTTGTCGCAAGGCAAGAACGCCCGTACGGTAGAGCTTGATAACAAAGATCAGGAAGCCGCAGCACGCGACCTTTTCCTGCTGACCAACAAGCCCGTGATGTATGTGTGCAACGTAGATGAGAGCGCTGCCGTGACCGGCAATGCGTACGTGGAGCAGGTCAAAGAAGCCGTCAAGGATGAAGATGCACAGGTACTGGTGCTGGCGGCTAAGATAGAGAGCGAGATCGCCGAACTGGAGACCTATGAGGAGCGGCAGATGTTCCTCGAGGAGATCGGTTTGCAGGAGTCGGGTGTGAACCGACTGATCAAAGCCGCCTATGCGCTGCTGAACTTACGCACTTTCCTCACGGCAGGTAGCGATGAGGTACGCGCCTGGACCTTCAAGGCCGGCTATAAGGCACCGCAATGCGCCGGCGTTATCCATACGGATTTCGAACGCGGCTTCATTCGCGCCGAGGTCATCAAATACGAAGATTTCGTGGCGCTGGGCGGTGAAGCACAATGCCGTGCAGCCGGTAAACTGGCAACGGAAGGTAAAGATTATTTGGTACAAGACGGAGATATCATGCACTTCCTTTTCAATGTCTGAAAACGAAATGCAAATTGTAAATTGTAAATTGTAAAATGTAAAATGATAGAAAGTTTACTTTCTCATGGCATATGGGTGGCGATCGTGCTGATCACCATCGGCTTTGTGGCCTTGGTAAAGGGCGCAGACTGGTTAGTGGACGGAGCATCCGCGATCGCCAAGCGATTCGGTATCAGCGATCTGATCATCGGTCTGACAGTAGTAGCATTCGGTACTTCGATGCCGGAGTTTGTGGTGAATATGATGTCGGTGGCACATGGAACGACCGATCTGGCCATCACCAATATCTTGGGCTCGAACATCATCAACACCTTTGTGATCTTAGGTTTTACGGCGCTTGTCTATCCGATTGCTTCGCAGAAACACAGCCGTAACTTCGATATCCCGATGTCTATCATCGCCGGTTTTTTGGTACTGGTGATGGTAGCGGTCAGTTCGCCGTTTGAGAACATAACCGGTATCAGTCGTACGGGCGGTGTATTACTGCTTGCATTCTTTGCTTTCTTCCTCTACGATGCATTCCGTCACGCCAAAGAGCAAGGGCCGGAAGAGGCGGAGGAAGAGATAAAGCCGATGTCGATCGGCAAAGCCATCCTGTTGATCGTCTGCGGTTTGGCAGGTCTGACGATAGGCGGAGAATTGATCGTGGACAGTGCGATCGATATCGCGGCACGTTGCGGCGTGAGTGAGGCGATCATCGGTCTGACCATCGTGGCTTTGGGTACGTCATTACCGGAATTGGCGACATCTGTCATCGCAGCGCATAAGCATAAGAGCGATATCGCGATCGGCAATGTCTTCGGCAGCAATATCTTCAATGTATTCTTTGTGCTCGGTACGAGTGCAGTGGTTCACCCCTTACCGGCATACGAAGGCATTGAGTTAGACGCTTTCATGGCGGCCTTAGGCAGTATCATCGTTTGGCTGGAGCTGCGTACGAATAAAGAGCGCGTACTCCAGCGTTGGGGCGGTGCGTTGCTGCTGATCGTCTATGGAGGCTATCTCACCTTCCGTTTGATAAACGCGTATTAAATCGGCGACGTTCAGGGTCGAAGAACCAACCCCATTTATGGAAATAACGGCACATGTTTTGGATATGAATCCGGAGCATGTGTTTGTTTTTATAGGAAGCGCGCGCATGCGCATGTACGATCGTCCATTGAGGATGGTAAAGGGTCAGATAGTTCCGATGAATCCGACGGGTTAGGTCGATATCCTCCGGATACATAAAGAACCGCTCATCGAAAAGTCCGGCTTCTGCTACGGCTGCCGTGCGGAGCAACATGAAACAGCCGCTCAGGTAAGGCGCGTTGACCGGTTGCGTGAGATCAAGGTCACGCAGTTCGTAGCGTTTATTGCGTTTCGCTATCCATGCAGCCGGTAAGAACCGACGGCCGAACACATCGAGCGGTGTAGGCAGCCGTTTGGCCAGGTACTGCTGCGATCCGTCGGGAGATACCACTTTCGGCATCAGCTGACCTACCTCCGGATGTGCCTCCATATAAGCGCACATGGCATCGATATCTTCGGCTTTGACACGGATATCGCTATTCATCACCAGATGGTAGGGCACTTTATCGGCTACACTCTTGCGGATCTCCACATTATGGGCGCGACCGTAGCCGATGTTATCATTCGTATTATCGTGCAAGTAAAGATGCTGAAGACTTTTCACTTTCTTCAGTTCCTCCACAAGAGGATTTACCTCCTGTTCCCACCGCGGATGATATAGTACGATGGAGATGTTAAGCATAGGTATTCAACGCGTTTTTATACTCCTCAATAATAATACGCTCATCGAATTTGCGTAGCATCAACTCGCGACCTTTCTGTCCCATGCAGCGCAGTTTATCGGAGGGTGCATTCAGAATTTTTCGCATTGCTTCCACTAAACTGTTTAAATTGCGTTTCTCGCAAAGCAATCCGTTCACGCCATCCAATACGACCTCCTTACATCCCACCGAATCAGTAGCGATCAATGTTCGTTCCATCGAGGCGGCTTCCATCAGCGAGCGAGGTACTCCTTCCATGTAATAGGAAGGTAATACCATACATGAGCACCGCTCCAGGAATGGTCTTACATCGCTGGTAACGCCCAGATATTCGATTGCTCCTTTACGCACCCAAGCTTCCATTTCTTCTAGACGAATCGCATCCGGATTTAATGCATCCAGCGGGCCTAATAATTGCCATCTTGCATCGGGGAATTCTGCCTTTAGTATCTCTGCTGCCCGGATGTACAGTTCTACTCCTTTTGATCGTAACATACGTCCGCAATAGAGAAAAATGAACGGTTTTTCCGGTTCCCGGGTTGAACGATAGAAATCCGTATTCACCCCTTCGCCATGAATAACATGGGTCTTAGCAAAAGGGATAATATGCCATTTAACGAACGCATCGCAGTCATCCTGATTGAGAAACCAAACCGCATTGGTACTACGTAATGCATACCGATGCATTTGGCAGGACAAATAAAAGAGCCAGTTTCGTTTGATGAACGTATAACCGAGTCCGGTAATGACATTGATATGCTTGATTCCTAACTGTGAAGCTGCCAACGAACCGTAAATAATAGGTTTGATGGTATAATGAAAGATGAAATCGAATCCCTCTTGTGCATAGATCTGTTTCAGTTGCGACAGAAATCGTATGTCTTTAATCGGATTTTGTCCTTTGCAATCCACATGAATCGGCACAAACCGAATATTCGTTCCGCTTAATTGTGTCAGTTCACAATCTTGCGGCGTTATCATCACCACTTCGTATTGGGAGGATAATGCTTTCATCACCCCTAAACGAAAATTCATCATCGTCAGGGCACTATTCCCTACAAACGCTATTTTGCGTATATTGCTCATAATTCTTCTATTATCTTTTTTATCTCCATTGCGGATTGTTTCCAACTAAAGCGGGATGCTTGTTTAGTTCCTTCATTTGCCAATTGCCGGCGCATGGGCGCATCCTGCATGATATGGTTTATTTTCTCACGTATATCATCAACAGACAGCGGATTATAATACAGCGCTGCATCACCACAAACCTCATGGAAGGCGGGTATATCCGATACCACCAACGGACACTCTTGCGTCATGGCTTCCACCAGCGGAATACCGAAACCTTCATACAAGGACGGATTGGTATAAGCGGTAGCATTCCTATAGAGGCGCGTTAACTCTTCGCCACTCACATAGCCAAGAAAACGTACTCCTTTTCGGCCGGTGTATGCACTCAGTTCCGCATTCGCATATATAGCATGCATGCCACCTACGATATACAAGTCATAATCCGGTTGCTCAATTGAGCAATAGGCCTCTAACAAACGTTTGATATTCTTCCGCGGTACCAGACTCCCAACGGCCAACAGATAACGTTCTGTCTCTAATTTGGGTAGTATGTCCGTCGGACGAACCGCATTGTACACCACACCTATCTTCTCTGCCTCCAAGCCAAGCCGGTCCACCAACTCCCGCTTGGAAAACGCACTGACGGTCATAATCTTCTTTGCCCGCTTGGCTACCAGTGGTGTCATGATCTGATAATATAGACAGTAAGCCCATGAGTAGGAACGGGGACGAAGTAGATACGATACATCGTGAATAGTGAGAATATTATTGCTATAGAGCAACGGACTCAAGCCGCTCAGGCTTACAAGCAGTTGTCCGTTATGATGGCGATGCATATATAACGGTAGGGATACTTGTTCCCAATAATGCGAACCCTTGCCTCCAATCACCTCTACCGATAAATCTTTCAGGTCATAATCACCGCGTATATCTGCCGGAGCCAAGATGGTATACTCCACCCCTATCTGCTGCAAGGCACAACAGATCTCATACGCAAACCGCTGAATACCGGTAAGACGTTGACTCAAAAAACGACCGTTGATATAAACCATTACGCTTTTGTTATTTGTTGTAAAACATCAAGATATTGCCGATCCCATCTGGAATCCGGCTCCATGTAATTCCCCTCTCCCCACTCATTCCAGGACTTAAGCATCACAAGTTGGTTTTGCTTCTTATCCACAATCTGCTTAATGGCCTGTACATGGGTTCTAAATGCTTCGGGATTGGAACCGTTTAACAGGAATCCCCGCATCTTACTACGCGGCGTATGATCCCAATTAGGCAAAATAGTAGGTACTACCTGTTCCTCTTTCATCGCCGGCGAAGCAAAGAGATGTATGGCTCGGGCATAGTCATACACCAGCGGAGAACGACCACGCAGATAGTTTATGAACGTAGCCCAATGATGCAAAGCCAAACCCAAACTGCGCTTCACATCCCCTAAGGGCACGATATTCACCGCATTAAATCCTAAGTCCAGGACGCGCTTTCTATCCGTTGCCATTAATGCATGGCCTAATAGAAAAAGTCCGTTGAAACCGGCACTTTTTGCCATTTTTTGCCACCTTTCCGTCCATGCTTTTCCATCCAGCAAGTCGAAGGGCCGATAGACCATTAGTAGCGGCTTGCCGTCTACCTGTATATAGCGTTTATCGCGCAGCATCGGCAAAATCGCCTCAAAATGCGCTTGGTCGTCTTCGGGCGAATAGGTCTGCTCGATGAGCATACGATCGGGAGCGGTCTGCTGGTCGAGCCAGGTCTTGGCTTTCCAACTCTCGTTCGCCCAACCGAGACAGAAGGGGAAATCGGGTTTGCCGCTCTCCATAACCTGCTGCAGCGGCTTCTCCAAGAGTTGCTTACCGCCAAACCAATAATGCCAATAACAAAAACCTTCTATGCCTGCCTCGCGTGCGAGTTGAGCCTGACGCTCTTTGATATCCGCGTCTAAGAGATTATAATAGCCCAATTCACCGGGTTCAACGGGCTGCTGATGCCCCTTAAACAAGGGCTTTCCGTTACGTACGCTGGTCCATTCGGTGAAGTCTTTTCCCCACCATTCGTCATTCTCGGGTATCGCATGGAACTGCGGCAGATAATAAGCTATTACGCGCATAAAAGGGTTTGTATTTGTTGGTCAAACTGTTGGTTATTCACTAATTGCAAAGCCTTCTCTTGTCCGGCTTTTGCTATCGTCCGGCGGTATTCGGTATCCATACAAAGCATCAGAAGTCGCTCTAACTCTTCCAAGCGGTTAGGCGAGAAGAAAAGCGTTTCCTTGCCTGCTTCCAAGATCTCGGTCATTCCCGATTGATCCGTTTGCAGCACACATATGCCTGCTTGCATGGCTTCCAATACAACGAGCGGCATCGTCTCGCGCCAGGACGGAAGGACTAAGATATCTATTCGGTTGTAAAATTGCTCTACTTCCGATGTCTGCTCCATAATAGACACCACCGGCTCGCGCAAGTCCGTCATCTGCTCCACATACATTCTGTCGTGCTCATTCTTCGCGCCGCAAAGCAGCAACCGAACATCCGGCATCGTATCATGGATATCCACAAATGCCTGCATCAGCATCGGCAAGTTCTTTCGCTCCTCAAAATGTCCGATGAAACCGATGCAAATAGCATGTCGGAGGGTACCTCTATCGGGCGTAAAACGGATATGTTTGATAGGATTATAAACCACTTGCGCGTTCGCAAGCGTCCTATCTAACTCCTTGCTCCATTCTTCTTTTTGATGCTGCGAGATACAGATGATTTTATCGGTCACTTCGATCAAACTGCAGAAATACTCCTTCAACGTAAAATGCCATCCAAATCGCTCATCCACCGGTTCGTGCCAATGCCAGATATGACGCACGTGAGTACGTTTTGCCAGTTCTGCACCTAAGATCGTGATCGTGGTATTCGAATAGATGGTCGTCACGCGCTCTTGCTCCACATACCGCTCCAACTGCCGCAAGGTCCATAGATTGTATAAGCGAACCAAACGGGTACGTAGGAGGTCTACGCCGCCTGCGCGATAGGGCAAAGGAAGCTCCTGCACATTCCGAATGCCTTGAAGCGCTTTCTCCATGCCTTCATCGGGAACGATAGAAGGCACAACGACCGTCACACGCGCACCTCTGGCCGCACAAGCCTTGATAGCTTGCACCATCACCGCTTCAGCACCATGGATGCCGCGGGCATGCGATATGAAGAGGATATGACTCATTGTTTTCGCTCTTTTTGGAAGGCTTTCTTCGATTGATCCAAGCGCTGTTTACCGGTACTCGGCCGCGGATTGATCTTATATTCGATATAGTTCTGATATGGATTATAGGCTGCTGCTTGCGGTGCTTCCAGGAAGATACCGCGGGAGAAAGAGAAGCAATAGAGGGTAACGACGATCAGCCCTGCCAAACGCTCCAGGAAGAGCGGCAACACCTCCAAAACCATCGGCAGCAAAGCAATGATACCGATATAGAAGAAGAGCCGCACACGATTAGACACCTCCACCAATTCGAAGCAATAATAATAGAGCACCAGACTGAGGGCGAACATATTGAGCATGATGGTGCCGTATGGCATGGCATCGAGCTTTTTCTTGAAGAACATGACCACAATGATCATCGCCAGATTGAGAATAAAACCGATACTCAGCCCGCGATTCACGGCAAACATCGCATTCTCCGTGTACATCTCCGCCTTATCTGCATAGCTCTCTCCAAGCCATCCGGCCACCGTCAGGAAGATCGTTTGTATCCAAGGGATACCGGCTAACATCAGGACGGCGCCCAAACCGATAACCGTCAGATAGATCCATTCCGGCAGCTGACGATCGAGGAAGAAATAGAGCGGAATCATCAATGCCGCTACGCGATGGAAGGTACAGGCCAGCACAATAATGAGCATGTATTTCCATATCTCATGGGAGCGAAGGTACTGTAACGCAAAGAAACAGAGCGCCACGGCCGTCGCCTGACGGATATAGATCATCTCCAGATTAAAATACAGAATACCGTAGTAGCACAGCAGAGCTACCACCGGATATTTGGTGTATTTATTCAGAGCGGATGTGATGAGCGTGATATTGATGAAGGTCACGATAAAGAAAAGATGCTGGATCGTGCCTCCCAAGGACTTGACGAACGCACAAAGGAGCACAAAACCCTCCTCTATTCCCATGTGCACCAACTCGGTAGGATGACCGATCAAACGGCTGAAAGAAGGCAAAGCGGCAAAAATATCGGTATATGCATCCCAA
This sequence comes from uncultured Bacteroidales bacterium, assembly GCA_902799555.1. GTDB lineage: Bacteria > Bacteroidota > Bacteroidia > Bacteroidales > Paludibacteraceae > Colicola. The sequence continues at coordinate 28,256 of CADCBB010000021.1, forward strand.
TCCCCACCCGTTTCATAGCGTAAGCCGGCAATACCGATAAGCATCAGCGCGGCCAAACCGCTCAGGATTTGACGGCTGAGTTTATCATGCATCTGCACATTCAGCACCGCCAGCATAAACAATATGACAAAACAGATCAGATAGAACATAGCTTACGTCCTTTTGTCATTAAGATGCTACTTACCAAGAGGCACTCCAGCAACTCTGCCGCGATCCAACTGATGCATACGCCTTTGACGCCGATAAGCGGCAAGAGCCATAGGTTCAAGCCCACGCAACACACCGCCAAGATAGCCCCCACCCAGGGCGCCCAACGCTGCAAGCCCATTCCATACAATCCTTGGACGGTAAGCAAGGTAGCGATCATGACCAGGAACGGTATCGGCGAGAGCCATTTCAGCAACTCTATCGATGGCGCAAACCCTGCACCGTACATGATACGGATCATGAGGGGCGCGCAGAGGAAGGTGATCAAAGATACCACGGCGGCGGCAGCTCCCGCCAAAAGCAGCACCTGCTTCAAGAACTTGGCTCCTTGCGCTTTGGATTGAGCAAAACGACGACTGATCTCCGGAAAGACAGCCATACTCACCGGCATGACCACCACCATATTAAGCGCCTGTATCAAGCGTTGCGCACCGGAGAAATAACCGATCACATCGTCCGCAGCGTACATACCGAGAATGGTCATATTCGCCGTCGTATAGAGCGCGACAAACACATTATTGAGGAATATCGGCGCACCGGCTTGCATCACCTCACGCAATGTCTGACGCGATAGCACAGGGCGGCTGATACCGAAATGACGAATCACATAGATCATCGCACCGATACCGATAAGGATACTTGATGCCGACATCAGCAGCGGGTACAGACGGTAAGCGGACGCTTCGCGCACCAAAGAAAGCACCAGCACGGCACCTAAGAGCTTGGTAAAGAAATTCGCCCAGGCCATTTTATCCATCTGCTGGACGCCCTGCAGATACCATGTCGGGAAGAAGACGATACCGATATTGGCCAGCGCCGTATAGATATATAACTTCGGATCGCAAGCCACGCGCTCCATGCAGAATGGCAGCACCGCCAAGATAGCAAAAGACAAGATCAGCAGCATCCCCTTGGCGGCGATCACCGACCAGAAAATGGCATCCGTTTTGGCCTTGTCTTCCCGTGCGATAGATATCTGACGCGTAGCGGAATATTCGAATCCGTAATTGATAAGGAGCGTAAGGTAGGTAATGATATTCTGCGCATAACTGACGCTACCGAAGAGCGATGCCCCTAAAATACGGCTGATGATGGGCAATACCAAGAACGGAATCAGGTAGTTAGCCACCTGCAACACTCCCAAGGATACGATATTTTTGTACAGCGTCTTCACTCAGCTTACATATAAGCGCAATAAAAGTGCGCAAAGATACTGCTTTTTTTTGATATATACAAAAAAAAAGTCCAAAACTTGCGTTTTAGACTTCTTTTTGCTAAGATAAAGCGGGTTTTTAAGCCTGTGCCTCCTCTGCGGGAGCCTCACCGTTAGCTTCTGCTTCTGCAGCGGCAGCTTCTTGAGCAGCCTCTTGCGCAGCAGCGGCAAGAGCAGCGGCAGCCTCAGCACGCTTCTGAGCGATAGCAGCAGCTTTTGCCTTGTTGGTCTCTACCTCTTGCGCGTGGAGAGCCTTCGCAGCAGCTACTTTCTTCTCTGCCTCAGCAGCACTGATTTTACCGGCCTTAGCATCTTTCTGAGCTTTCCAAGCGTCGAAACGCTTCTGAGCCTCTTCTTGGCTAAATGCGCCTTTGGCTACACCGCCGTTGAGGTGCTTCATGAGCAGTACACCCTCGTTCGAAAGGATGGTACGTACGGTGTCAGTCGGCTGTGCACCTACGCCTACCCAATAGAGTGCGCGGTCAAAATTAAGGATGACTGCTGCAGGGTTGGTGTTGGGGTTGAACGAACCGATACGTTCGATAATTCTGCCGTCACGCGGCGAGCGGCTGTCTGCTACTACGATGTGGTAGAAAGCGTAGTCTTTGTGACCATGACGAGCCAAACGAATCTTTGTTGCCATTTGTTTTTTGTCTTGTTTTATGGGCAGCGGATTACACGAATCCATACCCAGGTTAATAATAATGACGTCCCATTTTCACGAAATGGGCTGCAAAATTACTGCTTTTTTTTCATATACGCAAATAATTCGTGTTTTTTTTGCGATTTGTATAGAAAATGTACAGTACAGCCATCAAAAGGAGCACCAACGGACTGCCGATGGGAGTTGGAATCTGTCCAATCTCAGTTCCATCTCCTCCTGGATCTTCCTCTTCATCATCTATACCTTTGCGCTGCCGGTAAGGAGCTCCGTAAGGAGTTCCGCTACCCGGAGTATATACCGTGACATGCGTCGTTGGTGCGAACGTAGAGGTAGATTGGAATTGATAGGCCGGTCGTATATCTTCACTAAGCGTAGGTGTGGTGCGCCATGCAGATGGCTGTGTAGCGGGTTGATAAGCGCACAGTATGGGCTGACAACTCAATAATAACCACAAGGCTACAAGCCATTTATATATACTGTTTTTTCTCTTCACTCTTACCTCACTTTCTGTCCAAACATGGTATATACATGACCGTTACGGAGGATCAGTACCTGATCGTCCTTAATAATCTTTACTGCCTGCTCCTTGTCCCCCTCGAAGTTCCCGAAACCGGTCGTTATCGGTGCGTCCGGATCTTGCGGACGATATCCCGGGCGACGGATGTAATAGCGCTTCTGATGACTCTGCGTCGGAGTCTCGACGGCAAGACATATACCGTCGATGATCGGGCGTTCGGTATCGGTCCACTCATCGTAGAGCACTAATGGATCGTCAATATTATTCACGCCGGTGAACCACAGGTATGTAATCGGTTCGTAGTCCAAATCGCTCATATAGAACGAAATCGGGATATTGACGATAGAGTCAAGCAAGTCGATACTCATACCGTTACCGTTCTCTACCGCATAGAGGTTGAACGGCGTGGTCGGCGTCAGGTTGGCGGAGTAGTTATCAATATTGATGGTCGTCAAGATAGCATCCTCGCCATCCAGGATCTCGTTATGGTAGCCTTGTCCGAGCAACAAGTGCGATGTGCACCGTGCCGAAAGATCATTCGTTGCCGTAACGGTCATGATACCTTTTCGGCGGGCCGAAGACGTCGCACGGCGAGGTGCCGGAGAACGAGGCGGAGAAACGACTTGACTCGTGTCGGTCACAACACGATCGGTGTAGAGATGCAAGGTCAACTCCGTAGCCGCGCTTTTTTTCTCCAGCACCATCACGTGCATCGGCGGTAAATAACGGTTCGGATTGGTGATCTTATTATCTCCCTTTGCTTCGGCTGCTATCTTGGTCACCTCTGTGTATAGACTGGCCTTACCGCGTTCATCCATATAACCGATTTTTTCTACGAGATTCGTATTATTGTCGGCGATGAAGCCCCATATATCGAGATAGCCCATCGTCGGGTTACCGAAGACGAAGGACGTAGAAGAAACCGTATTGGTTAGCGTGATATCCTCGTAGCCGCCTACTGGCCTATATGCCAGTTTACCGGCTAAGCCGGCGCCTGCTAATTCTTCGCGCTTATTGCGCAAGTTGCCTACGTATTTATCATCGATTCGTTCGCCGTACGTACCGTAATAATAATAGATATCATCGTCCTTAGGCAGGCGCACGACAGGCTCAACGCCTGCTTTCGTACGTACATAGACGGCAAAACCTTGTCCTACGGGCAGCGGCAGGTTCATTGCATTGGTCACCCTCGACCAGTCAGCCGACACGGTGCGGGCAGAGTCTGCGCCCGTCAGGTTCACATGACTATTCGCCGTATTATAGACGGACAGCCAGAACGAAGCGTTTCCGGTCTTGTAACTACGTCCGGAAGCATCGAAATCACCTACTTCCCACAGCGGTGTTGTGCCCTGATCATCCGCATCCGCTATGAACAGGTCACCGCTGATCATACCCCTTACCGGGGCTGTACGGAATGCCCATTTTCTGTTGGGCAACTCCATATCAACGATGGCCTCGCCGTAATCGAGGCGTTGCTGTTGACCGATCGCAGCGTTCGGCAGGAAACGGATGTAATCGCACTTATTATATTCGAAGCCGACCTGCTTAACGGAGTCGTAGGTAGCAGGAGCGGTCAGGTCAGGCAGTTCCGGATACGGTCTGCCGTCGGTCATGGCCGGGATGATGACCGCTGTAGTGGATAGCGGTGCGAAGCGGGCCGTGGCGTGGATAGGGTTATTATTCTGGTCAATACCCATCCAGTTGCCATGTTTGTTCCACTGCGTACTGATCGAGTCTTGCGGATCCCAGCGCAGGTAACTCGGAACGACCGCAAGGGTGAACGGCACAGTTCCCACCTTACAACCTCCATCCAAGGTGTCCTTGCCTAGATGGGTCTGCAGGTCAATCTCGAATGTATAGGTATAACCCTGCTTCATCGTATAGTTGTTGCTGCTTGCCGGCTGCAAGGTGATATAGTTGCCTTTTATGTAGTACGATGCTCTTGGATAATCCAAATCGGGTACCAAGGCCAGTTTATGGAATCCCTCTTGGAAATCGGGATCATCGGTCGTACGCAGCTTGACGGAAGCGATTCCTATGTTCGGCATAATGGAATCGACCTTGAGTGTGATTTCCTGATTAGCCATGTTCATATCGGCCAGTACGACTACCGGCAGTTTCATCTCACTCGAGTCGCGGTTCAGTCCGCCTACGATGAGCGGTACCGCGGAGCTGGACTGCGGTTTGAGCTTGATCAGCAGCGGCAACGGACAAACCTCCACGCTCGAGTGTTGCTTCGTGTCGGTACCCGTACCCAATATCGGGAAGATGACATACTGCACCGAATCGCCGGCATAGACGTTGGCGGTTAGCGTCGGTTTGTAGAGCGTGAGGAATCCTTTGTTCACCAGGTCGGCAAGGATATCATACGGATGCGCCGTCGTATCCAGATCCACCTTCTCGGCATCTTTGATACGCTGCATCTCGTTACGGCTGACGGCGGCCAGGTTAGGTGCGAACTGGTTGGCATTATCGGTGCCCTTGGGTTCGCAACGCAGGATGTCTTTCACTACCTTCACGATGGTGCTATACGTGTAGCCGTAGCGTCTCTTAGGCGAACCGGTCAGATCGGCTGTGTCGCCGTACAGCAACCAGTCGTTGGCGCAAGTTCCGTTGAGGTTGATCGGCGCAACGCTATCCAGGTAGAGCGAGCCCTTGACGCGCAAACCGATATCATAGGTCGAGTTGGCGCACAGGTCGAGCGACTCGGTCGTGGGTTGCTCCTCACCGTTGAGTTCCAACACCATCTGGTTGCTTACCTTGAGGTGGCTGGTCATACCGCACATACTACTGAGCATGTCCTTATAGGAGCCCGACATATGGACGGTAAAGGTATCGATGGCATTCACGTTTGCACTATGTACGATATACTTCACAGGACGTATGTCCCCCTCGAGGATCTCGTAGATATAGCCCTCTTTGAAGATCTTGTATTCCGCATTCTCCTTATGCTTTTTGGATGAGACCTCAAAGGTGTCAATCAGTTGGTTCATGTTGACGAAGATCGAATCCGGATTTGTCGGTTCGTAGGTCTTGCTCGGGATATAGAGCCGGCCGTAGATGGTATCGGGTTGGGATTCATCGGCCTTCGGCTTTCTGTCTTGATCCAGGTATCCATCTATCATCTCTACGAACGTGACAACTCGATCCTTGTTGACGCTCTTGAGGGTATAGCATACAGTAGTGTCGTTGTAACCCTCGCCGATGATACCTTGGTAGTCCACACGCAAGATGACATGCGACGGGAGGTCCTCGTCTGCTTTTTCCTTACAAGCCGTATTGGCCTGATAAGCGATCAACGGCGGTTTGGTAGCGAAGATACACATATCATCGATGATGAAGTCGTTTCCGTCCCAGTCGGACGATACGTTGTAAATGCGTACGCGGAAGTGTTTGTAGTCGATATTCTCGTCAAAGACGATCGGGAAATAGATCTGGCTCCACTGACTCGATGGCTTGATACCTCCCGTGGTATAAGAGGTGATATCCACCCAATCGGTTCCGTTGACCGATCCTTGCACACTAAAGGTGAAGTTCGGGTCCGCCTTGCCGGTCTGGCTACTGGGGTTGCAAACATAGCCGGAGAAGAACATCTTCTGTCCGGAGCACAGATGCGTCTCCAAGGAGAGGGCGGCTACCTGACCGGACGACGACATACCATCGCAGTAGATCATGTATCCGTTGGAAGCTCCTCCGTGTTGCTCCATCGGACGCCAATAGGACGTCACACCGTCCCCCCAATGACTTGCTGTCGGTATGCGGTTGATCAGTCCGTACTCACCGTGGTTCGGGAAGTCGGAATGGACGTGCAGTCGGTTGTGGGGCAGGTCGGACGTCTCCGGATACGTGTAGCCGTACGAAGCATCTGCCCATGGCAGCGGGTGGGGATAGATTGTATATTCGGGTCCCGGCTTGTTGTAGTCGAAATTCAGGCGTTCCAGCACTTCGTAGTGCTGTTCGATATCGTCGTTGGTGATGAGCGCTTTGGTATTGCCTGCCTTGTCTTTCGTCTCCGCCAACGGACCGTACTTGCCGGGCCTATGGTATATCAACTTGTAGCGGCAGATATTGAACATATAGTTACCATCCACCGTTGTTTCACTCACACCCGGTGTACCTGTTGTTGATTGGCTGCGTGCGCGCAAACAATAATATACAGTATCGAATTCCTGTCCATTGGTGATGTTTTGCTTCGCCGGCACTTTCAGGAAGTCGTCGCTCACGGTTGTCGAGTGGTTGCAAACGGAGTATTTCTGGGTCTTGGGGTTGTAGGTGTACCATTGGCAGGTAGCATCCCAACCGCCGCACCAGATCATCGTATCTTTACGTACAGCATCCCATGCAGGAACGGCCTTGTCCCAGTTATCATCGCGCATATAGTAACCTAATAGCGACTCCGACTGTTTAGTCGTTATCAGGTGCTCTTTGATGTAACGTTGCTCTGTGGAGAGTAACAACTCGTTGCCGGTAGGAGCCATCATGACGTGATCCTCCATGTATTTCTCTTTCGCCAAGGGGAAGACCTTATTGATATGCTCTCCTTCTCCGTCAGGAATTCGCGTTTTGTAGTGGTCCAGCGTGTCTGCCATTTCCGTCCACGGGTGCAGTTCGAAGATCTCACGCAAGGAAAGCGTCGGCTCCGGTATGGCGGTCATGGTGTCCATCATCGCGGTATCCACCTGGTTCTTGTGCGTCAAGGACATAGGCAGGTTATCGTAGTAGTTACTGAGCTCAGCCGCATAGGTCACAGTCGGTTTGCTTGCATCTGCCACGCCGAACATCGTGATCGGCGGCGCCACACGCGCAACCTTGACGGGAGGATTTTTCTTGTTGTCGTTATATTCTGCCGCCTTGTAATGGAAGACGGTGTAGCGACCCATGGTAACCAATACTTTTACGGAGTCGCCCTTTTCATCGTCCCATACTTTGACCGAGTCACCGATGATAAGGAACGGGAAGTTATAGGAGCCGCTTCTTCCGGAACCTGTGTTTTGCGGCTGCTTACGCCATACCGTGTTCGGTATATCCGAGTCACCTATCTCGCCTGCGCCCTCACGGAACCAGCGCCACCAACCGAAGAAGTGGTAGTCGCGAATCGGCAACTCCACATCCTGCTCGGGATAGTAGTAGAGGATGCGCTTGTTCTCATGTACCTGCTGCATACCGTCGGCTCGCAGCGGATCGCCTGAAGCACCGGGTGAGTGAACCAGATGCTGGTTGTTGGCATACTGGAAATAACTGGGTTGGGATACGGTCAGTTGTTCGGTAACGACATACATCTTACTATCTATCATAACGATATAGAAGATGCGTATATACGCCATACGCGGCGTACGGATACCGCTCTGCGTACATTCTACCGTGATGGAGGTTTCTCCCTTGCCGTCTGCCGGGATGCGACACCAACTCGGCGTATTACCGAATTCGTCCAAGAGTAGTACCTCTGCCATGGCCGTACTGCTCAAATCCATACGGCCGGATACCGTTACGTCCGTTTCATCCCTATCCAGCACCTCCATCGTCGTGTTCGCTACGTCCAGCACGTGACGACCTGTGCGATTCGCTGTACCGAGGTTGAAGGTAAAGGATACCGGATCGGTGATCGTATTGGGGAAGGTATGGTTGTAGGCATCGTTTCCAACGATACATACGAGCGAGTCGTAGTTCGCTTCGTGGTATGTCTTGCGTACCAGCGGTATCTTCAGTTCCGCATCGCTGACGGACCGGAACGCGCTCCAGTCGCCCTTGAAACGATAAGCCGGCGCACTTTCCCGTAACGAGAGGGTAACCAGCAGCGTATCGACGATATTGACGTACTTGCCGCCTATTGTTACATTCCTCGGGCTGTCACCCGAGGTAGAAACGGTGCTGCCCGTAAGACTGATGCCGCTCTCGGGATCATCGCCTTCGCCGTCAAAGTCGCGCGCGTCGGGGATGAGGTCGAAGGTCTGAAGGGTTTTCCATTCCAGGCTGCTGTTCTGCAGGTTGGACATGTCGGTCTCCTGTTCGCGACAGCAATAAACCACGCTGCTACCCACCAACATCGAGTATTCCTTATACGCCTTGTAGGGCGCCTGGATAGTTACCGACCGTATCGCGGTCGGGATAAGCGCCGTTGTTGAGCAGGCTGTACTCTTGCTGCAGATAGCTCCATGAGAAAACGGAAGCAGAATCTTCGCGGTCCACCAGTACCAGTTCGGCTCCGCTACCGCCGGTCAACCTGAATTTTAACCATTTATCAGCGCCATACTGGAGCTTCACCAGCTCCTCTTCGTTGGCATTGTCGTTGGTTAAAACATCCACGTAATGGAAGGTCAGCAGAGACGAGTCGCTTGCATGAACGCCAGGCGTCTCGCCGTTGATCTTAAAATAGTGATCGACACCGTATTTCGTCTTCAGCGCCAACTGATTTGTAGAGCCCGAGGGGTAACTGAATTGCCACGGGGTGATATATTGCTTGTCGCTGTTGGGTGCGTCTTTCGAACCTTTGATGAGTGCCGTATTGGATGTTCCCTCTTTGTATAGCGTTCCGTCCTTGAGTGCATATTGGCGGAAGATCAATCCACCGGTACCCGCCATGATATAGTAGCGCTTTTTGCCGCTCTCTACCGACCAGATCAGTTCGTCGCCTTCCAGCGAGGTCTGTACCAACGGCACGCGTGCTGTCACGGGATACTCAACATCATCGATTTTCACCCTTGAGATAATCAGGGTATCATGGTTATCGACCTCTTTGTTCACCGCTTTCGTGGCAAGCGTGACGTGCTGATACACCGCTTCGGAGGTGTTGAAATAGGTGCCTCCCGAACTGAACGTACATGCGCTCGGAATGAGACTCAGACTCGATGTGATGTCTTCGGAGGAAATAACCTCTTCCTCGCCTACCTCATTGCCGTTCACGTCAACCAAACGATGCGCGGTCACGTTCTTCAGCGTGAAGTTAATCACCTGACTGTTGCCCTCCAGCGGGGTGAAAATATAGGACTTGAACTCGGGTTTCAGTTCCAGATGGGTGATCGTTTCGCCGTAGTGATAGGTCTTCGTACGCACGATCACATCGCGTGTACGAACCGAACCATCTCCATTGACCTTCAGACCGCGTGCACCATTCTTCCAACGGCCGTAGTACTGTTTGATCTTACTGATACCGCCATGACTCATCGTGATACGGAAGGTATCGACGATATCGATGTAATTGCCTTCCCCATCCTTCACATCGATCGGACTATTGAGACCGCTGACGATGTCGTTGTGCCAGTGGTAGGAGGTCGTTTCATGCGTCGCACGATTCTCTTCCGCTACAGCGGTGCTCACACGGCTATCCGGGATGAACTCAAAAACCTGCGATACGCGGTAGTTCTTATCCAGATACAGGTTGTTCGGGTCTTGGATGATATGATCGGGGTCCGGATGGAAATAGACCGTGTCGTTGCCCGCTTTCGTTACCGCCAGCAGTTGCTTACCGATCATGGATGTCCATACCTGTTCGCGCGACTGCTCGCCGCTATGATAACCGAACTCAATCGTATCGCGCCAAGCCTTCGTCGTATCCGGCAGCACGACATAATGCTCATCCGCCACGCGGACACGCGAGATCTGGAAGGTCGTTGCTTCCTCTGCCGTCCTCACACCGTCGAACTGGTTGAGCGCCTCGTTGTAGTACACGAACGAAGAGTCTATACTGGGACGCGGGTAACGTTCAATTTCTCCTCCTTCCAGAAAGCCGTCAAAATAGTGCGTAGATTTCAGTTTCGTATTCTGCACATCCGCCACGCTGTAGTCAGGCCAACCGGTTGCAGTAGTAGCCTTGCTGGTGGAGGTGAAGGCACCCGCCCAGGAGTTGTTGGAAACGATCGTCACCGGGTCCTTGAACGGAGTCTCCGGGTTTTCGTAATACAAACCTAAAAACTCATCATTCGCCGGTGCAAAATTGCTATAGAACAGTAACGAGTCTTTGGCTCCATACCGCCATTCACGGCGCGGGTCCAGGACGTATTCGTAAGATGTTTCATGCTCACACTTCACACAGGTGGGGTAGCCTATCAACTTATACGTGCTGATGTAGTTCGGCTTGGTATTATAGGGGTCCGACATACCCTGATAGGTGTCGGTCCAGTCGCCTACCGGACGAGCGCGGGCGTAACGGATGTCGCCTATCGGTTGGGTCAGGAAATAGCGCTTGCCGTTCGAATGCTCAAACGAGAAAGCAACATGATACGTACCGGTGTAGGTACCTTGGGCATAGAGCGTCAGCGTGGAGTCTTTGTCTCCCGGAAGAAGGGTTGCTAAATTAATCTCTGCATCTACTGCATAGGATGTTCCTTTACCATCTTCTTGCGTGTTCCAACCCGTAAAATTGAATCCGTTTACCAGTCGCGATTTCTCTACCGTCACGGTCGTCTGACCCTCCTCCGGATATTGGTCAGGCACTTGTATTCCCAACAATCCGTTGTTGTCGTAGTGGATATGATAACGCGGGTTGGCTTTGACGAACTCTATATAGCCGTTCGGCTCCGATCGGTTGGTATAAATACGTGCCCATCCGTCCATACCGCCCGTCACGTGTCGGCTGCGATCGCTCGCCAAGGGCACGGTATTTCCGGTTACAAACACACTCCATCCCGGGATGGCTATTCCCTCATCGGTCGGACTGTACTCGAGACCGGAGAACATCATTGCCTTGATCTGCAAGGCTGCAAATGTATCGGTGATGTGCCACATTTCCTCGCAGGTCCAAATGGTGCTGTCTGCATTCGGACGCATTTGCACGTTCGTACCTGTGCTGATCTTACAGAAATAGCCTGCCGGCTTGAACCGTACGTCAAGGTTATCCGCCGCCGAAGTCGTGTCCACTACCATCCGTCCATATGCTCCCGGCGGTGCTTTGAATTCTGACGAAAGGCCAAAGATCGGCAGTTCACGTATCTTGGTGAACATGGAATGTGCCCCATTCAAACCCATCGACTCTCCTTTGTCGTCTTTATAGGCGTTGTTATAACCTACGTAATAATACGTACTGTCCGGCTCCGGCACACGCATCAGATCCGTTCGGTAGTACTGCGTGCTGCCCTTGCGGGTCATACACGTCAGACGATCCATCGTATAGATCTTCTTAGCCGCAGTACTATCGTCCCATTGAAAAGTATAGGGAGCTTTTCCACCCGGTCCCTTGCGGTAACTTCTGTAGTCCTGCTCGTCGGTCGCAAAGAAGAAGCTACTGCAACTATTAATCGGGTCATCCAAGAGATACAGACGGAAGAGCGTACGGGTCGTCGCATCGTACTTGTTATCTGCAAAGGCAAAGGCGGCGCGACCCTTTGCAATGTCTCCCGCCGACCATTTTTTTGTCGATAGCGTTGTATTAAAGGTCACCAATGCCGCATTGGTATAGGATTTCGGGACGTTGGCTTTCGGGATGTCGAACATATAGACCTCGCGATAGGTCATACCCAAGAAGCCCGTTCCCATCCTTCCGTTGAAAGGCGCCGTGCCCCGGCCCAACGTATTATTCGGGTCAAAAGAAGAAAGACCGGGACGACCATCTACCGTAGGCACACCGCGTTCGGTGGGAATGACGAATACGACATCACAGGCATTTGCGTCGCCGTAATTGCCCGTCAGGTCGCCCAGGAACTTAAAACTATCACTTGTTTTAAGTGTCTTACCGTCGTTCCAAATCGTATAAACGGTACCTTCTTTAGCGCCCAAATTATAGTCTTCTTTTCCGGATATTCGCGACAGAGGCGCACCCACCGACCATTCGTTCATCTCGGTTACTTCCGTGGCAGGGAGCAGTTTCATATACGTTCCCGATCCATAATTGTAATAACCGCCCGTGTAGCGGGTATAGTTACTAACAAAGAACTCCTCACCGTCTTCTTCTGTGCCGTTACCGTTCTTATCCACCCATACCGACAACAGGAACCGTTCACCTTGTTCCATGTTTACCACCAGACCGGCATCCGTCGGCGTCCATCCGACGGCGAAAAGGCGCGTCGAAGCCAAGAGGATTATGCACGCAAAAAGTGCACGCTTAATATATTTCATCCCTTTAATCATGTCCAAATTATGTCTAAAAATCTTGCAAAGGTACTGCTTTTTACCGAAATGTGCAAATTTTATGTTAATAAATTAACAAAAATCATAAAAATTTACATTCTACCTAGCAAAATGCCTAAAAATCTACCGATGTCAAGTCCAAGATGGCACAAAAAAACGCACCCGAAGATGCGTTTGTTACTACTCGTGTATCAGTACTGCCCGGACGAAGTTGCCGAACTGACAGATACGTTTCTTGCCTAATACAGGATCGGGCTTGCCGCGGAGTTGGGCCGCATGACGTGTGACCATCTCCTGATAGCGAGGATGGTTGGGATCTTTGGCGATGCGCGATGCCTCTTGGCAAACGGCTTTCCAGCGTTCGTACTGAGCCTGCTCAGCAGGCGTGCGCGGGTTCGCCTTGTAATCCCGCTTCTCCTGTCCGTACATCTCCTTCGGACCATAACCGAAAATCGTTCCGTCCGGATACTTCCATGCTTTACGACGCATGGTTATTCGTGAATGTTTGTCAAACTTGCCGACTAAATCATCGATGCCGACACTTGTTTCAAATCTTGCCATAATACTATATAAATTTTTGCATTGCACTTTCTGCACTTTCTGCACTTTCGACCATCAAAGTGCAAATAGTGCAAATAGTGCAAAGCGATTTTTTAATGTTTTTTGAATCTTTTTTGACATATATAACGTTCTTTGAACGTTAAAATCGTTAGAGATAAGTTAATCATTCGTTAAATATTGGTTAGTTATTGTCCTACCCTTTACCTACCCACACCCTATGCAACTGCTAAGCGTTTCTTAAACACACCATGTCTGATTTTGATAATGGTTCCATTGTCTTGCCATTCTTCGCTCCAATTGAAAGCTGTTCGACGACTTATTCCTTGTAATTGTGCTTCATCTACAAGCATCTTACTCTCAAACTCCTCCGGCAACAAACTCAGCAATATCTGTTTCTGATCCAGCGGCTTCACTTTCGGAGCCTCTATCTTCTCTGTTCCTTTGACCAACTGATATGCCTGCGCCATATGCAGAATCAACTTATTCCCTATCATCTCTGCCGTCTGATAATCCACATCCGAGCATACTTCCATGTTTCCACGGAGCGCGGAGAGGATCATGGCAATACGCTCGATATGGACGGCCATACGGAGGACGACGGAGTGGAAGTCTTCGCCGAGCATGCGGATGAGGGTCGGATAGGCAGTCTCGAGGTGATGGCCGAGACGGGTACGCTGGTCGGATGTGAGGCGGAACTCACGGGGCTTGGTAAAGAGCAGTTTCTCGTACAGATGGTAGAGCTGTTCCGCCGCGGCCTTGATGATATCGCCGGAGTTCTCGGAGGGTTGTACATACTGACTGTTGAAGGCTTGATGCTCATCGACGATGAGGGTGAGCAAGCGCGAGAAGTAACCGTTCTCGATAGAGGGCACAAGCGCCTTGTACTGGCTGAAGGTTCCGGTGAGGACCATGGAGAGTTGCGGGTTCTCGATGACAGACGCTTCTTTGCAGCGGGCACGGGAGATGGTCTCGTGCTCAGCCGCTTTACGGAGCGCGGTGTTGTAGTTAGCCGTACTCGAACGCCAAATATCCGTGATTACACTTCCCTCACTCTCATGGATATAGCCGCGGCCCTTCTGCTTGGCCAGCGTCTGGTAGAAAGCCGGGTACGTCGCATCGCCCGGGATGATGAGCGGATTCGCCTCGTGAATGGGTTTGACGAGTTCGAGGGCAAGGTTCGCAATACCCTTTCCGCACGCAGCCGAACCGACGATAAAGAGTTGCAGGTTCGGGTAATAGCGTTTGGCACCGATACCGTACTTGAAATAAAGGTTCGGGAGCACGCCCGAGCACGCGGTAAGTGCGGACATTAATAACATGTCCTTCTCGGCAGGTGTGTGAGCGAGCGAGAGGACGGATTTCATTAGTTCAGGCAGGTTGTTTACATCCATGTTTTCCACGATGTGGAGGTTCGCCTGCTCCTCGGGAATAGGGTTAAGATTTTCAATCATA
>CADCBB010000022.1 GCA_902799555.1 uncultured Bacteroidales bacterium
GTACCTCATCGGTACTCACCGCACCGCTGCAACCACCAATCCGAATTGCACGAGTCTTTATGTGCGCGAGGCAGATACGTACAAGCGTACGTCTCAGCCTTCCAGCAAGGAGCTCGCAGCTCGCGCTCGCTTCACCGCTGTATCGGCGGCAATCAAGGCTCGTAAAGCGGACTTGATGAGCGTCGCCGATGACGAAGCTGCGTTCATGGCGCAGAAGAATCTGCCGGGTGGCAAGAAGACCCTCAAGGCCTGGTATTGGATGGTCTGCGGCAACGAGTACGACCAGGAGCACGGCAACTAAGCCTCCGCTCCCCTTTTTAAAGAACGCATCTTCGGGTGCGTTTTTTGCATATATATAGCTTAATTTATTGCGCGTATACGTACAAAAGAAAAATATTTTGCATTTTTTTGCGGAAAAATTTGCTCATGTCAAAAAAAAGCTGTACCTTTGCGCGATTTTTCGTGTAATTGTGCGAAGAATCCCCGAATTTGAAGAAAAATATAAATATATACTACAATGTCAAAAATTTGTCAAATTACAGGCAAGAAAGCCATGGGCGGATGCAACGTTTCGCACTCGAAGCGTCACACCAAACGCACGTTTGATGTGAACCTTTTCCGCCGCAAGTTCTACTGGGTAGAACGCGATGTATGGATCGAGCTGAACGTGAGTGCAGCTGGTCTGAGAACTATTAACAAGATCGGCCTCGACAACGCGCTGAAACAAGCTGCGGAGAAGGGCTATCTCTATTAACGAAAGGAGCTGAACAATGGCAAAGAAAACCAAAGAAGCGCGTGTCCAAGTAATCCTTGAGTGCACTGAGCAGAAAGCCAGCGGTGTTCCGGGAATGTCTCGTTACATTACCACCAAAAACCGCAAGAACACTCCGGATCGTTTGGAGCTCATGAAGTACAATCCCTATTTGAAGCGCTACACGCTGCATAAAGAGATTAAGTAATTAACCCCTAATTAGAAAGGCTTAGAACTATGGCAAAGAAAGCGGTCGCAACACTGCAAACGGGTAACTCCGGACGCGCGCACTCTAAGTGCATCAAGATGGTTAAGTCGCCTAAGACCGGGGCTTACATCTTCCAGGAAGAAATTGTTCTGAACGAGAAGGTTCAAGAGTTCTTTAAGTAAAAAAATCAAAAAAATGCGTACTAAAATTTGGTAGTACGCATTTTTTTTTGTATCTTTGCACTCGATTTTGCATTTGATACCATGTTAGGAATAATTATCAATCCCAAATCAGGCAAAAAAGCTTTCCGCGCGCAGCGCATATACTTATGGAAATTATTGCGTAAACGGCATATGCCTTTTGCGTATCGTGTGACCAAGTTTGCCGGTCATGCTACCGAGTTGGCCCGTGAGTTGGTCGAGAAAGGGTACGACGAGATCCTGATTCTCGGCGGCGACGGTACGCTCTCCGAAGCCATCAACGGCATCATGCGGGCGAACCTCACGGCACAGCAACGGGCGAAGATACAAGTGGGTCTCATGCCCCGCGGTACAGGGAACGACTGGGGACGCTACTGGAATTTGGATAAGCGGTTCAAAGAGAGTCTGCGCCGCTTCTTCGAGGGCGAAGGTCATCCCATCGATATCGGTTGTGTCACCTATTGGCGAAACGGCATCGAGCATCACCGCTATTTCATCAACTCCGTCGGTTTTGGTGTCGATCCGCTCTGCTGCCAGAAAGCGGAGAACCTCAAGTACTATATCGGTTCGCATTCGATCAACTACCTCTTCGGTCTCATCGCCGCCATCATCCAACATAAGGCGCAGCATATGATCCTCAACGTAGACGGCAAGCAGGCTGTGGACGATCGGCTCTTCACGATGAATATCGGTAACGGTCCTTTCTCCGGTGGCGGTATCCGGCAAAACCCCGAAGCGGACCCTACCGACGGTGTGTTCCATACGATGTTCATCAAGAAACCGACCTTCAAGCAGGTCATAGAGGCCCTGCCTAAGTTATACAACGGACGACTGACCGAGCTGCCTTTCGTTTATCCTATCGTGGGACGCGAGATAGAGATGATCTACCGCAAGCATATCCTCTTTGAGGCAGACGGTATCCTGGAGAATATCATCGGCCCGTGCAAGATAACTTGTATCCATAACGCATTGCAGTTTAGGTGCTGAATACTGAATACTGAATACTGATGGCTATCCAACAGCAAGGATCCAATAGAGTCTATACCCGAGAAACGGACGCGAATGGTCGTTCCGTCATTCGTGTCGTAGGTACGAACCGCGATGAGAACCGTGCCTTCATTTATATGGCGCGGCATTTTCATGCCCTCGGCCTGCCGGTGCCGGAGCTCTATGAGGTGAGCGAAGATGAGATGACTTATACCCAGGAGGACCTTGGCGACACCATCCTCTTTGATCATCTGGATAACACCTTATATATCGAACGCGCTATGCGCGCACTCGCGCACGTACAGGTAGAGGGTGCACGGGATTTCGACTGGTCCGTTTGCTTCCCTGTGCCGACGATGGACGAACGGTCTATCCGTTGGGACCTCAATTATTTCAAATACTGCTTCTTGAAGGGCACCAAGATCGAGTTCTCCGAACCCAAACTCGAGGACGATTTTGACCGCATGGTGCAGGTCATTCTGGCGCAGCCGGCAGAGACGTTCCTATATAGAGATTTTCAGAGCCGCAATGTCATGATCAAGGACGATCAGCCGTACTTCATCGATTTTCAGGGTGGTCGGCGTGGTCCTACCCAATACGATGTCGCCTCTTTCCTCTGGCAAGCCAAAGCGAACTTCTCCCAGGCGCTGCGCGAACAGATGATAGACGCCTATCTCGATGAACTGGAAAAAATCTCCAATCTTCAATCTTCAATCTTCAATAAGGACGCATGGCGTGCCGCTCTCCCGCATTTTGTCCTCTTCCGCACGTTGCAGGTCCTCGGCGCCTATGGCTATCGAGGCTATTTCGAGCGCAAACCTCATTTCCTGGAGTCTATCCCGCTCGCCCTCAAGAACCTGCACGAACTCTTCGAAAAGAATACGGATTTACAAAACGAATACCCTTATTTGTATGCTATCAGTAACGATCTACTCTTTCTCCTTTAAACGAGGTATCCCTGCGGACGCTTCCGGTAACGGAGGCGGGTATGTCTTCGACTGCCGTTCTACCCATAACCCGGGTAAGTACGACGAATACAAGACCCTTACCGGCCTCGATCAACCCGTCATTGATTTTCTCGAGAAGGACGGTGAGATCCTTACTTTCTTAGACTCGGTCTATGCCCTTGTCGATCATCATGTGGAGCGGTTCATCGAACGGGATTTTGAGCATATGCAGGTCGCTTTCGGTTGTACCGGCGGGCAGCATCGATCGGTTTATAGTGCGGAGCATTTGGCGAAGCATCTGAAAGAGCGATATGAGGTGAAGATTCATCTGATTCATAGAGAAAGGGGCATTGACCGATGGTTGGAATGATCTTTGCCGCGGGCTTGGGTACGCGCCTCAAACCCCTCACCGATACCATGCCGAAGGCCCTGGTGCCCTTAGCCGATAAACCGCTCCTCCAATGGCAGGTGGAGAAGCTCCACGATGCCGGTATCACCGATATCATCGTCAATGTGCATCATTTTCCCGATCAGATCATTGATACCGTTCGGGCGAATCAAGGATGGGGCTGTAACATTACGATCTCCGATGAACGCGACATGCTGCTTGATACCGGTGGAGGACTGAAAAAAGCCATTCGGCTTTTAATGGACAATGAACCCATCCTCGCATGCAATGTAGATATCTTATCCAATATTGATATCCGCGCGCTGATAAAGGCGTACGAACAAACAGGTGTTTCTCAACTGGTCGTCTCCGATCGTCAAACCCAACGCTATCTCTGTTTTGATGCGCAAAATACGCTCTGCGGATGGACGAATATCAAGACCGGTGAACTCAAAGGCAAAGACGGTCGGCATCTGGCTTTTTCCGGCATGCAGATCCTGAGTCCCGAAGCGCTGACCCTCCTCCGGCAGATGCCCCGGGATAAATTCTCCCTGATCGATTTCTATCTGCACGTCATGGACAAGCTTCCCCTACAAGCCTATATCCCGTCTGACTATCAGATGATGGATGTCGGCAAAATCGACCAGATAGAGGAGGCAGAACGCTTTGCAGAAAGCCTATAAAGCAAAAAATGATGCTAAAAATGCATTTTTTTGCAAAAAAATTTGCACATGTCATAAAAAAGCAGTACTTTTGCACCCGCTTTTGAAACGAGCAATGATTTTTGTCTCCCTAGCTCAGTTGGTAGAGCAACTGACTCTTAATCAGTGGGTCGAGAGTTCGAGCCTCTCGGGGGACACAAAAAAGACACTTTCGGGTGTCTTTTTTTTATTTTTATTTGCATATATCAGATTTTTTGTGTAATTTTGCAGCCGATTTTGAAAAAAGCAGCATGGCCGTACAGATCAAACCCATACAGACCAAGCGTGAGCTGAAGCAGTTTATTCAGTTCGCAAACGATTTATATGCCGAGTGTCCGTACTACTGCCCGCCTTTGTTCTTTGACGAGATGAATTGCTTCCGTCCCGATCGGAACCCTGCTTTGCAGGTCTGTGAGTTCCGCCTCTGGATGGCCTACCGCGGCAATGAGCCCGTGGGACGTATCGCCGGTATCATCAACCATAAGGCTAACGAGAAATGGGGCTACAAGCATGTCCGCTTCGGATGGTTCGATTTTATCGATGACCTGGAGGTGAGCAAAGCCTTGCTGGATACCGTAGCTGCATGGGGTAAGGAGCATGGGATGGACGGACTGAACGGTCCCGTAGGTTTTACTGATTTTGACCACGAGGGTTTGCTGCTGGAAGGATACGACTATCCGGCGGTCATGGCCAGCCTCTATAACTACCCGTACTACGTGCGGCATATGGACGCCTACGGGCTGACCAAAGAGGCCGACTGGATCGAGATTCAGGTCTATCCGCCTACCGAGTTGCCCGAGCGACTGACGAGAATCGCCGAGTTGGTCAAGGAGCGCTCACATGTGCACGTTGATAAGGTGAAGAATACCCGTGAGTTGGTGCGCAAATACGGAATCGAGTACATGGACGTCATCGATGTGGCCTATCAGAAGTTGTATAACTTCCAGCCCATGACCGACAAACAGAAGAACTACTACAAGGATATGTACTTCCCCTTGCTCAACTTCGATTTCGTGACCATCGTCGTTAATGAGAAAAACGAGATCGTGGGTGTGGCAGTAGGTATGCCGGATATATCCGATGCGCTGCGCAAGTGTGGCGGTAAGTTATTGCCTTTCGGATGGTTTCATCTGCTTAAGGCGCTCAAGGCCAAGAAGATGGACTCCTTCAGCTTCCTGCTCATCGCCGTTCGTCCCGACTACCAGGATAAAGGGATCAATTCGCTCTTCTTCCAAGACCAGTTGCCCTATATCAACCAATACGGCATCAAGCGTCTGGAGACGACGAATATCCTGGAGACCAACTCGAAGAACATCGCGAACTTCACGCAATTTGACCATAAGGTGCATAAGCTGCATCGGGCCTATATCAAGCAGATCTGAGCGTGAAGGCGGAAAACGAGATATATCAGGCTGCGCAAGCGCAATTGGAGGCGTATGTAATCAAGCATAACATGCGTCACTCCCAAGTGCGGAATATGGTGCTGGAGCAAGTGTGCCGGCTGCCGCAACCCTTTACCGCGGCGCAACTGGAGGAGACCTGTAAGGCAGAACGCATCTCTACAGGAACGGTCTATAATGTATTGCATCTGTTGATAGAAGCATCGCTCGTTAAGATCTACGATCGAGGGGTAGGGCAGACGGTGACGGAATACGAATTGATCACCGAAGCATCACGCTCCCATATGCAGGTCATCTGCCGGAAATGCGGAAGACGAACCTTCTTCTACGACAAAGCGATCCAACGCATGGTGACTGAGAGACAGTACTCCAACTTTAACATGCAAAACTACACGCTGGTCGTCTATGGCGAATGTAAGATATGCCGACGACTTGCCGTGATGAGACATAAATAACGCGTCATCGACGCATGGCTCCGTAGCTCAATTGAATAGAGTGTCAGATTCCGGTTCTGAAGGTTCTGGGTTTGAGCCCCAGCGGAGTCACGAAAATAGGCAGCAAACGCTGCCTATTTTATTTTAGAATAAGATCGACGATAATGGGATCGTGGTCGGCATAGCGGTGAAGGCTCTTGTCCTTCATCTTATACGCCCCATGCGAGTAGTACCAGTCGGCATTGATATGCCAAGGCCGCACGCGTACAATCTGCGCCGCCATACTCGGACTCGCAAAGCAGCGATCAAGATATCCCGCTTCGCCCTTGAAACTATACGAATAGTCATTGACGGCTCCTAAAGGCAGCATGTCCGCATACCCGGCCCGCACGATCGTCTGAATCGGTTGTTCCTGCGTATAGCAGTTATAATCTCCTAACAGCAGGACGTCTTCATCCCCAAACAGCTCCTTCGCTTGCGGTAACATCGCCAGCAGTGAATCCGTATTCTGCATGCGGCGCAAATTGGTGTCGTACTGCGTACGACCCGGACGTTTGGACTTGAGGTGGTTCAGGCTGATGATGAATCGTTCGCCGGTTGCTATCTCTTCAAAACCTACGGCGAACATGCGGCCGTAATAATGACTTGCGGTGTCTTGATACGCGGAGAGCGGACGCTCGTACACGCGTACGCGTTCCGTATTGTATATATAGCACCCGCCGATTCGGTCCATATCCGGTAACGGCATGGATACATACGCGTATTTCTTACCGCCCTTATTGAGCGCCTCGACCAGCATCTGAGGCGCTTTGTCGCCTACCTGCATCTCGCATAGCGCAAAGATATCCGCATGCATCGCCTGCATCGCTTGCACCACTTTCTTCGTCTTCACCGCCTGTTGGGCCGGCGTAGTGCGTTTATGGGCGTAGCCGCCTAAGTCTGCGAAATAGTTTTCGATATTCGCCCCTACCACACGCAGCTCCCCTTTCTTGGGCTTGGCTAACCGGTCCTTCGGCATATGGCGCGTCTTCACCGTCTTGCCGGTCAGCAGATGTCGCTCTTTCGTCACCCGAGCCTCCAGGTTCGTCACGATATCGCCGCTACGTACCTCGTAGTAGTTGTTTCGGCAATGCACCACGATGCTCGACGCTTCGTTCTGTGCTGACAGATCGTAGTACATCGTGCTGTCTCCGTCCGACAGACCCAACGCACGCTCATCCGGACAGAAAAGCCGTTCCGGCGCCAAGACCAGCGAGTCATAGAAACTGCCACAAACCACGAGTGGGGTAGTGATACGTACCATCTGATTCGTGTAAGCCGACCAGTTCGATTGAAGGTCTTCTAACAAAACACGCTCCACCGCTTGAGCGGAGAGCGTGCAACTAACCATTAAGAGAAAAATCAGCTTTTTTGCCATGTTGCGGAGGATGGGATCGAACCACCGACCTTCAGGTTATGAGCCTGACGAGCTACCACTGCTCTACTCCGCGATACACAACTCTTATCGAATTGGACTGCAAAAGTACTGCTTTTTTTTGATATATGCAAATTTTTGAGCGTTTTTTTGTGATTTTTTTGCAAATATGCATTTTTTTTTGTACTTTTGTCGCATAATTTAGAGAATTATGGCTAAATACATTGTAATGGCAGAAGAAGGCGAACATGTTTTGCTGGATAAGTTAAAAGAGCAAATCGGACTCGATTTGCAGGATGCCGAACTCATTTATACGGGCGTAGGCGCGATAAATATCATTCGGAGTCTGCAGCATTTGGATCGTGAGGCAGAGCTTTTTAATATCGGCTATGCCGGTAGTGCCAATTTTGATTTGGGTACCTGGGTGGAAGTAACCGAAGTACGCCTCAACCATCCGAATGTCACCTATCAGGAGCCGGAGTTGAAAGTGGAAAGTTTAAAGTTGAAAGGTGCTATCAATGCGATCTGCTATACCAATACGGATTTTGTATTGGCATCGGACTATAAGGACTGTGTCTTCGATATGGAACTGGCGTTTATTGCATCGCTGGGATTCAAGCATCTGCATAGCCTCAAGTACGTCAGCGATAACTTGAGTCTGCATGCCTATCACGAATTAACCAACGGCGTACAATGACTACTGTTTATCTTAAACCGCATAAAGAAGAGTCCCTCAAGCGTTTTCACCCTTGGGTCTTCTCAGGGGCGCTTGCGAAGGTCGTCTTAGACGCTTCGCATAAGGCGTCCGAGCCGCAAGAAGGAGAACTCGTCTGCGTGCGTTCGGCTGCCAACGAGGTCTTGGGCGTCGGACATTGGCAGATCGGTTCGATCGCCGTACGTATTCTGGCCTTCGGGCTCGAAGAACTGCCTGCCGGTTTTTGGAACGAGCGGATCCGTGCTGCATACAAAATGCGTGAATCATTGGGATTGGTAAGAAATGACAAATCACAAATTACAAATTACAAATCCCTCAACAACACCTTCCGTCTTATTCACGGTGAAGGCGATTTTCTGCCGGGACTCATCGTCGATGTCTATGCCGATACCGCTGTGATACAAGCCCATTCCGTAGGCATGCATGTGCATCGGAACGAGATCGCGCAAGCCCTGCTGGACGAAGTGCCGCAAGTAAAGAACGTCTATTATAAATCCGACGACACCCTGCCGTTTAAGGCGGCTATTGAGGGCGAAAAAGTGGGATATCTGATCTCCAATCTCCAATCTCCAATCTCCAATTCTGAAGAGTTCTGGTCTCTCGAGAACGGTCTCTCTTTCCGCATCGACTGGTTGAGAGGGCAGAAGACCGGTTTCTTTGTGGATCAACGGGAAAACCGAGCCTTGGTAGAACGGTACGCGAAGGATAAGGACGTGCTGAATATGTTCTGCTACACCGGCGGCTTCAGTCTCTATGCTTTACGCGGCGGTGCGAAAACCGTGGACTCGGTCGATGTGAGTCAGAAAGCGATCGATCTGGTCAATGTTAATGTCGCGAAGAATTTCCCCGAGGCGACCAATCACACTGCCGTCGCAGCTGATGCGTTCGAGTACCTGAGCGCGCAAAAGAATGCCGGTAAGACCTATGACCTGATCATCCTGGACCCGCCGGCTTTTGCCAAGCATCGCGATGCCGTCAAGAATGCCTTACGCGGCTATCAGCGCATCAATGCGAAGGCGATTGAGATGATTCGTCCGGGAGGTATCTTGTTTACCTTCTCCTGTTCGCAGGCGGTGGATAAGGAAGCATTCCGTCTGGCGGTCTTCAGTGCGGCGGCACAGGTAGGCCGAAAGGTGCGGATCTTGCACCAACTACATCAGCCACAAGATCATCCGATCAATATTTATCACCCCGAAGGCGAATACTTAAAAGGATTAGTTTTATACGTAGAATAATATGCAACTCGTTTGTTTTGACACAGAGACCACGGGTCTGGACGTGCAGAAAGAGCACATCATCCAACTGTCGTTGGTGAAGTTTGATACCGATAACTGGCAAGTGACTGACCAGCGCGACTGGTACATCTTGCCGGAAGGAGAGTTCACTATTCCGGCGGAAGCGGAAGCCGTGCACCATATATCAAAGGAATTCCTGTTGGAGCATGGCGTCAGTATGCGCAGCGTCTATGACGACTTCCTCGCTTTCACGAAAGGGTGCGATATGTTGTCGTACAACGGAAACGGATATGACGCACCTCTGCTGCACTATAACTTGCAACGTTTAGGACTGAACTTTGAATTTGACGGTCGTACCTGGTATGATGCTTTGCTCTTGGAGCGGATCCATACCGCAGGCATGGTAGATGAGAACGGCGAGAAACTGCATAATAACCTCACCTCTGCCTACACGCGCTATTACGGTCATCCGTTCGAGGGCGCGCATAACTCGCTGGACGATGTGATGGCGACCATCGAGGTCTTCAAAGCACAGATTGCCGCACACGGATGGGAATGGGCGCAACGGGATGAGTTCGATTTTATCTGCTTTGACCGGTGGCTGGTAAAGAAAGGGGACTATTATTACCTGACCCAGGGAGCCCATAAGAACGAGTCGATCGATGCCATGGTGCGTATTGACCGCAGTTACCTGGAATGGATCGTGGATAAATGCCAATGGACTGATGATCAGACGCGTTCCATCATTAATCCCTATATCGGTCGATACACCTCTCCTTTCGCACCCGCGCTAACTCCCTCAAGAGGTAAAAAACGTTCGAAAGGTACCATCACGGACGCCGATTTGTGCCTTTTTTAAGCAAAAAGTGCATTTTTTTGCCGAAAAATTTGCACATGTCATAAAAAAGCAGTACTTTTGCATCCGCTTTTGACAAATGGCCGGTTGGATGAGCGACTTAGTCAGCGGTCTGCAAAACCGTTTAGAGCGGTTTGACTCCGCTACCGGCCTCCAAGCCGCCTGTAAAAGGGCGGCTTACTTTTTATGGAAGAGATCATCAAGGACATAACGGAGCAGGAGTACAAGTACGGCTTCACCACCGATGTGGAGACCGATATCGTACCTGCCGGACTGAACGAAGATATCGTTCGGTTGATTTCGGCCAAGAAACATGAACCCGAATGGCTCTTGGAGTTCCGCCTCAAAGCCTTCCGTAAATGGCAGACCATGGTCCCTCCCACCTGGGCGCATCTTACGATCCCTGAGATCGACTTCCAAGCCATCTCCTACTATGCCGCTCCGCGAACCAAGAACAAGGAGCATGGGCAGAAAGACGAGATAGACGAAGAGATCATGAAGACCTTCGATAAACTCGGTATTCCGCTCGAAGAGCGTGCTGCTTTGGCAGGAAACATGGCCGTCGATGCCGTCATGGATTCCGTCTCTGTAAAGACCACTTTCCGTGAGACGCTGGCTGAGAAAGGGATCATCTTCTGTTCGATCTCGGAAGCCGTTCGCGAGTACCCGGACTTGGTTAAGAAATACCTCGGTTCGGTTGTTCCGCCTACCGATAATTTCTATGCCGCCCTCAACTCTGCTGTCTTCTCCGACGGTTCGTTCGTCTATGTGCCCAAAGGCGTCCGCTGTCCGATGGAATTGAGTACGTACTTTCGTATCAATGCCGGTAATACCGGTCAGTTCGAACGCACCTTATTGGTGGCTGACGAAGGAGCGTATCTGTCCTATTTGGAGGGATGTACCGCGCCCATGCGCGATGAGAACCAGCTCCATGCTGCAATCGTGGAAATCGTGGTACACAAAGACGCAGAGGTGAAGTACTCGACCGTGCAAAACTGGTATCCGGGTGATAAAAACGGCAAAGGTGGAATTTATAATTTTGTCACCAAACGCGGTATTACCCACGAGAACGCACGTCTCTCTTGGACGCAGGTTGAGACCGGTTCAGCGATCACTTGGAAATATCCGTCCTGTATCCTCAAAGGCGATAACTCCTCCGCGGAGTTCTACTCGGTAGCGGTGACCAATAACTACCAGCAGGCCGATACCGGTACGAAGATGATACATATCGGTAAGAACACGCGAAGTCGGATTGTATCCAAAGGTATCTCCGCCGGACATAGCCAGAACGCGTATCGCGGATTGGTCAAGATGGGCGCGAAAGCCGAAAATGCCCGTAATTACAGTCAATGCGACTCGCTCCTCCTGGGCGATAAATGCGGCGCGCACACCTTCCCCGATATGATCATTATGAATCCGTCGGCGACGGTCGAACACGAGGCAACAACCTCCAAGATCAACGAGGATCAGCTCTTCTACTGCCAGCAACGAGGTATCAGCATGGAAGACGCCGTTGGCCTCATCGTCAACGGCTACGCCAAAGAGGTCATGGACAAACTTCCGATGGAGTTTGCCGTCGAGGCACAGAAACTGCTGCAAGTGAGTCTGGAAGGCTCTGTGGGATAAATATTCTTTCGATTTTTCGAAAAATCTCAAAAAAAGGGCATACAAATTTGTGTATGTCATTTTTTTTGTGTACCTTTGCAGCCGCAAAGGTTTAGAAAACAATATGACCACTTTAACACATAGCGAAAAAGAAGCCATTATGAAGAATATGAAGTCCTTCGATGAGCCCATGCCGGCGGTGGGAATCTTTTGGTATGACCCTGAAGAGCACGATTTCTTCGGTGTGTATAAGAAAGAACTGACGCCAAAAATGGTAGAAGATGCAGCAGAAAAGGGACTCCCGTATATCAACTACCAGACTTTGCACAGGCAGGTTTGGCAAAAACAGTATTTTAAGGCTTTGGCAAAGCACGAACCCACGAAGTTTAGCGGCGATTATACCCAAGTCCCGCGTGGGCGTGTAGCTTGGGCTGTGGATCATTTTGTGGTTTTTGTGGGTCAATGGGCTAAGGATATAGAGGAAGAACTGACCGCATTGTTGGAAAAATACTTTGCTCTGCCGTATTTTGAATTCAAGTACGACGAACACTGGGATTTAGGTCACGGCTGGTCTGGAGATTTATAAACTGACCCAAGTCTGACCGCTGGCACCGACAGCGTAAAAAAGCGGTGATATTAAAATAAGTGAGTAGGTAAAATAAAAAAAATGAGTAACATGAATAAGTATTTACTATCTTTACTATCTATGTTGATGGTTTGTTTTAATGCCAGCGCTACGGAAGAAGGTGCATTGAACGGCACATTTACCATAAATGGTAGCGGCGAAAAAGTACAATTTTCGCAAGGCAATTTACAGTACCAAGCCTCTACCGGTACATGGCGTTTTGCGGAAAACCAGTGGGATATAATAGGTGCAGCGAATTCCAACATTTCCTCTACATACTCAGGTTGGATAGATTTATTCGGCTGGGCAACGAGCGGTTGGGAAAGTGGCTGTGGCAATAGTGCCTATCAGCCTTATTCCACATCAACTAATCCGAGTGACTTTAGTTTGCATGATCTTTGGTTTGTATATAACATGACGGGAGATTATGCAAACGCAGATTGGGGCGTATATAATGCGATTTCAAACGGGGGGAATGCGGCAGGACTATGGCGTACACTGAATTTCAATGAATTGAATTATCTTTTCAACACGCGCAAAAATGCCACAAATCTTCGCTCACAGGTCGCTGTGAATGGGGTGCGCGGATATGCCATTTTGCCCGATGAATTCATACTACCTGATGGGATTTCATTCATTGCCATGGCGGAAGATTGGACGACTAATGTGTATGATACTACTGCATGGCGGCAAATGGAGGCTGCAGGCGCAGTCTTTCTGCCGGCAGCCGGCTGTAGAGTCAATGAGAACAAAATCAACTTTATAAATGAACGTGGCTATTATTGGACATCCTCTGTGCAGAATGGAGATCTTAAACGTATCTTATTTATACACGGTGCTAACTCTACACTTCTTTACCATATGCAAGCCAACATAGGCCTGTCTGTTCGTCTTGTACAAACTCACATACCTGACGCCAATCCCACTGCCATAGAAAATACGTTTGCAGGACAAACACAACCTGCCACGCAAAAGATCCTCCGCGATGGTCAAATCGTCATCCTCCGCGGGGAAAAGGAATATACCCTCACGGGACAGGAAGTGAGGTGAAGTCAAAAGACGGGAGAGTCAGTTCAAATCAATGTGCTCCGCCTGGATAGGCGCATTGAGAAATATAGATGCGGATTGCGAAAAGCGGTACGCATTTTCTGTGGTCAGATAGTGGCAAGAGCCCATAGGGAATGATTCGCCAGAGGCGCTTAATGATGCCGTCTTCGAGAGTTGGGACTCGTATTCCGGATGACGAGACAAATAATCCGCCAAACTCTTGGCTTCTAAGTATCCTTGCGAAATAACTTGAATATCGCTGGCGGCAAAACGTTTGCCGTTGTTGCGAATCCACTGGCTGATCTTCGGCAGAAGGAGCGGGTAGTGTGTACAGCCAAGAATGAGCGTATCTATCTGCGGATCTTTCTCTAAAATCTCGCGGAGGTAAAGATCGACAAAATAATCTGCTCCTTCACCCAAATGTTCTCCTGCTTCGATCAGCGGTACCCACATCGGACAGGCTTGTTGAGAGATGAAGAGCGGACAAACCTCTCCCCCCGCCCTCCCCTCAAGGGAGGGAGCTTCGCTATGTGAGATTTTCTCCAATTCCAGCACATAGGATTCAGACGAAACGGTAGCCGGTGTGGCCAAAATGCCGACATGACCGGTCTTCGTGATAGCCGGTACGGCTTCAACCGTCGGGCGAATGACGCCCAGCACATTCACTTTCTTATCTTTGATAAGCGGCAGGTCTTTTTGTTGAATCGTTCGCAAGGCCTTCGCACTGGCTGTGTTGCAGGCGAGGATGACGAGGGCGCAATCTTGGGAAAAGAGGTATTTGACCGCTTGGAGCGTATAGCGATAAATTACATCGAACGAGTGCGTGCCGTACGGCGCACGTGCGTTGTCACCCAAGTACAGGTAATCATACTGAGGTAACTCTTTTCGGATCGCCTCTAAGATGGTCAATCCGCCATATCCGCTATCAAAAATACCAATTTTTGCCATTTTCGGCTGCAAAATTACAAAAAAATTTGCATATGTGCAAAAAAAAGTGTATCTTTGCACGCTAATTTGTATCAATTACAATAAAATTGTAAAAAATAACTAAAAATATACGTATATGAAGTTTACTATTTCGAGTTCTAAACTCTTTTCGCAATTACAGGCTGTAAGCCGCGTTATTAACAGTAAGAATGCGCTGCCGATTTTGGATGACGTGCTCTTTGACGTGTCAGGAAATGAGCTGAAGTTGACCGCTTCGGACGGTGAGACAACGATCCGTACCAGCGTAGAGTTGGAGTCGGTAGAGGGTGCCGGTAAAGTGGCATCGGCTGCTAAACTGCTGCTCGAAACGTTGAAAGAATTTAGTGAGCAACCCCTGGTATTCACGATCGATGAGAATAACTTCGCGGTGAACATGGTGAGCCAGAACGGTACCTATTCGTTTGTCGGTGTGAACGGCAATGAGTACCCGGAGATGCCGGCTGTAGAAGGTGACGCACAGAGTGTAGCTGTTCCGGCGAATGTGCTGCAGAACGCGATCGAGAAAACCATTTTCTGCACGGCTGACGATGACCTCCGTCCGGTGATGAACGGTATCTTCTTCGATATCGCAGCCGACAAGGTAACGATGGTAGCTACCGATGCGCACCGTCTGGTTCGCTACACGAATACCGGTGTAGCTTCCGGCGTAACCGCTTCGTTCATCCTGCCGAAGAAACCGGCCGGTCTGCTCAAGAACCTGCTGGCAAAAGCAGAGGAAGAGGTAAAAGTGACCTTTGGTCAGAAGAACGCTCGTTTTGAGTTTGGCAGCACGATCATCGTTTGCCGCCAGATCGAGGGCCGTTTCCCGAACTACAATGCTGTGATCCCGCAGGCGAACCAGAATATCGTGACCGTAGACCGTCAGACCCTGCTCAACGCATGCAAGCGTGTGGCTGTATTCGCGAACAACGGTACGGCGCAGCTGCGTCTGGCGCTGAGTGAGAACCAGATCAAGATCTCCGCGCAAGATATCGATTTCTCGACCAGTGCAGAAGAGACTATCTCTTGCAACTACAACGGTACGCCGATGGCTATCGGTTTCAAAGCTCCGTTCCTCATTGACCTGCTCGGCTCGATTGCTTCGGCAGATGTGCTGCTCAAGTTGGCAGATCCTGCACGTGCAGGTCTGCTCGTGCCGGTAGAGAATGAAGAGAACGAGGACGTTCTCATGTTATTGATGCCGATGCTGCTCAACGATTAATATGTTTCGTTCATTGACAACGCAAGAGATTGCGCAGATGGAGGCACAAGGTTGTTCGGCAACTAACTGGGCAGATGTGCAAGTGGCGCAGGATTTCGATGTGCAGTATGTACATCATACCCGTTTCTCCGGCCATAATCAGATCGGTGCTTTCCGCCGTGAGATAGAATTGCCGGGTGGGTTGAAGATCCATTCGGGTATCTATAACGCGACCTTGCATAACTGCGAGGTGGGCGACGATGCGCACTTGTATAACATCCATAACTACATCGCGAACTACCATATCGGTTGCAACACCTGCATCGAGAATGTGAATGCGATTCTGGTAGATGGTAAGACCACTTTCGGTAACGGCGTACGTGTGCCGGTGATGAACGAAGGCGGTGGTCGTGAGATCCCTATCTTCAATGAGCTTTCCGCTAGTCTGGCGTATATTCTTACCCTCTATCGTCACCGTCCGGAGATGATCCATGAGGTGGAGAAACTCATCGACGCCTATGCCGAGGAGCATGCTTCCGATCATGGCTATATAGGCGACAACGTGCGTATCCTCAACTGCGGTTCGATCAAGAATGTGCATGTGGGGGATTATGCCGAGTTGACCGGTGTCAGCCGTCTCAAGAACGGAACGATCAATTCCAACCAAGCTGCGCCGGTACGTCTCGGTAGCGGTGTCAAGTGTGCTAACTTCATCATCGCTTCGGGCGTGGAGATCGGTGACTCAACCTTGGTGGACAAGTGTTTTGTGGGGCAGGGTTGTATCTTCGACAAACACTATTCGGCAGGGGAGAGTCTTTTCTTCTCGAACTGCCAAGGCATGCACGGAGAGGCATGTGCGATCTTCGCCGGTCCTTATACCGTGACGCACCACAAGAGTACGTTGCTCATCGCCGGTATGTTCTCGTTCCTGAACGCCGGTTCGGGTTCGAACCAGTCGAACCATATGTACAAACTTGGTCCGATTCATCAGGGCATCGCAGAGCGCGGTGCAAAGACGACAAGCGACAGTTACTTGTTATGGCCGTCTAAGATCGGTGCGTTCAGCCTGGTCATGGGACGTCATACTCATCATGCGGACACAAGTGATCTGCCGTTCTCGTATCTTATTGAGAACCAATCGGAATCGTTCTTGGTGCCGGGTGCTAACTTGCGTACCGTAGGTACGATCCGTGATGCGCAGAAATGGCCGAAACGTGATAATAGAAAAGATCCGCATAAGTTGGATCAGATCAATTTCAACCTCTTGAGTCCGTACACGGTGCAGAAGATGTGGCGTGGTCGCGAGGTGCTCAATGAGTTGGTAGCCCTGAGCGGTGAGAACACCGAGGTATACGGCTATCGGAATTGTAAGATCCGTAATACCTCGCTCAAGCATGGTGTCGAACTCTATACGATCGGTATCCAGAAATTCCTGGGAAACAGCCTTATCAGCCGCATGACCCAAAGCGAATGGAAGACGATGGACGAGTTACGGGCCGTTTTGCGTCCCGACAGCGAAGCTGGGAAGGGCGACTGGGTAGATATGGCCGGTCTGATCGCGCCGCGTGACGAAGTGACGAAACTGCTCAACGATATCGAAGCCGGCAAACTGACACTGGCAGATATCCAGACGAGTCTGGAGACGATGCACGCGAAATACTACTCCTATGAGTGGACGTGGGCGCTGGAGAAACTGGAGCAGGTATGGGGTTGTGGCGTAGAAGACGTGACCCTGGCGCAACTCAAGAAAACGGTTGAGGAATGGAAGAACGCTGTGGTGAACCTCGATAAGATGGTCTATAACGATGCCCGCAAGGAGTTTGACCTCAACAGTCAAACCGGTTTCGGCGTGGACGGCGATCGTAATCAGGCACAGGCCGACTTCGAAGAGGTGCGTGGTAGTTTTGAATCCAACTCCTTCGTCAAGGCCGTTTTGGAACATATTGAGAAAAAATCGAACTTAGGCAATAAAGTGCTGGAAAAACTGAACGATGTCAGAGGCTAAAGTAACCATATTAGGCTGCGGAAGCGCCAAGCCGACGAAGACGACCTCGCCTTCGGCGCAACTGGTGGATATAGGCGACAAACGATTCCTGGTGGATTGCGGGGAAGGCGTGATCCTGACCATGCAGAAACTGGGTATTCGTACGGCGCGTCTGTATAACATCTTCATCTCGCATCTGCATGGAGACCATTGTTTCGGCCTCATCGGTTTACTCACTACGCTGGGCATGCTCAAGCGTACCCAACCCATGCATATCTACGCGCAGCCGGATTTGGAGAAACTGCTTCAGCCGCTCTTGGACTATCATGCCAACGATCGCGAGTATGATATCATCTTCCATCCGATTAATCCGCGCAAACATGAGGTGATCTATGAAGATCGCACGGTGAGCGTGGAGACGATCCCGTTGAAGCATGGTGTGCCTACTTGCGGTTTCCTCTTCAAAGAGACCCGTCGGATCAAGCACGAAGACGGTTCGTTGGAGTACGTGACGACCAAACGGTATGCCTATTGTTCGGATACCCAGTACAATGAGAAGATCGTGCCGATCATCGAAGGCGTAGAAGCGCTCTACCATGAGTCCACCTTCCTTAATGAACACGGTGCACGCAGCAAAGAGGTGAAGCACTCGACAGCCGCTGAGGCCGCTACGATCGCTAAGTTGGCGAATGTAGGTAAGCTCATTTTAGGACACTATTCCGCGCGTGTCGAAGACCATAGCCTCTTCCTCAAAGAAGCCAAACCGATATTTGATAACACCATCCTCGCGGAGGAAAATGATGTAATTGAGATCTGATGGCAAAAGCAACGATACAATATGTCTGTTCGTCCTGTGGAGCCAAAGCTCCGCAGATGCTCGGTCGCTGTCCGGTGTGCGGAGAGTGGGGCACGTATGAAGAGGAGGTGATCGAAAAAGGTCGTGGTGTCGAAGTATCGAGAACTCGAAATATCGGAAGTAATCTTCCTCAACGTCTCCAAGATGTGGTAGCGACGAACGAGATGCGGATCGACATGTGTAATGGCGAACTGAACCGTGTCTTGGGCGGAGGTCTCGTGCCCGGCAGTTTAGTGCTCTTGGGCGGTGAACCCGGTATCGGCAAATCGACCCTCGCGCTCCAAGTGCTGATGCAGATGGGAGAGCGGAAAACGTTCTATGCATCGGGCGAAGAGAGTGCCAAACAACTCAAGTTACGGGCTGAGCGCTTGGCAGGAAATGCAGAGAACCTCTATATATCCGCCGAGACATCGCTTGAACGTATCTTGGAGCAGGTCAAAGCCTTAGAACCCGAGATTGTGGTCATCGACTCGATCCAAACCGTAGGTACCGATGCTATAGACGCTTCCATAGGTTCATTGAGTCAAGTACGAGAGTGCGCCGCACGTATCCTCGATTTTGCCAAGACGCGTAACATACCGTTCATCATCATCGGTCATATCAACAAAGAGGGTTCGCTGGCCGGACCCAAAGTGCTGGAACATATCGTGGATACCGTCCTGCAGTTCGAGGGTGACCAGCAGTATATGTACCGTATCCTGCGTGCACAGAAGAACCGTTTCGGTTCAACCGCCGAGTTGGGTATCTACGAGATGCGACAGGACGGTTTGCGTGAAGTGACGAACCCGTCTGAGCTCCTGCTTTCTACGGCGCGCGAAGGACTTTCCGGTATCGCTATAGCAGCTGCCGTTGAAGGAGTACGACCGTTCCTGATCGAGGTACAAGCACTTGTCTCCTCCGCAGCTTACGGCACACCGCAACGTTCCTCCACCGGTTTTGACGGCAGAAGGTTGAATATGTTGTTGGCAGTGCTGGAGAAACGGGTTGGGTTCAAACTGCTGCAGAAAGATGTATTCCTCAATATCGCCGGTGGTCTGCGGGTGCAAGACCCGGCTATCGACTTAGCGGTATTAGCTGCGGTGTTGAGCAGTAACATGGATATAGCGCTTGACCCGAGTACATGCCTCTGCGGTGAAGTGGGCTTGGCAGGTGAGATCCGTTCGGTCAATCGTATTGAACAGCGTATTGCGGAGGCGCAGAAACTGGGTTTCAAGCGTATCCTGATTCCGGCGGAGCAGAAGATAGACAGTAAACGTTTTACAATAGAGATAGTGCCCGTTAAACGGGTAACGGATGCCTTTAGATTATTGATTAAGGGGAATTGAAAATTGAAAAATGAAAATTGAAAGGAATATATATAGGATAATTGTGATGTGGATGGTGCTCCTTTCACCTTTCACCTTTCACCTTTCACCTCTTTTTGCTCAGGAGCAGCCTTACTTATGCGAACTGGGTTTGCAGGGAGGATGCGGCTATTATGTCGGCGATGCTGCCGCGCATATCTTCATGCATCCGCGCGAGGCGTACGGCGTACATTTTCGGTATAAGTTCACCAAACGTTGGGCTATACAGGCGAAAGTGTCGGGTCAACGCATCATGGGATATGACTATACGATGCGCGGAGAGAAACTGGACACCAAATGGCAGAGTCAACTGGTGAACGCCGATGTGATGGCAGAGTTCAATTTCTTCCGTTTCGGCGAGACGAACGTGAACGACAGCCGCATCAAACCTTACACGCCGTATATTTTCATCGGTCTGGGTGCAGGAGTTTCCGGCGTAGGGAATGAGAAAATAAGTGTGTCGGGTTATATCCCGTTGGGCATAGGCTTCAAGTGGAAGTTCTCTGAACATTGCGGATTGAACATCGCTTGGCAGCATAATATATATTTTGCAGATGATTTGGAGGGGAAGAATGAGCTGAATAACAAATATCACATGAACGGCTGGAACTGGATGAACTGCGATGTCACCGGTATGCTGACGGCCGGTATCGTGTTTGAATTCGCACAGGCTCCCAAGTCATGTCGAATATGTAACTGGTAAGAACATGGATTATAGATCACAAATAGACAAGGAGCGTTTGCCGCGCCATATAGCCATCATCATGGATGGTAACGGACGGTGGGCCAAGAAGCAAGGCCTTGCGCGTATGTTCGGGCATAAGCAAGGTGTCGAGACGGTGCATAATATCACTGTCGCTGCGACGAAGTTAGGGGTGGAGTATTTGACCCTATATACCTTCAGTACGGAGAACTGGAATAGGCCCAAAGAAGAGGTCGATGCCTTGATGAACCTACTCGTGGATACCATCGTCAAAGAGACACCGACCCTCATGAACAACAATGTTCGTCTGCAGACTATCGGCGATATCGAACGGCTGCCCGAAGGAACACGTCGTAAATTCCTGGCATGTATTGACGAGACAAGTCATAATACCGGCTTGACCATGGTCATTGCCCTTAGTTATTCGGCTCGTTGGGAGATTACCGAAGCAGTGCGTCAAGCGGTACAGCAGGCGCAGAACGGTCGTTTGCGTCCCGAAGATGTGAATGAGCAGCTCGTCTCGTCCCTCATGACGACCTGCGATATGCCTGATCCGGACCTGCTGATTCGTACCAGCGGAGAATATAGAATCAGTAATTTTCTATTGTGGCAACTGGCTTACAGCGAACTGTATTTTACCGATTGCTTGTGGCCGGAATTTACCGAAGAAGAGTTCTATAAAGCCATCGTAGACTATCAGAAACGTGAAAGAAGATTTGGAAAGACAAGTGAACAGATTCATTAAGATACTAGTATTTTTGCTATTCAGTGTCGGTGCCTTTGCGCAGGATATTGAATATGGCATGACGCGTAAGACCTACGAGATCGCAGGCATTGAGGTAGAAGGAGCGGATAGTTACGAGGATTTTGTACTCATCGGTTTCTCCGGTTTAGCTGTCGGAGATAAGATCGAAGTGCCCGGAGACCAGATCACCAAAGCTATCCGTCGTTTCTGGAAACAAGGACTTTTCTCTAACGTCAAGATCAAAGCCAGTAAGATAGAGGGGAATAAGATCTGGTTGGTGATCCAACTGGAGCAACGTCCGCGTGTGAGTGAAGTAAAGTACGAAGGCCTGAAAAAATCCGAGAAAGAGGATGTGGAGGTTAAAGTCGGTATACGCCAAGGTTCGCAGATGACTCCGAACCTCGAGGACCATGCCAAGACCGTCATCAAAAAGTATTTCGCCGAGAAAGGATTTCATAATGCCGAGGTACATATCATCCAACGTGACGACCCGGATCACCCCGGTTATGTACGTGTGCTGGTCGGTGTGGATAAGAAAGCCAAGACCAAAGTAGGTAAGATTTATATCACCGGTAACGAAGCCTTGACGGATGTGCAGATCAATCAGGCGATGAAAAAAACCAATGATAATCATATCATTAACCTTTTCCGTACCAAAAAGTTCGTTACCGAAGAGTACGAAAAAGATAAAGCGGCAGTTATCGAGAAGTACAATGAACACGGATATAGGGATGCCTATATCGTGGCAGACTCGGTTGTGCCGAATCCCGAAGATCCGACCCGTGTAGATGTCTATATGACGATCTCTGAAGGAAATAAATACTATGTCCGTTCCGTCAAATGGGTAGGAAATACCGTCTATCCCTACGAGATGCTGGATATGACCTTAGGTGTCAAACCCGGTGACGTCTATAACCTCAAAACCCTCAATGATCGTCTGACAGGTGACGATGATGCTGTCAGCAAACTTTATACCGACAACGGATACCTCTTCTTCAATGTGGAGCCGGTTGAAGTGAATGTGGAGAATGACTCGATCGACTTCGAGATGCGTATGTACGAAGGAAAACCTGCTACGATCAATGAGATCAATATCGTTGGAAATACGCGCGTATATGAGCATGTCGTTCGTCGTGAGTTATATACCAAACCCGGACAACTCTATTCGCAGTCGGATATCATGCGTTCGCTCCGTGAGTTGGCGCAGATGGGCCATTTTGACCAAGAAAAACTGGTGCCGGATATCCAGCCGAATCCCGAAGAAGGAACGGTGGATATCACTTATCAACTGGAGACCAAGTCTTCAGATCAGATCGAGTTCTCCCTCGGATGGGGCGCTACCGGTTTGGTCGGATCGTTGGGATTGAAGTTCACCAACTTCGCTATTCAAAACTTGTTCAACAAAAAAGCCTATCGTATCGTGCCGCAAGGTGAAGGACAGACCTTCTCTATTAACGCGCGCACGAACGGTATATACTATACCTCTGCCTCGATCTCCTTCCTGGAGCCTTGGCTCGGAGGTAAACGACCGAACAGCCTCAGTGCCAGCATCTATTTTGCGAACCAGACCGGCTATTCGTCGCGCTACCAGCAGGCGTACCAGAACCTGTATAACACCTATTCGAATTATTACTACTATTCCGGAAATAGCGACTACTACCAGCAGTTAGCGGAGTCTGAGGCGGATAAGGATAAATACCTCCGTACGCTCGGTGTCTCCATCGGATATGGTAAGCGTCTTCGTTGGCCGGACGACTATTTTGCCTTCTACGGCGAGCTGAGTTATCAGATGTATATGATGAAAGATTGGCCGTACCTCCTCATCTCGAATGGTACCAGCCATAACTTGGCGCTCAATCTCCAACTCAGCCGTTCGTCTATTGATAACCCCATCTATACGCGCCGTGGTTCGCAATTCACCTTGGGAGTCAAGATTACACCGCCTTGGTCGCTCTTCTTCCCCAAAGACTACGCCAACATGACCGTCAACGAGAAATACCACATGATCGAGTATCATAAGTGGAAATTTTCGGGTAAGGTCTTTACGCCGCTTACCAAAGACAGCAAGCTGGTTCTCATGACCCGTGCTGAGTTCGGCTATCTGGGCCATTATAACAACAACCTCAAGTCGCCGTTTGAGACCTTCTACATGGGTGGTGACGGTATGTCGGCTTATACCAGTTATGCGACCGAGTACGTCGCGATGCGTGGATACTCGTCCGGTTCGCTTACGCCGTACGATGTGGCTACAGGACGTAACATGGGTTACCTCTATAATAAATTCACTATGGAGCTCCGTTACCCGATATCGCTTGAGCAGAGCGCAACGATCTGGGCGCATGTCTTCTTGGAGGCAGGTAACTGCTTCTCGGATATCCGGGACTACAATCCCTTCGATCTCAAACGTTCTGCCGGTCTCGGTGTACGTATCTTCCTCCCGATGTTCGGTCTGCTCGGTATTGACTGGGGATGGGGATTCGACGAGATCAACGGATCCAAACAATATGGAGGAAGTCAATTCCACTTCGTCCTCGGACAAGAATTGTAATACAAAGAATTATGAAAAGAATCAGTATAATATTATTGGCAGCCGTGATGGCTTTTGGCACGGCTTTTGCTAAAGATCAGTCGGTAGCGTTCATCGATATGAGTTATATCCTCAAGAATCTGCCGCAGTATGAGCAGGCGAATGAGCAGTTGACCATGCTTTCCAAGCGTTGGCAGAAAGAAATCGATGCGGCGCAGCAGGAGGCACGCGTATTGGCTACCAACTACCAGACAGAGCAGATCTTCCTCTCCGAGACCATGCGTGCGGAACGCGAACAGGAGATCGTTAAGAAAGAACAGGACGTGCTGGAGCTCAAACGTAAGTATTTCGGTCAAGATGGTGAACTGTACAAAAAACGGGAGGCGCTGATCAAGCCGATTCAGGATGAGATATATAATGCTATTCAGGAATTGGCAAGCGAGAAACGGATAGAGATCGTCAAAGATCGTTCCGCCGATCCGTCCCTCATCTATATGTCCTCTAAACTGGATATATCGGACCAAGTTCTCCATAAATTAGGTGCAAAATAACAAAAAATCAATTATACAAATGAAAAATTTTAAAATTAATCGTGCCTTTATGGCTAAGAAGAAAATTATTATTTCTATCCTGCTGGCTATGCCTATGCTCGCCAGCGCACAAAAATTCGGTCACATCAACAGTCAGGAAATCTTCGCTCAGATGCCGGAACTGACCCAAGTTAAACTGAAAATGGACACTATTCAGTCTCAGTATGAGAATCAGGTCGCTTCGATGACCGAAGAGATTCAAAAGAAATACCAGGACTATCAGGCTCAGGAAGCAACCATGACGGAAGCTATCAAGCAGGTTCGTCAGCAAGAGCTCCAAGAGATGCAGCAACGTCTCCAACAGTTCTACCAGATCGCAGAGCAAGATGTTCAGAAACAACAACAGGAACTCCTTGCTCCGGTGCATGAGAAAATGACCAAGGCTATCAAGGCAGTTGGTGAACGCGAAGGATACACCTATATCTTCGATTCTGCGGCTATGGTACATATCGGTGCGGATGCTATCGATGCTACACCGGCTGTAAAGAAAGAACTCGGTATTAAGTAATATGGCGGACGGCTATTTGGAGAGTCATTACGCCGAATACGAGAAGAAAAAGGCGGAGTGGCTCAAAAAGAAAAGTAAATATTCCTACAATCATGGTAAAAGCAATTCAACAAACCCTGCGTGATAGCGCAGCTGCGCGTTGGACTGTCCTCGTCCTTGTGGCGTCGATGATGTTCTTCGCCTATATGTTCGTGGATATCCTCTCACCTCTGGCATCGCTTCTGAACGACTCGCTGGGATGGGACCAAGGTGTGTTCGGTACCTATGCTGCAGGCGAATACCTGCTTAATGTCTTCGGCTTCCTCATCATTGCCGGTATCATCCTCGATAAGATGGGCGTCCGTTTCACCGGTCTGCTCTCCGCCAGCCTCATGGTTATTGGTGCGGGTATCAAATACTGGGGTATCTCATGGGCAGATGCCAATACGGTGGAATGGCTCAACGCTTGGTGGCCTTCTATGCCCGGCTCCGCTAAACTGGCGATGTTCGGTTTTATGATCTTTGGCTGCGGCTGTGAGATGGCTGGTACTACGGTAAGTAAAATCCTCGCTAAGTGGTTCAAAGGCAAAGAGATGGCGCTCGCCATGGGTCTCGAGATGGCAATCGCCCGTCTCGGTGTCTTCGGCGCGATGTGGCTCTCACCGATGTTCAGTTCGCATTTTGCAGTCGATGGCACCAACTCGGTAGTAGCTCCGCTGCTCTTTGCATCCCTGCTGCTCGTAGTAGGCTTGCTAAACTTCTTTGTCTTTACCATCATGGATAAGACCTTTGATAATCAACTGGTTGCAATCGGCGAAGCAACGGCAGTTAAAGATCCGGAGGATGAGTTCCATGTATCCGATCTGGGTCAGATCTTCAAATCGAAGATGTTCTGGATTGTAGCGCTCCTCTGTGTGCTCTACTATTCGGCTATCTTCCCCTTCCAGCGTTTTGCAACCAACTTCCTCGAGGAGACCCTTTCCATCTCCAATGGGGAAGCAGCGGGTCTTTTCAAATGGTTCCCGATATTAGCGATGGTTCTTACGCCTTTCTTGGGTGCGTTCATTGACTACAAAGGTAAGGGCGCCTCGATGATGCTTCTCGGTGCGGTTATCATGATCGTTTGCCATAGTGTCTTCGCATTCGTATTGCCGGCATATCCCAGCAAAACGCTTGCTCTTGTCACTATTTTGGTTCTCGGTGTCAGCTTCTCGTTGGTGCCGGCATCTATGTGGCCTTCTGTTCCGAAGATCATTGACGAGAAAGTGCTGGGCTCCGCTTACTGCCTCATCTTCTGGGTGCAGAACATCGGTCTCTGCTTGGTACCGCTACTCATCGGTAAACTGCGTGTGGCTACTAACGGCTACCTCGTACCGATGATCGTCTTTGCTTCGTTCGGCGTACTGGCCTTCCTCTTGAGTCTCGCACTTAAGGTAGAAGATAAAAAGAAAAACTATGGATTGGAGCTTCCTAATAAGAAATAAATCATCGCTAAATGTCACAACAGACAGCCGGAAAGTTACCTCCGGCTGTGTGTTTGTTGCACTCAAAGGAGAGCATTTTGACGGAAATGACTTCGTGGAGCAAGCCAAAGCACAGGGAGCAGAATATGTCATCTGTGGTGACAATGCGCTTGCCGAACTGCAAGATCTGGCGCGGGCTTGGCGTCGCGAGTTAGGGCTTCCTATTCTGGCTATCACCGGTACGAACGGAAAGACAACAACCAAGGAACTCTGTGCAGCGGTGCTTAAGACGAAGTTCAACCTATACTACACGCAGGGAAACCTCAATAACCAACTAGGTGTACCCCTCACCTTATTATCTATTACGCGCGCGCATGAGATGGCGATCGTGGAGATGGGGGCCTCGCACCCGGGGGATATCAAGGAACTGGTGGATATAGCAGAACCCGATTTCGGTCTCATTACCAATGTCGGTAAAGCACACCTGCAGGGCTTCGGTTCGTTTGAAGGTGTCATGGCAACCAAAGCCGAACTATATGACTACTTGCGCGCGCATGGCGGTTATTGTTTCCGTAATATCGGTAACCCCTATCTGGCGAAGATGGCGGGTGACTTGAAGACGGTTGCATACCAAACGGGTACGATGCTGGAAGGTACGCACCTTGTAGGATCTTACAATGCGGAGAATATATCCGCTGCAATCTGTGTCGGAAAACATTTCGGCATCAGCGAAGAAGACGCTTTAGCCGCTATCCGCGCCTATATTCCCTCCAACAACCGCTCTCAGTTCATGCAGACCGAGCGCAATACGGTAGTCGTCGATGCCTATAATGCGAATCCGACGTCCATGACCGCTGCGATCAATGCCTTCAAGGGCAACTGTTTCATTCTTGGCGCCATGAGAGAGTTAGGGGAATACAGTCATCTGGAGCATCAGAATATCGTCAATATGCTCCTCGAACGCAAGGCAGATAAAGTGTTGCTCGTCGGAGAAGAATACAAAGCCACGACTGCTCCGTATCCTATTTTTGATGATGTGGAAGCCCTTTGTGCCTACCTGCAAAACGAACCCCTTTCCGGCTATCATATCCTGCTCAAAGGTAGCCGTAGTAATAAATTGGAAAACGTAATACCCTTATTATGAATAAGAAAGTATTTTGGATTATTGTAGTTGTCTTAGCTGTCATCATTGCCGGCTTGGTCTATTGGAATATCAGCCAGCATCAGGAGATGAACGAGATGGTCGAGCAGATGACCATTGAGAAAGAGGAATTGGAAGAAGAGTACGAAGACCTGGCCATTCAGTTCGACGGATACCAGCAGATGGATATCCGCAATGACTCGCTCCAGGATCTGCTTAGCCGTGAGCAACAACGCGTGCAAGACCTGCTGGAAGAACTGCGTCAGACCAAGGCTTCCAATGCGCGCCGTATATCCGAACTCAAGAAAGAACTGGCTACCGTGCGTGAAGTCATGAAAGGATACGTGCGTCAAATCGACTCCCTCAATGCGACCAATGCCCGCCTCACCGAAGAGAACATGCTGGTCAAAGAGGAGAACAAACAAGTTAAGGAGCAGAACTCTCAACTCTCTACGCTTAACTCGCAACTCTCCGAGACCGTCATTCGCGCCTCCATGCTGGAGGTGACTTCTTGCACGCTCACAACGCTCAACAAGAACGATCGTAAGACCAAGATGGCAAGTCATATCCGGAAACTGCAGTTCGATTTTGTGATCGCGAAGAATATCACCTGTACGCCCGGACTCAAGGACCTCTATGCCCGCGTCATTACGCCGGCAGGAGACCTGATGGGAGAAGAGGAATCCAAACTGTTTGCCTTTGAGAACGGCGAAATACCCTATTCGTTGGTTCAACAAATCGAATACGCCGGCGAAGCGTACCAAGGTACCTGTTATTGTCCTCTTGCAGAAAACGAGACCGTACAGTCTGGTTACTATACCATCGATTTCTTCTGCGATGGCAACCTGATTGGTTCTTTCCCCTTCCAGATAAAAAAATAAAGAAGAAGAGAGGGATTCGAAAATTGCGGAGCAATAATCGACAGAGCGAAGCGGCGGAGACCCCTCCGACCGTAGGTGTGAGAAGGCCCTGTCTTCTCAGTAAAATTAGTAGGAGCACCTACTAAAGATGCTCCTACTGATTTTAAGCGGAAAGAGAGGGATTCGAACCCCCGGTACCTTTCAGTACTTCGGTTTTCAAGACCGACGCAATAGACCACTCTGCCATCTTTCCTCAAAACAAAGGTACTACAAAAAAACGACATGACCAAATAAAATGACAAAAAAATGAAGCAACAGGCTGATTTTTTAATGTTGGCAAAGACCTTTAAGGGCTTGGAAGAGGTTTTGGCACAAGAACTGATCGAGTTGGGAGCGAATGATGTCCAACTCGAACGACGGGCTGTCTCTTTCCGTGGAGACAAGGCCCTTTTATACCGTGCGAACATTTGTCTGCGCACCGCTATCCGCATTTTGGTGCCTATCGCTTCGTTCAAAGCCAAAGATACAGACGCCCTTTACGATCAGGTCAAAGCCCTGAATTGGAGTCAATACATGACGGCAGATCAGACATTCGCCATCGATGCAACCGTCTATAGCGAGTCCTTCCGAAATAGCCGGTTCGTTACCTATCGCGTCAAAGATGCGATCGCGGACTACTGGATCGATAAGGCGCATAAACGTCCCAGCGTCAGTACGCAGATTCCGGATATTTTGCTGAATGTACATGTGGCAAATGAGCAGGTGACCATATCGCTGGATAGCAGCGGAGAGAGCCTGCATAAACGCGGATACCGCGTAGCTACTACCGAAGCGCCGATCAGCGAAGTGCTGGCGGCAGGTATGTTGTTGCTCGCGGGATGGAAAGGACAGTCGGATTTCTATGATCCTATGTGCGGTTCCGGTACGCTCCTCATCGAAGCGGCACTCATCGCACGGAATATTGCTCCCGGAGTATTCCGTTCATCGTTTGCCTTTGAGAAATGGCCTGATTTCGATGCCGATCTATGGAACGATATCTATAATGATGATAGTAATGAACGGGACTTTATCCATCATATCTACGGTTCCGATGCCTCTTTTTATGCTATCCAACAGGCTGCCAAAAACGTCAAGTCAGCAGGTGTAGCCAAGGATATCGAACTCAAGCAAATCCGAATGGAGGAGATCAAAGAGGTACATGCGGAAGGGACTTTGGTAATGCTGAATCCGCCTTATGGTGAACGCCTTAAGAGTAACAAAGAGATGGAAGATCTCTATAGTGCGATCGGTACGACCCTCAAGCATCAGTTCACCGGCTCCACAGCTTGGATCATCTCGTCCAATGTAGAGGCAATGAAGTGTATCGGCCTCAAGCCCTCTAAGAAATACCATCTCCTCAACGGTGAACTGGACTGCCAATTTAACAAATACGAATTGTTTCAAGGTAAAAGAAATGAAGCCCATATACATAGCTGATTATAATTACC
Organism: uncultured Bacteroidales bacterium; assembly: GCA_902799555.1. Taxonomy (GTDB): domain Bacteria; phylum Bacteroidota; class Bacteroidia; order Bacteroidales; family Paludibacteraceae; genus Colicola. Next base: position 29,867 of record CADCBB010000022.1, read on the forward strand.
CTTTGCCCGACGAGCGTATCGCCAAATACCCGCTGGCCGAACGTGACCATAGCAAACTGCTGGTTTATCGGGACGGACAGGTCTCGGAGGACCATTTCTACAACGTAGGCGACTACATCGCGCCGGGTGCACTCCTTATATATAATAATACGCGCGTGATACAAGCGCGGCTTGAGTTCCATAAACCTACCGGCGCACGGATCGAGGTCTTCTGCCTCGAGCCCCTCACGCCGCATGACTACCAACTGTCATTAGGTTCTACCACCGGTTGCACCTGGAAATGTATGGTAGGCAACGCCAAGAAATGGCACGATGAATCCATCGAACTCAAGGCCGGTAACTTCACGCTCCGTGCCTACAAAGAGCAGTCACTTGGTAACACCTTTGCCGTTCGTTTTGAGTGGGACGAAGAGAATGTCTCCTTTGCGGAGATCCTTGATGCAGCCGGCGAATTACCTATTCCGCCGTACCTCAACCGAAAGACCGAAGAGTCCGACCTGCGTACGTACCAAACGGTTTATTCGCGTATCAAGGGGTCTGTTGCCGCACCTACAGCCGGTCTTCATTTTACAGATCAGGTCTTAAAAGACCTGCGCTCGCGCGGGATCGAGACCGATGAAGTAACGCTGCATGTGGGAGCCGGTACGTTCCTGCCGGTCAAGACCGCTGATGCCAACGAGCACACCATGCATAAAGAGATCATCGCTGTTCCGCGTGAGACGATTGCGCATATTCAAGCCCGATTAGGACATATCGTTGCTGTCGGAACGACCTCCATGCGTACCCTCGAATCGCTTTATTTTATCGGCTGTCATCCTGAGAATCCGACGGTGAGTCAGTTCGAACCCTACGAGAACGACCATACCTTGTCGGTTTATGACGCGTTGCAAGCTATCCTCGACTATCTGGATGCTACGAACCAGCAGACGCTCCATGCCGAGACCCAGATCATGATCAAACCCGGATATACCTTCCGTCTGGTAGATCAACTGATCACCAATTTTCATCAACCGCAATCCACACTCCTGCTTTTGGTAAGTGCCTTCGTCGGAGGCGATTGGCACACGATCTACGACTATGCACTGAGTCACGATTTTCGTTTCCTCTCCTATGGAGACTCCAGTATCCTAAATCGTAAATCATAAATCGTCAAATCGTAAATCAGATGATCGATACGCATTGTCATATTGATGAAGAGGCTTTTGATGCCGACCGCGAAGAAGTCATTGCCTGCCAACAGGAGAGTGGGGTGGAACGCATGATTGTGCCCGGTGTCAACGCGGCATCGATAGAAACGGTCATGCAGGTCTGTCGTGCGCATCCCGGCTATTGTTATCCGGCTTTGGGCTTGCATCCGGAAGATGTCAAAGGCGATTGGCAGGAACAATATGTCATCATTGAGAAAGCCATCCGTGAGCATCGGAACGAATTGGTCGCGATAGGTGAGATTGGCTTGGACTATTATTGGGACAAGACCTTCAAGGATGAGCAGCAGGAAGTCTTGCGGCGACAACTAATCCTTGCTCGCGAATTGGACTTACCGGTCATCTTGCACAATCGAGAAGCGACAGAAGATATCCTACGTATTGTAAAAGAAATCGTAAATCGTAAATCGTCCAATCGTCAATTAACTGGTGTTTTTCATTGCTTCAACGGAAGTCGAGAAACGGCACAACAGATTTTGGATATGGGGTTCTATCTTGGGATAGGCGGTGTGTTGACGTTCAAAAATAGCAAATTGGCGGAGAAACTGGATGTAGTACCGTTGGAACGTATCTTGCTGGAGACGGACGCACCCTATATGGCTCCTGTTCCCCATCGTGGAGAACGCAATGAGAGTCGCTTCATGATTCATGTCGCAGAACGGCTCGCACAAGTGTATAATTGCCCCGTTAAATACGTCATTGAGCTCACAAGTGCCAATGCTCGACAACTTTTTGCAATAAAATAATGAAAAAAATGCGCAAAAACTTGCGTATATGAAAAAAAAGCAGTAATTTTGTAGCCGATATTGATAAAAGCGCTTTGGGGCGCAAAGGAGAGATGCTCGAGTGGTTGAAGAGGCACGCCTGGAAAGCGTGTAAACTCCAAAAGGGTTTCCGGGGTTCGAATCCCCGTCTCTCCGCAAAGATTTTGCGTCGAGCCGGCCGGGGAAGTAAGTTTACTTACGGACACGCCGATGGCCAAAAGCTTTGAGCAAGGTGCCAGCGGCAGCTTGTGGGTGATTCGGGGGAATTGCGCAGCAAGGCGGAGTCCGAATCCCCGTCATATGAAAACACAAACACAAATAAATAACTTAAATTAATTTATTATTCTCATGAAAAAAATTTTTGCAACTCTGACAGTGCTGGCTATGCTGACTTTCGGCAGCGCAGTTATGATGGCACAAGAAGAAGCAGCTGCTGTTGAAGAGGCTGCTGTTGAACAAGTAGATGAGGCTGCTCCTGCAGCTGAAGAAGTAGCTGAGGCTCCTGCTGAGGAAGCCGGCGGCTTAGTAGCGCTCCACAAAACGCTGAAGACCAAATTTATCGAAGGTGGTGCCGGCTTCATGGCTTTGACCCTCGTTACTCTCGTATTCGGTCTCGCACTCTGTATCGAGCGTATCATTTATCTGTCCTTGAGCAAAACGAACACCAAGGAGTTGCTCGCTAATATTGAGGCTGCTCTGAAGAACGGTGGTATTGAGAAAGCTTTGGAGGTTTGCCGTAACACCCGTGGTCCGGTGGCTTCTATCTTCTATCAAGGTCTCAGCCGCTATGACGAAGGTATCGACGTAGTTGAGAAGACCGTCGCTTCCTATGGTGGCGTTCAGCTTGGTCTCTTGGAGAAGAACCTTTCTTGGATCACCCTCTTCATCGCTATCGCTCCGTCTCTCGGATTCTTGGGTACCATCATCGGTATGATCGAGGCATTCGATAAGATTCAGCAAGTAGGTGATATCTCGGCTACCGTTGTTGCCGGTGGTATCAAGGTCGCTCTGTTGACTACCCTCCTTGGTTTGATTATTGCTGTTGTTCTTCAGTTGTTCTACAACTACATCCTTAGCCTCGTTGAGGGTCTGGTAAATGAGATGGAGGACAGCTCGATTAGCCTGCTCGATATCGTAGTAGAGTACGATGCTGCACAAAAAAAGAAATAAGCTGACGGCTGAATGCTGAATGCTGAAAACTATTGTTTAATCTAAACAATTTTGTGCAATATGAAAAACTATAAAATGATTCCTAAGATTGCCCTCTGGTCGCTGCTGGGTTTGGGACTCGTGTTCATCGCGTTGTTCTTCCTCGGTGGCTCCAACGGTAGTCTCGAGGTAGCCGGTGATTTCCTGGATATTCCTCGTTTCACCGATGCTTTCCTCATCTGGGTCTACATCCTTGTTGGATTGGTAGTCCTGATTACGCTGGCTGTTGTATGCGTAGAGTTTGCCAATAACTGGAAAACCAACCGCCGCAAAGCGTACATGACGCTTGGCGTAGTAGGTGGCTTCATCGCTTTGGCGCTCATCTGCTGGTTCCTCGGTAGCCCGGAGAAAATCAATATCATCGGTTACGAAGGTACGGATAATGAAGGCGCTTGGGCTCAATTGGCTGACGCTGTTATCTATGCTTGCTACTTCCTCTTCATCGCTACTATCGGTACGATGATCTGGGGATACGTACATACTAAAAAACTGTCGAAGTAAATCACATTTATCATGGCAAAGAAAGTCCCACAGATCAACGCCAGCTCTATGGCCGACATCTCGTTCCTGTTGCTGATTTTCTTCTTGGTGACCACCTCTATGGATGTGAACCAAGGACTGGCTCGCCGTCTGCCTGCGCCTATTCCGCCTGACCAGAAAGTGGAAGATAAGGATATCAACAAGCGCAACCTGCTGGTAGTGAAGATCAACTCTGCCAACCAGCTCATGGTGCAAGGCCAGTTGATGGATGTGAAGCAACTGAAGGAGAATGCAAAGAAGTTCATCAAGAACGAAGAGAATGCGGACTATTATCCGAAGCTTGTGGAAGAGGATTTCGGTGCTCCGTTCGGTGTACTCAAATACACCAAGGATCACGTTATCTCCGTCCAGAACGACGTGGATACCCGGTATCAGGCATATCTCGATGTTCAGAACGAACTCGTAGCGGCATATAACGAATTGCGTGAAGAATGCGCGCAGAAGTATTTCCACAAGAGCTACAACGAACTCGACGAGGATCAACAGAAAAAGATCCAAAAGATCTATCCTCAGAAGATTTCCGAGGCTGAACCTAAAAATTACGGTAACTAACATGGCAAAGATTCGTAGAAATGAGAAACGTGAGATGCCGGCGCTCAATACGTCGTCTCTCCCTGATATTATCTTCATCTCAATACGTCGTCTCTCCCTGATATTATCTTCATGCTGCTCTTCTTCTTCATGTCTGTTACGTCAATGAAGGAAGTAAGCTATAAGGTGCAGTTCCAAAACCCGCAGGCTTCGGAGCTCACCAAGCTGGAGAATAAATCCCTTGTGCGTTATATCTACGTTGGTACGCCGACGGCTGAGTTCCGTAAGCAATACGGTGCTGAGACGCGTATCCAGCTGAATGACCAATTCGCAGAAGTGAAGGAGATCGGCGAGTATATCGTCAATGAGCGTTCCTCCATGAAGGAGAGCGACCAAGGTCTTATGACCGTCTCCATCAAGGCTGATAAGGAGACCAAGATGGGGGTCATCGCGGACATCAAGCAGGAGCTCCGTCGTGCTTATGCACTCAAGATCAGCTATGCTGCTACACAACGCACCAGTTACTAATCAGTAACTGCATATCGAAAAAAAAGCAACACGATTGTTGCTTTTTTTTTGTCTGTCATTAAGGAAAAGAGGCGTAAATTTGCCAGTCTCGCATATTTTTAGTAATTTTGCATGCAAAATTAGTTCGAATATGAAGAAAATACTTGCTATAGTTGCATCCTTGATGCTTTGTTTAGGTATCCATGCCCAGCTGGCTTGGGATACCGAGTTTACAAAAAATGATTTCAATAATGCGCAGACTGTTATCTCCAGGTCCGATAATGTTACTTGGCCATTAACAGGTGGTCTACAAGTAGGTACTGTGTCAATTTTATCCGATTGGTCGGATGAGTGCGTGATCGCATTGCCTCAAACGGGTATTGCCAAAGAATTGCATTTTGCATGGCATGGAGCCTCAGGTGGTACTGTAAGTGTCTATCAGTCTGCGGATCATAATAACTGGTCACAAATCTTCACTGCGGATGGAAACGCTGCAGTGACAGCCTCCGATGAAGTAGTGCCTTTGGCTACTACAACACGCTATCTCAAATTTGCGGCTACTGGCCGTTTGGTTGTAGCTACTTTCCGCCGCATCAGCGTAGTGGAACTCAAAGAGCTCTCCGCTTCTACCGATGAATGGCCCTTTGGTTCTGGCATGGTAGATGACGCCGATGCGACCAAGAATGTCACTGTTACTTGGACCAATATTGTGGCTGAAGTGAGCAGTACGGATCCGCATTTCACGGCTTCTCTGAACGCTATCGGTCAGAAGAACCTCATCGACCAGACCACGGCGCTCACGATTCGTTATTCGCACGCAGAAGCCGGACAACATAGCGGTGAGATCGTTATCGCCGGTGAAGGCAAGGAAGTACGTATCGCCGTTTCCGGTGAGACCAAGAAATATGACCAGACCCTGACCTGGATTCAGACGCTGGATGAGTGTGTCGCTACGGATCATCTCTCGTTCAATGCCTTTACCTCTTCCGGCCTGGACGTTATGTATGAGACCTCCGATGAGAATATCGCCTATGTTGAGGGCAACGAACTGATCATCGCTTGTTCTGGTGAGGTAACGATCACCGCTACCCAGCCGGGTAACTATAAGTTCAATGCCGCTGAATCTGTTTCCAAGTCGCTCAATATCCGCAAAGCCGATCCTATGCTTGGCGTCACAGTAGATGACCTTACTTACGGACAGCCGCTCAGCGAAGCGAATATCCAAGAGACACTCGGTCAGGTGGAAGGCGCTTTCTCTTGGCAGAACATTGCCTCGGATTCCGTCCTCAATGCCGGCGACTATGCCCTGACGCTGCTCTTTACGCCTACCAACACCTGCCTCTATAACACCCGCACGTTTCAGGTCGCGCTGCATGTCAACAAAGCCGTGCAGACCATTACTTGGGAGAACCAAGAGACCGAACTGACCGTTGGAACGGACATCCTCAGTACGGCCACCATCTCTTCCGGCCTGCCTATTACCTACGCGTACACCGAGTGCTTGCTTCGCATAGAGAATGGTCGCATTTACGCGGAGAACGAAGGCGAAGTGACGGTGATTGCCTACCACCCGGGTAATGAGAATTATCTGCCGACAATGGTCATTATGCAGACCTTCACGATCGCATCTACAGACGTACCTTCGGCTATACAACAATTGTCGCCCGAGCAGATACGTCGGGCGAACAAATGGCTCCATGCCGGAAAAACCTATATCTCTTTCGAGGGGCGCGTCTATGACGCGCAAGGCAAACTGCTTCGCTGATCTATTTCAGCCGTTTGCCGGAGATACGCAAGTCTCCTAACTCAATACGCTTACCTTTCTGCGGCCTGCCGTTGGAGTCATACCACGGCAGCACGCGGAGATGTAAAGTCTCACCGGCCGGTACCAGTATCGGTTGGTCGATGGTGATCAAAAGCGCCTGACCGCTGGGGATGGCGGTGTTCTCATAGATGGTCGTCACCTCTTTGAACGCCTCGCCCAGGCCCGCATTGATATGGATATTCATCCCGTTGCCTCCCACCGCGCAGATTGGTACTACGATCGACTCGATCACCATCCCTTTCTTCTTGTCCGCGCTGATCGTATATTCCACATATCGGTTAGCCACCTCGTCTATCTCACCTGCCGGCCAGGCCTCGTTAAGCGGCACATAGCCGTTCATATGCTTCTTCAAGTTCCGCAGGTTAGCAACATCCAGTTGCTGTTGGAAAGGCGTTCCGTTGGCCTCAAAAGCAGCTTTCTTACCGCTCTCTTCGATAGCTTGTGCGTAAAGAATATATTGCGTTTTGCTTGGAGAAACCAACCAGGGATGTATCGCCGTTAATTCCGCGTTCTGACGAATCAACTCGTACGCCAGATGGGCGATAGCCATACCGCCTTCTGCGCTCGTGTGCGTTTTGTCGCCGCAGTTGAAATAGTGCGCCATGCAGTAGTCCTGTCCGCATTGCTCGTAAAACTCCTGCGTGCGGGTGGTCATATCCAGAAAAACCACACCCTCTTCTTCCGCTACCTCACGCATGGCACGCACATAGTCCTTCTCAGGCGAAAGCACATGCCGGCCTTCGTTATTGATCTTTCCTTCCTTAAAATAGGCACGGCATATCGGCGCCATCAAGATCGGCGTCACGCCCTTCTCCCATGCTTCGTGGATATACTTACGCAGATAAGCTTTATAGGTCGTATTCGGCTCCGTACCGCGCATGTCGGTTAGGGTGTCCTGTCCGTTCGCACGCAAGTCTGCATTCTTCACATACACATCTTCCCCTTTGCATTTCTCGTCATTGTGCGCAAACTGAATGATCAGGTAGTCGCCGGCACTCATCTGCGCTTTCACACTCGGCCATAAAGCTTCCGTCTCATAGAACGTACGGGTACTTGCACCGGACTTACCTCTATTATTCACCTCCATCGAGTCGGGATCAAAGAAAGCCTGCAGATACATACCCCAGCCGCGTTTCGGCGTCGCAGCCGGCGAATAATTGGACATCGTGCTGTCTCCGATGGTATGTACTTTCCGCTTGGCTCCCCACATCGGCACAAAGAACAAGGAGCAAAGAGCAAGGATGATTATTTTTTTCATATTAATACGCGATTAAACTCTTTCGGTACAGGACTCTCAAAACGTACGGTTTTCTCCGTTACAGGATGAATAAACGCCAGCACTTTAGCATGCAGACAAAGTCGATCTATCGGGCTATACTCATTACCATGCCCGTACTTTCGGTCGCCTACAACCGGACAGCCTTTGCTCGCCAGATGCACACGGATCTGGTTCGTTCGTCCCGTTTCCAGATGCAATTCTACCAGCGAATACTGCCCGTCTGCTGAAGAACGAAGGGTCTTATAATTGGTAATAGCGATATCACCTCCATCGTCCACCGGCGACGAATAAACGACCGCATTGCGCTTGTCTTCGGTCAACCAAGTCGTGATCTTGCCTTCTGCGGGTTTCAACACGCCCTCTGCCAACGCGATATAGGTGCGCTCCGTGACCAATTCCCGCCAGTACTCCCGCATATAATGCTGCAGTTCCTCCGAACGTGCAAACACCAGTAAACCGCTCGTCTCTCGATCCAACCGATGTACCACATAGATACCTGCGCGCGCGTTCTGTTTCTTAACGTACGCGCGTAGGATAGAGTAGGCGGTCGTCTCGCTGCTACCCGGCGTTGCCGCCACAGTCAGCAGACCCGGTTGCTTGTTCACAACAATCAGATCATCGTCTTCATACACGATCTTCAACTTCGGGTGCGTCAACTGACTGTTTCCTCTACCCGAACTGACGGTCACTACATCGCCTTTCTTCAATGCAAAATCATGGCGTGTCTGAATGGCATTACCTACCTTCACACGACGCTGACCCAATAACTGCTTCACCGACGACTTCGCCATGCCTCCCATCTTCGCCAATAGGAAGTCCATCAACTGCGCCGGCTCTGCCACACGCAATATTGTATCTTGTTTTCTAACCATTTAACGTTTTAACATTTTAACCCAGCCGAGGTTCTCGTCTGTCGTGCCCTTGATCCATGCGAGACCCGCCATCGAGTTGATCACCAAGAAGAAGGTGAATAGCACGATCGAGAACACATTACCTAATATAATAAACAGCCCGATTCCTGCCACGCTGTATATGAACCAGTAGATCCAACTGTCCGTCTTGCGGTAAATCAACCAGTAGTTTGCCAGGAACGACGACGAGATCAGCAATCCGTTCAGGATCTTAACCGGCATGTTGTCCGTAAGCCCATCGTGCATCAACGCAAAAGTGGACAGCACGTAGTCACCCGCTGTGATGATCACTAACATCGCGATCGACATGACGAGACGCGGAGTGTCGAGGAACTTGGGTTCGAAACTCGCGCCTCCCTCTTCTTTGTTCCGACTCCATTTATAGATGCTCATCATCTGGAACGGAATGAATACCAGGAAGAACAGGAACGCGCTATCGTATCCTCCTTGCAGGATAAACTGTATGCCCAGCAAGATCGACATGATAATACCGGCATAGAAACCCGTGTAGTTATGCGGGTCACGGATCGTAAGGATATATGCGACGCCAATGATAGAAGCCGGAATACCGACTACCCATGCAGGATCGTGCCATTTCAATAATGTCATCGACGGAAAGATCATCTCCGCCAACCATAGGAGCCCCAATAATGCTCCAAACAATACCATTGAGATAATTGTGTTGCGCCCTAATGCGCGCCATAGTTGTGTGTTTTTCATAAATCTTCAATTTTCAATCTTCAATCTTAAATAAAAATAAGAGCGGACACGATCGTCCGCTCTTATTTTGCTCCGCATTACTTGCGAGTGCGGTTGCCGTAGCGAGACATAAATTTGTCCACACGACCTGCGGTGTCCACCAGTTTGGACTTACCGGTGTAGAACGGGTGACTCGTGTTCGAGATCTCCAACTTGATCAGCGGATACTGAACGCCGTCAATCTCGAACGCCGTCAATCTCAATCGTGTCCTTGGTAGCGGCTGTAGAGCGGCTGAAGAACTGAGTACCGTCAGACATATCTTTGAAAACTACTACGCGGTAGTTCTCGGGATGAATTCCTTTTTTCATAAGTCTTTCTTTAAACTTTAAACGTTAAACTTTAAACTTTAATTACTCAGCTACAACATTCAACTTAATGTCAGCTTTTACCTCACGATGCAGACGAGCCTGTGCGGTATACTCGCCCAACTCTTTGATCGGCTCTGCGATGGTGATCACCTTCTTGTCGATGATGATCTCCTGTGCTTTCAGCGCGTCAGCGATGTTTTGGGTGGTTACTGTACCGAAGATCTTGCCGTCCTCGTTTGCCTTTACTTTTACCTCGATTACGGTCTCTGCCAACTTAGCCTCCAGAGCCTGAGCATCAGCCAGGATCTTAGCAGCCTTGTGAGCCTGTTGTTTGAGGTTCTCAGCCAGTTGCTTACGGTTGCTCTCGTTTGCGATGATTGCAATCTTCTGCGGCAACAGGTAGTTGCGTCCGTAGCCGTCACGTACTTTAACGATGTCGTTCTTGAAACCCAGATTAGCCAGGTCTTGAATAAGAATTACTTCCATGTTCTTTCCTTTCTACTTTAATGGGTTAATTACTTCATCATATCCGTTACGTAAGGCAGCAATGCCAAGTGGCGTGCTTTCTTAACGGCCTGAGCAACTTTGCGTTGGAACTTCAACGAAGTACCGGTGATACGACGCGGAAGAATCTTACCTTGCTCGTTCAGGAACTTCTTCAAAAACTCAGGATCTTTGTAATCGATGTACTTGATTCCGCTCTTCTTGAAACGGCAGTACTTTTTCTTCTTCTGATCCGAACCTTGCGGAGTCAGATAGCGAATTTCGTCATTCTGTGCCATAATTAAGCCTCCTCTTCTACTTTTTTACCTTTGTTACGACGCTTCTCGGCGTACTCAAATGCGTACTTGTCAAGACGGGTCGTCAGGAAGCGGATAATACGCTCGTCACGACGGAACTCGGTCTCGAGGGTAGCGATTACAGCGGGCTCAGCATCAAACTGAAGGATGAAATAGAAGCCCGAATTTTTACCTTGGATAGGGTAAGCGAGTTGGCGCAAGCCCCACTCCTCACGGTTCAGGATGGTACCGCCATTCTGCGTGAGAAGATTCTCGAATTTTTCTACTGCCTCCTTTGTCTGCGGCTCAGACAAAACGGGTGTCAATACGAAGGCAGCTTCATAATGATTTACCATTGTAGTAAATTGTTAATTTTAATTAGTTAATAATATTACTAGATTTTCTAGATGCTCTAGATGTTCTAGATTCCTTTGTGCTTTTACGCGCATAACGCGAAAAAAGCGTGCAAAGGTACAATTTTTTTTTGAATTGACCAAATTTTTTAATGCTTTTTTTATAAAAAAAGTATTTTTGCTATCTCTAACCTACAAAAGAAAGACTCCGCATTGCTGCGGAGCCTTTGCTTATCGGGGCCCCCAGAGTAAACCAAGCCTTGGCTGTTTGCTATGGGGAAAGCGTAGTATAATACGTAGCACTTTACAAGGGCTATGCCCGCAGTCGTGCAAGTATTATTACAAGCGTGCGCCCTGAGCGTTGAAGAGAACGCCGTTCTTCTCGATGAAGAGCTGACCGTTGCGAA
>CADCBB010000023.1 GCA_902799555.1 uncultured Bacteroidales bacterium
TTTTGTGCCTATAACCCTCTACGAAGCCTACTGGGGCGCGATGAATTCCGTCAAAGCAGGTCGCCGTTACAAAAAGCACATCGTTGTCCGTCGAATGCCCTACGCCCAAGGCCTTCTCCAACTCTATACCTACCATTTCCCGAAGACCTGGTCTGCAGCCTGCGTAGCGAATCGTGAAATCATCAAGCAAGCCCAGCGCCAAGCCCATGCCTTAGAGCATGCTCATACCCGCGAAGCTCTCGAATGGCGTCTCCGCTTCTTTAACCATTATTTCTCCGTTGTCAAAGGCGGCGCTGCCCCCGAACCCGGCATGAAGCGTTATTCCCGTTTCTACCAATACACCTACGTTGCTATCTACCGCCAGCTCCAAGCTGCCCGCGACAAAGCTCTCCACCCCGACGAGTCTGTCTCTTTTGAGTCTGTAGACGTTTGTCCCTTACAGGCGGATACTATCCGCCGCTCTATGTCTACCTCTCTATCCCGCTCTTTTGCCCACACGCCTCTCCGTTCCGCTGCCCGCCGCACCTTCCTCTCGTCCTCTCTTGACGAGTCCTTCATCCTCCGGCCCACCGCTCCCTTTTCAGGCTAATTAGATGATTTTTCTTAAAATATTTGCATATATGCAATTTTTGTTGTACCTTTGCAGCCAAATTGATAAAATGTGTAAAAACTATGGTATATAAATTTACTTTTTCGTGTGAGGAAGGCGATCCGAATTTCCGCCGCGTGTTTGAAGCAGACGCAGATGCTACTTTCCTCGATCTGCACGAAGCGATCCTCAAGAGTGTCGGCTATCCCGATGATCAGATGACCTCATTCTTCCTCTGCAACGACGAGTGGGAGAAGGGCCAGGAGGTGACCCTCGTCGAGATGGATTCGAATTTCGAATACGATAACATGGTGATGAACGAGACGCGCCTGAGCGACTTGATAGAGGAAGTCGGCCAGCGTCTGATCTACGTCTTCGATCCGATGTTCGAACGCTATTTCTTTGGTTCGCTCAAGGAGATCAAGCCCGGTTCGATGAATGGGGTGGAGTGCGTCGAGTCCAAAGGCAAAGCGCCGAAGCAGCTCAAGTCTGATGACCCGCTGGCGGGTGTCGGAGGCGGCAAAGGCGGCAACGATGACTTTATGTTCGATGACGAGTTTAAGGATGAGTTAGACCTCGGCGATATCGACTACGAAGGCTTCCAAGACCTCAGCTTCGACGATGGCACAATGTTCTAACCGGTTTAGAACCGGCGCAAGCCATCCATGCGGCGTGTTGTTGCTCATCCTTGGTCCGACAGGTGTCGGTAAGACCGAACTGTCCCTTCGGGTCGCGGAGCATTACGGTTCTCCGATCCTCAGCTGTGACAGCCGGCAGATATACCGCGAGATACCAATCGGTACAGCCGCACCGACGGCTGACGAACAAGCGCGCGTGAAGCATTATTTCATTGCCACGCGGGACTTGGAGGAAGACTACAATGCCGGTCAGTATGAGCGAGATGCCTTAGCCCTGCTGGATGAGCTCTTTAAGACGCACGACGTGGTCGTTATGACCGGAGGCTCAATGCTCTACGCTGATGCGGTATGCAAGGGTCTGGATGACCTGCCTTCCGTACCGGCTGAGATTCGCCTTAAGGTGCAGCAAGCCTATGAGCAGCAAGGTCTTCCTTGGCTTCAAGCCGAAGTGCAGCGTCTCGATCCCGATTATTGGAACGAAGTTGATCAAGCCAACCCCGCGCGTCTGATGCATTGCATCGAGTTATGCCTCACGACCGGCCGGCCTTACAGCACGCTCCGCACCCAAACGACCAAGCAGCGTCCTTTCCGCATCCTCAAGATAGGCCTCGATCGTCCGCGCGCAGAACTGTACGAACGCATTAACGCGCGCGTGCTGCAGATGATGGCGGATGGTTTGGAAGCTGAGGCCCGGGCGGTTTATCCCAAGCGCCAACTCAATAGCCTGCAGACAGTAGGATACCGCGAGTTGTTCGCATCTATGGACGGCGAGTACGATCTGCCGCGAGCCATCGAATTGATTCAACAAAATACGCGCCATTATGCCAAGCGGCAAATGACTTGGTTTCGGCGCGACGATACAATACATTGGTTACAAGCCAACGAAGATTATGAAAAAAACATACGTTCTATTGATGCTCTGCTGCGCGCTGATGGCGTGTAAGAAGACGACGATTGATTTCACATACAGTCCCGATGCACCCCGCGCCGGACAGACTGTTTCGTTCTCCAATATCTCTTCCACCGGAGAAGAGTGGGAGTGGGCGTTCGGAGACGGTGTGGCGTCGACACTCAAATCTCCGACCCATATCTACAAGCGTCCCGGCACCTATCAGGTCATCCTTAAGGTGGATAACAAAAAATCATGGACGGCGACCCACGAGATCACGGTCTATGACACCGTGCCTACCTTTGTGGCTTCGGACTCCACTTTCGTCATTTATAATGACTATACTCTCCAGGCGCAAATCTATAATCCCTACAACTACGAGCTGAAATACGAATGGAGCTTCCCGCTGGATAAGGAATACGCGGTATGTACGGATGAGACCATGACCGGCAGTTCGCTGCATTGCTATTTCACCCAAGCCTTGGACGAAGCGCCTATCCGCCTCATCATCACCGTGGACGGCCAGCCGGTTGAGATCAATAAGACCTTCACGGTCCAAAAACAAACGACCAACTCTCTCTTGCTGCGAACCGATGCCAACGACTATCGTCAGCGTATCTTCGGGGCCCGCGCTGAGGCTTTGCAGACCATTCCTGCCGACCCGATCCTGGATGCCGCGCAGGACACGATGCAGGAGTATTTCGATAGTATCGTTTGTTTGAGTAATATCAAAGATTATTTCCCCGGTATCCGGGGGTTCCATATCGCCAGCCGTAAGATCTACTACCGCGCCAATGGCCTTTGGGTAGCTAATATCGATGGTTCCTATCCCGTCCGGATCGATGAGGCACCGTGCAGTGCCATGACGCTGGATACCAAGGACAGCCGCATCTATTGGGCGAACGCGCAAGGGGTATGGTATATGCCTTTCGTAGGTTCGGCAAACAATAAATTTATTACCGTTCCGGCCCAACTGAATGACCTGACCGGCGTCTCTAAACTCGCTCCCGACTACGAAGCAAAATAAATTCTATATGACTCAACCTGATTATATTTTTGAAACCTCTTGGGAAGTATGCAACCGTGTAGGCGGTATCTATGCCGTGCTCTCTACGCGTGCCGCTTCCATGCAAGCCGAGCATCCTGACAAAGTGTTCTTCTTCGGCCCTGACTTCGGCGACCATAGTGATATCTATTTCAAGGAAGACAAGAAACTCCTGAAAACATGGAAAGCTCCTCTTCCTGTCCGCATAGGTCGTTGGCAAGTTCCCGGTGAGCCGATCGCTATCTTGCTGAAGTTCGACTCCCTTTGGCCGCATAAGAATGAGATCTACGCCTGGGCATGGAATAAATTCCAAGTGCAGAGCCATGCCGCTTATGGCGACTACGATGAGTCCTGTCTCTTCGGTTATGCTGCCGGCATCGTCATGGAGAGCCTCTATAAGTTCCTGCCTAAAGGGCAGTTCTGCATGCATGCAAACGAGTGGCAGACGGCGTTCTCGATCTTCTATCTGCAGGATCATTGTCCGCAGATCGCCACGCTCTTCACCACCCATGCTACCGGTATCGGTCGTTCGATAGCCGGTAACGGCAAGCCGCTCTATGACTATTTCGAGGGCTATAACGGCGACCAGATGGCGCAAGAGCTGAATATGGTGTCCAAGCACTCCGTGGAGAAACAGGCGGCGCACCATGCGGACTGCTTCACTACCGTCAGCGACATCACCGCCCGTGAGTGCAAGCAGTTGCTTGACAAACCCGTTGATATCGTCACCCCGAATGGTTTTGAACCGACTTATGTGCCCAAAGGTGCTGCCTTTGATACCAAGCGCGACGAGGCACGCGAGGCCTTGCGCAAAGTAGCGGGAGAGCAGTTAGGCGGTATTGTGCCGAAGAACGCCCTCTTCGTCTGCATCTCCGGACGCCAGGAATGGAAGAACAAAGGTATCGATGTCTTTGCTTCCGCGTTGGATAAACTGGCGCAGAAGATCTACCATAGCGGTCAGATGGAGCGGGAGGTTGTGGCCTTCGTCATGATTCCGTATTTGGACCGTGCTCCGTCCCGCAAAGGTAAGGTGAGTGCCGTCTTCGTGCCCTACTATCTCGACGGCCATGATCCGCTCTTCGGTAAGACTTACTACGACCTGCTCATCGGTATGGATGTTACGGTCTTCCCCTCGTACTACGAACCTTGGGGATACACGCCGCTCGAGTCCTGCGCTTTCCATGTGCCTACTATCACCACCTCCCTCGCCGGCTTCGGCGTGTGGGCAGCCCGGCAGAAAGATCAGTACGGTGTCATCGTCGTGGATCGTAATGACTCTAACTTCGATGAGGTAGCCGAGCAGATAGCAGATGCCCTCTTGCGCTATGATCGCCTCACCGACGAAGAGAAAGAGCGGGCACGCAAGGAAGCCTCTGCCGTAGCCAAGAAAGCCGACTGGAAGCACTTCTTCAAATACTACCGCAAGGCCTACGAGATCGCCCTCAAGCATCGAGATAACAGAATAGACGAACGCCAAAATCCCAAATTGTTATGAAAAAAATGATTATAGCAGCATTGCTGCTCCTTTCACCTTTCACCTTTCACCTTTCACCTTTACAGGCTTGTACCAATTTCCTCGTAGGTAAAGACGCCTCTGCCGATGGCTCGACCTTCATCTCCTATGCCGCGGACTCCTACGGCATGTTCGGTTTCCTGCATTTTGTCCCCGCAGCCGATCATCCCGAAGGTGCCATGCGTGAGGTTAAAGACTGGGACACCGGTCGGCCGCAAGGCTTCATCCCGCAAGTAGCTCACACTTATACTGTGGTAGGTAACATGAACGAGCATCAAGTGACCATCGGTGAAACCACCTGGGGCGGTCGCGAAGAACTATGGGATACCGTAGGTATTGACTACGGAAGCCTCATCTATATCGCTTTGGAGCGTTCGAAAACGGCACGCGAAGCAATCGAGTGCTTCATCAAACTGGTGAACGAGTACGGCTATGCTTCCGAAGGTGAGTCTTTCTCCTTCGGCGACCCCAACGAGATATGGATCATGGATCTGATCGGCAAAGGTCCCGGTCGAAAAGGTGCTAACTGGGTAGCAGTGCGTATTCCGGATAATGCGATCGCCGCACATGCTAACCAGGCGCGTATCACCAAGCTCCCGATCAGCAAGAAAGCCAAACTGAACAAGAAACTCAACTGCTACGTCAACGGAGATTGGATGTGGGATAAGGACCTTATTAATTTCGCGCGCGAGAAAGGTTACTTCACCGGCGCCGACAAGGACTTCTCTTTCCAGGCCGCTTACAACCCCTTTGACTTCAGCGGACTCTATGTCTGCGAAGCACGCGTATGGTCGTTCTTTAACCATTTCAGCAATGACATGGACCAATATTTCGACTACGCTACCGGTAAGACCTTCCGTGATACCAAGGGGCAGAACGAAGGCGAGCATATGCCGCTCTGGATCATTCCGAACCGCAAAGTGACGGCGCAAGACATGAAAGAGTGCATGCGCGATGAGTACAAGAATACGCCGCTCGATATCACCCAAGGTACCGATGCCGGCCCGTGGAATAGTAAACTGCGTTTCGGTGGCCTTGGCTTCAAATGTGCGGTCAACGGTACGGATACCCTCCAATACTGGTATGAGCGTCCTACAGCTACCCAGCAGACAGCTTGGTCCTTTGTGGCACAGATGCGTCAGGGCAAGAAGGGTATCTTCTGGTTCGGCGTGGACGATGCCGCTTGCTCTTGCTACGTCCCGATGTACTGCTGCATTAACCGCGTGCCGGAGTGCTTTGCCGAAGGCAACGGTGATAGTTATACTTTCTCGCCGACCTCCGCTTGGTGGACCTTTAATCTGGTAGCTAACTGGGCGTACACCAAGTACAGCCGCATGTACCCGCATGTGCGGGAACGTCAACAACTCTGGGACGATAAGTTCAACCTCCAGATTGATGGTGTGGACGCTGAGGCTGCTTCGCTGAACGAACAAGACGCAAGAGCCTTCCTCACCAACTACTCCTGCGCACAGGCAGAGAACCTCGTGGCAGACTGGCAACGACTCTACATCTATCTCGTTACCAAGTTCATAGATGGTCAGGAACGCAAGGAAGAGAACGGCGATTTCAAGCGCAATAAGTACGGTAATAGTTGCGGCCCGAACCGCTTGCCTTTACCCGAACCCTTCCTCAAGATGGTCGCTCCGGAAATCACACACGAGTAATAAAAAATGGTCCTCAAACGAGGGCCATTTTTAAATCTCCAATCTTCAATCTTCAATCTCCAATCTCCAATCTTCAATCTCCAATCTTCAATCTCCAATCTTCAATCTTCAATCTTCAATCTCCAATCTAAAATTTGTAACTAAAACTTACGAACCAACCCCATTCGTTCATTTGTTGGTTGGCTAATTGTTTATGCTTTACGAGGTTATTCAGGCCGAAGTCATACCCGCTCTGCAGACGGTAACGGTCCCATTCCAAACCACCGCCTACGCCCAATTGGAAGTTTGCACGAATCAGTTCATCGGCCATGCGGTCGTACGGTTCGGTCGCAATCCCTTGCTTTTCTAACCAGGCTTTGTTGGTGGCGCTCAGATGCTGTTGCATATAGTCATTCTCCGCCAGACCGATATGCAACTGCGGACCGCCGTAGAAGAACAGATTCAACTGCTTCCAAAGCGGAATCGTATAGTACGCACGAATAGGTACGGTCAGGTTATGCTCCACTACCCGATGTTTGATATACTCCGTTTGCAAGGAAGGCAGATCGGTCGAACGCCAATGTTGCTCGCTTACCCCATACACCAGGGTGTATAACAAACCCGTTTGCAGACTGAAATGCAGCGGAAGCAGGAATGTGAACGTCGCACCGACTCGTGCACCGTGCAGGTACATATCCGGATAAGAGATATTCTCAACCTTCTGCCAATGCTGCGCATAACCTGCCTCCACGCGGTACTCCATACCAAACGTGTAGTTCTCCTTTTTTTCTGCCTTATGCGACGGGTCGAAGAACGTGTTGTCCTCCAACTGCATTGCCGGCTTGTTTCGCTCATCTGCCCACAACGATCCTACGCTCAGGCATACAAAAAATACGAATATTCCAAGTTTTTTCATAAATTCGGCTGCAAAATTACTGCTTTTTTTTGATATATGCAAAAAAAATTGTACCTTTGTGCCCGAATTACGAATTAAATCGAAAAAATATATGGAACCGAAAGCAGTTTTTGAGATCTTTTCGCAGATCAATCAAGTGCCTCGTCCGTCGAAACACGAGGAGCGAATCAGTAAGTGGTTGCAGGATTTTGCAGCTTCGCATCATATCGAGTGCGTGACCGATGAAGCCATGAACGTCATCATGCGTGTACCCGCGACGCCCGGATACGAAGACCATGAGGGCGTCATCCTTCAGGCGCACATGGATATGGTATGTGAGAAGAACGGCGATGTACAGCATGATTTCATGACCGACCCGATCCAGACCTACGTGGACGGCGAATGGTTGAAAGCCAAAGGAACAACGCTCGGTGCGGATAACGGCATCGGTATCAGTATGGCGCTTGCGGCGATCACGGATCCGAACCTTCAACACCCCGCTATCGAATGCCTCTTCACCGTCGATGAAGAGACCGGACTCACCGGCGCTATGAAACTGCAGGACGGCATGCTGAAGTCTAAACGCCTCATCAACCTCGATTCCGAAGATGACGGACAGATCTTCATCGGCTGTGCCGGCGGTATCGACACGCTCGCCAAGATGCACTACGAAAAATCTTCAATCTCCAATCTTCAATCTTCAATAGCTATCCGCCTCTCTGTCAGCGGATTGCTCGGCGGTCACTCCGGTGATGATATCAACAAAGGGCGCGCCAATGCCAACCAACTCATCGTTTGGTTCTTAGCCCGTATCTGGCCGCAGGCCGAGATCCAATTGGCATCTATCAACGGCGGCAACCTCCGCAATGCAATCGCCCGCGAAGCGGAAGCGGTGCTTGTCATCCCGATGGCATACAAAGAGCAGATCCGCATCGAGTGGAATAACTACGTAGCGCAGATGGAAGGCGTCTTCGGTGAAATCGAGAAAGACATGCGTCTTGAGCTCGAGACGACCGATATGCCGGAAACCTGCATCCCGTCTGACAAAGCGTATCGCCTCATCATGGCGCTCTGCGAATGTCCGCACGGTATGATCGCCATGAGTCACGACATGCCGGGTCTCGTAGAAACCTCCACCAACCTCGCTTCCATCAAGATGCGCGACGGCTATATCGAAGTCAATACCTCGCAGCGTTCGTCTATCGAGGCCTCCAAGCATCATCTCAAATGGGCGGTAGAGCAGGCGCTCTCCATGGCTTGCGACGAGGTGACGCACGGAGACGGCTATCCGGGTTGGGCGCCGAATCCTAATTCGCCCCTGCTCGAGATCGTCAAGAAAGCGTATATCGACCTCTTCAAGGCCGAACCCAAAGTGCTGGCGATCCATGCCGGCCTGGAGTGCGGTCTCTTCCTCGAGAAATACCCCTACCTCGATATGGTTTCCGTCGGTCCGCAGATGTATGGTGTGCATTCGCCACAAGAGCGTTTGTCTATCCCTTCAACCGAGCGATGCTATCGTTGGCTTTGCCAAACATTAAAATCCCTATAAATAGGTATTGTGTATATCAAAAAAATGTTGTAATTTTGCAGCCGATTTTGAAAACGGATGAGTGAGGTGCATAAAATAGCCGTCATTGGCCTGCCGAGGAGCGGAAAAAGTTCGTTGGCCAAGGCCTTGCAGGACTTAGCCAATAGCCAAGAGCTAAGCGCTAAGAGCCATGCGATGCAATTCGTTGAGGTGCATCACCCCGATGAACTGCATGGCCATGCCTATGACGTGGTGCTGCAAGTCGTGGACTCTACGCGACTCGAAGAGTCGCTCATGCTCACCCCTCATATCATCGATGAGCAGCAGAAGATCGTATTGGCTATCGGGCGGTATGACCTCCTGCTAAAAACCGACCATTCGCTGAATATTCCTAAACTGGAACAACTGATCGGTGTGCCGACCTGTCGTGTATCGGTGCGTAAGAACTACGGTCTGCCGAACTGCCTGGAGCTCGTTGAGAATACGATCCATAAACCGGCCTCTACCGCGCACCCGATCTACCACCTTCGTGATCAAGGGGACGACGATACCTATCGTGCGTACGTGCATGGTATTTTAACGGAGACACTCACACATGCGAAGGATGATAAGCATCAGACACGCCTGGAGCGTATCGATAAGGTGCTTACCAACCCCTGGCTCGGTTTCCCCATCATGATGGCGATCCTCTATTTCGTCTTCTGGTGCACCTTCACTCTCGGCGCTTATCCGCAAGCATGGATAGAAGGCGGCATCGATGCGCTAAGTACTTGGCTCTGGGGGCTTTTGGATCCTTCTTGGTGGTCGTCGCTGCTCATCGACGGCGTGCTGCAAGGAGTAGGGGCGGTGCTGGCTTTCCTGCCGAACATCATCATCCTCTTCTTCTTCATCTCGCTCATGGAGGACTCCGGTTATATGGCCCGTGAAGCCTTCATCATGGATACGATCATGCACCGCGTCGGCCTCCACGGACGTAGTTTCATCCCCATGCTCATGGGCTTCGGCTGTAACGTACCCGCTATCATGGCGGCGCGCGACATCCAGAATCCCAAGGACCGTGTCCTTACCATGCTCATGGTGCCGTTCATGTCGTGCTCGGCGCGTCTGCCGGTCTATATGCTGTTTGTCGATACCTTCTTTGAGCGTCACAAGGCACTTGTCATGATATCGCTTTACGTGATAGGCATTTGCCTGTCGGTGCTCTTTGCCATCATCATGAAGCGCACCAAATGGTTCAGGCAGGATAACGATGATACGGTTAACGAGTTGCCGGAGTTCCGTCTGCCGAAGGCGCGGAGCACTGCCGCTCATATATGGGAGCGCGTAGCGGACTACTTGCAGAAGATCTGTACAGTCATCCTCTGGGCATCGATCATCATCTGGGCATTGGAGTATTTCCCGACGCAGGACCTCAACGACCTGGAGCACTCGTATCTCGCTTCGATCGGTCAGTTCGTCTCGCCGCTCTTGGAGCCCCTGGGCTTCGACTGGAAGATGTCTGTCTGCCTGTTGACCGGTCTGCCGGCTAAGGAAGCCATCGTCTCCACGCTCGCTATCCTGTATGGCGGAGACATCAGTGCGGCCGGTTTCACACCTTTGACGGCCTTCTCGTTCATGCTCTTCGTCCTGCTCTACTTCCCCTGCGTAGCCACGATCGCTACTCTTCGTCGCGAGGCCGGCAAAGTGTGGGCATGGTTCACCGTCTTCCATTCGCTCTTCCTCGCATGGTTTATATCCTTTATCGTTTATCAAATAGGAATGTTATTATGAAAAAATATCTTTTATTTTTAGTCTTTGCGCTTTGTTCCGTGACGCTCTTCGCCGCGAAGGCGGACAAACAAATAGTCGTCCTTTCCGTCGACCTGCATTGCCAGGCCTGCTGCGATAAGATCATGAAGAATATCGCGTTTGAGAAGGGCGTTAAGGATATCGTTTGTGACCTCAAGACAAAAACCGTCACCGTCACCTACGATGCCAATAAGACCGACGTCCCTACCTTGTTAGAGGCGTTTAAGAAAATCAACAAACCCGCCACGGTCAAAGAAAACGCACCGAATGCCACCCGATAAGGTGGCTTTTTTTTTTGAAAAAATCTTTTCCCTCTTGCGTATGTCGAAAAAAAGTAGTAATTTTGCAGCGCAAAATAAGCGAACGCGAAAAATAATAAATATTCGATACTATGATTCTTGACAAATTAGAGAATGCAGACTGGTACTACGATAGTGTACCGGGCCTCAAAGAATTCATGAAATTCTACAACGATAACGACCTCGAAGAGATGCCGGCATGTAAGATTTACTTGGACGGCAAAGACCTCTTTGTCAATATCCTTGATTTCAAAGGTAAAGAGGAAGCCAAATGCCGCATGGAGGCGCATAAAGACTACCTCGACATCCAAATTCCGCTGGGCGATGACGAAGTCATGGGTTGGAAAGCGCAGGTGGATTGCCAAGAAATCACTCAAGAGTACGATGAGGGTAAGGATGTAGAGTTCTACGGCGATGCCGCAACGGCTAAGTTTACCGTTCCTGCCGGTCATTTCGCTGTCTTCTTCCCCTCCGATGCCCATCAACCGGGTATCGCGCCGGGCAAAGAGTACCGGAAACTCATCGTTAAAGCAAGAGTAAATCAATAACCTCGTCATCTCGTCCTAACGTCATGACGTCATTACGCAAATAATCAAATACTATGGCAACGAAAGAAAAACACTTAAAGATCGTAGAGCGTGATCCGTATCTGCAGCCGTACGAGGGTGCTTTGCAGGCACGCGCTGAATATGCACGTAATAAAGAGGCAGAACTCACCGGCGGTAAACCGCTTGCTGATTGGGCCTCCGGTTACCTCTATTTCGGTCTTCATCATACGCCCGAAGGATGGGTGATGCGCGAATGGGCTCCGAATGCCACCGCGATCTATATCAAAGGCGATTTCAATAACTGGACCAAGGATGAGGCCTATCGTCTCCAGCCTGTAGGCAACGGCGTTTGGGAAGCCAAGCTGCCGGAGAAAGCGATGTCCCACGGCCAGATGTACAAGCTGCTCGTAGAATGGAACGGCGGCTACGGAGAGCGTATTCCGTCCTATGTACGTCGTGTTGTACAAGACGAGCAAACGAAGATCTTCTCTGCGCAGGTTTGGAACGAACCCGAGTTCCAATGGAAAAACAAAGGCAAACGCCTTAAAGAGAAGGGTGCGCTCTATATCTACGAATGCCATATCGGTATGTCGTCGGAAGAGGAGAAAGTGAACTCGTACGAGGAGTTCCGTCGCGATGTGTTGCCGCGTATCGACAAGCTCGGTTATAACTGCATCCAGATCATGGCCATCCAGGAGCACCCCTATTACGGCTCCTTCGGCTACCATGTATCGAACTTCTTTGCCGCTTCCAGCCGTTTCGGTACGCCGAATGAACTGAAGGCCCTCATCGATGACGCGCACGGTCGCGGCATGCATGTGATCATGGACCTTGTGCACAGCCATGCAGTGAAGAATGAACTCGAGGGACTCGGTAACTTCGACGGTACCGGTTATCAGTATTTCCATGACGGCTATCGTCGGGAGCATCCGGCTTGGGATAGCCTCTGCTTCAACTACGGCAAGAACGAAGTGCTCCATTTCCTGCTCTCGAACTGTAAGTTCTGGCTCGATGAGTATGACTTCGACGGTTTCCGTTTTGACGGTGTGACGTCGATGATCTACCGCAGTCACGGTCTGGGCGAAGACTTCAACGGCTATCCTTCGTATTTCAGCGGTAACGAAGACGGCGATGCCCTGATGTACCTCACCTTGGCCAATAAGGTCATTCATGAGGTCAAACCTGAGGCCATCACAATCGCTGAAGAGATGTCAGGAATGCCCGGCTTGGCAGCATCCATAAATGACGGCGGCGTGGGCTTTGACTACCGTCTGGCTATGGGCATTCCTGATTTTTGGATTAAGTATATCAAAGAGGTCAAGGACGAAGACTGGAAAGCCGGTCACATCCTCTTTGAGATGACCAACCGCCGCGAGGATGAGAAGACGATCTCCTATGCCGAGTCGCATGACCAGGCACTCGTAGGCGATAAGACCATCATCTTCCGTCTCGTTGATGCCGACATGTACTGGCATTTTGAGCATGGGCATTCGACCTATATGGCGGACCGCGGTATCGCGCTGCATAAGATGATTCGTCTCGTGACGGCATCTACCATCAATGGCGGATATCTGACCTTCATGGGCAATGAGTTCGGCCATCCGGAGTGGATCGATTTCCCGCGCGAGGGCAACGGCTGGAGTTATAAATACGCTCGTCGTCAATGGAGCCTCGTTGATAATCCCAATTATTTCTTTGCGGACCTCAACCGCTTCGATGCGGCGATGATTCATCTGCTCAAGCAGCATATACTGACGCAGAATCCGACGGCGGAAGAGAAGAAATATAATGTGGGCAAACACCTGCCTTGGGTCATGAAATGGTGGGATAACGAGGGCGATCAGGTAGTCGCTTACTCGCGTAATGACCTCCTGTTCATCTTCAACTGGAATGGCCAGAAATCCTTCACCGATTACGGCATGCTGGTACCGGAAGGCAAATACAAAGTGGTCCTCAATACCGATGCTAAGGAGTTTGCCGGCTTCGGCCTGAGCGATGACAGCGTAGAGCACTTCACCGAGCATGACGAACTCTATGCGAAAGACGGTAAGGGCTGGCTCAAGATGTACCTCCCTGCCCGTAGTGCAGTCGTTTTAAAAAAATGTTAAAGCAATGAGAAAAATCTTAGTATTCATAGCCGCCGCGTTGTTGATCGTCGGCTGTGCCAAGAAGCCGGCTGAGCAGCAAGAAACGCCGCAAGAACAGCCGATCGAAGAGCAAGTCGTAGACTCGACTCTCTATCTTGATATCACCGGTCTTACGCCGAATGGCGAAGAACTGTCGCTCAGCGACCTGGTCGGTAAAACCGACTACGTCCTCGTGGACTTCTGGGCTTCGTGGTGCAATCCTTGCCGTCGTTTTGTGCCGGTTCTCAAGGAGATCTATGCGTCCCAACCCGCTGGTCGTCTGCAGATTCTCAGCTGCTCGGTGGACCAGGACATCATGGCATGGCAGGTGGCGCTGAACGAAGAGCAGATGCCTTGGCCACAGATGCGCGAGGATGCGGACCATATATGCTCCGATAAGTACCACGTGCAGTTCATCCCGCATACCGTTCTTATTGACCGTGACGGCCATATCGTTGGCGTTAACCTCGAAGAACCCGAGATCGAAGAGATCCTATTAGGAGAATAAAAAATGACAAATTACAAATGACAAATCACAAATAAAATTATGCGCGTAATTATCGAACCTTCGTATGACCTGCTCAGTCAGTGGGCTGCGAACTATGTAGCAAAACGTATCAAAGAGTTTGATCCCAAAGAGAGCAAGCCGTTTGTATTGGGTCTGCCGACCGGCTCTTCGCCCCTCGGTATGTACCGCGAATTGATCAAACTGAACCAAGCCGGCAAGGTTTCCTTCCGCAATGTAGTCACTTTCAATATGGACGAGTATGTCAACCTGCCCGAAGAGCATCCGGAGAGCTATCACAGCTTCATGTGGAATAACTTCTTCTCGCATATCGACATCCGCAAAGAGAACGTCAATATCCTCAACGGTAACGCTCCCGACCTCGCTGCCGAGTGTGCACGTTATGAGCAGAAGATCAAAGATATCGGCGGTATTCATCTCTTCCTCGGCGGTATCGGTCCGGACGGTCATATCGCGTTCAACGAGCCGGGTTCATCGCTTACCAGCCGTACCCGTAAGAAAGAGCTCACCACCGACACCATCATCGCTAACAGCCGTTTCTTCGATAACGATGTGAACCTCGTTCCGAAGACCGCTCTCACCGTAGGTGTAGGTACGGTTATGGATGCCAAAGAGGTACTCATCATGGTCAACGGCCATAACAAAGCCCGTGCCCTTCAGCACGCGATCGAAGAGCCGATCAGCCATATGTGGACCGTTTCGATGCTGCAGATGCACCAGCACGGTATCATCGTCTGCGACGAGGCCGCTTGCGAAGAGCTCAAGGTCGGCACCTTCAATTACTTCAAAGACATCGAGCGCAATAATCTTGATCCTGCTACGCTGCTCTAAATCGTACATCGTAAATCGTTAAATCGTAAATAGATTAGATGCTTGAAATATATAATTCGTTAACGAGATTTAAGGAAACGTTCAAACCCTTGCACGAAGGACACGTAGGCATGTATGTCTGCGGTCCTACCGTGTACGGCGATGCGCATCTGGGTCACGCCCGTCCGGCCATCACGTTTGATTTGCTTTATCGTTATCTCCAATACCTCGGTTATAAGGTGCGCTATGTCCGAAATATCACGGATGTAGGTCACCTGGAGCACGATGCGGATGAGGGCGAGGATAAGATCGCTAAGAAAGCCCGTCTGGAGCAACTCGAACCGATGGAGGTGGTGCAGTTCTATACCAACCGCTACCATCGCGACATGGCGGCGCTGAACGTGTTGCCGCCCTCTATCGAGCCGCACGCTTCGGGCCATATCATCGAGCAGATCGCTTTCGTGCAGAAGATCCTCGATAAGGGCTACGCGTATGTGTCTAACGGTTCGGTCTATATGGACGTGGAGAAATATGCCAAGGATTATCCGTACGGCAAACTCTCCGGTCGTAACCTCAATGATATCGTCACCGAGACCCGCGAACTGGACGGGCAGGACGAGAAGAAACATTCCTATGACTTCGCCCTTTGGAAGAAAGCGGCGCCGGAGCATATCATGCATTGGCCTAGTCCGTGGAGCGAAGGTTTCCCGGGATGGCATATGGAGTGCTCCACGATGGGTACCAAATACCTCGGAGAGCGGTTCGATATCCATGGAGGAGGACTGGATCTCATCTTCCCGCACCATGAGGCGGAGATCGCGCAGAGTTGTGCGGCCCTCGGCCATGAGACCGTCCATTACTGGATGCACAACAATATGATCACCATCGCAGGCAAGAAGATGGGTAAGAGTTATAATAACTTCATCACCTTGGAGCAGTTCTTCAAGGGCGAACATCCGCTCTTGTCGAAGCCTTTCGGTCCGATGGTCATCCGCTTCTTCATCCTGCAGGCGCATTACCGCTCGACGGTGGACTTCTCTTCCGAAGCCCTCGAGGCAGCCGAGAAGGGCCTCCAACGTATGCAGGAAGCCTATGCTCGTCTGCTGAAGCTGCAAGCCGGCAATCAGACGACGGTTGAGGTAGCCGGTCTGCGTCAGCGTTGTACCGAAGCCATGGACGACGATCTGAATACGCCGTTCGTGATCGCTGCGCTCTTTGATAGCACACGCGCCATCAACACCGTGCATGACGGTAAGGGCACCATCTCCGAGGCGGATCTCAAGGAGCTGCGTGAGGTATGGAAGACCTTCGCCATCGATATCCTCGGTCTGCGTCTCGAAGAGCAGGGCGGCGATGAAGGTAAGCAAAAAGCCTTCAACGGCGCGATCGACCTGCTGCTCGGTATCCGTCTGCAAGCCAAGCAGAACAAAGACTGGGCAACCTCCGATAAGATTCGTAACGAACTGACCGCGCTCGGTTTCCAAATCAAAGATACCAAAGATGGCTTTGAGTGGTCTATCTAACAGGCTGCTGGCAGCCGGTCTTACAGTGTTAACGGTCTTCTTCCTAGGCTGCGGCTCTCCAACGCCGCAGGCTGAGGAAGAAATAGTAGAAGACAGCCTTGTTTGGTATCCCGGGCGAACGTTCAGTTATAAGACCAAGTTTAATGACCTGCAGGTCAAGCAGCATGCAGTGGCTTCTCAGATCGGTCTGCCGCGTCCAC
The DNA here is from genome assembly GCA_902799555.1 of uncultured Bacteroidales bacterium. Taxonomy (GTDB): domain Bacteria; phylum Bacteroidota; class Bacteroidia; order Bacteroidales; family Paludibacteraceae; genus Colicola. Next base: position 16,561 of record CADCBB010000023.1, read on the forward strand.
CGAAGGACAGAGCCGATGCTGCATCGATGCGCAATCAGCTGGTGGAGATCAAAACGAATGAGAACTATATCGTCGAGGAATTGACTCACTCCGTGCCGTACCTCATCCCCTCGGCAAAGAAAGAGTTAGACGCTATCGGAGCCGAGTGGGCGGATATTCTGGCGCGCAATAATCTGCCGCATTACCGCTTCTATGTGACCTCGGTCTTGCGGACGCAGGAGGATGTGAAGTACCTGCAGCGAAGCGGAAACATCAACTCCACCACGCAGTCTTGTCATTGCTACGGCACCACGTTCGATCTCGCGTACATGCGTTATGATAAGGTTTCGCGTACGCATACGTACATGCACGAGGATAACCTCAAGCTCGTCTTGGGGCAGGTGCTGCTCAATCATCAGCGGGCAGGGAAGATCTACGTCAAGTACGAATGGAAGCAATCTTGTTTCCATATCACGGTGCGGCAGTAAACCGGCACTGAAATTGTAAAAAGATAGCATATTTTGCGGAAAATATGCAAAATATTTGCAGGATTCGATTTTTTATTGTAATTTTGCAGGCGATTTGAGTTCCGAAATGCGACCGAATCGTTAACAAACAATTAATTACTAACTAAATTTTTCTACAAAAATGAAAAAACATCTCATGGTTTTGGCAACAGCTGTTGTTATGGGTATGAGTCTGGTTAGCTGCTCTGCAATCGGTGTAGTAGGCGCTGTTTATACCGGAACGACCGTTCCTCATTCTGTAACCGACAACAAGTTGGGCACCAAGGTTGGTTCTGTAAAATGTACCAGTATTCTTGGTATCGCAGCTTACGGTGATGCAGGTATCAACACGGCTGCCAAAATGGCTGGTATCAAGAAGGTGAGCCACGTAGACGTTAAGACGTTCAGCGTACTCGGCTTGTTTACGACCCAGACTTACTTTGTTTACGGTGAGTAATTGTTGACAATGTGCGGGGCATTGCATGATGTCCCGCGCATCATTTTTTTTTGCACATGAGTATGAAACGGTACTTGGCTTTGTTCCTCTTGTCGCTGGTTAGTTGGGCTGCTTGGGCGGTGAAGATAGAGGAGCGATACGTGATGAAAGCCATCGAGGAGGGCCAGATTTACTATATTTCCCCTTACGAGATATCCTCGCGGACCAATAAGATCAAGCCCTTGATGGCGGATGTGACGTATCTCACCTATTCCGACTCGGTCACGATGAATATCAGCGTCTGGACGCCGCAGGAGCTGCTGGCGGACTCGCTGGTGCTGCGTAGCGGCAAGCAGGTCTATTGCCGGAATTTCGAGACCTTTTTTGTAGAGCGCGACGGCAAACAGTGGATTCACCGTTACAGCCTGCAATTTCCTTTGGCGAGTATGAATGCCATCTATGCGGCATCTACGCCTTTCTCGTTGTGCGTCTATGCCAAGGGGCAGACGGTAGAATACGGCTATACCGATAAAGCATGGCCCAAAGAGCAAGACTGGATGAACCAGATCCTGCATATTATTGCGACCAACAAACGTCTGTATAAGCAGAAATAAACATGCATTCGATCACGGCCATCATCTTGTTGGTGGATATAGTCGTTCTGTCGCTCTATATCTTTATCACCCATCGGACCTTCGGTGTCCTGCCGAATCTGTCCATCTCGTATTATCATTACGAGAGGAAGCATAAGTATTTTGGGCTGATGTTTCCGGCTTTGATGGTGCTCTTATGCGGTACGCTTTTGCCAATCTGGATTTATGATACTGCGACCGGTTCCGCTTGGGCGCAGCATTTCGTTTGTCTGCCGTGCATTGCGCTGCTCTGTCTGTTGGTAGTGGCCTGTACGGCACGCTATAAATCCACGAAAAAATTGATTTACGTCCATTATGCCTTTGCTATCATCGCTGCGACAGTGACGGTGGCATGGATCTTCCTCGTGGCATATAGGACTTGTTATATCGGTATTGCTATTTTGCTGGCGGAGTTGGCAGCCGGCATCTATTCGCGCACCTTACGAAGCTGCACCCTGTGGTGGCTGGAAGGGGCGGCTTTTTACTCCATTCTGTTTATCTTATTAGTTAACCACCTTTTTGCGCTTAGCATATGAAATTTCTCTGTTGTCTGCTGGTGATCCTGTCTTGTTATACGGATAAGACGTACAGGACGGTCTGCGCGGTGCCGGTAGATGCTCCGGTAGAGGTTTCGGATACCATCTTCGCGCATTTTATCCATGATTTTCAAACCGATCCGGATGCCTTGTTCAACTGGGCTTTCTACGGCGTCGGTACCCAGGACGACCAAAGCAAGAATGCCTTTCTCTTGGATTATAAAGAGACGGTCTATATCCCGGAAGAAGAATACGGACGCATCAGAATGGATGTGATCATTCCGGGTCTGACGCGATTCAAAGATATCGTGTTGGAAGGAAAGGTGCTGGATGATCGACGCCCTCTGGTCTATAATCCCGAGCTCAATGTCGAGGAGCTGAGCATGACCAATATTCCCAACTGGATCCGGCATTTCGATATCGATGTGCACTACTCGGGCCAGCTGCTGGAGCACGGGTACGGCAATTTATTCATCATCCCGATAGATGAGACGCATTCCGCCTTTATGATGGATATCAATATCAAGTACGGCTGGTTCTTTAATATCTTCATCAATATGAAGATCTACAAGAACTCCGTCGAATGGCGTGTGAACCGCTATATGCAAAACCTCAAGCGGGTGGCCGAAGAATTATATGCAGAGCAGACGGAAACGGATATATAGTCTCGTGGTGCTGATAGGGCTTGCGCTGTGCTCCTCCGCCTATGCCCAGGACGATTATGTCGATCTGGAGTTCTACCGAGACCACACCTATTTCGAGGCGAAGAAAGGCGCGCTCGGCAGTTTCCTGCAGGATAACTGGCGTTCCTTCACCTCCAGCATGAATCAGTCCTTCGTGTCGGATAATATCAGCTCGGATCTCTTCTGGAATACGCTCCGCAGATCGGTGACCGAAGGCACGTTTCCGAATCGTATCGCGGAGTATGAAGTGGCAGGCAGTCAGACGGGCAGTGATATTTTTCTATCCACCCTCTATACGGCAATCAAGCAGGTCCCTGTGACCTATCGCTCCGTTTCACCCCGAGGCGATACCATTACGCTGTCCGGTAAGATTTTTCTGCCTATCAATAAGCAAGCCAAGCATATCATCATTGCCAATCATTATACGATCTGCTCCAATAAAGAAGCGCCGAGTAATGCCAGTTCGATAGAAGGTATTTTTGCGACGAAGGGGCATATCGTGCTCATGCCGGATTATATCGGATACGGCGTGTCGGACACCCTCACGCATCCCTATCTGCATCTGAAAAGCACCGTCTCTTCGGCGATCGATTTGCTGGAAGCAGCCCTGCCGTATCTGCAGGCCAATTCCTATACCTACTATCCCTCCCTCATCCTCGTCGGTTATTCGCAGGGCGGGGCGGCTACCTTGGCGCTGCAGCGGGAATTGGAGAAGAACTATGCGGATATCTATCCGATATACGAAGTGTTTGCCGGGGCAGGGCCATATGATCTGGCCGGTACTTTTGATTATTATATCTCCCACAAAACGGCTACGATCCCTTGTGCGCTGCCGATGCTGGTGCTGGGATTGAATTACGGAGAAAACTTAGGACTCAATGTGGAGGACTTTTTCCAGCCGACTCTGATGATGAAATATCCGGGCTTGATCGAATCCAAGATGCGGTATATGAATGATGTCAATGCCGAATTGGGTTATGAAATGGATTCGCTGCTCAAGCCGGTGATCTTCAAGACGAACGTCTATCCGACCTCGGTGCTCTATAAAGCAACCAAGAAAAACTCGGTCTTGCATTGGACGCCGCGCGCCTCGCTCTACCTCTTTCATAGCACCACGGACGATATGGTGCCCTTCCTCAATAGCGACCATTTGTCCAAGGAGTTCCGGAAGCGGGAGCTGGACAATGTCGAGTATGATTTCGATGATTACGGCCCGCACATGAATGGTGCGGTCACCTTCTTTGAGAAAGTCTATAAGCGCTTGTGATCAGGCTTTCTTCGATTCTTTCTCGCATATATCGACAAGCCCGCATTCCGCGCAGGCTTGTTCTTTATCGCAGTCTTCTTTCGACTTTTGACGCTCGTCTTTCGACTTTCTTGCCTTGCGGCGCTCATTGATCTCAATCAGCACCGCAATGACAATGGCCATCCCTATGAAAGCAATCAGTTCTTTCATAAATCTTCAATCTCCAATCTTCAATCTAAAATGTCGACATCGTCGACCCGATCCTCTTCAATCACGAGATTATCGATGATGAACTGCTGGCGCTCGGTCGTGTTCTTGCCCATGTAATACGAGAGCAGGTCTTTCACGTTATCCTCTTTGCGCAGGTTCACCTGATCGAGACGGATACCGGCGCCGATAAAGCCCTTGAACTCATCCGGCGAGATCTCTCCCAGACCTTTGAATCGGGTGATCTCCGGTGTCTTGATCTTCGCGATCGCCTTTAGCCGCTCCTCTTCGGAGTAGCAGTAGATGGTGTTGTTCTTGTCCTTCACGCGGAAAAGCGGGGTCTGGAGGATATAGACGTGCCCTTTCTTAACGAGATCCGGGAAGAATTGCAGGAAGAAGGTCAGCATCAGCAGGCGAATATGCATACCGTCCACATCGGCATCGGTAGCGATGATGACTTTGTTGTAGCGCAGTTCATCCAGACCGTCTTCGATATTCAGCGCCGACTGCAGGCAGTTGAACTCCTCGTTCTCATACACCACGGATTTGGTGAGGCCGAAGCAGTTCAGCGGTTTACCGCGCAGCGAGAATACCGCCTGCGTACGTACGTCACGGCTCTTCGTGATACTTCCCGATGCCGACAAACCCTCCGTAATGAAGATGCTGCTCTCCAGCCTTAGATCGTCGTCCGCATCCTTGGAGGACTTTACGGGTTTGGGGTCGTTGAGGTGGATCTGGCAGTCGCGTAGCTTGGGATTATTGACGAGGTTCTTCTTCGCGCGCTCACGTGCCGCTTTGGTCACACCGGCGATTGCCTTACGCTCTTTCTCGTTGTCCTGGATCTTCTGCAGCATGATCTCCACCGTCTGCGGATTTTTGTGCAGGTAATTATCGAGTTGCTGCTTGACGAAGTCATTGACGAATTTATTGACGCTCACGCCGCCGGTAGGGCTCATGTCTTTGGATCCCAATTTCACTTTCGTCTGGCTCTCGAAGACCGGCTCTTCCACGTTGATAGCGATCGCACCGACCACGCCGTTACGGATGTCGGACAACTCCTGGTTCTTATTGAAGAACTCCTTGATCGTTCGACCGATCGCCTCGCGGTATGCCGCCTGATGGGTACCGCCCTGGATGGTGTGCTGGCCGTTGACGAAGGAGAAATACTCCTCGTTCGATTGGTCGGTATGGGTCAGCGCGATCTCGATATCTTCGCCTTTGATATGGATGATGGGGTAGAGCGGATCGACCGTCATATTCTCCGTCAGTAGGTCCAATAGACCGTTCTTGCTCACGAATTTCTTGCCGTTATATACCAGCGTCAGACCCGTATTGAGGTAGGCATAGTTGCGCAGCAATTCCTCGATATAATCATCGCGGAAATGGTAGTTTTCGAATAGCCCTTTGCTGTCATCGGGGACGAACTCGATGATCGTGCCGCGTTTCTCCGGACCGTTATAATCGATGATATCGGTGTCCGAGGTCAGTTTTCCTTGCGCGAACTCCGCCCGACGCATCTTCCCTTCGCGGTAGGACTCAACGGCGAAGAAGGAACTCAGCGCATTGACGGCTTTCGTACCTACACCGTTCAGACCGACCGATTTCTTGAAGGCCTTGCTGTCGTATTTGCCGCCGGTATTGAGGATGCTGACCACTTCGACCAACTTACCCAGAGGGATACCGCGACCATAGTCACGCACGCGTACACGGCCGTCCGCTACGTCCACCTCGATCACTTTTCCTTCACCCATGCGGAACTCATCGATCGAGTTGTCAATACTCTCTTTGATGAGCACATAGATACCGTCATCGGAATGACTTCCGTCACCGAGTTTACCGATATACATACCCGGACGACGCCGGATATGCTCCATGTCATCCAAGTGGATAATGTTCTCTTCGCCGTACTCCACGGCTGCTCCGATTATTTCTGTTTCTTCTGCCATAATTCAATTACAAATGCTTTGGCGGCCTCGTGGTCGTTGGGGATGACGCCGTCGAGGATCGCATCCTTGATCGCCGCCTTCAGTTCGCCTACCAAGGAGCAGGGCTCCAAATGGAACAACTCCATGATCTCCATGCCATCGACAGGCGGTTGGAAATTGCGGATGCGGTCCCGCTCTTCCAGCTCCACCATCTTCTGCCGCACCAGCTGATAGTTCCGATGAAAGCGCGCTTTTTTCTCTTCGTTGCGGCTCGTGATGTCCGCATCGCAAAGGAGCATCAGGTCCTCGATGTCGTCGCCGGCTTCGAAGAGCAGACGCCGTACCGCACTGTCCGTCACCGTATCTTCAATCAGATTGATCGGCCGCATATGCAGGTCCACCATCTTCTTCACGTACTCCATCTTCTCGTTCAGCGGCAGTTTCATCTTCGCAAAGATCTTCGGCACCATCTTCGCGCCGAGATAGTTATGGTTGCGGAAGGTCCAACCTGCCTGCGGATCCCATGCCTTGCTCTTCGGCTTGCCGATATCGTGCAACAATGCCGCCCAGCGCAACCAAAGGACTCTGTCCTTTCCTTCATTCTTTAATTCTTTAATTCTTTCACTCGTTAACTCCGAGACATTGTCGAGGACCTTTAAGGTATGATAGAATACATCTTTATGCCCGCGTCCTTCTTTGACCTCGATGCCTTTGAGGGCTGCCAACTCCGGGAAGATAAGCGGCAGGAGTCCGGTCTTGTCCAATAAGATGAACCCTTCCGAAGGCCGGCGACTGAGGATGATCTTATTCAACTCCTCCGCGATACGCTCCCGCGTGATGATGCCTATGCGTTCCTTATTACGCGCGATCGCGTCGAAGGTCTCGCCGTCGAGGTTAAAGCCCAACTGAGTCGCAAAACGGATGGCCCGCATCATACGCAGCGGATCGTCGCTGAAGGTGATATCCGGATCCAAGGGCGTCTTGATGATGCACCGCTCCAGATCCCCGATGCCGTCAAACGGATCGAGTAACTCTCCATACTGGAGATCCCTTCCATCATTTGCACCATTAAGCGAAGCGTCACCATTTGCACCATTATTCAAGCAAATCCCCATCGCATTGATGGTGAAATCGCGTCGCTCCTGATCTTCCTGCAGCGTACCGTCTTCGACGATCGGATTGCGGCTGTCGTGCTGATAACTCTCCTTGCGCGCTCCTACAAACTCCAACTCTATAGAATCAATCCTTTCACCTTTCACCTTTAACCTTTCACCTTTAACTTGCGCTGTCCCGTAGGTCTTGAAGATGGATAGATGCGCCCCGCGCCCCAGTTTCTTTGCTACCGCTTCGGCAAGCATGATACCGATGCCGGAGCGATTTCCTTCACTCGTTAATTCTTTAATTCCTTCACTCTTTACAACAACGATATCGATATCGTCGGACGGCCTATGCAGCAGCAGATCGCGCACCCAACCGCCGATCACGTAGCATTCCAAGCCCAATTCGTCAGCCGTCTCACCCACCAGATGCAGGATCGGATTTTCTATTTTCGGATCGGTTATAACCATCGTCAAAACTTTTGCGGGTGCAAAGGTACTACAAATTATTCAAATATGCAAGATTTTTGGCAAAAAATATGGTCTATGCTTGCATAAGCGTAATACTTTTTTGCTGAAAATATTGAGGTTTGCACGATAGTGCGAGATAATCGTGCCCTTGTGGCTAAGAACTAACTTCGAGGTGGGACGGCTTGCCGTGTCGGTGTCCTCGAAGGTACAACATAGGCTAAATTTTGTTGTTTTTTGTGGAATAGTGCCGGTAACCCCTCACCCCTCACCCATAAGATCCAGCCCAACGGCCGCCTCTTCATCCTCTATCAAGGCCACACCTACGATCTCTTGGGAAATAAGGTTAGTAGCCCCAAATAAATTTTTCTTTTTTTCTTCCAAATGTGGGTTAAAAAAGTATAGATTTGGACAAAAAACACATGTTTTTCTTCCAAATGTGGGTCGAAAAGTATAGATTTGGACAAAAAACACAAAATTTATTTGGTCAATTCAAAAAAATATTGTACCTTTGCACCGGATTTTAAAGACAGTGGTATGGAAAACTTGATTGGACGTCAATTAGAACTGGCGGAATTACAAAGAGCTTTGGATTCAAAACGTTCGGAATTCGTTATATTGTATGGTCGTAGGCGCGTAGGCAAAACATTCTTAGTAAGGTGTTTTTGTAAGGATACCTATAGTTTTCATTTTGTGGGGGCACATAAACAGCCCCTCCAAGCGCAGTTGACTAATTTTCGGGAGGCGTTACTGCGCTGTAATCCTGACGTAGACATTCCCGAACTAACCAACTGGCATGAGGCATTTCGGCAGTTGGCGAATTACTTGGAGCAATGCCAAGAGGCTCGCAAAGTGGTTTTCTTTGATGAGATGCCGTGGATAGATACGCAAAAGAGTGATTTTGTAAGTGAGTTAGAGTATTTTTGGTCCAGTTGGGTGCAGAACAGAGATGATATAGTGTTCATCGCGTGCGGAAGCGCAACCACTTGGATGAAAGAGAAACTGGAAGATAACCAAGGAGGATTACACAATCGTATAACCCATCGTATCTATTTGCGTCCGTTCTATCTGAGCGAATGTAAACAATACCTGCTTTCTCATGGGTTTAGTTGGGACGACTATCAGATTTTGCAGTTTTATATGATCTTCGGCGGCGTGCCCTATTACATGAGTTTGCTTCGTCCCCAATTGAGTCTGGTGGAGAATGTGGATGCCCTTATTTTCCGTAGAGGCGGAGAATTGAGCGATGAGTTTAAAGAACTATATAACGCATTATTCAAAAAAGCGGATAAGTACATACGGATCGTACAGCTCTTAGCTACCAAACGGGAAGGGTTTACCAAGACGCAGATTTCAGATGAAACCGGCTATTCCGGCGGTGGACTGACGAAGATTTTAGAGAACTTGGAACGATGCGATTTTATAGTGTCCTACGCGCAATATGGCAATAAGACCAAACAGACTCTATATCGTTTGTGCGATTTCTATACACTGTTCTATTTTAGTTACGTCAAGGACAACCGTTCGAAGGATGAGCAATATTGGTTACACCATTTCCAGGACCGGAGCGTGGAGAGTTGGGAAGGCTTTACGTTCGAAGAGGTCTGTCTGAGACATCTTCCTCATATCAAACGCGGTTTAGGTATTTCCGGTATGGCGACCGAAGCTTCTTCTTGGCGGTTTGTGCCCGGAAAAAATGATACGCGCAAAGGTGCACAAGTGGATTTGGTTATTTCACGTGCTGATAAAATGATTCATCTATGCGAGATGAAGTTTTCTGCTACCCCTTATACCATTAAGAAGGAATATGCCGAACGGCTTAGCAAACGCAAACAGCTGTTTATGGAAGAGAATAATATCAGCCGAGGCGTTGTATTGACGTTTGTCACCCCGTATGGATTAAAAGAGGGACTTCACACTTCGCTTGTTCATTCGTCGCTTTCTGCTAAAGAATTGTTCCTTGCGGAAGGATAAAAAAA